>DATJFE010000057.1:0-57046 GCA_035495955.1 Vicinamibacterales bacterium | reverse complement strand
CAGGCTCGCGTTCGTGCGGCTGCCGTTCACCGACGTGTTGATGCCGAGCCCCGTCATGATGTCGAGCGCGTTCGTGTCGAGGACGGGAGAGCCCGGAATCAGGGTCGCCAGCTGCATGTAGTTGCGGCCGTTCAGCGCAAGGTTCTGCACCTGCTCGCGATCGACGACGCGCGCGACCTCGCCGGATGTGGTGTTGACCGTCTCGCCCGCGGCGGTGACCTGGACCGACTCCGACACCGAGCCGACTTCGAGCTTGAAGTCCACGGTGACCCGGCCGTCGGCGTTGAGCGTGTAGCCGGTCTTGACGGAGCCCTTGAAGCCCGAGAGCTCAGTCTTCACCGTATACGTGCCAACCGGCAGATCGACGAAGACGTAGCCGCCCTGGCCGTCAGTCGTCGAGGTGCGCGTGAGGCCCGTGCCTTCGTTGGTGGCCGTGACGGAGACACCTGGCAGCACGCCGCCGGACGAGTCCGCGACGGTCCCGGAGATGCGCCCGGTGTTCGTTTGTGCCGCCGCCGGCGCGCTCGCGGCGAGACAGATGCCGGCCACAAGCCCCAGCACCCGTCGCCCAACAATAATCATGCGTCCTCCCTGTACCAGTGGTTTACCAACCGGCGTGGGTCATATATCATATGCGGCCACACGGTCGCAACCCGTCCACATGCCTCTGTCTTCTGCCGCCCCCGCCGCCCGCCACCAGACGAAGCAGGACTTTGTGCATCAGACGCTGCGCCGGGCGATCATTACCTGCGAGCTCCGGCCCGCCGAGCGTCTCGTGATCGACGTGCTGGCCCGGCGGCTCGGCGTCAGCATCATCCCCGTCCGGGAGGCGCTGCAGATGCTGCAGGCCGACGGCCTGGTCGTCAACGTGCCGCACGTCGGCGCCGCCGTTGCGCCGGTCTCGCGCGAGTCCATCGTCGACGTCTTCACGGTGCTCGAAGGACTCGAAATCGTGTCCACGCGTCTGGTCGCGGAGCGCGCGGCGCCGAATGCGCTGGCCGCGCTCGATCGGCTCGTGGCGCGTATGGACGACCACGCGACGTCGGGGCGCTCGGATCGGTGGGCCGATCTGAACACCGAGTTCCATCAGACCATCAGCGCGTCGACCGGCCTGCCGCTCCTCGCGGAAATGATGGCGCGGGTGCTCGAGCGCTGGGATCGGATCCGCCGCCTGTATTTCAAGGACGTGCTCAGCCATCGCGTGCTCGCCGCGCAGCAGGAGCACTGCGACATCGTTGCCGCGATTCGCCGCCGCACCTTTGTCGAGTTGGAGGCATACGTCCGCCAGCACAACCGCAACGCGCTGAACGCCTACATGCAGTACCTGAAGCAGACGGAGCCCGAGGAATGAACGTCGACATCAGGTTTGCTTACGCGCGCGCAGCTCCTCGGCGTCGGGATGGTGTTTGTAGAAATCGTCGAGCGGATAGCAGCCGGACACCAGGCCCAGCCGCGGGCCGGTCGTGCAGTCGCTGAACGTGCGGCAGATCTGCTTCCGCTGAAGCGCGCGACCGGCGAGCATATCCGCGGGCAACTCGGGATACGACAGCACCATGCGGCCGAGGCCGACGAAGTCGGTCAGGCCGTGCCGGACGTTGTACTGCGCGACGTTGGGCAGCCAGTCCTGCAGATACGTGTAGGCGGATCCGACGATCGCCAGCGAGGGAAATGCCTTCTTCAACCGCGCTGTCGCGTCGATCTGCCGCGCGACGCCGACGAGCGGGTCCTCGGGCGGCAGGTAGCCGTCGCTCGGCGGAAAGAGCGCGGGGCGCTGGACGTGCGGATTGTAGTACGGACTGCCTGCGGTGATGCAGACCCACCGGACGCCGATCCGCTCGAGCCACGCCAGCAGCTCTCGCGCGTCCGAGAGCGCCGCGTCCATATCGCCCTTCTCGAGCAGCCCGAACGCCGATCGATAATCCGGTGCGGGCGTTTCCGCGACGCCGACGCCGTCCTCTCCCTTTCGAAACGGCACGACGTCGAATGCGGACAGCCGCACGGCGATGCCGAGGCGCGGAACCGCGGCGCGGATGCCGTCGACCACCGACCGGAGGAACCGCGTGCGGTTCTCGAACGATCCGCCGTACCGCCCCTCGCGCGCCCGCGCGCTCAACAGCTCGTGGCCGAGATAGCCGTGGCAATGCTTGATGTCGACGAACCCGAATCCGGCGTCGCGCGCGAGGCGCGCGGCGGCGATGAAACGATCGACGAGTCGATCGAGGTCGTCGTCTGAGAGCAGCGGCACGCCCGCGGGAAACCGGCGATCGAGCAGCGGGTGCGCGTAAGCGGCGCGCGGCTCGGGCGTCGCCTTCTCGGACGGGCGCGCGTACCGTCCGGAGTGCGTGAGCTGGAGACCGACGTAGAGATCTGTGTCTGCTCCGGCGCCGAAGCGCTCGCGGTGCGCGTCGATGAGGGTGTCGCGGAGACCGGCGATGGCCGCCTGCGTGCGATCGGTCAGGACGAGCTGATTCGGGTTCGCGCGGCCGTCCTGGCGGACGGCGACCGCTTCGCCGCCCCAGATCAGTTTCGCGCCGCTGACGCCGAAGCGCGCCCATCGCCGCCGCGTCAGCTCGCTCGGCTCCCCTTCGGCGGTGCCGTCCCAGCCCTCCATCGGCAGGACGCAGAACCGGTTGCCGATGCGCACGCCGTCGCGCTCGAACGGAGCCGCGAGGGGCGACGTCTCCGCCGCGTCGAGGACGTCATCGAGCTCGATCGCCGCGCCGCACGCGCGCAGGTGGGCGCGAAAGGCGGCCGCCGTCTTGGACGACGCGACGCGCGGATACGAGACAGCGTCCACCGTCAGGGAATCGTGACGATCTGGCCGGTGCGCACCGCCTCGTTGGCCGCGATCGTCCAGCTCGCCGAGTGCGACGCCTTCTCCGGGCCGCAGTTGAGGGCGGTATCGCACCGGATCGCCGACGCCCAGCCGTTGATTTCGTACGTGCTCGGCGACACGGTCTTCGCGCCGGCCGTCGTCTGCTGCGCCTTCGCCGTGGCCGAGCCGCCCGCCTGCTGCGGCTTGGTTTCCGACGTCTCGAGCGCGGCGCCTGCGCCCTTCGGAGCGACCTCCACGCCGGTGGCCGCCTTGCCGGCGTCGCCTTCGTCGAACAGCATGGCGTCGTTCTCGTTACGGATGATGAGGGTGCCCTTCGTTCCAAAGAACGCTTCGTAGCGTTCGTCGAACGCGTTCGATTCGATCGAGCTGAACGTGCCCGTGATGCCGCCGGGGTACTCGAACGTGGCGTACACGTGATCCGGGACTTCGCGGCCGTCCTTGAAGCGATAGATGCCGCCCATCGCCTGCACGCGCTTTGGCTCTGCGCCCAGGAACCAGTTCGCCGCGTTGACCTGGTGGCTGCCGAGCTCGCAGAAGAGACCTTCGGAATACTTCCAGTAGAGACGCCAGTTGTTGAGGTGATCCCACGTCGGGTACCCCCACTTCGAGGCGTCGTAATCCTTCGAGGGCGGATCGCCCTTGCGTCGCCAATTGCCGTTGCGCATCCACGCCAGGCGAATGTGGTAGATCTCGCCGAGCGCGCCGGTCTTCATCACGCCTTCGTAGGCCGAGCGATAAATCGGGTTGTAGTTCCGCTGATAGCCGATCTCGAGCACGCGGCCGTTTTTCCTGGCCGCGTCGATCATCGCGTGGTAGCCATCGCGCGTCTTGGCGATCATCTTCTCGCACAACACGTGCTTGCCGGCGTTGAGGCAGGCGGTGACGATGTCGGCGTGCATCCACAGCGGCGGCGCGGTGATGATGCCCTCGATGTCCTCGTGCTCGAGCATGTCCTTGAATTCGACGTAGTGTCTGGCGGGCGGCTGTCCCGCTTTCTGGAGAATCGCGTCGGCGGCCGCGAGCGAATCCGGCCGGATGTCGGCCATCGCCTTGACCTCGACGTAGCTGTGATCCACGCGGCCGAGGAGGGCGCGCCCCTGGCCGCCAACGCCGATGAAGCCGACCCGCACGCGCCCGCCCTTCACGGGCCCTTTGACCATCGATGCGGCGCCGAGCGCCGCGACGGCGGGCACGCCGGCGATCGTCTTCAGGAAGTTTCTGCGGCCGTTGGCCATCTGCTCGGGTGTGAGGTTCATGTCAGCATCTCCAGTGTCGCGCCATTGTAGCGGCCGAACACGCTGGTGGTTTCAACAGGGTCGTCCATGACCAGTACTGCCATCGTGCCGGGGTGCGCCGCGCAATAGCGCGTCGCGAGGTCCGGCCCGGCGATCAGAAACGCCGTCGAGAGGGCGTCCGCCGAAGCGGCGTCGGGGGCGATGACGCTCGCGCCCAGCACGCCGAACGCCGGACGGCCCGTGCGCGGATCGATCACGTGCCCGTACCGACGGCCCTCGACTTCGATGAACTGCTCGCCGGCGCCGCTGGTGCCGACCGCGCCGCTGCGGATCCACAGGCGTCCGACCTTGCGGCTCGCGAGCCGCGGTCGCACGTCGATCGGCCATCCGCGTCCGTGTCCGCCGAGCGCCAGGACGCTGCTGCGTCCCGCCGACAGCAGCGCGCGCCGCGTCCCCCGCGCGCGCAGCACCTCGCCCATCCGGTCGAGCGCGTAGCCCTTGCCGATCGCCCCGAAGTTCAGCTCGACGCCGCCGTGGTCGAAGCGTACCGTTCGCTGCGCCGAATCGAGATGCACGTGACGCATGCCGACGAGCGTCCGCGCGTGCTCGATGGCGTCATCCGGAGGCAGCCGCCCTTCCCGTTTGAGGAAGCCCCAGCACCGGCTGAGCGGCGTCGACGTGATGTCGAACGCCCCCTCCGTCCGCGCGTGCAGCTCCGCGCTTCGCTCGAGGAGCGCGAACAGCGCCGGCGCGACGCGCACCGGCTCGGCCGCCGCCCGGTTGTTGAGATCGACGACGTCGCTCGTCTCGCGGAAGACCGTGAGGATCGCCTCGATCTCGTCGGCTTCGTCGAGCGCCGCCCGCGCCGCGCTCACGTCCGCCGCGTCGTCGGACGACAGCATCACCTCGAACCGGCACGCCATCGCGATGCGGTGGATGCGGATCCAGTGATCCGCGCCGCCGCGTCGGTCGCCGAAATCGAACGACAGGAAGTTCCGCCGCGTCAGCGTGCCTGACATTAATCATCCGAGGGGCTTCGCCCCTCGGACTCCCCTCCACGCTCTCTCACGCGCCGCTTCGCCGGCGCGCTCCGTTCGCGTGGCTCACTCGCTGCGCTCGGTCGCTCCGCCATATGACATCCGCCCTTCGACATTGGGGCCGCCACCTTTCAGCGGCGCGCTAAAAGGACTCTTTCACGACCTTCGTCAGGTGGATCGGCTTCAGCATGCCGCGACTGTCCGTCCCGGGCGTCTGCGCGCGGAGGTTGTCGATGTCGACGCGCGCCACGTCGCGGAGCTGGATCGCCGGCCTCAGCTCGGCCTTGTCGAAGGTGAAATCTCCGTCCCTGAAGTCGAGGCCGGCGACGTGCCGCGCGAACAGCGCGTACGACGGCATCCGGCCGAACATGTCCGGTTCCGGATAATCCTTCTCCTTCTCGGCCGGATCCAACGCCGCGTCGGCCGACGTCCCGCCGCCGGCGTAATGAATCCGGATGTTGCTCAGCCGGAGGTCTTCGATCGGATAGCCGGGAATCCCGCTGATCAGGATCCCGTGCGCGTCGCTGACACCCGAGGCGACGACGTTGCTGATGATGACGCGCCGGAGGACGCCCGGCGGCGGATCGCCGGGCGTGCGCGCGCGGTTGCCCCGCCGGATGAAAATTGGCGCGTTCACGATGTCGCGCATCGTGATGTTGTCGATGGTGACGTCTTCGATCGGGCCGCCGTCCACGGTCTCGATCGCCAGCCCGCGGCTGTAGTCGAACAGGCAATTCGAGATCGTGATGTTCCGGAAGCCGCCGCTGCTCTCGGTGCCGAACTTGATCCGTCCGGTCGTGCCGCGCCCGTACTTGTGCTCGCGCTTGAAGGTGCCGTCGATGAAAGTTCCCTCGTCATAGCCGCTCACCTGGCAGTTCGTGATCGTGACGTTCTCGGTCGGCCTGGCGACGCCGAGGCCGAAGCTGCTCTTCAGGCAGATGCCGTCGTCGAACGGCGAGTTCACCGTCATGTTCGACAGCCGGACGTTCCGACAGGCGTCGACGTCGATGCCGTCGCGCTGCGTGTCGATCTTCACGTTGTCCACCGTGAGATTATCGACGCCGGTGGCGAGGATCGCGAAGTGGCCGCCGTGCGAGATCGTGATGTCGCGGATCGTGACGTTGCGCGAGTTCTTGAGGGCGATCGCCTTGTTGCCCGTTCCGGCGGGGGAGTTCGCGTTGGCGGAGCGGTTCAGCGTGGTCCCGTGGATCGTCCCCGTGCCGAAAATCGCGACGTCGTCGAGGTTCTCGCCCCACATCAGGCTGTTGTGCCAGTGGCTGTGGCCGAAATCCTGGAACTTGTCCCACTGGTTCGGCTCGGGTGAATCGCAGGGGGCGCGATCGATCGGGCCCGCCTCGATCGTCGCACCGTGATCGATGAACAGCGCGACGTGGCTCTGCAGATGAATCGAGCCCGAGACGAACGTGCCGCCGTGAAAGACGACGGTGCCGCCGCCGGCCGCTTTCGCCGCGTCGATCGCCTTGTTGATCGCGTCGGTGTCGACGGTCTTGCCGTCGCCGACGGCGCCGAAGCGCCGGACGTCGAAGCGGCCCTGCTGCGGTCCCTGGACCGCGCTCGGTGCCGCTCGCGCTGTCGAGAGCGCAACGACGACGAACAGGGCCACCAGATGAGATCTACGCATGTCGGAGTTCTCCGCGAAGCTCGGTCCACACGGGACCATCGGGATAGCGATATGCCTCCCGGGATTCGGACTTGATGGCGCTGCTGTAGCCCGGCGCTCGAGGCGCCATGTAGCGTCCGCGCCTGAGCACGACCGGATCGACGAAGTGCTCGTGCAGGTGATCCACGAACTCCGTGACGCGATCGTCCATGCGGCCCGATACGGCCAGGAAGTCCCACATCGAGAGATGCTGCACGAGCTCGCACAACCCGACACCTCCGGCGTGCGGGCAGACGGGGACGCCGAACTTCGCGGCCATCAGGATCACGGCCAGGTTCTCGTTCACGCCGCCGAGCCGGCAACTGTCGATCTGGCAGAAGGCGATCGCGCCGGACTGGAGCAACTGCTTGAACAGGACGCGGTTCGCGCAGTGCTCGCCGGTCGCCACGCCAACGGGCTTCACCGCGCGCGCGATCGCGGCGTGGCCCAGCACATCGTCCGGGCTCGTGGGCTCCTCGATCCAGAGCAGATCGTACTTCGCGAGATCGCGTACGCGGGCGATCGCCTCGTCGACGTCCCAGCGCTGGTTCGCGTCGATCATGAGCTTGAGCTTCGGGCCGATTTCCTTCCGCACGAGGGCGACCCTGCGGGCGTCGTCCTCGGGATCGCCGCCGACCTTGACCTTGAAGTGCGTGAATCCATCCGCGACCGCCTCGCGGCACAGCACGCAGACCTTGTCGTCTTCGTATCCCATCCAGCCCGCGGAGGTCGTGTATGCCGGGTAGCCGTCGCGGAGCAGTATCGGTTCGCGATCGGCCTTCGTCCGCGCCTGACGCTCGAGGATCTCGGTCGCTTCCTCGGGCGGCAGTGCGTCGGTGATGTAATGAAAGTCGATGCAGCGGACGATCTCCCGGGGCGTCATGTCGGCCAGCAGCTTCCACACCGGCTTGCGCGCGCGCTTCGCCTGCAGATCCCACACCGCATTGACGATCGCGGCCATCGAGATGTGAATGACGCCCTTCTCAGGGCCGAGCCATCGCAGCTGCGAATCTCCCGCAAGCGACCGCCAGAACCCCGCCTGATCGCCCGCGATCTCGTCGAGGTCGCGCCCGACGACGAGCGGGCTGAAGGCCCGTATCGCGTCGGCGCAGATCTCGTTGCCGCGCCCGATCGTGAACGTGAAGCCGTGCCCCTGAAGATCGGAGTCGGTGTGCAGAATCACGTAAGCCGCGGAGTAGTCCGGGTCCTTGTGCACGGCATCGGTCCCCGCGCTGGTCAGCGAGGTCGGGAACCGCAAATCGATGATCTCGAGGCGCGTGATCTTCACGTTCGGCACCCGTTCAGATGCGGGTCGATCTGACGCGGTCGAGCGCAACCGCGACGACGATAATCGTTCCTGTCAGAATCTGCTGGACCCAGCTCGCGAGCCCTTTCTGCGTGCACCCGACCTGAATGATGGCCATGATGGCGGCGCCCATGATAGTGCCGGCGACCGACCCCCGTCCGCCGAGCAGGCTGCCGCCGCCAATGATGACCGCCGCGATCACGTCGAGCTCGAGGCCGATGGCCACCGTCGGATCCCCGACGGCGATCTTCGAAAACTGCAGCAGGCCCGCCAGTCCCGTCAGGATCGCGCTCAGGGTATAGACGACGATCTTCGTCCGCGAGATGGCCACGCCGCAGAGCCGCGCCATCCGTTCGTTCGATCCAATCGCGAACAGGTGCCGGCCGAAGCGCGTATAGCGCAGCACCGCGCCCACCAGGAGCGCCGCGACAATCACTGCCCAGATCCCGCCCGGCAGGAGCAGGCTTCCGGACTGCGTCCGCAGCAGACCGTTCAGCCACGTGATCGGCGCCTCGATCCGGCGCTCTTCCGCGATGCCCTTGGCCGCGCCGCGGACGACGAGCATCGTTCCGAGCGTGACGATGAACGGCACGACGCGCAGCTGCGTGATGAGCACGCCGTTCAACAGTCCGCAGATCGCTGCGGCGCCGATGCCGGCCGCGGAGGCGACAATCGGCGACGCGCCGTCGCGGAGCGCCGCGGCGATGACCACCGTCGTCAGCGCGATCATCGATCCGACGGACAGGTCGATGCCCCCCAGCGCGATGACGACGGTCATCCCGAGCGCCGCCATGCAGACGATCGCGGTCTGCCGCGCCATGAGCTCGACGTTGGCGGGCGCAAAAAACTGGCGCCCGACCAGCGCGCCGAAGATCGCGGCAACCAGAATCAGGCCGATCAGCGTGCCCGTGCGATCCAGCAGGGACCGTGCCGTCATGCCGCTCCCGTCGCGCGCATGACGAGATCGTGCTCCGTCAGGCCATCGGCCGGCTGAGGCGCCTCGAGGCGGCCGCGGCGCATGACGGCAATGCGATCGCACAATCCGAGCAGCTCCGGCAGGTAGTTGCTCACCATGAGCACGGCTTTCGGCTTGCGCGTGGACAGCGGCGCGGATCCCGCGTCCGGATCGGCGACGAGTGCGTCGATCAGCCGGTAGATCTGCGCCTTGCTGCCGACGTCGATCCCGCGCGTCGGTTCGTCGAGCACCAGCACGTCGACGTCGTGATGGAGCAGACGCGCGAGCGCGATCTTCTGCTGGTTGCCACCCGACAGCTCCCCGGCCGGCTGCGTCGGGCCGGCGCACCTGATGTCCATCTTCGCAATCCACGTCCGTGACGCGGCCTGCTGGCGCGCGGGAAAGACGAGCGGCGGCGGACCGAAGGGGTCGAGCCGGGTGAGCGTGAGATTGTCGGCGACGCTCAGGCCAAGCGCGAGCCCTTCCGCTTTTCGATCTTCGCTGAGCAGACCCATCCCCTCGCGCCAGCGCGCGCGGGGATCGGCCCGGCGGCTTTCGCTCTCGCCCTTGGCCGTCACGACGCCGAGTCGCACCCGGCCGCTTCGGATAGGTTCGAGCCCGAAGATCGTCCGGAGCAGACGCGTGCGGCCGGATCCGACCAGGCCCGCGATGCCGAGAATCTCCCCCCGATGAAGCGTGAACGACGCGGACCCCGGCTCGAGCGCGTGGACGTCGAGGATGGCGTCCCCCCGGCGCCGGGGGCTGCGCGGAAACAGATCCCCCTGCGCCGCGCCGACCATGAGCGCGACGATGGCGTCGTTGCTCGCGTCGCGCGTGGCGCCGCCGCCGGCGTTCCGGCCGTCGCGCAGCACGACGAAACGATCGGTGACGGCCTTCACCTCTTCGATGAAATGCGAGATGTAGACGATTGCGTGTCCCTGCGACTTCAGCCGCTCGAGCAGCGCGAACAATTGCTGCACGTCCGCGCGGCCCAGCGAGCTGGTCGGCTCGTCGAGCACGAGAACGCGGCAGCCGATCGCGAGCGCCCTGGCGACCTCGACGAGCTGCTGCGCGGCGACCGACAGCGTGCCCGCCTTCGCCTCCGGCGGAATGTCCTGGTGCCCGAGCTGCGCGAGCGCGGCCGACGCCAGTTCGCGCATCCGGTGGCGGTCGACGAGGCCGAAGCGCATCGGCTCGGCGCCCAGCACGATGTTCTCCATCACAGAGAGATCCGGCGCGAGCGAGAGCTCCTGATAGATCATCGCGACCCCCGCGCGCCGAGCCTCGATCGGGCTCCGCGGCGCGTACGGGCGGCCGTCGATTGCCATGGACCCGCCGTCGGGCTCCAGCGCGCCGGCGAGGATGGCCATCAGCGTGCTCTTGCCGGCACCGTTCTGCCCGACGAGGCCGCAGATTTCTCCGGCGGCCACCGACAGATCCACGCCGTCGAGCGCGACGGTCGCGCCGAACGTCTTGCGGATGCCGCGCATCTCGAACGCCGCGGTCATTTGGCCAGTTCCGGCTCCAGCAGCGCCTTCATCTCGGGCGTAGTCATGTTGTCGCGCGTGGCGACGTGAACGCCGGTGTCGATCCACTTCTCGACGGGCTGTCCCTTGAGATGCGCCACCATGGTCTTCACGCCCAGGTATCCCATGTGGACCGGATCCTGGAGCACGATCCCGTCGAGGCCGCCGTCGCGCAGCCCCTTCACGAGGTTGGGGGAGGCATCGAACCCGACGAACTTCACCTTGCCGGCCCACCCGTCGTCCTGCAGCACGCGCAGCACGGCGAACGAGACCGACTCGTTCGGCGTGAAGATGCCGTCGATGCCGAGCGAGCCGTCGGGCTTCTTGTAGCTGCTCAGCATCGCCTCGGCTTTCTTGTACGCGCCCTCGACGTCGGTGCCGGCGTACTGGTTCGAGCTGACGACGTCGATGCCGGGATTCGCTTTCATGGCGTCGAGGAATCCCTGCTCGCGCCTGGAGGTGCTGTCGTGCCCTTCGGCGTAACGGAGCAGGATCACCTTTCCTTTCTTGTTCATCACCTCCGCCAGCCGATCGCCGCCCAGGCGTCCGCCCTTCAGGTTGTCGGTCGCGACGAAGCTGACGTAGTCGCCACCCTTCAAGCCCGAGTCGATGACCACGACCGGGATGTTGTGGTGGACGGCTTCGGCGACCGGCTGCATCAGCGCGGTTTCGTCGAGCGGCGCCAGGACGATCCCGGACACGCCCCGGCTGACGAACCCCTCGACCTCGGAGATCTGCGAGTCGCGGTCGTCTTCGCGCAGCGGTCCGCGCCAGATGACCGTCACGCCGAGCTCTTTGGCCGCCTGTTCGGCGCCGGCATGGATGCTCTGCCAGAAGACGTGCGACGTGCCTTTCGGGATGACGGCGATCGTGTACTGGCCCGGCGAAGCGGCCGATCCGCCGGTCTTGCCGCCGCCGCAGCCGGCTAGTGTCGCGAGGAGAGCGAGCGCGAATATCCTCTTCATGTTGTCTCCGCCAGATAGAAACTCTCAGCCGTCCCGCTCAGGATCTGCCGACGCTCAGACTCGGAGTACTCGGCGATCGCGTCGCGCACGAGCGCGATGACCTCTTCATATGGCGCCGCGATGGTGCACACCGGCCAGTCCGACCCGATCATCAGGCGCGCCGGACCGAACGACTCGAGGGCGGCGTCGAGATACGGGCGCAACTGACCGGGCGTCCAGGCGCGCCAGTCGGCCTCGGTGACGAGTCCCGACAGCTTGCAGCAGACGTTGGGCAGCGCCGCCAGGCGATCGAGATCGCGCCGCCAGCCGTTGAATTCGCCGCGGCGGACATCGGGCTTGCCGAGGTGGTCGAGCACGAAGCGCTGCTTCGGAAACGCCCCCGCGAACCGTATGGCCGCTGCCAGTTGGCGCGCGTACACCAGGATGTCGTACGCGAGCCCGGACCGCTCGAGCCGCCCGATCCCGCTCCGGAACGCCGGGCGATCGAGAAAATCATCCGGCTCTCCCTGAACGATATGGCGGATCCCGACGAGCCGCGCGCGGCTCGAGAACTCCTCGAGCTGCGCATCCGCGTCGACGGCCTGCAGATCGATCCAGCCGACGATGCCGGCGACGAACGGATGGCGATCGGCGAGGTCGAGCAGCCAGCGCGTCTCGTCGAGCGTCTGTCGGGCCTGGACCGCAATGCACGCGGCGACGGACGCGGCGTCCATTTCGCGCTTTGCGTCGGGCGGCAGGAAATCGCGCCGCAGCGCGGCCATGGAATCATCGATCCACTCGTACTCCGTCGGATCGTAGCGCCAGAAATGCTGGTGGCTGTCGATCATTGTTCCGGGGGGCGTCGCCCCGCCGGACCCCCCTGCACGCTCCCTCGCTCGCCGCTCCGCCGGCTCGTTCCGCTCGCGTGGCTCATTCGCTGCGCTCATTCGCTCGCGCCGGAGGGCGTCGCCCCGCTGACCTCCCGGTACCCTCTCGAGAGATTCGAACCTCTTCACGACGCTCTTTCGTAGGAGGCCAGGAGACCAGGAGTTGCTTTGGAACAAGAAGACCAAAACGTCTCCTGAGCTCTTATACTCCTGCGTGCGATCTGGCCTTCGAGTTTTTCGACGTCTGTCTTCACGAAACCCCCTTGCAGGAGCACACACGAGATCAGGAGTCCGTTGGAACAAGAAGACCCAAACGTCTCCTGACCTCTTATGCTCCTGCGTACCATCTGGCCCTCGCGTTTTTTCGACGTCTGGCTTCACGAAAACCCTTCGCAGGAGCACACAAGATCAGGAGTCGTTGGAACAAGAAGACCAAAACGTCTCCTGACCTCTTCTGCTCCTGCGTACCATCTGCTTCGATCGCCTGGCCGGGGGCCTCGCCCGCCGAACCGCTTGACGCTCGCTGCGCTCACTGGCTCTTGCTTTCGACGTTCGGGATCGGCGTGCCGCCGCGGGCGCTCGATTCGTAGCACGCTTCCACGACCGCCATCGTCTTGATCGCGTCCTGCACGGAGCCGACGAGCGTCGCGTCTTCGCCGGCGGCGAACCGCTGGAGGTTGGACATCGGTCCCTCGAACGCTTCGGTGAACCACGAGCCGCGCAGCGGCACGGGCCTCCACCCGGCATCTCGGTCGCCGCCGCACGCGACCTCCATCGTGTCCGCGGGTCCGGCCGGGTAGTCGAGATTCACGCCAAAGGTGAGCTGCGCCGCGCCGTCGAGCCCCTCGACCATCAATTGCGACGCGCGGTGCCTCGGCCCGAAACGATGCGTGTGGTTCAGCACGAGCGAGCAGCGCAGGCGATCGCCGTAGTCGAGGACGATCGAGCTGCGCGTGTCGCGGAGCTGCGGCGTCGAGGGATGTCCCACGCCCCGGCAGTACACCGACTGCGGCTCTCCCGCGATCCATCGAATGAGGTCCAGATAGTGGATCGAGTGATACACCACTTCCAGCCTCGGCGCGCCTTCCAGAAACGTCCAGAGGTGCCACGGCTGATCGATGACGAGGCGAACGTCGATGTCGACGAGCGTCCCGAGGGCGCGGCGCTCGAGCAGATCGTGCAGGGCCAGGACGTTGGGACTGAAACGCAGTTGAAAGTTCACCGCCGCGGTGAGATGGCGACCCGTGCAGCAGGCGAGGATGCGCCGGGCCGCCGCCAGGTCCTGTCCCATCGGCTTCTGCATCAGCACCGCGGAACCGTGCGGCAGACGTTCGAGGATGTCGAGAATCCGATCGCCGGGGACGGCCACGTCGAAGATGGCATCCGGCGTGCGGACGGCCTCGTCGAGCGTCGCGAAGACCTGCGCGATGCCGAACTCGGTCGCCGCCGCCTGCGCCTGCGCCGTCTTGATGTCGAAGAGGCCCGCCACCGGATAATCCAGGCGCCGGTAGGCCGGCAGGTGCGCCGTGCGAACGATCGCGCCCGCGCCGATGACGACGATCGGCCGCGGACGGGCCGGCCGCGGCCAGGCCTGGGGCAACTCGCGCATGGTCAGCCGCGGCGGGCAGATTCGGGTTCGTTCGAGATCGAGTCGATCTGATCGAGACGAAAGATGGGCTGCATCTGCGCCCACCATTCGCCGGGCGCCGATCCCGGCGGCGGTTCCTGCAGTGACTTCATCAGCCGTTCCCACTCGGCCACGCGCGGGTGCGAGGCGACGTGCGTCGCGAGGCAGCGCTCGAAATCGAGGCCGTCGTTGGTCTGTACGAGCATCACGAGGCGCCGGCCGAGCAGGTAGATCTCCATGTCGGCGATACCCGCGCGCCGGAGGCTTCGCAGGACCTCGGGCCAGACACGCCGATGGTGCGCTTTGTACTCCTCGATGATGGCGGGATCGTCCTTCAGATCCACCGCGAGGACGTGTCGACTCATGAATGCGCCATCACTTTCTGCCGCGAACGTCCCAGCCCGTCGATCCCGAGCTCGACGAGATCGCCTGGCTGCAGATAGACCGGAGCCGGCTTCATCCCGAGCGCGACCCCCGCAGGCGTGCCCGTGCTGATGACGTCCCCGGGGAGGAGCGTCATGAACTGGCTCACGTAGCTGACGAGCGTCGGCACGCGAAAGATCATATTTGCCGTCGTGCTCTGCTGCCGCGCCGCGCCGTTGACCGTCAGCCACATGCCGAGCGCGTGCGGATCGGGGATCTCGTCGGCGGTGGCGAGAAACGGCCCGATCGGCGCGAACGTGTCCGCGCTCTTGCCTTTGACCCACTGGCCACCGCGCTCGAGCTGAAAGCTGCGCTCCGAGTAGTCGTTGTGGAGCGCGTAGCCCGCCACGTGCTCGAGCGCCCGATCTTCGGCGACGTAGGAGGCCCGGCGCCCGACGATGACGGCGAGCTCGACCTCCCAATCGAGCTTCGTGCCGCCGCGCGGAATCGAGACGGGATCGTTCGGACCGGCGAGGGCGGTCGTCGACTTGAAGAAGATCACCGGCTCGCGCGGGATGTCCGCGCCGGTCTCCGCCGCGTGGTCACGGAAATTCAGGCCGATGCAGACGATCTTGCTCGGACGGGCGAGGGGCGCGCCGATCCGCGCGTCCGCCGCCACGCGCGGCGCCGACGCGCCCTGGCGGGCGACCCAGTCGCGCAATCCACGGAGGCCGTCGCCGGCGAAGAACGCTTCATCGTAATCGCGTGCGTAGGCGGACGCGTCGATGCGCGTCCCGTCTTCCACCAGGACGGCCGGCCGCTCCGCGCCCGGGTCGCCGTACCTGGCCAACTTCATACGGCGGTCACCCCGCCGTCGAGCGGATAGGCGGCGCCGGTGACGAACGACGCCTCGTCGGAGCAGAGGTACAACGCAAGCTGCGCGACCTCCTCGGGCGTGCCCATGCGGCCGATCGGCTGCGCGGCCGACAGCGTGCGCATCATCTCGGCCTCGCGCCCGGGGTAGTTCTTCGCGACGAACCCGTCGACAAACGGCGTGTGCACGCGGGCCGGACAGATGCAGTTGCAGCGGATGCCACGCGTCACGTAATCGACAGCGATCGATCGCGTCATCGAGAGGACGGCGCCCTTCGACATCGAGTAGGCGAAGCGATCGGGCAGACCGATGAGAGAGGCGATCGACGCCATGTTGAGGATCACGCCTCCGCCCTGGCGCAGCATGACGGGCACCGCGGCGCGGGCGCAGAGATACACCCCGAATACGTTGACCCGGTAGAGGCGATCCAGGTCCTCGGGCGTCGTCTGCTCGATCGTGCCGACATGGGCAATGCCTGCGTTATTGACGAGGATGTCGAGCCGGGCGTTCGCTGCAGTGAGGCCGCGGAAGAGCCCATCGACGGCGGAGGGCTGCGAGACGTCGCACGGATGTCCCGCCCCCGCGCCGCCCGCGCGCGTGATGTCGAGGGCGATGGTCCGCGCCGCCGCCGCATCGAGATCGACCGCAGCTATCGTGGCGCCGCGGCTGGCGAAGAGCCGCGCGATGGCCGCCCCGATGCCCGAGCCCGCCCCGGTCACCACGGCGACCTTCCCCTGAAGATCGAACATTACCGGCCGGCGGAATATTTCATACTTTACCGCTAAAGTCAAAGCAATCTGTTTACTTTAGCGTTGAAGTGTGGTCTCTTATCCGCTCTAAGGGGGGAGTATGGAGCGATCAATCGCCTGGGTGCTGGCACTGCTGTGCGCGGCATCCGTGCCAACGGCGGCGCAGGACTTTCGAGGCGGGATTACAGGGCGGGTGAGTGACAGTTCCGGTGGACGGCTCCCCGGCGTCAGCGTGACCGCGACCAACGTCGCGACCAACGTCGCCTCGACGACCACGACCAACAGCGAAGGCGACTTCGCGATCCTCTTCCTGAATCCAGGCACCTACACCCTTTCCGCGGAGCTTTCCGGCTTCAAGAAAATCGTCCGCCAGAATCTGGACGTGCGCGTCGGTGAAAAGCTCGGCGTCGATCTGACGCTCGAAGTGGGCGCGATGTCGGAAACCGTCTCGGTGACGGCCGAAGCGCCGCTCCTCGCGACGACGTCCGGCTCCACGGGACAGGTCATCGGCGAGAAGACGATCTCGATGATGCCGCTCTCCGACGGCAACCCGTTTACGCTCGCGCGCCTCACGCCCGGCATCGCCTACACCGGCGATCTCAAGTTCTCGCGTCCCTTCGACAACGCCGGCACATCCGGCATCACCGTCGGCGGAGCGCCGGGCGGCAACGAGTTCTCGCTGGACGGCTCGCCGAACATGGCCAACGGCCGCCGGGTCGCGTTCGTGCCTCCCGCGGGCGCCGTGCAGGAGTTCAAGGTCGAGACCGCGAGCTTCGACGCCGCGAGCGGACACACCGCGGGCGCGACGGTGAACGTGACGCTGAAGAGCGGCACCAACTCGGTCAGGGGATCCGGCTACACGTACTATCGGTCCGACAAGCTCGCCGAATCCGACTTCTTCGTGAAGAAGAACGGGACCGCGAAGCCGCAGCTCAAGTACAAGCGGCCGGGCTTCACCGTCGGCGGCCCGGTCGACATCCCCGGCTTGTACGACGGCCACAACAAGACGTTCTTCTTCGGCGCCGTCGAGTGGCTGTACGACACGTTCCCCGAGCCGCTGTCGCAGACGGTGCCCACGCAGGCGATGCGCAACGGCGACTTCTCGGCGCTGCTCTCGCAGGGAATCATCATTTACGATCCGCTCTCGGCGCAAATCTCCACCGGCAGCAACGTCATCCGGACGGCATTCGCCGGCAACATCATTCCGGCGAACCGGATCAACCCGATCGCGCAGAAGGTGCTCAGCTACTTCCCGCTCCCGAACCAGCCGGGCAGCGACACCGGGCAGGACAATTTCTTCTACGCGAACCCGCGGACCGACAGATTCAACTCGGAGTCGACGCGCGTCGACCACGTACTCACGCCGAAACAGCGCCTGATGGTCCGCTACACGAGGAACAACCGGCGCGAGGCGCGCAACGCCATCTACGGCGAGGTCAACGGCATCGTGCCGACGGGGAACTTCCTGTTCCGCAAGAACGACGGCGTTACGGTCGATCACACCTGGACGCAGAGCAGCAGCTCGCTGTGGGAGGTCCGCGGCGGCTGGCAGCGGTTCCAGGAGCCGAACGTGCGCCAGCATGAGGGCCAGTTCGATCCCGCCTCGCTCGGGTTCTCGCCCTCCGTCGTCTCCCTGTTCCGCGGGGCGCAGTACTTCCCGAGCTTCGACTTCAGCACGACCAGCGACCTCGGCGACAACCTCGCCGCCAACACCACGCACACGATCTACTCGTTCCAGCCGACGTACACGAAGCTCCTGGGCGACCATTCGGTGCGCGCCGGGTACGATCTGCGGCGTTATCACGAGTTCGGCTCCAACCCGAACCGGATGGCGGGCGAGTACACGATTTCGAAAAGCAGCTTCGCGAGGCAGACGAACACGTCCGCCGCGCAGAACTGGCTGGACATCGCGTCGTTCCTGACCGGCTTTCCGACCGGCGGTAACATCGACATCAACGGCATCCGCACGGACGATCAGTGGTATCAGGCCGCATTCGTCCAGGACGACTGGAAGGTGACGAGCAAGCTGACGCTGAATCTCGGCGTCCGCTACGACTACGAGGCCGCGCCAACCGAAGTCGAGAACCGCAACGTCCGCGGCTTCGATCCGACGGCCACGCTTGCGATTACCGCCGCCGCCGAGGCAGCCTACGCGGCCCACCCGGATCTGGTTCCCGCGTCGGCGTGGCGCGCCCGCGGGGGCCTCGGGTTCCCATCTGACAGCCATCGCGGATTCTGGAACACGGACAAGAACAACATCCAGCCCCGACTCGGCTTCGCGTACAGATGGACCGACAAGACGGTGGTACGGGGCGGGTGGGGCATCTACACGTCGCCGTTCGTGTTTTCGAACGGCGTCAACCAGATGGGCTACTCGCAGACGACGCCGTTCACCGCCAGCCAGAACAACGGTCTCACCTTCATCTCGACGCTCGACAATCCGTATCCTTCGGGCGTGCTGCAGCCGGTCGGAAATTCTCTGGGACCGAACACGTTCCTGGGCCAGAGCCTCAGCACGTCACCGTTCCGCGTCATGCCGCTCAATCCCCAGAATCCCCAGCTCTCGCGATACCTGGTGAACGTGCAGCGTGAGCTGCCGGGCCAGTGGCTCCTCGAGGCAGGCTACGCGGGAAGTCATGGGTACCACCTCACGACCGACGAGGAGCTGAACGGCATTCCGGCGCAGTACCTGTCGACCAGACCGTCCCGCGACCAGGCCACGATCGACTTCCTGGCCACGCTCGTGACGAATCCCTTCGCGGGGCTGCTGCCCACCGGCTTTACGAACGCGACGGTCGTCCGCTCGCAGCTGCTGCGGCCGTTTCCGCAGTTCAACAATGTTCCGACCCAGGGCACGAACGGGACGAGCCAGTACAATTCGGGACAGGTCACGCTCGAAAAGCGATTCTCGACGGGCTATTCGATCCTTCTCACCTATACGCGTTCGCATTTCACGGAACAGGTCTCGAGGCTGAACCCGACGGACACGACCTACGAGAAGCGGCTCTCGCGCGACGACGTGCCCAACCGGATGGCCGCGAGCATTCTGTACGAGCTGCCGTTCGGGCGCGGCAAGACCTGGGGCTCGAACGCCGCCGGTGCGCTCAACGGCATCATCGGCGGGTGGAGCGTCAATGCGATCGGCCAGTTCCAGAGCGGCCGGCCGCTCGACTTCGGTAGCCGGAACATCTATTTCAACGGCGACCCGAAGACGCTCAAGGCGAAGTACACGAGCAACTCCAACGTGCCGGTGTTCGACATCGGCGGGTTCTACTTCCACGACGCCGCCGTGCAGACCAACGGCGTCGACGATCCGGCGCTGCAGCGGGGGGACAAGCGTATCGGCCTCGTGAACAACATCCGCTACTTTCCGTCGCGCATCGACGGCGTGCGGAGCCCGTTCCTGAAGCTGTGGGACATCTCGATCGTCAAACAGGTGCCCGTCGGCGGCCGGGCCCGCGCGCAATTCAACCTCGAATTCCTGAACGCGTTCAACGTGGTGGTGTTCAACGACGCGAACACGGATCCCACCGACGCGAACTTCGGCAAGGTCACGAGCCAGAACAATCTGCCGCGCGACATCCAGCTCGGGGCAAAGATCATCTGGTAATTCCTTTTACAGGAGGTCCAGAGGTCGGGAGCAGTAGAAGCTTCCCGATCGCCGGGTCTCCTGTGGAATCTTCTTGATCGTCCTTCCAGCTCCGGAAGTCCGCGACTTACCCGAGCCGCCTCGGCATCTCTGGCGCATCGTCGGCCCCGGCATCGTCGCCGCCGGCGTCGGCATTTCCTCGGGCGAGTTCATCCTCTGGCCCTACATCGCGTCGCAGGTCGGCCTCGTCTTTCTCTGGGCGGCGATCGTCGGCATCCTCACCCAGCTGTACCTGAACATGGAGATCGAGCGCTACACCCTCGCGACGGGAGAGACCGCGCTCACGGGATTCAATCGGTCGTGGCGGCACTGGGGACTCGTCTTCGCCGTCCTCGTGTACTTCGGGAATCTCTGGCCCGGTTGGGCGCTCAGTTCGGCCACATTGATGACGTTCCTCGTCGGCGGAAGCCCGATCGCGATTTCCATCGCCATCCTGATCGTCATCGGGGTGGCGTTGACGCTCGCTCCGGTGGTGTACAAC
This sequence comes from Vicinamibacterales bacterium, assembly GCA_035495955.1. Classification (GTDB taxonomy): domain Bacteria; phylum Acidobacteriota; class Vicinamibacteria; order Vicinamibacterales; family 2-12-FULL-66-21; genus JAICSD01. Next base: position 36,917 of record DATJFE010000057.1, on the reverse strand, counting down.
GCGCTCGAGCGGCTGATCTTCGTCAAGGTCGCCATGGTCCTGACGCTCGTCGTCCTCGCCTTGCTCCTGGCCGTTCACGCCGAGACGTGGCGCGCCGTGCCGGCGGGCGTGATGGCGATCGGGCACGTGCCCGGCGAGCTCGGCTTCGCGCTGCTTCTCGGCGCGGTCGCGTTCGCGGGATCCGGCGGGGGGCAGAATCTCTGCCAGAGCAACTGGATTCGCGACAAGGGCTTCGGCATGGGGCAGTACGTGCCGCGGTTGGTCAGCCCGCTCACCGGCGAGGACCAGGCGAGCGCGAGCGTGGTGACCTCGTATCTGTTCACGCCCACGCCCGGCAACATGGCGCGCTGGCGCCGCTGGTGGCGCTTCGCGAACGTCGAGCAGGCGGTGACGTTCGCTGCCGTCAGCATCGTGACGATCTGCCTGACGTCGATGCTCGCTCACTCGACGCTCTACGGCGAGCCGGGCCTGCCCGCGAGCGTCGCGTTCCTCCAGATCGAGGGACGGAAGCTCCAAGCCGCCGTCGGATCGTGGTTCGGCGTGCTGTTCTGGGCGACCGGCGCGTTCTCGCTGTTCGGATCCGCGATGGGCATCACCGACTACACGAGCCGGCTCGCGGCCGACGTCCTGAAATCGACGTATTACCGCGATTCGTCCGTCACCGAGAGCCGCATCTACTTCTATCTCGTCTGGGGCCTCGTCGCGATCGGCTGCGCGATCATCCTCGGCGGATTGAATCAGCCGATGGTGCTCCTCGTCATCTCGGCGTGCACGGGCGGGACGATGATGTTCCTGTACTCGGGGCTGCTGATCCAGTTGAACCGGAAGTTTCTGCCGGCGCCGATCAGGGTGCGCTCGTTCCGGCTCGCGGTGCTCGTCTGGTCGATCCTCTTCTTCGGCGTCCTCGCGGGCCTCACCGTCTGGCAGCAGCTCGCGCGTTTCCGGTAATCGGCGACAGGTGGTAGCGATACCGCATCGGCTGCGCGGCGTCGATGCGGTATGGCGGCATCGGCCACGCGTTCCGGCTCCAGCTGTCGATGCCGCCGGCGCCCATCTGCTTCAGGTCGAGGTTCAGAAAGATCTCGCGCCGGTCCGGCAGCTGAAACGAATAGGCGGCCTGCTCGACGTCCGCTTTCGCGGCGTGCATCGCGCCGACGCTGAGCAGCGGATCGCCGGTGGCCATGAGCCCGACGCCGCGATCGTCGGTCAGCGAGACCCAGCGGACGTCGGTCTTGTTGCCGTTTTCCTGCGGCCGCGAGTAGTCGACCCATTGCTGACGGACGGTCGACGAATACGCGCCGATGCGCTCGAACTGGCGGTCGATGTACGTCTCGGCCGGGCCCCGTCCGAGCCAGCGGATGTTTTCGAAGCCCGGACTGACGATCAGCTCCATGCCGAAGCGGGGCATCATCGCGGCGGGTGTGGCGCCAGGCGTATACGCGCCGTCGACCGTGACGTCCCCCGATCCATCGATCGTATACGTCATGGCGTACCGGGCTCCCACGAGCGGCAGGTCCGCCTGCACGACGACCTGCGCGGTGCTCTCGCTGATGCGCTTCGCCTGGACGTCCTTCACGCTCCACGCCGCGCCCGCGTGTCGCCACACCGTGATGTCGAGCGAGGAGTCTCTGCGCGCGTTGTTCACGACGGCCTTCCAGGCGCCGAGATCGTTGTCGGTCATCGCGCGCCAGAAATCGGGGATGGGTCCGCGGTCGAGCAGCTTGACGCCGTCGTAGCTGTAGCTCGCGATCGTGCCCTGCAACCGATCGAAGACGATTGCCAGGCGATCGTTCGAGAAGCGGATCAGATGGCCGGCTTCGCGCAGCGTCAGCGGCGTTCGTGCGCGGTCGACGATCGTGATCGCCGAACTCCGATTGGGGAACTCCCACTGATCCCAGCCCAGCTCGTGGCCCTTCCTCGCCCACGCGCTGTCGGCCCGGAGAAGGAATCGCACGTTCATCCAGTATTCCGTCTGCCTGTGACTGCGGTTGCTCGTCGATTCCAGTCCGGAGGGCATGGCCAGCTTGATAATCTGTTCACCGCGCGGTGGAATGTCGAGCTCAGGAAGATCTCCTTTCCAGACGATCTTGCCTTGGTCATCGACGATCTCCCACACGCCGACAGCCTCCTCCTTCGCATTGAGGAAGTCGTGCCAGTTCTTCACCTTGATCGTGCCGGCGATGAGATCGACTGGCTCGGCGTGGAGATACCGGTAGACGTACTTAATCGCAGACAACCCCGGGTGCGGCACCCGATCCGCCGAGATCAACCCGTTCTGGCTGAAGTTGTTGTCGTTACGGATCGCGCGGCGGTCTTCCCACCAGCCGCCGTACGCGAGAAACGTCCCGGTGCCGCCGGGAATCGGCTGACGGATGCCCTGGTCGACCCAGTCCCACACGAAGGCGCCCTGCGCGTTGGTGCCGGAATAGAAGATGTCCCAGTACTCCTTCAGGCCGCCGTTGCTGTTGCCCATCGCATGCGAGTACTCGCAGAGGATCACGGGAATCGAGGGCCGCGCCTGCGCGCGCTGGACGATTGCGGCGGGCGGGGGGTACATGAACGAATTGATGTCGCTGTTCGGGCCGTTCCGGCTGGCGGATCCCTCGTAGTGCACGGGGCGGGACCGATCGCGCTGCTTGACCCACTGGTAGGCGGCCGCGATGTTCGTGCCGTCGCCGCATTCGTTGCCGAGCGACCAGAACACGACCGCCGGGCGGTTCTTGTCCCGCTCGACCATCCGTTCGACGCGATCGACGTACGCGGGCGTCCATGCGGGATCGTTCGTAAGCCGGTTCTGCGGGTTGGTGCCGAACCCGTGGCACTCGATGTTCGCCTCGTCCATCAGGTAGAGCCCGTACCGCTCCGCCAGGTCGTACCATTCGGGCGTGTTCGGATAGTGCGACGTGCGCACGGCGTTGATGTTGTGCTGCTTCATCAGCTCGATGTCGCGCACCATCGTCTCGCGCGGCACGTAGTGGCCCGTCTGCGGATCGTGCTCGTGGCGATTGACGCCCTTGATCAGGATCGCCTGACCGTTCACAAGAAACCGGCCGTTCTTGATTTCAGACGTGCGGAAGCCGACCCTCGACGGGATCGCTTCGACCACCTGCCGGGTCCGGTTCTTCAGGCTGATGACGGCTTGATAGAGGTACGGCGTTTCCGCGGACCACTTCCGCGGTGCGCGGACGGGGATCGCCAGATCGATCGCGGTCTCGCCGCCGGCCGCCGTTCGGTGCGGTCGTGTCTGCGACGCGACGAGACGGCCGTCCGCGTCGAGCAGGTCGATGGTCACGTCGCCCGCCGCGGCGGCAGCGCCGGTGTTATCGACGAGCGCCTTGACCGACAAGGTCGCGTCCCGATACGCCGCGTCGAGATCGGTGTGGATCTCGAAGTCGCGGACGTGCTCGCTGGCCGTGCTCCACAGATACACGTCGCGGAAGATGCCGCTCAGCCGGAACATGTCCTGGTCTTCGAGGAAGGAGCCGTCGCTGAAGCGGTAGACCTCGACGGCGAGCACGTTCTCCCCGGACCGCAGCAGCCGCGTGACGTCGAATTCCGCAGGCGTCCGGCTGTCCTCACTGTAGCCGACTTTCTGGCCGTTCACCCAGGCGTAGAACGCCGAGTCGACGCCGCCGAAGTGGAGCAGCACGCGCCGGCCGGTCCAGCCGTCCGGGACGGTGAACGTGCGTCGATACGACCCGACGGGGTTGTCGTCGTGGGGCGGATGGGGGTTCTGACGGTCGTACTGGAACGCGTAGCCGATGTTCACGTAGATCGGCATGCCGAAACCCTGCGTCTCCACGTTTCCCGGCACGGCGATACCGCTCCACGACGAATCGTCGAAATCCGGCCGGAAAAATTCCGCCGGGCGGGCGTTGGGGCGCGGGGATGCCCTGAATCTCCACGTGCCGTTCAGCGACTGGAACCACGGCGATCGCGCGAGCGCCGCCTGCCGCGAGTCGAGGCCCGCCGCGGCCTTTGCCAGATCGATCGACGGATAGATCATCATCGTCGCGTGCGGCTTCTCGGTGTTCACGTGCAGCACGCGCACGTCGTCCCATTCGTTGAGGCCGGGCGGCGCGGTGGAAGGGCTCTGCGCGACGAGCGACAGCAGAAAAGCGCCGAGCGATGCCATCGTTTTCACGACCGCTACGCTAGCATAGGGGTCCGGACGGGAGAAACCGTGTGAAGGCGCTGCTGCTCACCGAGTATGGGAAGCTGTCGATGGCGGAGGTGCCGGATCCGCCGACGGCGGAGGACGAAGCGGTCGTTCGCGTGCGCGCGTGCGGGATCTGCGGCAGCGACATTCATGGCTATACCGGCGCGACGGGACGCCGCATCCCGCCGCTCGTGATGGGGCACGAGGCCGCGGGCGTGATCGAGCGCGTCGGCGCGCAGGTCGGCGGCTTCGCGCCCGGCGATCGGGTGACGTTCGATTCGACGATCTCCTGCGGGCGCTGTGAATTCTGCCGGCGCGGCGAGGTGAACCTCTGCGACGCGCGGCGCGTGCTCGGCGTCTCCTGCTCGGACTACCGGCGCCACGGCGCCTTTGCGGAGTTCGTGTCCGTGCCCGCGCGCATTCTCCATCACCTGCCGGACTCGCTTCCGTTCGAGCGCGCCGCGCTCGTCGAGGCGCTCGCGGTCGCCGTTCACGCCGCCGATCGGCGGCGGCCCTCGGCGTCCGATCGCGTCGTGGTCATCGGCTGTGGAATGATCGGCCTGCTCGTCGTGCAGGTGCTGCGCGCGCGCGGCTGCCGGTCAATCACGGCCGTGGACGTCGACGAGCGCCGCCGTGGCCTCGCCGCGCATCTCGGTTCGGAGCATACCGCGGCGGACACGTCCGGATGCGCCGACGCCGATCACGTCTTCGAGGCCGTCGGCCGCGCCGAGACGGTGGCGGCCGCGATCCACTGTGCGCGGAAGGGCGGCGCGGTGACCCTCATCGGCAACCTCGCCCCCGAGGTGCCGCTGCCGCTGCAGGCCGTCGTCACGAGAGAAGTCTCCCTGTTCGGCTCGTGCGCCTCGAGCGGCGAATATCCCGAGGCGATCGCGCTTCTGACGACCGGCGCAGTCGACGTCGCGCCGCTCATCAGCGCTGTCGCGCCGCTGCACGAGGGTGCGGCGTGGTTCGACCGCCTGCATCGCGGAAACGAGGGACTGATGAAGGTCGTGTTGACGCCCTAGCAGCCCGAGGTACAAGTCGCGTTTTTCAAACGAGCGATTCCGCGCGGACGAATCCAGGAAACTCACATCGGCGGCTGGCGCTCGCGTTGGCGATTGCCCATTGACATGGCTGAAGTGTAGTACATGATCGCTCGGTTAAAGAGCGCCTTGGGGAGTCTGCTGCAGGCGACAACGCCCGGTCGTCAGCAACACCCGAAGCCGCAAAGGAGGCTCATGGCCAAGCATCCACCGAAGCGGACTTCAGCGCCGAGCCCGTACGAGGTCCTGTTTCAAATGGTGATCGGCAAGTGGATCAGTCAGGCGATCGGCACGGTCGTCGAAATCGGCGTCCCTGACGGACTTCGGAACGGAGCGCGGCGGTGCAGCGACATCGCCCGTGAAGCCGGAGTCTCAGAAGACGGCCTCTATCGCTTGTTGAGGGCACTGGCGAGCGTGGGCCTGTTTGCTGAAAGCGCCAATCGCCGGTTCAAGTTGACGCCCATGGGACAGTTCCTTCGCAGCGACCACCCTCAGAGCGCTGCGGGGTACGCGCAATTCGTCGCTCATGACAGCACGTGGCGGCCATGGGGACAGCTGAACTACAGCGTCAAGACCGGCATGCCGGCGTTCGATCATGTCTTCGGCGCACCCATATTCGAGTATCTCTCAAAGAACCCGAAGGCCGCCGCCGTGTTCGACGATGCGATGACGTCGATCAGCGCCACGGAGGCGCACGCGACGTCCGACGCGTACGATTTCAAAGGAATCAAGACGTTGATGGATGTAGCGGGCGGTCATGGTCTGCTGTTGGCCACGGTCCTGCGACGCCATAAGACGATGCGGGGCGTGCTGTTCGATCTTCCGCATGTTGTGGCCGGCGCGGCCGCGACATTCGCCCGCGCCGGCATTACGGGAAGAGTGCGGACTGAAAGCGGGGACTTTTTCAAAGAGCTGCCGTCGGGCGCTGATGCCATCATCATGAAGCACATCGTCCACGACTGGGACGATGACTCGGCGACGCGAATCCTTCAGACTTGCCATCGGGCGCTCGGACCACGAGGCAGGGTGTTGATCGTTGATCCCGTCGTGCCCCCCGGTAACGTGCCGCATTATGGCAAGCTGCTCGATCTCGAGATGCTGGTGCTTACGCCCCGCGGCCGGGAGCGGACGAAGACCGAATTCGCCAGGCTCCTGCGCGGCGCGGGATTCCGGCTGTCGCGGGTCATCGCAACGAAGAGTCCATTATCGGTCGTCGAAGCCGTGAAGGCCTGATACTCGCACGCATGCGCTATTTGTTGTGAATCTCTGACAGCAGGTCCGAGCTATTCTGTGTACCTCTGGCACAATGATCGGTTTTCGCTATTGCCTTCCTGCGTACCCTTGATCCACTGAAGAGCGACCGGCGCACGGACGGTCTTTCGCCACAGCCCTGCTAGACTCTCAAGACTTCCGCGGCAGGGCTCGTATGGCGCCGGTGGAGATGCCGCCGTCGACCAGGATCGTCTGACCGGTGATGTAGGCGCTCGCGTCGGATGCCAGAAACACGATCGCGCCTTCGAGATCGGCGGGCGCGCCCGGCCGCTTGAGCGGAATGCGATCGATGAGATTCGCGACCCACTCGGCGTCCTCGTACATCGCCTCATTCTGCGCCGTCCTGAACCATCCGGGCGCGAGGCAATTCACGGTGATCCCGCGCGGTCCCCAGTCGTCGGCGAGGCTCATCGTGAGCTGCCTGATCCCGCCGCGGCTCGCGCCGTACGGGCCGAGGCCCGCGTAGCCGAACACCGACGTCACCGAGCCGATATTGACGATGCGCCCGTAGGCGCGCGGGATCATGTGCCGCGCGACAGCCTGCGCGACGAAAAATGGTCCTCGAAGGTTCGTGTCGAGAACCAGATTCCAGTCGTCCCACGTCATGTCGGCGGCTTTCTTCCTGACATTGCAGCCGGCGTTGTTCACGAGGACGTCGATCTGTCCGAGAGCCTGATGCGCCGCCGCCACGGCGCCGCGGATGCTCGCCTGATCGCGAACGTCGAGCACGACCGGAATCGCCCGGCGCCCGACGCTCTCGATGTCCGCGCAGGTCTCGCCCAGCGCGTCCGCGCTGCGGCTCGTCACCACGACGTCCGCGCCCGCGCGAGCGAGCGCCAGGGCAAACGTCCGCCCCAGCCCGCGGCTGGCCCCCGTCACGATCGCTTTCTTGCCGGACAAGTCGAACAGCGTCATTGGGTCATTTCGTACGCTAACCACGGACTACACGGACGGCACGGAGATCGGAAAGACCGCGGAGCGGGGCCGCGACGTGTGTTCGCGTGCCGCGCTGCGCGCGGCAGGAGGTGACGCGAGATCTCGCAAACGAGCGCCACATAGTTCGCCGGGCGTTCGTATGCGAGATCTCGCATCACCTCCGGTTGCCGGCCGAAGGCCGGCGCGACGCGAACACCGAGATGGCGGCCGTCGTCCGCGTCGTCCGTGTAATCCGTGGCCCAAAGACCTCTGTGCGTCTCCGTGTGCTCTGAGTCTCTGTGGTGATCGTCTTCCGTGCAACATCAATGAATCTCGGGATCGGCAATCGGCGCGGTTCCCTCCAGGAAATCGAAGTCGCATCCCCTGTTCGCCTGGGTGACGTGCCGGGCGTACAGATGACCGTAGCCGCGCGGATAGGCGACCTCGCGCGGTGTCCACGAGGCGCGGCGGCGCGACAGTTCCTCGTCGGAAACCCGCAGGGTCAGCCGGCGGTCTGGCACGTCGAGCTCGATGATGTCGCCGTCGCGCACGAAGGCCAGCGGGCCGCCGACGAACGACTCCGGCGCGACGTGCAGCACGCAGGCGCCGTACGCGGTGCCGCTCATGCGCGCGTCGGAGATCCGCACCATGTCCCGGACGCCTTCGGCGAGCAGCTTCTTCGGAATCGGCAGCATGCCCCATTCGGGCATTCCCGGCGCGCCGAGCGGCCCGGCATCCTGCAGCACCAGCACGGAGTCGGCCGTCGCCGGCAGCGACGGATCGTCGATGCGCGCCTCGAGATCGTTGTAGTTCCTGAAGACCACGGCAGGCCCCGCGTGACGAAGCAGGCGGCGCTCCGCGGCGGTGTGTTTGATGACCGCGCCGTCGGGCGCCAGGTTCCCTCGCAGGACCGCGACGCCCCCCTCCGGGCCGAGCGGCCGCTCGCGCGGAGCAATCACCTCGTCGTTGTTCACCGGCGCGCCGTCGATCTCTTCGCCGAGCGTGCGGCCCGTCACCGTCACGCAGTCGAGATGGAGAAGATCGCGCAGGCGCTGGAGCACGCCGCGCAGGCCGCCGGCGTAGTACAGGTCTTCCATCAGGTACTGGCCCGACGGACGGATGTTCGCGATGAACGGCGTCCGCCTCGACAGTGCATCGAAGCGGTCGATGTCGAGCGCCGCGCCGGCGCGCCCCGCCAACGCCACGAGATGGATGATCGCGTTGGTGGATCCGCCGATGGCCATCGCCGCGGTCACGGCGTTCTCGAACGCTGCCGTCGTCATGATGTCCCGTGGGCGCAGATCCTCCCAGACCATCTCGACGATCCGCCGCCCGGCCGCGGACGCCATCCGTGCATGCATCGAATCGGCGGCCGGAATGGACGATGCGCCCGGCAGCATCAGACCGAGCGCGTCGACGGTCGCCGCCATCGTCGACGCCGTTCCCATCGTCATGCACGTGCCGAACGACCGCGCGATGCCGTCTTCCATCTCGCGCCAGGCGCACTCGTCGAGCGCGCCGGCGCGCCGCTCGGCCCAGTACTTCCAGACGTCGGTGCCCGAGCCGAGGATCTGTCCGCGCCAGTTGCCGCGCAGCATCGGGCCGGCGGGGACGAAGATGGCCGGCAGGTTCGCGCTGGTCGCGCCCATCAGCAGCGCCGGCACGGTCTTGTCGCAGCCGCCGAGCAGCACGACGCCGTCGGCCGGGTAGGCGCGCAGCGCCTCCTCGGCGTCCATCGCGAGCAGGTTGCGATAGAGCATCGTGCTCGGCTTCATGAATGTCTCGCCGAGGGTCAGCAGCGGAATTTCCATCGGGAATCCGCCCGCCTGCCAGACGCCCCGCTTCACGTCTTCCGCGCGGAGGCGGAAGTGCGTGTGGCAGGGATTCGCGTCGCTCCACGTGTTGAGGATCGCGATGACGGGCTTGCCGGCGATGTCGTCGGCGCTGAAGCCCGCCTGCTTGGCGCGCGAGCGGTGCCCAAAGGATCGCAGATCGTCTTTGCCGAACCAGCGGTGGCTGCGAAGATCGTCGGGCTGCCTCCGCGGCCTTGCGGGAAGACTCATGCCTCGAGATCCCGCAGCGCGCGCGCGACGGGCGCCAGTTGCTCCAACTGGGCGTCGGACAGAGGAGACACGTATGGTGGAATCGGACCCGCCGCGGCGATTCCCGCCAGCTCGGTCGCGTGATGCAGCACGCGCGCCGGGCCCCACGCGTCGCGGAGGTCCTCGAGCGGCATGAAGGCGGCCCGTACCGATTCGGCCCGCGCCCAATCCTGCGCGCAGCAGGCCGCAAAGAAGTCCGCGCACATCCGCGGCGCGATGCAGCCGGAGCCCGTCGTCAATCCGCCGAGCTGAAAGTCCCGCAGATGGACGATGGCGGGCCGCTCGCCCATGCCGCTGATGACGAGGCGTCGATCGATGCGGCGCAGCAGGCCCTCGAGGTAGCGATCGTCGCGCGGATCGTCGCGTACGACCGCGTACTTGATCGCCACGGCGGTTCCGTCATTCACGAGCCGCGCGACGGCGTCGAGCCCGGCCTCTTTGTCCGCGCCGAATGCGTCCTCCGACTTGAGATACAGGATCAGCGGCATGCCGGCGGCGAACGCAATCTCGCGCAAGCCGACCTCGAGACCGCGCGCGTCGCGCGGATCGCTGCACGGCAGCAGCATCGCGGCGTGGAAGCGATAGCGTTTGAGGAGCTGCGCCTGATCGATGGCGCGGCCGTAGGACGGCCCGATGCTGGGGATGGCCCAGCGGCGCTCGGGGAAGCCCGACAGCCAGTCGATCAGCGCCGCAAATTCGTCCATCGACGTATGGTAGAGAAACGCGTTGCCGCCATAGAGGAATCGAGTGATGCCGCCCGCTTCGATATGTCGCGCCACGCATTCGGCGGCGTCGAGATTGAGAGTCCGGCGCGCGTCCGCCCTGCGCGGAAGCGGCGGGACGGCAAAGACGCCGTTCAGATCGATCACGTCAGCCGCCATATGTCTGACGCGCGAACCGGGCGTTCGGGCGTTCCGAGCGGAATGGACGGCCAGTCCGGCGTCGACGTGAGCATCTCGATCCGATCTTCGATCACCAGCGCCGTATCCTCAACCTTCGTGCCGGTGATCGTCGGATTCCACGCGAAGGCCTGGCGCCTCTGCACGACTTCCTGCGACCGCGGATGCGCGACCCATTCACGCGCCCGATAGCCGATCGCGCCCCCCTGATGGTGTTTCAGCTCTTCGCCGGGGAATCCCACGGCTGCGTAGGCGTCGGCCGCGACGCCGTAGAGGCTTGCCGCGCCCGCGCCGGGACGCGTGGCGTCGAGGAGCGCGCCGAACACCGACGCCGCGGCGCGCGTGCGCTTCTCGAGATCGGGCGGTCCGCCGGCGGAGACGATGCGCGAGAGCGACACGACGAGCCCGTCGCGCTCGGCGCAGAGCGCGACCATGACGACGTGCTTCCAGATCGTCGCCGTCGGAACCGGATGGCGATAGCGCCGCAGCCGCTCGTCCGAGCCGACCAAGCTGACAATCGGCCGCGCGCGAATCCCGGCCGCGCCGTCCATCACCGCGCGCGAGATGTCGCGCTCGTCGTCGCCGGGCGTCAGCGCGCGGCAGACGGCGCCCAGCATCCGGCCCGCGTCCGCTCCGAGCGCGCGATATCGATCGATCTCGCCGTCGGTCAGCGTCGCCCGCGCGCGCGCGAGCGCGCCTTCGACGATCGCGACGTCGGGAAGCGGCCAGTCGGCCGCCAAGCGCGCGCCATCGCCGAGGATCCCCAGCGCGGTACGCACCGCATGGGACGGATCCTGGTCGTCCGTCCATGGATATTCGACAGGCTGATAGTCGAGGCCGGCCAGCGCTTCGTTCTGCAGGCGCGGCATCTCGATCGCGTTGGCGAGCACGAACCGGCGTCCGTCGGCGGCGACGAGCAGCCGCGCGGTCCCGGTTTCGCGGCTGGCATCGATCCGGTTCGCGCGCCCGCCCGTCAGCCACGCGATGTTGTGGTGTCCGGCGAGCAGTACGCCCTCGACGCCGGCGGCCTTCGCGACGCGGACGACCCGCTCCAGCTTGTCGTCGTGTTCCTGAGGTCCGGTCACGGTCTATTGCTGCGCGAACGTCTTGTATTCGCGTTCCGCCCGCTCCGCCGTGGCGGGCCCGTCGAGGATCACGATCCGATAGCGGAACGTCGCGGACTGCCCCGGCTCGAGGGCAAAGTTGAGCGTCTCCTTGCCGTTGCTGAACACCTTCTGGCCGAGGGGATTCGCCGCGAAGAGACCGTAGTCGCGCGCGTGCCAGTAGGTCGGGAATCCAGGATTCTTCGGATGGTCCAGGATGGCGATGGCGATGGGCGTGTCTCCGATTCTGCCGCGCAGCATGCACCATCTCCCACGCGTGCCCCAGGCGTCGTTGCCCTGCTTGCCCTCGCTGGTGAGGTAGTTGCCCGTGATGCCGGTGTTGTCCAGCACCGGCACGGCCGTTTTGCGGCCCGAGATGTCCGTGAATACCTCCGGCTTGGTCGACGGCAGCTCGAGCTGCCGCGCGACGCGCATCCCGAGCATCCCATCTTTCGCGTCGGCGAAGACGACGCGCTCGCTCCCGGCTGTCAGCGTGGTCGTGCGATCGATCGTGCGGGTGGTCGCATCGCCCGCGAAACCGTACTGCGTCCGCTCGTGGACGATTGCCTTGCCGTCGTGCAGTACCCAATCCGATTCGGTGACCAGCTCGCCGCGCGCGGCGCCGCTCGTGGCGCTGACGATCTTGCGGTGCAGGATCGTCCCCATCTTCGGGGCGTCGGCCGGCTTGATCGCATCGGAGTTGTTCCAGAAGTCGATGCCGTTGACGTTCTCGTAGTTGAGCCAGAGGCCGACGTGGTGCGGATGATCCACGCGCTCGCCCGGCCGCGGATCCATCGGCCAGCCGCGCGTGACGAGCGTGCCGCCGGCGTCGCGGATGGGATAGAGCACCGGCTTCTTGACCGCGTCGGTCCAGATATACGACGTGAACGGCTTTCCGTCGACAGTGATGTCGACGCGCCTCGCGGCCTCGTTGACCGTGACCCGCACGCCGCCGGCCGCCCTCAGCGAGAGCGTCGCCGCCGCGATTCCGAGCGCAACACAAGCCCAACGCATGACGTCGCCCACCTTCCCTTTTTCCGGCTAGAATATCCGGCGTGACGTCCAATAACCTTTCAGCGCCGCCTACTTTAGCGGTAAAGTTCTATCACATGTCCACACATTTCAAGCTCGCGCTCGTGCTCGCCGGTATGGCTGCGGTGGCGCTCGCGCCCGTTCATGCGCAGAAGCCCGCGTCCGACACCACCCTGCAGAAGAAGGCCGTGGAACCGAAGAAGATGGAGGGGGGCGGCTGGACGCCGCTCTTCGACGGCAAGACCTTGAACGGATGGCGCGGGTACAACAAGCCGGATGCGACCGGCACCCGCTGGACCGTCGAAGACGGGATGTTGACGGTCTCGCCGAGCGGCGCCGGCGACACCCACGGGCAGCGTGACCTCATCACCGATGCCACCTACCAGCAGTTCGATTTGCGGTGGGAATGGAAGATCGCGCAGGCGGGAAACAGCGGCGTCAAGTACTTCGTCCTCGAGGATCGTCCGGACGCGATCGGGCACGAGTACCAGATGATCGACGACGAGCGGCATCCCGACGCGAAGATCGGGCCGCACCGCCAGACGGCCGCGTTCTACGACGTCTTCCCGGCGGCGAATCGGCCGATGAAGCCCGCGGGCGAATGGAACACCAGCGAAGTCATCGTGCGCGGCAACCACGTCGAGCACTGGCTCAACGGCAAGCGCGTCCTGCAGTACGAGCTCAATTCGCCGGAACTGAGCGCCGCGATCGCGAAGAGCAAGTTCAAGGGCATCGAACGGTTCGGCAAGCCGCAGAACGGCCACATCCTCGTCCAGGATCATGGGGACCGCGTCTGGTTCCGGAAGATCGAGATCAAGAAGATCGACGGCGAATCGCCCACAGGAGACAAGAAGAAACAGAAGTTCTGAGGAGACGTTGAGCAGGAGCACAGGAGGTCAGGAGACATTTTCTTGAGATGATGGCTCCTGATCTCCTGTGCTCCTGCGAGAGACTCCTGTGATCTTCCGAACTCCTGAACTCCTGTCAGTGTTTCCGTGAAGATCGGTCTCATTGGCGCGGGCGGGATCAGCGACACGCACGCGCGGGCGGCGGCGGGGATCGATGGCGTCCGTCTCGTCGCCGTCTACGGGGCGAATCGCACGAAAGCCGCTGGGCTCGCGGCGGCGCACGGCGCCGCTGCGTGCGACACCCTCGACGAGCTGCTCGCGCACCCGCTCGACTTCGTGATCGTCGGGAGCCCGTCGGGGGTCCACGCGGAACACGCGATCGCGGCGGTGCGGCGCGGCGTGCACGTGCTGGTCGAGAAGCCGCTCGACACGACGAGTGCCAGGATCGACGAGCTGATCGCGGAAGCCGATGGCGCGCGCGCGACGATTGGCGTGTGCTTCCAGGATCGCCTCACGCCGGATCTCCTCGAGATGAAGCGGGCGATCGATGCCGGCCGGATCGGGACGCCCGTATCGATCTCCGGCCGCGTGGCGTGGTACCGGCCGGCCGAGTACTACGCGAACTCGCGCTGGCGAGGCACGTGGCGGCTCGACGGCGGCGGCGTCCTGATGAACCAGGCGATCCACACGATTGATGCGATGTTGTGGATGTTCGGGCCCGTCGCGCGCGTGATCGGCCGCGCGGCCACGCGCCTGCATCGAATCGAAGTCGAAGACACGGCGTCGGCGGTGCTGGAATTCGAGAACGGCGCGCTCGGGACGATTGCGGCGTCCACGGCATCGTTCCCCGGCAGTCCGCGGCGCATCGAGGTGACCGGCACGAAAGGATCGCTGGTCCACGAGCAGGAAGCGCGGCCGGCGCTAGTCGCCGACCCGACGCCGCACCGCCGGTTGATCGAGGATTTCATCGCCGCTCTCCGCAACGGCCGTCCCCCGGCCTGCGGCGGCCGCGAGGGCCGGCGCAGCGTCGCCCTCGTCGAAGCGATTTATCGATCGTCTCGCAGTGGAGGAGTGGAAACGCCATGAAAAAGATCGTCTACGCAGTCGCCCTCCTGCTTGCGGGCGGCGGTTTGCACGCCGTCGCCATGCAGCAGAAACCCGCCCCGGGCGGCTATATCGTCGAGCACGACGCCGACGTCGCGAAGCAGGAACCCGGTACGCACAACGGCGGCGGCCAGACCGTCGGCTACTCGTTTTTCAGCAAGGTCCCGAACCTGAAGCTGGTCTTCCGCAAGCGCGCGCTGAAGCCGGGATCGGGCATCGGCCTGCACGAGCAGAAGGAAGACGAGATCTATTACGTCCTCAGCGGGACCGGGACGATGACGCTGGACGGCAAAACGGTCGACATCACGCCAGGGACGGCCGTGCTCACGCGCACCGGCAGCTCGCACAGCCTCAAGCAGACGGGCAGCGAGGATCTCGTGATCCTCATCAACTACGAACAGTAGGGTTCAACGGGTTCATGGGGTTCAACGGGTTCATCGGGTTCAACGGGTTCCGGTTCGCTCTGTTGATCGCCCTGTTCGCCCAGTGGCCCGAGTTCCGCGGTCCGGGCGGGACGGCGACCTCGACGAACGCCGGGCTGCCGCTCACATGGAGTGAGCAGCAGCACGTTCGCTGGAAGACCGCGATACACGGCCGGGCGTGGTCGTCGCCGGTCGTCTGGGGACGGCAGGTGTGGGTGACGACGGCCACGGCGGACGGGAAGGAGTTGTTCGCCGTCGCGCTCGACCGCGACACGGGCAGAATCCTGCACGACCTCAAGCTGTTCGACGTGCCCCGTCCGCAGGCGGCCCACTCGTTCAACTCCTACGCGTCGCCGACGCCGGTCATCGAGGAAGGCCGTGTCTACGTCACGTTCGGATCGCCCGGCACCGCGGCGATCGAGACGTCGACGGGCAGGGTGCTCTGGCAGCGGCGCGACCTCGAGTGCAATCATTTCCGCGGCGCGGGCTCGTCGCCGATCCTGTTCCGCAACCTGCTGCTGATGCACTTCGACGGCAGCGACGTGCAGTATGTCGTCGCGCTCGACAAGCAGACGGGCAGGACCGTCTGGCGCACGAACCGCTCGATCGATTATCAGGACCTCGAGGCGGACGGAAGAATCAAGGGCGACGGCGATTTCAGGAAGGCCTTCTCGACGCCGCTGATCGTCCAGACCGGCGGCGGCCCCGTCATGGTCAGCATCGGCTCGAAGGCCGCGTATGGCTACGATCCCATGACGGGGCAGGAGCTCTGGCGAATCGTCGAGCGCGAGCAGTTTTCCGGCAGCACGCGGCCGGTCTTCGGGCTCGGCCTGGTGTTCTATCCGACGGGCTTCAACACCGGCCAGATCTTTGCCGTGCGGCCCGACGGCCGGGGCGATGTCACCTCGACGCACATCGTGTGGCGGGCCGCGCGCGGCGCGCCGAACAAACCGTCGATCCTGCTCGCGGGCGACCTGCTGTTCATGGTGAACGACGGCGGGATCGCGACCTGTCTCGACGCGCGCACGGGATCGGAGGTCTGGAGATCACGCCTGGGCGACAGCTACTCGGCGTCGCCGGTATCCGCCGACGGCCGGGTGTATTTCTTCAGCGAGGACGGCAAGACGACGGTGATCGAGGCCGGCCGCACGTTCAGGATCCTCGCCGAGAATCATCTCGACGACGGGTTCATGGCCTCTCCCGCGATCGACGGACGGGCGTTCTATCTGCGGACGCGAACGGCGCTGTATCGGATCGAAGACCGCTGATCGCCGGCCCTCATTGCTTCGGCGGCGCGTAGCGCTTCGTCTGCTTCGTGCGGGAATTCATGACGGTGAAGCTGCCGTCGGCCTGGGCGGACACCTCGAGATAGTGCGCCGCCGATTCGTCGAGGTTCGCGATCATCGACGGCGGCATGTTCGCGTCGCCGGAATCCACCGCGTAGTGCAGTTGCCAGAAATCCTCGAGCCCAGGCGAGCTGCGAACCACGCGCATCGCCTCGGCCGCGCCCCCCTTCTTCGGGCCGTTGTTCATGATCGCCACGCGGGGTCTGACCGCGTGCACGAGCGCCGGAGCGCCGGATTGCGCGAGGCCGTGATGCGTCGTGAGATAGAGGTCGACCGTCCCGAGCAGGTTGTTCGGGCAGACGAGCTCGTATTCCTTGTTCCATGTGAGATCGCCGAGATCGAGCATCCGGAAGCGCCCGAAGGCTATCAGCGATCCGACGGACCGCGCGTTCTCCGTCGGGTCCGGATCCTTCGGCGTGAAATCCGCGCACAGCGGATTCGGAGCGGCCCGCCCGGCGATCGGCCGCGCCAGATGATCGCCGGACGCCGTCACGATCGTCACGTCGAGATCGCGGATCGGCACCTTGTCCCCTGGTTTCGCGAGCATGTGTCGCCCTGACGCCCGGCCCGCGAGATATCCCTCGTAGAGCGCCTTCGCCTCTGGCGTGGTCTCCACCGTCTCTCCATGATCGATGAACGTGCCGACGGGAATCTTCGCGGCGATCGAGGCGGCGTTGCCGACGTGATCGTTGTGATAGTGGGTGACGAGCAGGTAGTCGAGCCCGGTCAGGCCGGCCCGCCGGATCGTCGACATCACGCGATTGAGGTCGCGATCCTCGTTGCCGGGATATCCCGTGTCGATCAGCATCGACTGGCCCGAAGGCGTCACGAACAGCGTTGCCTGTCCGCCTTCCACGTCGATGAAATAGATGTCGAGCGGCTTCGCCGCCTGCGCCCGAGGAGCGGACAGAGAGGCGAGGAGCAGAACCGTGGCGGCGGCGACACGTCTCATCGGTACCCCTTCTGATCCAGGAGTTGCGTCGAGGAGGCGGGTCCCAGCGTGTCCCAGTCGCGCAGCGCCCAGACGATTTTCTTGTCCGGCGTGACCTCGATCAGTTGAACGACCGTCGGCCACTCGGACTTCGGACGGCTTCCCGCCCAGTTATTGATCAGCGTGTTGCCGTTGGCGAGGCGGGTGACTTCCTGCACCGTCTGAAGCGGGATGCCCGGCAGGTCGTCCTTCTCGAGATCCCAGACGATCTCCCCCTTGCGATTGACTTCGCGAACGTACCCATGCTGGTTGCCGCTGATGAGCGTGTTGCCGTCGGGCAGCCGCACGGCGGCCCACGCCGACGGCGCGTCGACGGACCACAGCGACGTGCCGCTCCAGTCGTACTCGACGACCTTGCCGAGATCGAGGTGTGCCACGAGCAGATTGCCTTCGGGCGTCAGCCGGATGTGCCGGAACTGCCCGTGCGCGCTGTCCGGACGCCGCGTCGGCAGGACCAGCTCCTTCAGCGCTTTTCCGGACGCCTTTTCGATCAGCATCGCCTTCGCCGGGCTGCCGTTCTGCATGACGAGCACCCGGTCGTCACCGATCGGCAGCGCCGTGTGCACCTCGAAGCCCTTCGGCGCGTCGTAGTTCCAGACGATCGTCTTCTCCGGCGTAATCTCGCTCGCGCCGGACTTGCGCGAGAACACGATGTTGCCGTTCGCCAGGAGCGTGCAGTCGCCGTATTCCTGCTCGTTGGGAATGTCATAGCTCCACACGACCTTACCGCCGCGTACGATCGCCATCGTCTGCGCCGGCCGCCGCGTGTCCCACTCCCCGCAGTAGAGGAAGTCGTGCTGGGCGAGCTGCTTGCCTCTGACGTCGTGCAGCGAACGCTCGAAGCGCATGACGAAGCCGCCGCGCGCGTGCATCGCAACGTCACGCGTCATGCCGACGGTCAGCGGGATGTCCATCTGCACGCCGCCGAACGAGTGGTCGTCCGCGCCATCCATGACGTTCTGTCCGAGCCAGTAGCCGTCCCGCAGAAAATCGAGTTTGACGTGCGCGGTGGCGGGAGCGTCCTGCCCGTTGATGCCGGCGACCCACCAGACTCCGCGATCGCGCCGGGCAATCACGAGCTGGCCGCCCGGTTCGCCGCTCAGCACGTGCGTTTCGTCCCAGGCCGTCGGCACCTGCTTCAGGAAGTTCCTGGGCCGGTCCGGCAGGCCGCGATAGGAATCGACGCTGTCGGCGAAATGCTGGATCGGCGTCTCGAAGACGATGGCGAGCGCGAGCTCGTGCGCGTTGGTCGTCTGATGCGGGTACTTGGCGTCCGAGAACGTCACCGGCGTGTAGTCCATCGGCCCCGCGACGTTGCGCGTGAAAGGCAGCACCGTGTTCAGCCACGGCGCCTTGCCGGCGTAATCCGGGCGAAACTTGTACTGTTCGGCGCCCGCGACGGCCTCCATGCCGATCAGATTCGGAAATTCACGCTGCCAGCCGCGCGGAATCGTCGACCCGTGGAAATCGACCATCAACTGGTACTCCGCGGCGTCCTCGAGGAGATCGCGGTACTGCGCGATGCGGTCCTGCTTGTCGCTCTGCCAGAAATCGACCTTGACGCCCTTGACGCCCCACGCCTTGAGCTTCTCGAATTCGGCGCGGCGCTGCTCCCGCGTGAACATCCGGTCGCGCGGCGCCTCGGTGACGTCGTTGTGCGGGCCCCCCGAGTTGTACCAGAAGAGCAGGCCGACGTTCTTCGCCTTCGCGTGCGCGACGACGTCGTCGATCGTGCCGGTCTGCATGAAGTTCCAGTTCGCGTCGACCAGCGCGTATTCCCAGCCCATCTCCGCGGCGAGATCGGTGAACGCGTTCAGTTGGTCGGCGTGCTTCGGGCTGTCGCTCATGGACCACCAGCTCCACGCAGCGCGTCCAGGCTTGACCCACGCGGCCGGTCCGATCCTGGAGGGCGGCGCAACATCGATGACCAGATCGGACTCGAGAATGTCGCCCGCCCGATCCCCGACGATCACAACGCGCCACGGCATCGTCCATGGGAGCGCCGACTCGGGCTGGGCCTTCCCGACACCGCGCCCTTCGCCGGGATCGGGAAACGCAATCCGGTAGGCGCCCGCGGGCGCATTCTGTGCGAGGTGCGACCCGCAGTATGTGTTGTCGAGGGCCGACTCCGTGATCAGGGCCCACTTCCCGGCCGGCGTCTTGAACAGGGCGGGAAAATCCCATCCGTCGCGCCGCTCCGAGGCCGTACCGGACGCCACCTGACGATACAGATCTTCGTACGCAGGCGCGTACTTGCCGACCTCCTGTCTCGGCAGCATCCACGCCGTCGATCCCGCGGGCACGGTGAAACCCGTGGCCTCGTCCAGCACGCTCGTCGTCCGGCCGCTGGTTTCCGGAAACCGGTAGCGGAACGCGACGCCGTCGTTGTCCGCGCGGAGGACGACGTCCAGCCTCGCGCCGGACGCGTTCGAAAAGGTCAGCGTGCGCTCGCGCCCGGTGACGTGATGATCTTTGCGCTTGCCCGAGGGCATCGCGTAACGCTCGTCGATGTCGCGCGGCGCCGATGCGCCGACGAACGTCAGCCCCGAGTCGAACGTCTGATCGGGCCGGCGGATCCCGAGCCGCGAGTCCCCCAAAATGGCCTGGTTGTCGCGCGTCACGCGATACCGCAGCCCGCCGTCCGCCTGCCGGGAGACGGCGATGATCGTTCGCCCGTCGGGCGACGTCACGGACCAGAGGCCGGAATGCTGAATGCCGAATGCTGAATGGCGAATCGAGAGGGCGCTGAAACAGATACAGACAGGGACGATCCATTTCATGGCCGATACTCTATCAACTCCGACCGCTAGAACAACACCCTGAATCCCAACTGAATCTCGCGCGGCGGGAGGCGGGTCGCGCTGATCGTGCCGAACGCGTTGTTGCCGAGCGTCGTGTTCGGGTTCGAAAAATGCGCGCGGTTGAACAGGTTGAAGATGTCGGCGCGGAACTCCGCCGAGGCCCGGCCGATCGCCGTGCGCTTCGCGGCGGAGAAGTCCGTATTGATGACCCGCGGGCCGCGGACGTTGCCGATCCTGTAGTTGCCGAACACGAACTGTGCCGGGTCCTTGAAGCAGGTCGTGTCGAACCATTGCGCGACGGTATGCGGCGTCGGGACGGTGGCGCAGGTCTGGTCGGCCCAGTTGCCGCTGCCGGTGTTCAGTTGGGAGGCCGAGACGCGCACGTCGAGCGGATCGCCGCTGTGGAAGTTCGTAATGGCGCTGATGGACCATCCGTCGGCCGCGCGATTCCCCTTGAACGGCAACTCGTACGTCCAGCTCGCGACGAAGATGTTCGGAATGTCGATCGTCTTGCTCAGTGCCGGCATCCGGACGTTGGCCAGGCTCGGGTGGAGGCTCGCCGGCGTGATGTTGTCCGTCGTTCTCGAATGGGTATACGAGACGAGCGCTTGGAGGCCGCGCGAGAAGCGCCTTTCGACCTTCATCTGCAGCGCGTCGTACCACGACTTGCCGTCGCCGTCGCGCTGATTGATGGTCGTGATCGTCGGGGCGATCGCGAAGTACGGGCGCCGCTGGTTGACGTTGCCGGGGCCGGGATCCGGCACGTTGATGTTGTAGCTGCGGAAGAGATACTTGCCGCGCGTGCCGACGTAGCTGACGTCCGCGAACGCGTTCCACGGCAGCTCCCGCTGCACGCCGACGTTCCACATCGTCGCCATGTCGGCATGGAAGTGTCGGGGGATGTAGAACACCGCGAAGTTCGGCGGCGGCGTGAGCGTCGTGGACGTGATCGCCACCGGCGCGAAGCTGGGAAGGCCCTGGCTGACGTTCAGCGACGGCACGGTCGTAGACGCGGCCTGGATATCGATCTGCTGAAAAAATGGATAGTTGCGCTCGTTGGTGCCGCCGTTCGCGCCGAAATTGTCCGCGAAATAGCTGATGCCGTAGGCCGCGCGAATCGCGGTCCGCCCCTTGTCGGGCGTGTAGGCGATGCCGAGCCGCGGCGCGACGTAGTCATGATGCGTGTCGACGCCGGCAGTGCGATCGTCCGGCGTGGCGACATGAATCAGCCCGTCGACGGGACTGAAATTGGACTGCCGGTTGTCGGGCTGGACCGGCGGCGTCATCAGATCCCATCGCAGACCGAGCTGCACCGTCAGCTTGCTGTTGATCCGATAGTCGTCCTGCGCGAAGAGCCCGAGGAAGGTCGTCGTCACCTCCGGATATGTGTTCACGACGTCGCGCTGCACCAGATTCGGATAGCCGAGCAGGAACGTCGCGAATGAATAGCCGGTCCCCGACGCGCCCGCGTTGCTGGTATAGAGGCGATCGAAGGTGAATCGACCCTGCGGCTGCGTCTGTGGATTCGTCACGGCGCCCTTGTACAGACGCACGTCCTCCCCGAACTTCAGCGTGTGCGCCCCTTTGAGCCACGAGAGATTGTTCGTGATGTTGAACGTCCGGCCGACGCGGATCGCGTTCGTGGTGCCTGGCGAGCCCGTCGAGCTGAACCCCGACGGACGGAAGCTCGCGATGCCGGACGTCTCCGGATAGGCGTCGAGATTGCCGTTCGGAATGCCGAGGATGTTGTTCTCCTGGATATCGAAGTCTTCCGCGTATTGGTGCGTGAAGTACTTGTTGTAGCCGGCGCGCAGCTCGTAGAACTTGTTCGCGCCGATCGGCCGGGTATAGCCTACGACGGCGTTCGTGTTCGTCGAGTCGGAGTTGTTCGCGCCCATGAAGATGTTGCCGGGCGCAGGCTCGTCGTAGTGCCGCTGCGATCGCGAGAAGCGTCCGAAGACCGATCCCTGTCGGCCCAGGTTGTAATCGAGCCGGACGTCTCCGGCATTACCTGTCTGCTTGAGGACATTGTTCTCGATGTAGTTGTTCGCCAGCCCAGCCTGGTTCGGCGCCGGGTACAAGTTCGCGACCTTCTGCGTGATCGGGTTGATCTGACTGCCGGGAATGATGTTGCCGGCAAACGGCTGGCCGGTCGATGGGTCGAAGATCCGGTCGGGAATCTCGGTGAAGTTGCCCTGCCGCATCAGCAGCGTCGGAACTGAGAGCGTGACGGTCCGCCCCTGATCGAGTCGGAGGCCCTGATAGTCGCCGAAATAGAACGCCCGGTTCTTCAGAATCGGCCCGCCGAACGTACCGCCGTACTGGTCCGAGTGATAGGGCGCTTTGGTCGGCGCGAAAAAGCTTCTGGCATTCATCGACGCGTCGCGGAGGTAGTCGAATCCGGATCCGTGCAGCTCGTTCGTTCCCGAGCGGATGGAAAGATTGACCGCGGCGCCGCCGAAGATCCCGAACTCCGCGGTCGGATTGTTCGTCTGGACCTTGAACTCCTGGATGGCTTCGAGCGGGGGCGTGATGTTGATGAACGCGTTCTGCGGCTCGTTGTTCACGACGCCGTCGAGCAGGTAGTTGTTGCCGGACCAGGGCATGCCATTGACCGCATGGTGAATGGCGATCCGCGCCCCAGCGGCGGCCGCGTTCTCGGCCGAGTCGCCGCGGCTGTAGAAGGGCATGGCGCCCGGCGTCAGCGTGATCAGGTGCTCGAAGAAGCGGCCGTTGAGCGGCAACTCCTGGATCTGCTTCATCTCGATGACCTGGCCGAGCTCCGCGGTCGTGCTGCGCACGAGCGGCGCCTCGGCCGTCACCTGCACCGCCTCGCTCATGGCCCCGACCTGCAGCGAGACGTCAAGCCTCGTCGTCTGCGCGATCTGGACGACGACGCCATCGCGCAGGTACGTCTTGAATCCCTGCTGCTCGATCTTCACGGCGTACGTTCCGGGCGGCAGCAGCGGGATCGTGAAACTGCCGTCACGCCCGGTCACCGCCGTGGTCGCGATCGCCGTGTCCGCCGCGGTCACGACGACGCTGACGGCAGGGACGACGGCGCCGGTCGAATCCGTGACGGTACCGGTGATCGTCCCGCGGATGGTCTGGGCGGCGGCGAGGGTGCCGCACAAAAGAAATGTCAGTACGACCGCCGCCGCTCCCGGCATTCTCATGGCCGATCCCTTCTCTTGTGTCTTAAACTGATATGTCAGTTGAAGCGCCAGGCCGACTTCTACACCCGATCCGGCCGCGACGTCAAGGCAGGAGAGCGAATCCGTGGATAATCTGGGATCTCAGATGGACAGGGAGTTGACGAGCCTCGCCGACGCGGCGTATCACGGCATCCGCGAGGAGATTCTGCGCGGCAAGCTTCGGCCCGGAACGCCCCTGTCGCGGCGCCGCCTTGCGGAGGAGCTCGGCATGAGCATTGTCCCGATCGGCGAGGCGCTCCGGCGGCTCGAAGACGATCGGCTCGTCGAGAGCCGCGCGCGGGTCGGGACGCGGGTGCGCGTGCACACCGACGAGGACGTCCGCGAGTTGTACGAGCTGCGCGAAGCGCTCGAAACGCAGTCGGCGCGCCTGTTCGCCCAGCGCGCCACACACGGCCAGCGCCTGGAGCTGCGGCGCCTCGCCGAGCAGCTCGACGTTCTGTTCTCGCGCCTCGCCTCGAACGCGGAAGACGCCGAGTTCCGCTACGCCGTCCACACGCATCACGTGCAGTTCCACATGCGCATCGCCGAGCACGCGCGCAGCCCGCTGCTCAAGCAGATGATCGAGCGCCAGCACGTGCTGATCCTGAACTGGCTGTTCGATTTGACAGGGCGGCGGACGCCGCTGCCGCCCGGATTTCACGCGCGGCTTGCCGAGGCGCTCGCGTCGCGAGACGTGGTGCACGCCGATGCCGCCATGCGCGCGCACGTGCGCTATGGGTTGATGGAGGTATCGGGGCAGATCGGCGCGCTGGCCGCGTCGGAATGGCGCGAGCCGCGAACGAAGGCTCGGTAACGGTGCCCGGTGTTCGGTGATGGAGGGCGAGATGGGTGTGGGCGGCTCGCTGATCTTCTGCGTGCTCGCGCTCGGGGCGTCGGTCCAGGTCGACAAGGCCGAGCCCGTCCGCGTCTATGTGTTCACAGCGCAGGCCGCAGCGGGCCAGCGCTCGGACGACGAGAAGGGGCGGCTCGACAGCGTTCGCGAGCTGCGCGAGGCACTGGAGCGGAAGAAGGGGCTCACGATCGTCAGCGATCGAAGCGACGCGACAGTGGTGGTCGAAGTGCTCGGCCGCGAAGAGCGGGAAGGGCCGATGGGCGGCTTTGGCGGCAAGACGGTCACGCGCATGGGCGACACAATCATCCGCGTGCGCGTCACGTCGGGTCGGGAGGAATCGGATCTGAAAGGCATCGGCCAGGGCACCTGGGGCCGCGCGGCGAAGGACGCCGCGGATCGCATCGTCAAATGGATCGGCCGTCAGAGCCGCGGGAGCGTCAAGCCGCCGTCCACGTTGATCACCGACCCGGTCGCGTAGGGCACATCGCCCCGCAGGATCGCGGCGACGACGCGCCCGACGTCGTCCGGCGTGCCCCAGCGGCGCTCGGGGACGAGCCCTTCTCCGATGCGGCGATCGTACGCTTCCCTGAGACCTGCCGTCATGTCGGTCTCGATGATGCCGGGACGCACCTCGAACACCGGAATGCCGCTCGCCGCGAGACGCGCTGCAAACAGGCGCGCTGCCATCGACAGGCCCGCTTTGCTCACGCAGTAGTCGCCGCGATTCACCGACGCCAGTTGCGCCGACACGGACGTGATGAAGACGATCGCCGCGGCGAACGACGGATCCGCCGCGCGGCGGATGACCTGATCGCGGGCAACCGCCTGCGTCAGGAAATAGGGACCCTGGAGGTTCGTCCGGATCAGCTCTTCGAAGCTCGCTTCGGTGGCGTCCAGCAGATCGGCGCGGAGGCGCGGCGCGCGGCCGGCATTGTTCACGAGCGCGTGCATCGCGCCGTGGCGTTCGCGGAGCGCGTGCGTGAGCCGGATGCGCTGCTCGGGCACGCCCAGATCGGCGGCGTGGTACGAGATGTCGACGCCCGCGCCGCGAAGTTCGTCGAGAACCGGCTGCACGTCGCCTTCTGGACGCGTGCCGCACACCACCAGATTCCAGCCTTCGCGCGACAGCGCTCGCGCGATGCCGAGGCCGATGCCTCGCGTACCGCCGGTGACGAGCGCCGTTCGAATCGACTGTGCGGTCATGATCCAAAGAACGTGAGGTAGCGTCCGCTCTCGGCGAGCCGCTTCACGTAGAGCGCCGCCTCGCGTGCATGATAGTCGCCCCATTGGCTCGATTCGCCGCGTGGAACCGCCGCGCCGGCCGGCACGAAGTCCCACCGGTTGGGCCAGTGATACACGGAATGGAGCAGCAGGCCGTGATGGTCGGGCGCCGCGCTGAGGTAGGGCCCGCCGGCGTCGAACAGCGTCACGAGGATGCGCAGGCCGGCCTGCTCGTAGCGATCCGCGTCCGTCGCGAGGGCGCGCGCGCGAAGCAGGCGCCCCAGGCGGAGTAGTCCCTGCGCGGCGATCGCGGCGGCGGAACTGTCGACCGGCTCCCGATCGTTGAACGGATCGGCGGGTCGATCGCGCCAGCCGGCCAGCGATGCGAGGCCAGGCGCGCCCGCGTCCCAGTAGGGCACGCCGTCTTCGGCCGACGCATCGTCGATGTAGTGATCGCAGGTCGCGCGGGCGGCCTCGAGCAGCATCGCGTCGACAGCGGCGCGTCCGCCGCAAGCCTCCAGGTCGGCGTCGGGCCGCGCCGCGATGAATTCGAGCTGTTCGGCGAAGCCGAGCATCGCCCAGGCAAGACCGCGCGTCCAGGTGGAATAAGGGGAATAGCCCTGCTGCGTGCTCGGTCCGCGGTACGTGCCGCTGGCGACATTGAAGAGACTTTCGTGCGCGGTGCGTCCGCGGACATCGTAGCCGTCGCGTCCGCGTCCGAAGTAGACGTTGAACTCCGCGGTGGCGCGGGCGTGCTGCACGAGGCGAACGAGCAGGTTGACCTCGGCGTCCTGTTCGTCCATCAGCCGCTGGCCGAGGAGGTGGCCGAGCGCGAGCGCGCGCAACGATCGAATCGTATCGACGAACAGCGAGTGGGCGCCGTTGAAGGAGTGGATGTAGCCGCCGCCGGGGAGCGGCGTCCAGCGCCGAGCCTGGACCGCGCCGCTCACCTTCAGGGCGAGCTCGTAGAAACGGACCTCCCACGGGTGCGCGTCGATCCGTCCCTCGCGCGCGAGGCGCCAGAGCGTCCCGTACGTGCTGACGTTGTTGAAGCCGTGATCGTGGACGCCCATGTGCGTGAGATGCGTCGCCATCCGCTCGACCGTGCGTGCGCGCCCAAGCTCGAGAAACTCGCGATCGCCCGTCGCGTCGAACTGCAGCAGCGCCGAGCCGAACTGGAAACCCTGCGTCCACTCCGTCCAGCCGCGCGCCCGATACCGACCGTTGACCGTGAAGACCGGCGCACCGTCCTCCGGCTTCCACGTCTGCTCGAGCGCGCGGATCTTGTCGGCTGAAAGCTCGAAGACACGCCGGACGTGCGGCAGCAGGTCCGCGGGCGTCCGGCGCCGGTCGATGCGCATCGAAGAGCTAGTGTAGTCGGACCGCGAGTCCAACGGAAAAGAGATCACCACCGCACCGCCGAGATCCGTGCCGAGCTTGATAAGCTCCTTTCATGCGAGTGCCGTTCGACGAGCTGCTCGAAGTCCTCCACGATGCGCTACGCGCATCGGGCATGGAGGAGGAGCGCGCGCGGTTGTGCGCGCGGCTCTTTGCGGAAGCCTCCCGCGACGGGGTCGCGTCGCACGGCTTGAACCGTTTTCCCCGCTTCGTGCGGATGATCGCGCGAGGCGTTGTCGACGTGCGCGCGCGGCCGGAATGTGTCGGCCGCGCCGGGGCGCTCGAGCGCTGGGACGGCCGCCGCGGGCCGGGGAATCTCAATGCCCACGAATCGATGGCGCGCGCGATCGCGCTCGGCCGCGAGTACGGGGTCGGCTGCGTCGCGCTGGCGAACACGAATCATTGGATGCGCGGCGGATCGTACGGCTGGCAGGCGGCGGACGCCGGCGTCATCGGCCTGTGCTGGACGAACACGCTCGCCAATCTTCCGCCGTGGGGCGCCGCCGCGCCGCGGCTCGGCAACAACCCGCTCGTCATTGCCATGCCGCGAGGAGCCGGCCACGTCGTGCTCGACATGGCGATGTCGCAATATTCCGTCGGCGCGCTCACCGCGCACGCCGATCGCGGGCAGCCGCTGCCCGTCGCCGGCGGCTACGACGAGGAAGGGGCCTTGACGCACGATGCGCGCGCCATCCTCGAATCCCGTCGGCTCCTGCCCATCGGATTCTGGAAAGGCTCGGGGCTGGCGCTGATGCTCGATCTGCTGGCCGCCATGCTGGCCGACGGGCGCGCCACGCACGAGATCGCGCCCCATCCCGAGGAAGAGACGGGACTGTCCCAGGTCTTCATCGCCATCGATCCCCTGGCGCTGTCGTCGAATGACAATCCGGGCCGGGTCGTCGAGGCGGTCATCGCCCACCTGCGCGCCGCGGAAGGCGACGTGCGCTATCCGGGCGAACGCACGCTCGCAACCCGCGCGGAAAGCCTGCGCCTTGGCGTCCTCGTCAACGAATCCGTCTGGTCGCAGGTGAAAGCGGGCGAATGGTAATTGCGGAATCGGGGAATTGCAGAATTTGCGTTCGATTACCCAATTCCACAATCCTGCAATTATCCGATGCCCCGATCCTCCGGCGGCAGCCGGAGCGTCATGACGAGCATCGCCTCCAGCACGAGTGCGCCGGCGAGGACAAGCAGACCGCCGGTGTAGGCGCCGGTCGCGTCCCGAAGCCAGCCCATGACGCTCGGGCCCACCGCCCCGCCGAGATTGCCTACCGCGTTGATCAGCGCGATCCCGGCGGCCGCGGCCGTGCCGGCCAGGAGGATGGGCGGAATCGACCAGAAAACGCTCATCACGGCCCGCTGCCCGATCTGCGACAGCGTGAAGCTGAAAATCAGAAGCGGAAGGTTACGAGGGAAGAACGTCGCCAGCACGAGCCCGGCGGCCGCCGTCAGCGCGCAGGCCGCGACGTGGCGCTGTCGATCGCCGGTACGGTCCGAGTGGCGTCCGATCAACACCATGCCGGCCAGCGCCGCGCCGAATGGAATCGCGCTGACGAGACTGAGGCGCATGCCGCCGCTGCCTGTGGCGTCGCGAAGGATCCTCGGCAGCCACAGGAATACGCCATACGTATTGACGGTGTTCAGGAAGTACACGGTCGACAGGAGCCAGACCTTCGGCGACGTGAAGCCCGCCATGATGGACCCGTGTCCGTGCGCCCGCCGCGCGGCGCGCTCGGCCGCCATCGTGTCGGCAAGCCAGGCACGTTCACGCGGCGGCAGCCACGCCGCCTGCTCGGGACGATCGGTCAGCACGCGCAGCGCGGCGACGCCCAGGATCACCGCGGGCAGGCCTTCCGCGATGAAGAGCCATTGCCAGCCGGCCAGGCCGAGCCGTCCATCGAGACGCAGCAGGGCGTCCGAGACCGGCGCGCCGACGATGAAGGACACGGGCGCGGCCATCATGAAGAGCGCGCCCGTTCGCGCGCGATCCGACGCCGGGATCCAGTAGGTGAGATAGAGCACCATCCCGGGAAAGAAGCCGGCTTCCGCGATCCCGAGCAGGACGCGCGCCGCATAGAACGTCGCCGCGCTCGTCACGACGAGCGTGGCCATCGAGACGATGCCCCAGCCGAGCATGATCCGCGCCATCCACAGCCGCGCCCCGACACGCTCCAGCAGCAGATTGCTGGGGATCTCGAACAGACAGTAGCCTACGAAAAAGAGGCCGCCCCCGATGCCGAAGGCGGTGTCGCTCAGGTGAAGGTCGCGCTGCAGGGCCGTCGCCGCGAATCCGATGTTCACCCGGTCGATGTACGCGACGACGTAACAGACGAACGCAAACGAGACAAGGCGGCGGGTTACACGCGCGATCGCCGCCCGCTGCTCCGCCGCCGTCAGGCCGGGTGTCGGCGCCACGCGCCCCGCACGATACCACGCGGGATCCACTCCCAACTCCCAACTCCACAAGGAGCCACGTTCGTGCGCCTTGTCGAATTGGGAATCGGGAATGGTGATTTCAGCGGTATCGGTAAAGTATTTTTACTTTAACGCTAAAGTTTGCTATGACCTTCGGTCCTCTGAGGGAGGGCCAGATCATGACGCGTGTGTTCCGCCGCACCATCGCGATGCTCGTGCTGCTGGCCGGCAGCGCCGCTGCGCAGTCGGTCTCGGGCAGTATCTCCGGGACGGTCGCCGATCCGAGCCACCAGCTAGTGCCCGGCGCGACCGTGACGCTCGTCAACGAGGAGACCGGCGCGCAGCGGGTCGCGCCCACCAACGGCACCGGCGCGTTCGTCTTCGAATCCGTGCAGCCGGGCGTCTACACCGTCCGGATCGAGATGAGCGGATTCAGCACCGTCGAGCGCAAGAAGATCACCCTGCCGGCCAGCGAAAAGCTCTCGCTCGGCACGATCGCGCTGTCGGTCGGCGGCATCTCCGAGACGATCACGACGACGGCCGAAGGAAGCTTCGTGCAGACGAACAGCTCCGACCGCTCGGCGCTGCTGACCGACAAGCAGCTCGAGATGGTCGCCGTCCGCGGCCGCGACGTGGTGTCGCTCCTCCGCGTGCTCCCCGGCGTCTCCTACCAGGGCGAGAGCGAGGCGCCGGGCGGCAGCTTCGGCACGACGACCCCGAACATCAGCGGCAACCGCAATTCGTGGAACACCGTCACGGTCGACGGCCTCGTCGGCAACGACCTGGGCAGTCCGCAGATTTTCAGCGGCACGATCAACTTCGACGCGATCAGCGAAGTCAAGGTGCAGTTGAACAACTACCAGGCGGAAAACGGCCGCAACGGCGGCGCGATGGTCAGCATCGTCACCAAGTCCGGCACGCGCCAGTACAAGGGGAGTGCCTACGCGTACAAACGCGACGACAGGCTGAACGCGAACGATTTCTTCAGCAACCGCAGCGGCATCCCGAAGCCGCTCTATCGCTACACGACGCTCGGCGCGACGCTGGGCGGCCCGGTGCCCGGATCGTGGCGCGACAAGCTGTTCTTCTTCTACTCGTTCGAGAGCTGGGAGACGAAGACGCCGCAGCCCGTCCGGCGCGTGACGGTGCCGACGGCGCTCGAACGCCAGGGAGATTTCTCGCAGAGCTTCACGCAGGCCGGCGCGCTGATCGTGATTCGCGATCCGGTGACCGGACTGCCGTTTCCGGGGAACCGGATTCCGGCGGATCGCATCAATCCGAACGGGCTCGCGCTCCTGAACGTGTTTCCGCTGCCGAACGCGAACGATCGAAGCGTGACGGGCGGCAACTACAACTACCAGTTCCAGGAGAGCCTGAACGTTCCCCGCCACCAGCATCTCGGGCGCGTCGACCTGCACCCGACGGCGAAGGACTCGCTGTATACGCGGGCGTCGAGCTGGTTCGCCGACAACCAGGGATTCGCGGTGCCCGCCGGCGCGGCGAACTGGGGGCTGCTCGGCCAGCACTACACGTTCAAGGATCTCAGCGTGATCACGGACTACACGCGGATCCTGTCGTCCGCGCTCGTGAACGAGGTCTCGGTCGGCTATCGACACAGCACGGAAGCCGGCTCGGCGCTCAGCCAGCAGGGACTCGACGCCGTCACGCGCGCGAACATCGGCTATACGCTCGGCCAGTTCAGTCCGGCGATCAATCCGCTCGGGATCATCCCCTCGGCGTCGTTCACCGGCGCGATCGCGAACCCGGCGGCGATTACCTTCGAGGGCCGATTCCCCCTGACCGGCGCGGACACGTTCGTCACGGTCAACGACGTCGCCTCGCTCGCGCGGGGATCCCACACCTACAAGGCCGGCGTCTATCTCGAGCACGCGCGGAACGAAGAGGGCAAGACCGGCACGTTCAACGGCAACTTCGAGTTCAACGTCGACACGACGAATCCGTTCGACACCCGGCATCCGTACGCGAACGCGCTGATCGGCGCGTTCCGCTCGTACACCGAATCGTCGTCCCGGCCGGGCGGCGACGGCACCGGGACCGTCATCGAGTGGTTCGCGCAGGATACGTGGAAGGCGAGCCGAAAGTTGACGTTCGACTACGGCGCGCGGTTCGGCTGGTACACCAACTGGGTGCAGAAAGCCGGCGCGGCGGCCGCGTTCTCCCTCAATCGGTTCGATCCAACGAGGACGCCGCTGCTCTACCTGCCGACGCTCGTGAACGGCGCGCGCCTCGCGCTGAATCCCGTCACGGGGCAGACGGCGCCCGCCGTCCTCATCGGCGCGCTCGTGCCCGGGACCGGCGATCCGAACAACGGGCTGGTCCTCGGCACCGACACGAGCTATCCGAAAGGCTTCAGAAAGCAGGCTCCCGTCGTGGTCGAGCCGAGAATCGGGCTGGCGTACGACCTGACCGGCGACGGCAAGACGGCGCTGCGCGCCAACGTCGGCGTGTTCCACAACACGCGCGTCTCGGGAAACGTGAACTGGCAAGCGTCGCGGAATCCTCCGCTACAGCTCAACCCGCAGATCTTCTACGGGACGATGAACACGCTGCTGCAGTCGACCGGCTCGGTCTTCCCGAGCACCGTGCAGGGATTCGACGAGTCGATTCAGACGCCGACCCTTTACAGCTACAGCGCCGGCGTGCAGCGCGACATCGGCTGGAACACCGTCGTCGACGTGGCGTACGTCGGATCGCAGACGCGGCACCTCCTGCAGACCGTCAATCTCAACGTCGTGCCGTACGGCTCGCGGTTCCTGGCGGCGAATCAGGATCCGACCCGTCCGGGGAGTCCTCTGCCGGACAATTTCTTCCGGCCGTATCCGGGCTACGGCGACATCAATTTCTTCGAGAACAACGGCGTCGCCGACTACAACGCGCTGCAGGTGCAGGTGAACCGGCGCTTCACGCGCGGCCTGCAGTTCGGCGTCGCGTACACGCTCTCGCGCGCGCGGGACTACACGTCGGCGCAGGAGACCGGCACGTCGCCGGGGCGGCTGCCGACCTACGCGAACGTTCGCGACTGGACCTACGGGCTCTCGTCGTTCGATCAGACGCACGTGGCGGTGATCAACTACACGTGGGACCTGCCGAGGGCGAGCGCGCTCTGGCACAACCGCGTCCTCGGCGCCGTGCTGGACAACTGGGAGATGTCGGGCATCACCGCCTTCGCCAGCGGCACGCCGTCGGGCATCACGCTCGCGCTCGTCGATTCAGGCACCGACCTCACGGGCGGCGGCGACGGCACGCGCGTAGTGGTGACCGGCGATCCCTCCATCAGCGATCCGACGTTCCTGCGCTGGTTCGACACGAGCGTGTTCGCGCGCCCGGCGAAAGGGAACATCGGGAACGGCCACAAAGACGTCATCCGCCTGCCCGGCACGAACAATACGGACGTCACGCTGTTCAAGCGGATTCCCTTCGGCAACGGACGCAGGAACCTGCAGTTGCGGTGGGAGATGTACAACGTCTTCAACCACACCCAGTTCAGCGGCGTGGACACGACGGCGCGCTTCGATGCGACAGGCGCGCAGGTGAACCCGACGTTCGGCCAGGTCAACGCTACCCGCTCGCCGCGGATTATGCAGGGCTCAGTGAGATTCTCGTTTTAATCGGGTAATCGCGTAATCGGGTAATCGGATACGCAGGGCCTGTGATCGAGGCCGATGGTCTACCCCACTATCTGCGCGATCGTCTCCCGATTGATGTTGATCTTCATCCGCTGGCGCGCTTTCGTCATGTAGGCGCTGAAGAACTTCTGCTTCCGATCGTTGAGCAGCTCGCTGCGCAGCGTGTCCTTCTGCTTTGCCAGCTCCTCGGGTTTCGCGTCCTGGCGCTCGAGCACCTTCACGATGGCGGCGCCGTTGTCCGTGACGATGGGATCGCTGACGGCGCCGACCGGCAGCGAGAAGGCCTTCGCCTCGAGCGCCGGGCTGACGCCGGCGTCGCCAAGCGGCGCGCCGCGCGCGATGAGGTCGGTCTTCTTCACCTCGAGGCCGGCGGAGGCCGCTGCCTTCTCGAAGTCTCCGGCCCTCATGGCGGCGTCGACCGAGGCGGCCTTCTGGCGCGCGGCCTCGACGGCTTTCTGCTTCAGGACCTCGTCGCGGACCTTGTTCGTCACTTCGTCGATCTTCGGGACGTAGGCGTCCTGCTTGCCGGTCACCGTGATGAACGCGAATCCCTGCGGCGTGCGGATCGGCTCGCTGACCTCTCCCTGCTTCAACTGGAACGCTTCCTGGCTCACCGACGGCGCCATGCCGATCCCCGCGATCGGCTCGTCCTGCTGGAAGAGCCCCGATTCGCCGGTCGGCAGGCCGTGCGAGCGCGCCACGGCGTCGAAGTCCGACGGTTTCCTCAGCTCCGTGGCGATCTGATCGGCGAGCTTCTGCGCGGCGGCCTGCGCCTGCTCCCACTTGAGCTGGTCCTCGATCTGCGCACGGACTTCAGAGAGCGGCTTGGTGGACGGCTCCTTGTGATCGATGACTTTGATGATGTGGTACCCGAACTGGCTCTTGACGGGCGCGTCCGTGATCTGCCCGGGCTTCATCGAGAAAGCCGCCTTGTCGAATTCGGCGACCATCTGTCCGCGCGGGAAGTAGTCGAGGTCCCCCCCTTTCTTCGCGCTGCCTTCGTCCTCCGAGTACTTCTTCGCCAGCTCGGCGAAGTCGGCCCCGGCCTTGACCTTCGCCGTCAGCTCCTCGGCCTGCTTCTTCACCGCCGCCTCGTCTTTACCCTCCGTCTTCAGCAGGATGTGGCTGGCGCGCACCTGCTCGGGCGTCGAGTACTGCTGGACGTTCTCGTTGTAGGCGCGCTCGATCTGCTGTCCGGTCACCGTGGCTTTCTGCCGCATCGCTTCCTGGTCGACCGTCAGATAGCGGACCTTCCGCTTTTCGGGGATGCGGAACGCTTCCTTGTGCTCGTCGAAGTATTTCGCCAGCTCGGCATCGGTCGCGTTGAGTCCCTCGCGGAACTTGTCGGCGGGGAAGTTCACGACGGCGACCTTGACCTTCTCGTTGCGGTTCTTGAATTCCTGCACCACGTCGGCGTCGGCGACCGTCACCCACCCGGTCAGCGCCGACTGCAGCTTCTCGACGATGATGCCGCGGCGGATCTGGTCCTCGAATTCGTCCGGACGCAGCGGCGGGTTCTGCATCTGCAGGATCTGGCGGTAGCGCTGATCGCCGATGAACTGCCCGTTTTCCTGAAAGGCGGGTATCGCGAGGATCCGCTCGCGGACCTCCACGTCGCTCGCCGTGATCTTGAGCCGTTTCGCTTCGGCGAGCGAGGCCTGCTCCTGAATCATCTGCTGCACGATGCGCTGATCGATCCCGAGCTGTTTCAGCAGCTTTTCGTCGACGTTCGCGCCGTACGACTGCCGGTACGCCTGCATCTGCTGCTGGTAGGCGCGCCGGAACTGGGCGGCGGTGACTTCCTGGCCGTCCACGTCGGCGACGATGGCGTTGCTGGCCGCGCCTTGCGCGCCTTCGCGCAGGAAGCTGGGGATATAGAGCAGAACGAACGATACGACGACCACGGCCAGGCTCCATTTGAGCCAGCCGCGATGTCGGCGCATCTTGTCGAGCATGGTCATAAACGATCATTATGCCACGGTCGGGCCGGCCGCCCGGACGGCTTAATATGTTATATTTCTGGAGGATAGAAGGACTTAGAGGGATCCGGCATTCCGCAGCCTCGCCTCCGCCGTCCGTCGGGCACGCGTGTGCCGCCCCGCGGCCGGCGCTCGACGTCGCCGTCCACTCGAGTGGACCTCGCCAGCCGGCTCCGGCCGCTGCAGAGTGCGTTGCGCAGCCGCCTCTCGCGCGGAGACGTGCTCGCCGAAGTGATTCGCGCGGTCAATTCCACGCTCGACCCCGAACGCGTCGCCGACGCCATCGTCGCGCGCGCGGCCGAATGGCTGCCCGCGCCCGCGTGGGTCGTGTACGCCGTCGACAACGCCGGCGTCCGGATGTTCGGCGCGCACGGCGTGACCGCCGCCCTCGAGGACTCGGCGCTCGCCGTCGGGCAGTGGGTCCTGAAGAACGGCGTCGTGTGCGCCGTCAGGGACGTCGGGGCGGATCACCGCTTCAGCGCCGGCGCGAACGTGGCCGCGATCGCGTTCCCGCTCGACTGCCGCGGCCGGACGATGGGCGCGCTGGTCGGGCTGGATCGCCTGCCCTCGGCGCGCGAGCCGGTGCTGGCGCCCGCGACCCAGGCCGCGCTGCTCTGGGCGCTCGAGCCGGGAGGCATCGCCCTGGACAACGCGCTGCGCGTGCAGCGCGCCGAGGCGCTGTCGGTCACCGACGATCTGACGCAGTTGTACAA
Organism: Vicinamibacterales bacterium; assembly: GCA_035495955.1. Lineage (GTDB taxonomy): Bacteria > Acidobacteriota > Vicinamibacteria > Vicinamibacterales > 2-12-FULL-66-21 > JAICSD01. Next base: position 1,460 of record DATJFE010000057.1, on the reverse strand, counting down.
CTCGCGGTACCTGTCGCAGGTGCTGCGCCGTGAGACGAAGCGCGCGTCCCGCAGCGGCCGCCCGCTGTCGCTGTTGTTCATCGACCTCGACGGGTTCAAGAGCATCAACGACACGCACGGGCACCTGTACGGGAGCCGCGCGCTGATCGAAGCGGCTGGCGTCATCCGGCAGAGCGCGCGCGAAACCGACGTGGTGGCGCGGTTCGGCGGCGACGAGTTCGCCCTGATCCTGCCCGACACCGGCAGCGACGGCGCCGTGGCCGTCGGCGAGCGCGTCCGCGACCGCATCAACGCGCATCATTTTCTGCGCGGCGACGGTCTCGACATTCATCTGACCGTGTCCGTCGGGGTCGCGACCCTGCCCGACGTCGCGGCGTCGACCGAAGGGCTGATCCAGGCGGCCGACGAAGCGATGTATCACGTCAAGGACCACGGGAAGAACGGGGTTTACGTAGCCGGCACGGACGCCGGCGAACAGGAGTGACTTTGAGTCTTCGTTCACTGTTTTCGCTGTTCTCGAGCGACCTCGCGATCGACCTCGGCACGGCCAACACCTGCGTCTACGCGCGCGGCAAAGGGATCGTCGTCAACGAGCCGTCCATCGTCGCGATTAACAAGGTCAACGGCCGCATCGAGGCAGTCGGCAAGGACGCCAAGGAGATGCTCGGGCGGACGCCCGGCAACATCGTGGCGATCAAGCCGATGAAAGACGGCGTGATCGCCGACTTCGAGGTCACCGAGAAGATGCTGACCTACTTCATCAAGAAAGCCCACAACCGGAACGTCTGGGTCCGTCCGCGCATCGTCATCGGCGTGCCGTCGGAGATCACCCAGGTCGAAAAGCGCGCGGTCAAGGACAGCGCGTACCGCGCGAAAGCCAGCGAGGTGTATCTGGTCGAAGAAGCCATGGCCGCGGCGATCGGCGCCGGCATGCCGATCACCGAGCCGTCGGGCAACATGATCGTGGACATCGGCGGCGGCACCACCGACATCGCCGTCATCTCGCTGGCAGGCATCGTCTACAGCAAGGCGGTGCGCGTGGCCGGCAACGAGATGGACGAAGCGATCATTCAGTACATCAAGACGACGTACAACCTCCTCATCGGCGAGCGCACGGCCGAGGCCATCAAGATGGAGATCGGCTCCGCGTATCCGCTCGAGGAGCGGATGACGATGGAGATCAAGGGCCGGCACCTGATCGAGGGCGTGCCGAAGACCATCACCATCACGGACGAGGAAATCCGCGAATCGCTGGCCGAGACCGTGAGCGTGATCGTGGATGCCGTGCGCGTGGCGCTGGAGCGCACGCCGCCGGAGCTGTCGGCCGACATCGTGCACCGCGGGATCGTCCTGACGGGCGGCGGCGCGCTGCTCAAGAACCTGGACAAGCGCCTGCGTGAGGAGACAGGCCTGCCGCTGGCCATGGCCGAAGATCCGCTCTCGTCGGTCGTGCTCGGCGC
>DATJFE010000056.1:0-132613 GCA_035495955.1 Vicinamibacterales bacterium | reverse complement strand
CTCGTGCTGGACAGCGAGGTGTACTCGAATACCGGCGGCCAGGCATCGAAATCCACGCCGCGCGGCGCGGTGGCGCGGTTCGCCGCTGCGGGCAAGCGGACCGGCAAGAAGGACCTGGGCCTGCTCGCGATGACGTACGGCCACGTCTACGTCGCGCACGTCGCGTTCGGGGCCAACGACACCCAGACCGTTCGCGCGTTCCTCGAGGCGGAATCGTACCCGGGACCGTCGCTCATCATCGGATACGCGCACTGCATTGCCCACGGCATCGCGATCAAAGACGGCCTGTCGCAGCAGAAGAAGGCGGTCGCGAGCGGCCATTGGCCGCTGTTCAGATTCGACCCGCGACACCACGCCGACGGTGGATTCCCGCTCTTCCTGGATTCGAAGACGCCGACGATTCCCTTCGGCGACTACGCCTATGAAGAGACCCGCTACCGGGTCCTGAAGACGATCGATCCGGACGCCGCCACGCGTCTCGCGAAAGACGCGCAGCACGACATCGACGCGCGCTGGAGGCTGTACGAAACACTCGCCAGGCGATGAACCTGAAAGCGAAAGGTCACACCCATGAGCACGCAAGCCTTCGTCCTGTCATTACTCGGCGTGGTCCTCGCGGTCTACGCGGCCATTGCCTTCGTGACCTGGTACCGCCTGCGCGGGACGAGGGTCGTCACCTGCCCCGAGACCGAACGGCCCGCCGCCGTGACGCTCGACGTCGGCCACGCCGCCGCAACCGCCGTGTGGGAACGCGCGGATCTCAGGCTGAAAGCCTGTTCGCGCTGGCCGGAGCGCGCCGGCTGCGATGAAGCCTGTCTCCCGCAGATTGCCGAGTCACCCGACGGCACGCGCGCGCGGACGATAGTTGCGCACTTCTTCGAGACGAAGCGCTGTGCGATCTGCGACCAGCCCATCCAGCCGCTCCAGTCCGCGGCGCTGCAGCCCGGCTTCCTGGATCCCGTGAGCCACGAGGCGGAGGCCTGGGACGAAGTCCCGGCCGAGCGCCTGGCGGACGCCTTCGAGAAGCGGCACGCGATCTGCGCGAACTGCACGCTCGCCGAGTCGTTCCGCCGCCGCTTCCCCGACCGCGTCGTCGATCGGGCGCCGCGGCCGGGTTCGCTCACGCATTAGTCTCCGCTCGCTAGGCGAGCCCCTCCGCGACCCCAGCGCGCCCTCGCGCGTGCCGCTCCGCCGCGCACTTCACGGGCTGCAGCATCAGCCGGCGGATGAGGGCGATGCCTGGCGAGAAGACCGCCCAGTAGCGGCGGAACTTCTCACGCGACCGCATGTCGGTTGCAATCGCACGCGTCTCGGTCCGGAACACGCACGAGGCGTCTCCGGCAGGATCCGCCCGCAGCGTCCACGCGATCTTCACGTAACCAGGTTCGGCGAAGCCGTGAAACGCCTCGGGCGCGATCTTCCGGAAGGTCACGTCGGCTTCCCACGGCTTCGTTACGGCCCCCATGACGATCTCGCGGCCCGGAACCTCCGCGAGCACGCCCCAGCCCAGCGCCGTCAGCGACGCCATCAGCCCCCTCGGAATGTGGGTGGGGGGCGGCGTCGCGTGAAGGACCAGCTCGCGCCCTTTGAAGATGGCCCGCACGATCGGCGAGCTCGTCATGTCCAGATCGCGAGCAATGTCGAGCGTCACGCCGGCCGGCGCCGCGACCGCGATGCGGTGCCGCTCCACCACGTCATAGAGCGGCATGAATCGGTCCAGCAGCGCATCCTCCGCGTCCGCCTCCCGCGCGGGCGCGGGACGCCCATAGCGCACATATGCAAATGCCACCGTCGCCGCATACGACGCCGCAATCGCCGCGGCACCGCCCGCGATCACGGAACCAACCGTTCGAGACACGCTTTTTGTCGCCATTGCCCGACCTTTCGGACCTCAGACCTCGAAGAACCTATACGAGCTTCACGTCGACCAGCTTCGGCTTGGCGCTCGGCGCCTTCGGCAGGTAGACGTTCAGGACGCCTTCCTTGAACTCCGCGCGCACTTTCTCCGAGTCGATGTCGGTCGGCATCGCGAAGCGGCGCACGAACTTCCCGTACTCACGCTCCAGTTTATGGAAGCGCTTGCCCTTCTCTTCCTTCTCCTGGTGGCGCTCCCCCTCGATCGCGAGCACGCCGTCCTGGAGACGAACCTTGACCTCTTCCTTCTTCACATCCGGGAGATCGGCCTTGACGATGAATTCGTTGTCGGTTTCCTGAATGTCGACGGGCGGCATGAAGTCGGCGAACGCTTCGCCCGGCGTTTTCGCCGTACGCTCGACGAACAGCCGATTCAGCCGCTGCTGAATCTCGTCCAGCTCGACGAAAGGATTCCATCGTGTGAGTTGCATAAAGCCTCCTGCGCGTCGGCGTCGGAAATCCGCAGGAGCGGCGGGGACCCGCCGCCGCATTTTCGGCCGCGGGTTCCATTCTGGGCCGCGATCCTGCGATCGCGCCGGCCAAAATGTTATGCGTGCAAATGGGACGCCCGCCGGCGGTCGAGCGCGGGGGCCGACAACTGGCCGAGCACGATCGGAACGGCGACTTTCAGCAGGAAGGTGAACACCAGGAAACCGACCGCGAACACCCCGGCGGCCACGCGCACTTCGGTCAGCGTCGGGTAGTACTCATAGATTTCCCCGAGCGTGTCCGGCGTCAGGCCCGGAATGATGAGCCCCATCCCCTTCTCGATGTAGCACCCGGCGTAGGTCGCGAGGCAGCCGATGTTGAGCGTCACCCAGTTCATGCGCGTGCGCGGCACGATGAACAGGACCAAGGCGAGGACGTTCAGCGAGACGGCGGACCAGGCGTACGGGACGAGCGTGCGGTGCGCGCCGATCCCCTGGAACCAATAGCGCGTGTACAGGAGGTGCTCGGTGCTCGAGTAATACTCCTTGAACGCCTCGGCGCCGTGCAGGAACAGGTTCACGAACATCGCATACGCCATCAGCTCGGCGATCTTCCAGATGGCTTCGTCGCGGATCTTGAACGAGGTCATGCGCCGCAGGAGCTGCAGGACGAAGAGCAGGATGGCCGGCCCCGAACAGAAGGCCGACGCCAGGAACTGCGGAGCCAGGATCGACGAGTTCCAGTACGGCCGCGCCGCAAGGCCGTTGTACAGAAATGCCGTGACGGTGTGAATCCCCACGGCCATCGGGATCGACACCAGGACGAGCGGCACCACCAGACGCGGGGCGTAATGACGACCGGTAAACGCGCGAAAGAGGATGTGCACGACGACGACGAAGTTGATGGCAAAGTAGAGGTTCAGCACCACCATGTCCCACGCCAGGATCGACCGTGGGAAGTTCAGGTGGCCGAACGGCGGCATCATGTGCCAGAGGCGATCCGGCCGCCCCACATCGACCGTCACGAACAGCAGGCACATCGTGATGGCGCTGATGGCGAGCAGCTCGCCGAAGATGACGATTTCCCTGATCGGTCCCCAGTCGTACACGTACGCCGGGATGACGAGGACGATGGCCGCGGCCGCCACGCCGACGAGAAACGTGAAGTTCCCGATGTAGAACCCCCAGCTCACTTGATCGCGCATCGCGGTCACGCCCAGGCCGACGGTGATCTGTCCCGTATACGCGGCCGCGCCTGAGGCGATCAGCAGCAGCAGCACCGCGATCCACGTCCAGTACATCCGCCCGCCCCGCAGCGCGGCGCGGGCGCTTTCGACGAGGAATGAGCCAAACAGCCTGACGGTGGGCACGGGGACCTCACGTTCCATAGAAGTAGAAGAACTTCGGCATCGTATTCAGCTCCTCCTTGAGGAGCAGCACCCGCTTGTTCTCCAGGATGTAGCGAATCTCGCTGTCAGGATCGAGCATGTTGCCGAACTTCCTCGCGCCGGTCGGACACGCCTCGGCGCACGCCGGATACCGCCCCGCGCGCGTGCGCTGGATGCACCATGTGCACTTCTCCACCACGCCGCGCGGGCGCGGGCGGTTGCCGAGATAGTGCATGGCCGGATTGATCTGCTCGGAAGGCACCTTCGGCGCGACCCAGTTGAAGTGGCGGGCGCCGTACGGACAGGCTGCCATGCAGCACCGGCAGCCGATGCACCAGTCGTAGTCGATGACGACAATGCCGTCCTTCTCGGTCCACGTCGCCCCCGTCGGGCACACCTTCGTGCACGGCGCGTTGCGGCAGTGCTGGCACGCGGTGGGAACGTAGAAGCGGCCCGGCTCGGGGACCTCCGCCGGCGAGTAATACGGATCCGCGTCGGAGAAGTCGATGCCCTTGTCCTTGTTCATCGACAGCACACGGATCCACTTCACCTCCGGGTCGCGCGACTGGTTGTTCTCGGCGACGCAGGCGTCCACGCAGCGGCGGGATCCGTTGCAACGCGACAGATCCAGCGCGTAGGCGAACAGGACGCCGGGCATCGGCCCGGCATCCGACACCGTCACGCTCTTGCCGTACCGTTCCGAGTACTCGCGCTCCCAGTCGGCGATCGCCTTCCGGAGGCGATCACGCGGGATTTCGCGGAGCCGTCGCGGACCGCACGCGGTCAGCAGAAACCCGGCGGCGGCCGCGGCCGCGACCGACGCGAATTCCCGCCGCGTCATGTCCGCCTTGTGCGTGTGGTCGTGCGCCATGAGTGTCCTCGCGCGCCTATTTCGGCCGCATGGGCGGATGCGGCGCTGCCTGCGGCGCCATCGGCTTGAAGCGCGGCTGATGCGGGCTGTGGCAGTGGACGCACAGCAGATAGCGCTTCGCCCCGTTCCATTGGCCGACCCGGCGGCCGTGCACGCCCGCTCTCCAGTCGCGGTACTTCTCTCCATGGCACTGGCCGCACAGCCGGTACGATTCGTCGAACGGCACGGGATCGCCGCTGGCCAGATGGAGTTGATCGCGATTGTCGGCATCATGACAATCGAGACACCAGCGGTGCTCCGCGTCGTGCTTCAGCACGATGTCGGTGTGCATGTCCGTGAGCGTCCGGCGCGCGCGGTTGGCGGGCATGTCGTTGTTGTGGCAGGTGGTGCACGGGAAGATGCCATCCGAGAACGGCGGCGGCGGCACTTCGACACGAACGCCTGGCTCGGCGGGCGGCGCGGACGGCTTCGACGGCAGCGTCGGCGCGCCCTGCGGCGCGGGCGTTTGCGTCCCGCCGCGTGCCACCATCGTCCAGGCAATCGCGATCGCGAACGCGATGCCGGTGAGCCGCGCGGCCCTACGCATGGACCTGACTCACGGCGCGCTGCATCTGTCGCAGCCACATCGCCTGGAACACCTGCAGGCGCTGGCCGATCAGGGCGGCGATGTTGAGGGCGACGACCGATCCGACCTCCGGATGGGCGGCGCAGTACGGCAGGAAGTCGACGCGCCGGAACGCCAGCAGTTCGGTGGCGAGCGGTGCCGACGCCGTCAGCGTGAAGCGATGCGGCGGAACGAGGGCCGACCATCCGAGCGTCTGTCCCGGAACGTGTTCCTCGATCACGACATCTTCGTCGCGGCCGCCGATGTGCATCGGCAGCGTCAGCACGATTCGGCCGCGGCGAATCAGATACACGCACTCCGCCGGGTCGCCGAGCCGGAACAGCACCGCTCCGGCGGCGAGGCTTGCGCGCTGTCCCAGCGACAGGACGCCGGCCGCATCCTCGGCGGAGAGACCCTTCACGAGATCCGGCTGTTGTTCGGTCATGACGTTACCGCGCCAGCGGCGAAAGCGTCCGCATGTGCAGCGCCTCGACGGAGGGGAACTGAAGGAACGACTCGGCGGCCGCGTGCTCGAGGCGCACGTGGCGCTCGATCTGGAGCACCAGAACGTCGGCCGGTATGCGTGCGTTCGCGTGGCGCACGCGTTGGGCCGGCCGGAGGATGAAGAACCGCTCCTCGTCGGGGACGGCGATCGGATCGAGAGCCGCCGCCTCGGCGTGTCGTGCGTCGCGTGTGGCGACCGCGAAGAGCACGCCGCTCACCAGAACGCCCACGACGCTCAACGACAGTACCGTCAGAAACATCTCCATGCGTCCTCCTCGTCGGCTGGTTGCCCTGCGTAAGAGCAGGCGGAATGCCAGGGGAGATCCCTGGAATCATTGAGGAAAACGGTGAGAATCGTCGGATGGACGGCGGCGGCCTGACAGGCTGTCAGGCCGCCGCCTGACGGACGGTCAGATTACCAGTTGAGGGTCAGCCGGCCCCAGAAGGTGTTCGCCGTGTAGGGCCGGTACAGATAGCCGAGCATCAGGAACGAGGGCTGCGCGATCGAGTCGAGCGTCGACGGATTGAATGCGTAGTCCTGGACCGAGTACTTCTCGTACCAATACGTCAGGCCGGCGCCGACGCGCCGCGTCAGCGAATACCGCGCGTCCGCGGACAGTCGGTTGCGCGTGTTTCTGACCGGCGGCAACTGCGACACCGCCGGCAGCGTGGTGTTCGGCACGAGCCCGTAGATATACACGGACTCCGCGCGGCTCATGTCGTACGCGAATCGAACGTCCGTCTTCGGCCACAGTTTGAGGAGATCGGCCGAGGCTGTGAAGGTGTGAGCGTGATCGGCGCTGTCGGTCGTCCAGTCCCGCGTCGGATCGTCGAACTGGGCGCCGGGATTGGCCTGACGCGACGCCTGGAGGGCCGAGTATTTCTCGTACTCGTAGGACGCCCCGGCCGAGACACGGCTGCCCGGCACCAGGTCGAACCCCACAGACGCGCCAGTGTTGTCGTTGCTGCGCAGGCCGAAAACGGCTCCGGGTCGATCCTCCCGGCCGACGAAGGCGGTCGCGTTCAGCGACAGCGAGGAGAGCGGCGTGAGAATGACGAGCCCCGAGAAGCGGTTGGACGTGCGATCGGAGATGTCGAACTGGCGGAGCGAGACCTGCTCGCCGATGTCGTCGAGCGTCTGCTCGTCGAGACCGCTGCCGACCCGCTTCGCATGTTCGTACACGGCGCGGACGGTCGCCCAGCCGACGCCGGTCGCATCGGCCGACAGCCGGAGGGTGTTCTCGGTCGTCGTGTCGACGCTGCGAAACGTCTGATCGACCACCTCGCGCGTGTACCCGGCGCGGAACGCTCCATGCGCGATCGGCGTCCACGACACATCCAGATCGAAGGTCTTGTGCGTGAAGCTGTAGGGGCTCGTGCCTCCTTCGGCGAACGCCACCGCGCTCGTGTCGTAGGACACGGTGTTGGCGATGTGGAAGACGGGCGTCCGGTTGTCGAAGTCGTACGAACGGAAGCGCGCGTTGATCCATACGCGATCGATGGCTCGCGTGTTGAAGGTGAAGGCCGTCGACGTGACGCGTGCCTTTGCATCGGTGGTAGGCCGATCCAGGGCAATTGCCGGCAGGGCCGTGTTGATGGTGAAGGGAATCAGCGGGTCGTTCTGCGACCAGTTCCCGAGCGACACGTACGCCGTGGCCTGACTGGATGCAGGCAGCTTGACGAGCCCGCTCACCGAGCCCGAGTTCAGATCGCTGTTCGGCCAGATGGCCATGCGCCCTTGCACGGGACCGGCCGTCGGCGAATCGGTGATGCGCAGCGGATTGTCCCAGACGAGGGTCGTCACATCGTTCCGGAAGAACGAGCTGTCGTATCCGACGCGGACTTCGCCGCGATCGTTCGTCCACTCCGCCGCGGCGCCGACATCCGTCGTCCGAGTGTCGACCGGCGCGGCGAGCTCCACGGCATCGCTGAACCCGAAGGTGCCGGCCCACGGCTGCGCACCCTTCTTCTGCGTATTCCTGAACGAGACGTTGAAGTCGAGATGAGGCGTGGCGCTGTAGGTCAGCCTCGCGTCCGCGACGGCGCGCTTCAGGCGCAGGTCGAACACGGACGCCTGCCCGGCCGCCGACGCGAGCGTGGCCGTCTTGTTCTGGAGCCCGGCCTGGAGCGGGTCCGGCAGCAGGAAGAGGCCCGGCGACGGTGACGAGTACAACGTGGCGGTGTCCTGGCTGAAGAAGAGCGGGATCTGGTTCCATTCGAACGAGGCCTTGAGCTTGCCGAAGTCGTTGTAGGCCGCGGTGTACCGCTGGTCGCGGTAGCCGACGCGATCCGCCCGCACGTCGAACGACCAGTGCTCGTTCGTGCTGCCGGCGCGCAGCGCGTCCGCGAACGGACCGTTTCGCAGATCCCGGTAGCGCTGGTAGCGCGCGCGGTCCGCGTTGTCGCCATAGACGGTCCCGCGAATCCCGAAGTCGACCCGAACAAACGACGGCGAAGGCGAGGCTTCCTGCGCCGCCGCCGGCCGCGCGGCCAGCCACAGCATCGTCACGAGAATGGATGATCGTTCGAGACGCATGTGGTCCTCGTCAGCGAAGGAAGGCGTTGCCCGCCGGACTGTTCGATCCATGGATCTGGGCGTGGCAGTTGACGCAGCCGCGGCCGATCAGGCGGTTGCTGCGCGCGCCGAGCTGATTCGCGTCGTAGATCGTGGACGGGTGGCGCGTGCCGATGTGGCAACGCTGGCAGAGCATCGGCAGCTTCGCGACCAGCATGCGGTCGTTGTTCGAGCCGTGCGGATCGTGGCAGGTATTGCAGGCTTCGCGGACCGGCGCGTGATCCCAGAGAAATGGCCCGCGCTTCTCCGCGTGGCAGCTGACGCACGTCTCGTTGATCCAGTTGCCGACGCGGAGCATCCGGACGTTCGTCGAGCCGTGCGGGTTGTGGCACGACGCGCAGTCCATCTTGCCTTCGCGGACCGGCATGTGGCCGGAGCGCTGGAGCTTTGCAACCTCGGTCTTATGACACGTGACGCACGTTTCGGCCACTGTCGCGGTCTTGAGTTGCGCCTTCTCGGACTTCGGACTGTGGATCGAATGGCAGGTAATACACGACAGGTTGCGCGCGTCGTGCATGCTTCCCTTCCACTGGGTATGGACGCCCCGGCTATGGCAGGCGAGGCACGTGTCCGAGACTTCACGCGGCGCCATGAGCGGGAAACGCTTGATCGAGCCGGGCTTCGACGGGTCGTCGACGTGCGCTTTGCCCGGACCGTGACAGCTCTCACACCCGTGGGCCGCCTCCGGGGTCCGCGGATTCTGGGCCTTGCCGTGCAGGGTCTGATGGAAGCTTTTGCCTTCGGTGTCGTGGCACCCGACACACGTGGCTTCGCCGACATAGTTGCCTGGCTGCGGCGCGGCTGACGGCTGCGAGGCCGTTTGACGCCCTGATGCGCGAGAACCAGCCCCCGCTGTGGCCAGCAGGAGGCAGAACAGAGCCGCGACATGTCTCATTTGAGCCGCCTCGCGGTGCAAACACTTCGCCAATCAGGCATCGATCCCGTACACGCGGAGCTTTCGGTAGAGATTGCGTTCGCTGATCCCCAGAATGCGTGCGGCATGCGCCCGGTGTCCGTCGCTGATGCTGAGCGCCCTGGCGATGTGGGTCCGCTCCATCTGACGCAGCGTCGAGAGTCCTTCCGGCACCGGCTCGACGTCTTTCTCGCCCCTCAGCGCCGGCGGGAGATGTCGGGCCAGGATCTCCGAACCGTCGCAGACGATCATCGCAGCCTCGATCGCATGGAGCAGCTCGCGGACGTTGCCGGGCCAGTCGTGATTGCGCAGCGCCGCGAGCGCCTCGGCGCCGATGCGGCGGCGGACGCCGAAACGCTCGCTGTACAGCGCGACGAAATGCGCCGCGAGCACGTCGACATCGTCGCCGCGTTCCCGCAGGGGCGGCACTTGCATCCGCAGCGTGCTCAATCGATAGAACAGATCTTCACGGAACAGACCCTGCGAGACCATGGCGGGCAGGGCGCGATTGGTCGCTGCAATGATGCGGACGTCCACGCGGATCTCCGTCGTGCCGCCGACGCGCCGGAACGTTCCCGCGTCGAGTACACGCAGCAGCTTGACCTGCGTGGCCGGACTGACTTCCCCGATCTCGTCGAGGAACAACGTGCCGCCGTGCGCGACTTCGAACAACCCGGGCTTTGCGCGATCGGCTCCCGTAAAGGCGCCGCGCTCGTGGCCGAACAGCTCGCTCTGCAGCAGGCTCTCCTGCAGCGCCGCACATTCGACCGTGACGAAGGGCCGCTTGCGCCGGCCACTTCGCGCGTGCAGGAGCTTCGCGACCATCTCCTTGCCCGACCCCGTCTCGCCCAGAATCAAGACGGTCGCGTCGGACGGCCCCGCGCGATCCACCAGCGCGAGCAGGTCTTTGAAGGCCGGACTCTCGCCGACGAACTCGCTGCCGAGATCCGGCGGCGTCAGGCCGCGCTCGAGGAGGTTCGCGCGCGTGCGAAGCGACTGCCGCTCCAACGCCCGCCGGATCCGAACCTCCAGGTCGTCGAGCGGGCACGGCTTCGGGACGTAATCGAATGCCCCCATCCGGACCGACTCGATCGCGGTGTCGATCGAACCGTGCCCGGTGAGCATGATGACTTCGGTTGCCGGCGCGCGTGCGCGGATAGCTTTCAGCACGTCGAGCCCGTTCGCGCCCGGCAGCCGCAGATCGAGGAGGACGACATCCGGCGCGCGGTTGGCGACGCGATCGATCGCCGCCTCGCCGCTCGCGGCCGACGACACTTCAAATTCCATCCGCTGCAGCTCAGACTGTAGCACGCCCCGAAACGCCGCATCGTCGTCCACGACCAGAATGGTCGGTCTCGCCGTCATACAGCCGCCCGCGCTTGCTCGCCCGCCGCGGGCGGGAGGACGACCTCGAACGTTGCGCCCTGGCCAGGCGCGCTTCGGACGCGGATGTCGCCTCCCCACCTGCGCACCGAGTTCAGCGACACGAACAGCCCGAGCCCCGTTCCTCCGTGGCGAAGACTGAAGAAAGGCTCGAAGATCCGCGTCTGCTGATCGGGCGCGATGCCGCAGCCGTGGTCCGCGATTCGGATGGTGACCGCGTCCCCGTCGTCCACGCGAAGTGTGACCGTGCCGCCGGCGGTCGAGGCCTGGACGGCGTTCAGCAGCAGATTGATGAGCGCCTGCTGCAGGTCGGATTCGTCCGCCCGGACCTGAAGCCGGAAGGTATCGACCGATCCGACGTCGAGCCTGACGCCATGAGCCCGCGCCGTCGGCTCGACGAGCCGGACAACGGCCGCCAGCGCCGCACCGACGTCGACGAGATCGGCCCGCGACGTCTGACCGCGCGACATGCGGAGGAAGTGCTGCGTGATCCCTCGGCACCGGAGCAGCTGCTCCCGGGCGATGGACGCGTGCTCGGAGAGGTGCGTCACGTCGAGCTCGCCGTTCACGCGCCGCAGCTCTCGCGCGATGCCTTCGATGCACGTCAGAACCGTCCCCAGCGGCGTGTTCATCTCGTGCGAGAAGCCCGAGGCGAGCATGCCGAGCGAAGCCAGACGATGAGACTCCGCCAGTCTCGCCTCCGCCGCGCGGCGCTCGGAGATGTCGCGCCAGACCTCGACGATCTGGATGCCCCTCTCGGAATCGCCCGGGATCCGGCAGGCGTGCACCTCCTCCCAGGCGATCGATCCGTCCGCGCGCGTTCGCTCGCAGATGCGAACCTGCCGTTCGCCGAGCTCCAAACACGCTACCGTTGGACAATCGGTGACGCCGCACATCCCGGACGGCGCATTTGCGCACGAGCAACCCACCATATCGGCGCGATTGCGTCCCGTGCGCGCGATGAACGCATCGTTCGCGGCGATGACGGTGCGGCTCGCATCGAGGACCACGATGCCGTCGTCAATGCTGTTGATGACGGTCTCGAGGCGCTCGCGCTGACTCCGGACCTGCCCCAGCAGACCGGTGACCGAATCGGCCATCACGTTGAACTCGCGGGCGAGCCACGAGATCGTGTCGCTGCCGGACGTCGGTACCCGGCGATCGAGATCGCCTTCCGAGATCAGCCGCGCGGTCGTCTCGAAGCGCTGCAGCCGCCGCAGCACCACGAGCCGGACCACGACCGCGATGGCGGCGACCAGCAGGAGCGCGACGACGGCCGTCGTGCCGACCATCCATCGAAGATCGCGATTGGCCGCAGCATGAATCCCCGACGCGTCCATGTCGAAAATGACGATGCCGTTGATCCGCTGCGCCGGATCGTGGCAGGCGTGACATTCCGTCCGGTTACGGATCGGCACCACCGTGCGGAGAATCGAGCTGCCCTGCGTCTCGATCATGCGGCTCGACGTTCTCTGCCCCGGCGGGAACTGGTGGCAGGCCTGGCATGTAGGGCCTTTGAGATCCAGCTCGTTCCCGGACGCGATCGGACCGCTCGAATAACGGACGACGCCTTTGCGATCGAGCAGCATCACGCCCGCAACGCGCGGTTCGCTTCCGAACGTGCGGATCATGCTCCCGATGAGCGTGCGATCGCGCGTCAGCATCTCGTGCTCGAGCGCGCCGCGCACGAGCTCGGCCTGAGCCAGCGCGCCGCTCCGCGCGCCATCCAGCAGCGTCTCGTAATGGCGGACCGAGTACAGGTAGGCGCCGGCGGCGCACGCGGCTCCGACGGCGAACGTGATGCCTACGGCAAGGCCGACGGTCGTGCTGCCGAGCCGCATGCTCATGGTGACCTACAGGGGCGCCGTCTCGACCTGGATTTCTCGGCCATGGACGGCCGCGTCCTCCCATGGCGGAAGGACACGAAGGAGAGCGGCGAGGATCCCGAACGGCAGGATCATCAGCAGGATGGCCGGGAGGAGCCCTTCGCGTGTGGCGAAGCCCAGTTTGTACGTCGTGTATCCCAGAAAACTCTTCGAGAACAACTGCCCGCCGATGACGACGTTCCACCGCATGGCGAAGATGCCGACGAGCGTCAGCACCGCGGCGGCCGCGTAGAGATTGATGCGAGCGCGCGGCGCCAGTCTGGCGACCTGGACTACGGCGAGCATCGCAATCGGCAGGAGCGTTCCCAGCAGGATCTGGAGCACGATCTGCGAGAGGAACAGCTTCGTGTGGACCATGAAGTCGAGCGCCCTGAACGACTCGTCCGCTTCGTAAATGCGGTGAATCAGGTCGAGCATCTCGAGCGCGAAATCGACGAGGAACGCGAAGAACAGATACTTCGCGACCGTGTCGACGCACCGCAGGTCGATCGCCGCCCGGCGCCACCAGCTGAGCACGATGTAGAGCAGCAGCACCATCGCGATGCCCGAGACGATGGCCGAGAACAGGAAGACGATAGGCATCATCGGCGTAGACCACCACGGGTTGGCCTTGACCGATCCGAAGATGAACCCGACGTAGCCGTGCAGCAGGAAGGCCGAGGGAATCCCGAGGATCGTCACGAAGCGGCCGACCTTGTCGTCGATGCGCAACGCCGCGGGACTGATGTTGTCGGACCCGAGCGTCAGCACGCCGTACAACGCCCGCTTGAGTCCTCGGCTCTCGCGCCAGACCAGCACGAGGTCCCGGCGATAGTCGAGCCAGATCTCGACGACGAGGACCACCATCAGGTACCAGAGATAGACGAACCCGAACATCGCCATTGCCGACGTCGTGTGCGGCGTGAGATACATCTCGAACGATCGTTCGGGGTGACCCAGATGCAACTGCAGCGGGAGCGGGGCGACGAGGAGAAAGGCGAGAGCGGTGAGCAGCGCCAGGCGGTAGGTCGGCCGCACGGCCTGCACGTTGAAGACGCGCTCCAGCGACGCCAGGATGAATGCGCCGGCGACCAGCCCGGTGATGAACGGATAGAGCACGATGAGGATGCTCCACTGGAGCTCCACCTCGTTCGGATACATGAACCCCTGCACGCCCGGCATGGACTTACCTCACAGACCCATCGAGGCCGTTGTAATAGACCTTCGCGCCCGTTGCCATCTGCGGCTTCAAGATCTGAATCTGGTGCGTGCGAAGGAACTCGTGGACCGGATCCTTCGGGTTCTTGAGATCCGCGATTTGCCGCGCGCCGGTCGGGCAGACTTCGCAGCACGCCGGCTGCAGCCCCTTCGTAATCCGGTGGTAGCACAGCGTGCACTTGTCGGCGGTGTTCGTCCGCGGATCGATGTAGCGGCATCCGTACGGACACGCCTGGACGCAGTAGCGGCAGCCCAGGCAGTAGTCCTTGTCGATCAGGACAACGCCGTCGTTGGTGCGGAACGTGGCGCCGACCGGACAGACCTGCGTGCACGGCGAGTCCGCGCAGTGGTTGCACATCTTCGGCACGAAGAACGTCTTGCCGGTCGTGGTCGCGTCGGGATACGTCTCGGGAAATCCGTCGATCCCGCCGTTGGGCGAGTCCACGATCGGGTGGTCCATGTCGAGCGGATTCACGTGGTAGCGTTCGACCCAGGTCCGGAAGTACATCGGCTCGTCGACGACGTTGTTCTCGAGTTTGCACGCGCGAACGCAATGGCCACTGCCGACGCACTTCTCGATGTCGATGACCATCGCCCACCAGTGATCGGCGGTGCTATACGTCGCGGCCGCCTCCGGCGTGCCCGCCAGCACGTTCTCGAACGCCGCGGCCGCAACGCTCGTCATCACGAACATCTTCGTGCCGAGGATCAGGAAGTCGCGTCGGGTGCTGTCCATGCTTCACGCGCCTCAGGAAATCTTCGGGTTGTGCGGCTTGTGGCAGGTGACGCAGCTCTCGTCGCCCGCATGGTCCTTGATGTCGACGGTCGGATAGCGCTTCGACTTGCCGGTGTTGGCCGCGTGGCAGTGGACGCAGAGCGGACGCGCGACCGGCAGCTTCGGCGTGAGCTGCTCGGGCGCCTGCGCGTGCTTCGCCAGGGGCCCGTGGCACGACTCGCACGCGATGCTCTTGTGCCGCGCCTGCGCGCGAAGATCGACGACGTCCGCGTGACACTCCGCGCATGCGGCCTGCCCCGCATACCCGATCGGCTTCGCACGGACGTCGTCTATGGCCTGCGCGCGGTAGTGCCCGAGCGTCCCGAACGTGGCCGGCACCAGCTCGGCGCGTGCGACGCCGAAGACGAGCAGGCCAAGCACGAACAACCCCGCGAGACGGAGCAGATGCTCCGCGTCCTTGAAACGCTTCATTCGGTTCACTCCGGGTGTCTGACGGAATGTCAGGTTGCAACCGGCGAGCCGCGCCGGAAAGGCTGCCAAATTGGCGTGAAATCTGGGGTTTGGGGGTGAAACGCCGGAAACCCGGCACCTGCCGCGGGGGCCACCGGCCGGGGCTTGCAGTATCGTAGGCAGTCTGGAGGCTATGTCACATGAAACGAGCGCTCGGGATGATTGCGGCTGCGTTCGCGCTAACAGTGGGTCCCCTGTACGCGCAGGATGCGAAACAGCAGAAAGGACTGAAGGTCTACACCGACCAGAAATGTTCGATGTGCCACTCGATCGGCGGCCATGGCAACGCGAAAGGCCCGCTCGATGAGGTCGGCAGCAAGCTCACGGCGGATGAAATCCGTCAGTGGATCACCGACGCGAAGGGGATGACCGCCAAGAGCAAGGCCACGCGGACGCCAGCGATGTCGACCATGGCGGCGAAGTACGCGGCGCTGCCGAAAGACGACGTCGACGCGCTCGTGGCGTACCTGCAGACGCTGAAGAAGAAGTAGCCGGCATACCGGACGAGCGTCCATCCGCGCGTGACCGCGGATGGACGCGGATGTCCGCATCGCCTGCCAGGCGTGCGTGCAGGCCTGCGAACACCGCGACATAGACCCCGGCATGACGGGCGTCATAGGTTCGACAGCCCCCCGATCGTGATAATGAACACATGGATCCCCTGGGCGGCTCCCCTTGGAGCTCGGCCTCGACTGTGGCTGGCTTTGCAGCAGCGCCGGCGAACCAGACGCTGTTGAGCTTCGCCGCCGACGAAATCCGACAGGGCGGCGTGCGTGCGCTCGACATCGGATGCGGCGCCGCGAGAAACGCCGTTCCACTCGCCCGACTGGGCTGGATCGTCGTCGCGACCGATCTTTCCCAACCCATGCTCGAGGCCGCCGCCGCGCGCGCAGCGGAGGACGGCGTTGCGGAGCGGCTCCAACTGGCATGTGCGCCGATGGACGCGCTGCCAGTCGCAGACAGCAGCGTGGATCTCATCGTCGCCCACGGCATCTGGAACCTGGCGCGATCGGGCGAGCAGTTCCGAGGTGCGGTGAGGGAGGCGGCGCGCGTCGCGAGACGCGCCGCCGGGTTGTTCGTCTTCACCTTCTCACGCCATACGCTGTCGGAAGATGCGCGGCCGGTGCCCGGAGAGACATTCGTCTTCACGCAGTTCTCGGGGCAGCCGCAGTGCTTCCTGACGGAAGCGGAGTTACTCGAGGAACTCGCGGACGCCGGGTTCGCGCCCGATCCCGCCGTGCCGCTCACGGAACACAACCTGCCCCGCCCCGGTTCGCTTCGCGCCGGCGGTCCCCCCGTCATCTACGAAGCGGCGTTTCGCTTTACGGGCCCGGGAACGACATGAAGCCGGCCCGCCTTCCGATCCGGCCAGCGCATCCCGAGCGAACGTGCTGGGGCTGCGACACGTACTGTCCGGCCGACGACCTCGCCTGCGGCAACGGCACGATTCGCACGCTGCACCCGTGCGAGCTGTTCGGCGACGACTGGGTCGGATGGTTCGCGCGCGACGGAAAGCCGCCCTATGACGGTGGTCATATCCGCATAAAGAAAGGCGTACGGCCTGTGGGTGAGCAAGAAGCAGTCCCACCGTCGTGTCGGCAAAGACGCAGGTTTTGACGATTGGTGGCGTGACGGGCTGCCCGAATTCCGTCCGGCCGCCGGAAGATCAGCGCGGGTGCGCGAATGCAGATGCGCGCGGAATCAGATCGAAGTACACCTCGTCGGAGAGCGACGTGTGCCAGTAGCCAGCGGCCCGCGCATAGCCGACAATGCCAAGGAACAACACCAGGACGCCCGCTGCGAGCGCCCACGCCGGAACCGGCGCGCGCCGACGCGCAAGCCCGATCTTCAGATCGAGCGCGCCGGCCGCCGGACAGACGGCGACGCACGACAGACACGCCGTGCATTCGGCCGATCGCACCGTCAGCAGCACGTCGACCGGCAGCCCCGCAGGACACGCTTTCGCGCACTTCGCGCAGTCGATGCACGCGTCGGCGCTCCGCGTGATTCGCGTCGGGCTCGCAAGCGCGATCAGCCCCATGAGCGCGCCGTAGGGGCAGAGATAGCGGCACCAGGTGTTCTTGACGACAAGAGAGAGCACGGCCAGCGCGGCGAGAACGATCGCGGTCGCCTCGCCCATGTGGCGGAAGAAATCCAGCATCTTGACGTCGGCGACCATCCCGTAGGGACTGCCGAGGAACGCGCGAATCTCCGGTACCGGCATGACGATGACGACGTAGAGAAACAGCGCGAGGAGAATGTATTTCAGGCTGCGGAGACCGAGGTCCAGCCACCGTGGCGGGACGAACGGCCCCTTCAAGACGAGTCGTCCCGTCTGCCACAACCACTCCGAGATCGTGCCGACGGGGCAAATCCAGCCGCAGAACGCCTTCCGATACAGGAATGAAATCGAGACGAAGGCGATGAGCATGAACATACCCGCCGCGTGCATCTCGGGCGCCGTTCGGGTCAGCACGAAGGCCTTCAGATTCATCAGCGAGGCGATCGGGAGCCAAGCTTCGACGCCGTCGGGGCGCTCGACCCTGATCGTCGTGCCGCCGCTCTCGAAATACCGGACCCAGAGGACGAACTGCACGCCCACCCAGAGGGCCGTCGCGCCGAAGAACAACTGGACGCCGAGGCGGATCCGCTGCGATCGGCCACCGCGCCGACGAGTGAAGGGTTTTTTCACGCCGGGCTCCGTCAGGCGAGCGCCGCTTCGATGCGGGCGGCCTTGGGAAACAGGATGTTGTTCTCCAGATGCACGTGCGCGTGCAGATCGCGCTCGAATGCTTCGAGCTGCTGGAGGCAGACAACATAGGTGCCGCACGCATCCGCCGGAGGCCGGAAGCCGTTCGTCAGCGATCGGATCTCGGCCATCGCGGCTCCCGCGGACTCGTGCTCCGCTTCCATCATGCGGATCGGATTGCGGACCGTCCCGAAAGGAGCCATCGGCGCCCGGGCGCCCTGCTCGGCCGCTCTGGCCATGCTCGTCAGGTACGGGAAGAGGATGTGCTCTTCCTTCATCATGTGCGACGTCATCTCGTCGGAGACGCCCTGGACCAGCGTCGCCACGCGCGTCAGCTCCGGATGCCGGGAACCGTGGACGTCCGCGATCTTGCGGCTGTGGGCCACCAGGCGCGGCAGGGCGTCGCGCACGTACCCGTGGTGCGTGCCGACAATGTGGTCGACCAGCCTCGACACGTCCCAGCTGTTGAAGCGCGGCGTACCCGGATCGGGCGATTCGAGCACGGCGTCGAGGGCCGCGATCACCACGGGCGCCTCGACGCCCGCCTGTTCGCACCCTTCCCCAACGGTCTGGCACCCATGGCAGCAGAAATCGATCTCGAATCGCTCGAATACTTCGGCGGTGCGATAGTCGATTGCGACGAGCTCTCGAACGGTCATATCGCGGGTGGCAGTCATGTAAAGCAAGCCTCCATGGACAGGCTACCGTTCACCTCGATGACCCCCTATGATCGTTGTCATGCCGACCGCGGACGAGCTGCTCCGGACGACGCCCATCTTCAGCCGGCTGAGCCCGGCCGATCGGAAGACGATCGCGGAAGTCTCTCGAGTGCGGCAGTTCGAAAAGGGGCAGACGATCTTCGAGCAGGACACGCCGTCCGACTTCTACGCCATCGTGTCGGGCCGGGTGAAGATCTTCAAAATGATGCCGAGCGGCAAGGACGTGATTCTGGAGGTGTTCGGCCCCGGCGATCCCCTTGGGGCCGTAGCGGCCTACATGGAACGGCCATTCCCGGCCAGCGCGTCCGCCCTGGAGGACACGACCTGCGTCATCATCCCGCGTCCGGCTTTCTTCCGGCTGCTCGAGACAAACCCGTCGCTCGTGCGCGGCCTGCTGCTGGGTCTGACGACCCGTCTCGTGGAGCTGACCAACCGGCTCGCGGAGCTCACCGGCGGCCGTATCGAGCCACGTTTCGCGCGCCTCTTCCTGAAGTTGTCGACGGAGATGGGACGGCCTGCTGTCGACACGCGCGGCGCAGTCTTCATCCCGCTCGCGCTGTCCCGGCAGGAGCTGGCGGACATGACCGGCACGACGATCGAAACGTGCATCCGGATCATGAGCCGCTGGAACAAGGACGGCATCGTCCGAACCGACAAGGACGGATTCGTCGTCCTCGATCGTCACGAGCTCGAGCGACTCGCCGCCGAGTAGTCCATGGTCCCTTTGTCGCTGGTCCTGGGTCTCGGGTCCTGGGTCCCGGGTCCTGCCCCCGGCATCGGTTCTGCTGGTGCCGGTTGACATGGCTCAGAAACTCGAGGAATTACGTGTGTATCAACTGGCGATGGACTTCTGGCGATCAATAAAGGCGATCCTCGAACGTCCGGCCTATCGCAAAGATCGCGATCTCCATCGGCAGACACGTGACGCGAACGACTCGATTGCGTCCAACATTCCTGAGGGCTTCGAGCAGGGTAGCGATTCGTTGTTCGTCAACTATCTCTGCTTCTCAAAAGGCTCCCTCGCCGAGGTCGTCACGCGGATGCGACAAGCCCACCTGAAGGGTTACCTGACCGAGCCGGAACTCGCGGAACGTGTCATGGCGGCAGAACGGCTGTCACGCAGCCTCGGAGCGTTTATTCGATATCTCGACGCCTGCGGCTGGAAAGATCGAGGCCGTCACAAATCGCGCGCGCGCCTGGAACGCAGGCCCCGGGACTGAGGACCAGGGACCAGGGACCTGGACCACGGACCCGGACCAGGGACCCGGGACCCGGGACCAGCGACCCGGGACCAGGGACTCCGGGACCCAGGGACTCCGGGACCTAGGGACTACTTTGCTGTGTCGATGTGAATCAGATACGCCTCGACCATGATCAGGTTCTTCTCGCCCGCCTGCCTGATCACGCCGAGCAGCCGGTCCATCTTGACAACCTCTTCGAGCTGCTCGTCGATGAACCATTGCAGAAAGCTCTGTGCGAGGTAATCGCTTTCTTTGACGGCCAGCTCCATCAGCGCCGTGATCTGCCGCGTGACGTCCTGCTCCCAATCGAGCGCCGCTTTCACCGCCGCCTCGGCCGACGTGAAGGTCGCCGTCGGGGCCGGTATAGCGGGGATCAGCAGGTCGCCTTGGGTATCGAGCAGATACTGCACGAACTTCATGGCGTGCTGTTTCTCTTCGTCCGCCTGTTTGAGGAACAGTTTCGAGAGCAGCGTCAGCTTGCTCCGGCTGAAGTGGGCCGCGATGCTGACGTACTGCATGCTCGCGCCGAATTCGTGCCCGATCTGTTCGTTGAAGGCTTCGGCAAGGCGCGCGCTGATCAACACATGACTCTCCTGTGACGTCGAGAACCGGAAAGATGGACACGGGATTATAGCTGTGGAACGCCGTCGCAGCACGTCGCGCATACGCGCTGGAACGACGTGAAGGCGAGCAACTCGACATGGGGCGCCAGGTAGTCTTCCCGGACGGGCTCGTCGCGAAGAAGATCGGTGGTGAGGTATTTCTTGTTCGAGTCCGGGAATACGGTCACTACGACCGCATTGTCTCCCATCAGGTTCTGGACCTCGATCGCGCCGGCGAAATTGGCGCCCGACGAGATGCCGACGCCGAGCCCCAGCTCGCGCGCGAGCTTCTGCGCGAGCAGGATCGCATCTCCGTCGTGGACGGCGACCACCGGATCGAGGTCGTCGAGACGGACGACGGGAGGGACGAACTCGTCCGAGATGCCCTGGATGCGGTGGCGGCCGTTCTTGTGGCCGGTCGAGAGCGTCGGCGATTCTGCCGGCTCGATCGGATGGATGCGGACGAGCGGATTCTGCCGCCGCAGATAGCGGCCGACGCCCATGACCGTTCCACCGGTCCCGACGCCGGCCACAAAGGCGTCGATCGCAATGCCGTTCGACGCGAGCTGGAGAAAGATCTCGGGCCCGGTGGTCGCTTCGTGGGCGGCGGGGTTCGCGTCGTTGGAGAACTGCGACGGCAGAAACACTCGCGGATCCTGATCGGCGAGGGCGCGGGCCCGGGCGATGCTGCCGAGAAAGCCGCCTTCTTCGCGGCTTACCGTGACGATCCGCGCGCCGAGGCTGGTGATCAAATCGATCCGTTCGCGGCTCATCCAGTCCGGCATGAAGATCGTGACGGGATGTCCGAGCGCGCGGCCGATCGCCGCGAAGGAGATGCCGGTGTTCCCGCTGCTCGCCTCGACAATGGTGCCGCCGGGCGCAATGGTGCCGTCCCGGCGCGCACTCTCGAGGATGTGCAGCGCCATGCGGTCCTTGATGCTGCCGGTCAGATTCAACTGTTCCGACTTCGCGTAGATCGTGCGGCGGCGGCCGCGCCAGCGATAATCAATCGCCAGCAGCGGCGTATTGCCGATCAGCCGTCGAAGTCCCTGCAGTCTCGTCCTGTACAAGGTGTTGCGCTCTCCTCAGGGCTGCGCGTCCGCCAGGACCTGCGACCACCGGAGCGGCGCGGCCTGCGCGTCCTTCACGGCCATGGCGTCGGCCCGCGACCTGAACGCGAAGTAGTCCGACTCGGTCTTCTTCCCGTCCTTCCCGCCCGCCTGCGTCAACGTCGCCGGGACGAACCACGCGTCTTCGGCAAGGAGCATGTGTCCGGTCCGGAAATCGGTGACGAAGACAGCGCGCAGCTTCAGGTCGGGATTCGCCTTCAGATACTTGGCGAGACACCCGGTCGTACGGAATGGGAACGGTGCGTTCAGTTGATCGATGATCTCGCCGGCCAGCTTCGGATCGCCGATCGATCGATGGCACCTGTAGCAGGTGTCGCCGACCTGCACTCTTGCGGGCTGAATCGACGCACATCCGACGAGGACGGCGGCAACGAGGATCGCGTATACCGTTTTCATACACCCTCCAATTCCACCCAGATCGATCGCGCGACCAGCCGCTCGACAGCCAGCTCGGTCTGATCGCACTCGAACACGATGCCGGGAAACGTCTGCAGGACGTTGACGACGGCGCCCGGACTGACCCCCATCGCGGCGAGGCGTTCGGCGCGCGAGGTCAGGTCGCGCGTGACGCGCACGATGCGGCCGCGGCTGCCGCGGCGCAGCGCCGAGAGGGGATGCACGTCCACGCGCGTCCGATCAGAAGGCGACATGGAAGATCCTCAGGGCGGCGTTGAGGGCGGCGCCGGTGCCGACCGCCAGCACGGTGACGAAGCCCAGAATCGCGATGCCGATCCGAAGGCCGCGCTCTTTCACGATCATCAGGAAGTTGGCGACGCACGGTACGAACAGCGTCATGACGGTGAGCGCGATCACCGCCTGCAGGTGCGTGAGCGCGCCGGTGCGCGCCATCAGGAAGAGACCGGCGGCGCCGTAATCACGGCGCAGGAATCCCATCACGAAGACTTCCGCGGCCTTGGGCGGCAGGCCGAGCAGGCCGGTCACGACGGGACGCGCCGCGTTCGCGATGGCGGCCAGTCCGCCGATGCGATCCAGCACGAACAGCAGCACGGTGCCGACGAGAAACAGCGGAACGGCTTCGCCGAGATACCACCGGACGCGGAGTCCGGTCTTCGTGAGGAGGTTACCAAGCCGGGGCATCCGCATCGGTGGAAGCTCCATGATGAAATCCGAGCGCTCCCCAGGCAGGATGCGCGCCGCCAGAAACCCGACGAGAATCATCTGGGTGAGCACGACGCCGAACAGCGTGATCAGGGCGAAGAACGAGATGCCGCCGAGGATGCCGAGGATCGTCGCGAGCTGCGCCGAACATGGCACGCCGAGCGCGAGCAGCAGGATCGCAATGAGGCGCTCCTTCGGGGTCGCCAGAATCCTCGTCGTCATCGTCGCCATCGTGTCGCAGCCCAGGCCGAGCACCATCGGGAGGACCGCCTTGCCGTTCAGCCCCATTGCGCGGAAGATGCGATCGCTGAAGATCGCCAGGCGCGGGATGTAGCCGCTGTCTTCGAGAAACCCGAAGACCAGGAAGAAGGTGGTGACGACCGGCAGCACGATGGCGATCGCATACGTGATGCCCATGGTGATCAGGCCGTAGTCGCCGACGAGAAAGTCGCGGACGAACGCCAGCGGAATGTGCGACGCGGCCGCCCGGGCCCATGGATTGAGGTACGTGCCGAACAGGCCCTGCTCCATCAGACCCACGAGCGTCTGGGCGCCGAGGACGCCGACGACGAGATACGTCACATACAGGACGAAGATGAGGATCGGAAGTCCGGTCGACGGCTGGCGGACGGCGCGGCCGAGCCACTCCTGGAATCGCCCGAGCGTGAATTCACCGACGCTTCGGAAGCGGCGCGCGGTCTGGTCGGCCCACGGCAAATGGTCGGCGCCCGTCCGGCTCGCGGCGCGCGCGCGACCGGCCTGCGTCAGCGCCCCCCGCAGTTCCGCCATTCCCCGTCCCTCGATCGCGACCGCCTCGATCACCGGAATGCCGAGCTCGTTGGACAGTCCGCGCGCGTCCACGTCGACCCCGCGCGCCCGCGCCTCGTCGATCATGTTGAGCACCAGGATCATCGGCAGCCCGAAATCGGCGAGCTGCGACGTCAGCAAGAGCGCGCGCCGCAGGTTCCGCGCGTCGGCCACCTGGACGACGAGCTCGACGCCGCCGCCCTGGACCAGATCCCGGGTGACCTTCTCGTCCTCGCTCAGCGCGCCCTCGAGCGCGTTGACGCCTGGGGTATCGACGATGTCGCAGACCTCGGCGCCGACGGTGGCGCGGCCACGCGTCACGGTGACGGTCGTGCCCGGATAGTTGGACACGGTCACGTAGCGGCCGGTGAGCCGACCGAAGATCACGCTTTTGCCGACGTTGGGATTACCAACCAGGGCGATGCGGAGCGGATGGGCGCGAAGCCGCAGGAGAGGCTTGGGCGTCAGTTCCGCGATCGCATGGGGACACGGCATATGGAAGGCTGAGGGGCAAAGACGAGTCCGTCGCGGAATGGCTGGATTTCCGGCACTCGCAAGGACGGCTGCCGGAAACCCGGCAGCCGTTCGTCAAACCGAAGAAGGCGGAAGTCGGAAGCCCGGAACGGGAGGAGGATGGTTCCTTGGCCCCCTCCTTCCGCCTTCTATCTCTTACTTCGCTCGGTGGGGCCCCTTTGACATTCCCCACCTCGCTGCGCGCGCGCGGTCGCCTTCGGCGACTTCCCTCCGGCGCTCGCTTGCGGCCGCAGGCGCTCTCTGGGCTCACATCAGAATAGATACGTCATCCGGATGAAGCCCGTGTGCGCCCGATAGTTGCGATAGAGGTATCCCGAGTAGATCGAGCTCGCGAAGACCCCCGTCGTGCCGTTTGCCGGGTTCAGCGCGTTGAGCGTATTCGGACCGAGCGCGAAGTCGTTCACCTTGTAGTCCTCGAACCAGTACGCCCCGCCGAACGCGACGTTGGCACGGACGAAGTACTGGACGTCCAGCCGCACGTCGGACAGTTTGTTCTTCAGCGGCGACAACTGCGTCAGCGGGATCGTGGTGAACACCTTCTGCTCAGGCTTCATGCCGTAGACGTAGGTCGCGTTGCCGTCGCTGATGTTGCTGCTGAGACGGATGTCCGTCTTCGGCAGCGTTTTCACGAAGTCGGCCGACGCCGTGAACGTCTTCACCTTGTCCGCCTGGTTGTCCCACCAGTCGCGGGTCGGGTCGAGGAACGTCGTGTCGGTCGCCGTCAGCGGATTCGCCGTCCGTGAGTACGACAGCGCGGTGTACTTCTCGTAGCCGTAATCGACGTTGAAGCTGACCGTCTTTGCCGGCACGAGATCGAATCCGAGGCTCCAGCCGGTGTTGTCGTTGCTGCGGAGCCCGAAGCCGGTGTCGCCGTACTTGTCTTTGCCGCTGCTGACCGAGGCGTTCACGCCGAAGAACGTCACCGGCGACACCGTGATCGTGCCGGTCACGCGGTCGCGCGTCCGGTTCGCGATGTCGAAGTGGCGCGTATCCGGTTGCTCGCCATCCACCGCTTCGAGGCCTGATCCGTCGCGATTCGAGTGCTCGAACTTGGCGCGCAGCGTCACGTACTGGTTGCCCGTGCTGTCGAACGTCACCCGGTAGGTGTTCTCGGCGGTCTTCTCGAACATCCGGTGCGTGCGGTCGCTGTCCTCGCGCGTGATCCCGAAGTTCACGCCCAGATACTTGTACGGAGAGAACGACGCGTCGAGATCGAACGTGCCGCGCTTGATGCTGCCCGGCTCGTTCTCGATCGGCGTCGTGACGCCGAAGTCGCCGACGAGCCCCGTCGTCTCGAAGAGCGGGGTCTTGTTGGCGTAGTCGTAGTAACGATACCTCGCGTTGAGCCAGATGTACTGGGACGGACGCGACGTGAAGCTGTAGACCATCGACACGATGTCGGCCCGCGTTTCCGCGGACGGACGATCCAGCGGCGGCGCCACGAGCGCCGTGTTGACCGTCGGAGGCACGAGCGCCTCGTTCTGGTTCCACTGGCCGATGGAAATCGCGGCGCTCGCGCGGCTCCGCGCCGGCAGCTTGTAGGAGCCGTTCACGTTGACCGAGAACGCGTGGTTCGTCGGCCACATGACCGCCAGGCCGGACGCGGGTCCCGCCGTCGGGCTGTCCACGACACGCAGCGGATTGTCGAACTGCACCGTTGGAATGTGGTTGTCGAACCACGAGGCGTTGTAGCCCACGCTCAGCAGCCCCTGCTGATTGGCAAGTTCGATGCTGCTCTTGATGTCGGTCGTGCGATCGTTGAGCGGCACGCCGAATTCCACGACCGGGTTCAGGCCCGGCGACGTTCCAAAGCCGAACGACTGCAGGTTCGATCCGTCCCGGTGCGCGCTCTTCACCGAGAACTTCAGGTCGATGTCCCGGCTCGTCGAGTACACGAGCTTCACGTCGGCGATGTCTCGGCGGCTGCGCAGATCGTACGGCTGCGCCTGCGCAAGAGCGTTGGTGATCGCCAGATCGCGGGCGGCAGGTCCGATCGCCGTCGCGTCTTGAATCGCCTGTTGCAGCTGATTGTCGATGGTCAGCACGCCGTTGCCGTTGTTCTTGTAGAGCGTCCGCGTGCTGTCGCTGATGAACAGCGGCACCTGGTTCCAGTCGAAGTTCAGCTTCAGTTTGCCGATGTCCTGGTACGCGACGTTGAACCGCTGGTCGCGATAGCCAACGTTGTTCGCGGTGGCACGGAACGCCCAGATGTCGGTCTCCTTCGTGAAACGGAACCGATCTACGTAAGCACCTTCGCGCAGATCGCGGAAGCGGCTGTAGCGCGCCGCGTCCCCGGTCACGTTGTCGGTGCGGAACCCGAAATCGATGTTGCCGATATTCGGGACGAATGACGAGGTCGTCGATGGAATCGGAGCTTGTGCCGCGGCCGGCGTCGCCGCCGCCGCGACCGTCTGCTCCTGCTGTGCCCGGGCAACGCCGGCGAAGACCAGCAGAAGCGCTCCCGTCAGACTCAACGCTCTGGTGCGCATCTTCATTCTCCTCAGGCGTTACCGTACGAACACTTTTCCGGACGTCGGGTGATTCGAGCCGTGAATCTGCGAATGGCAGTTCAGGCACGCCCGTCCGACGACGCGATTGCTCTCGTTCTTCACCTGCGTGGCGTCGTAGATCGTCGCCGGATGGCGGGTCCCGACGTGGCAGCGCTGGCAGAGCATCGGAACCTTCGCGACGAGCATCCGCTCGTTGTTCGAGCCGTGCGCGTCATGGCAGGTCGTGCAGTTCTCGCGAACCGGAGCATGCTCCCAGAGGAACGGCCCGCGCTTCTCGGCGTGGCAGCTCGTGCAGGCCTCGACGACGGAGTTGCCCTCGCGCAGCATCTTCACGTTCTGCGAGCCGTGCGGGTTATGGCACGTCGTGCATTCGAGCTTGTTGTTGTTCAGCGATCCGACCGGCATGTGTGACGACCGGTGGACCTTGTTGACCTGCGGGCGATGGCACTGCACGCACGTCTCCTCGACGCTCCGGGTCTTCAGTTGTGCCTTCTCGGACTTGTACTCGTGCACACCGTGACAGGTGACGCACGACACGTTGCGTGAATCGTGCTTGCCGCCGGCGAAGTTGTCGTGCTCGCTGCGGTTGTGGCACGTCAGGCAGATCGCGCTTGCGTCGCGCGCCGGCAGCGTCTTCGGGTTCTTGATCTTTGTCTTGTCCCCTCCGCCGTCTACGTGCGCCTGACCGGGGCCGTGGCAGCTTTCGCATCCCTGCGCCGCCGCCGGCGTGCGTGGGTTACGCGCGCGGGCGTGCGGACTGCCGTGATAGCCCTTCTTCTGATCTTCGTGGCACGTGAGACAGGTCTCCTCACCGACGTATCCTGCTCCGACGGTAGCCGCCGCGGCCGTCGCTTCGGGAGCCTTCGCGGCTGTCGCGCCATTCTGGCGCGGCGCCGCTGACGCCGAAACACTGACCATGACGGCGATCCACAAGCCGATCGCCCCGGTGATGGTGGCCGCTGGGCCGAGGGTCCGCGTGAAGCGACCCATCTGTCCTCCTTGGTATGAGTGCGTGAGTCCCGGACGCGTTCGATGCGCCCACGGACCCATAGGCAAACGATGTACCCCGGGGAAGTCTTCGACATTCCAATGGTTTAGCGGCGCGAGTGGACAGCCGTCGCCGGGAACCCGGCGGGCGGCGACGCCGTGAGTGGGGAAGATTCCGCGGGGGGACTGAGGGAATTCCCGCGCGTCCTACGCGAACACGCGGGCCGGAATGCCAAGCGCGGCGACGCGCGTCGCGATCGATTCGAGGACGGCAGGCGCGACGCTCCTGAGCGACGGCCGCGCGGTCGGCCGCGCGACGCTGTAGATGTCCACGATCTCCGGCCGGATGCGATCGACCGCTTCGAGCCAGGCGGCGACGGCGCTCGACGTCGTGTTGTCGACCAGGCCGTCGGCGTCCTGCACGAACATCGACTGGAGCGTGAGGCGGCCGACCGAGCGCAGATTCGCAATGAGCCGGCCGAGCGAGAGGCCCGAGGCGTTCATCAGGCGGAACGTCGTCGCGTCGCCGGCATCGAGCTTCATGCAGCGCACGTCGAAGTGCGGCAGGCTGTAGACCACGTCGAGCCGGGTGAGCGTGGAGCCGTTCGACAGCAGCGCGAGCCTCGCCGAGGGAGCGCGGCGCGCGCGGACGTGGAAGAGCCCTTCGGCAATCGGTCCGAACGCCGGATGCATCGTCGGCTCGCCGTTGCCCGCGACGGTGATGTGATCGACGTGTGGATCCCTGGCGAGCGCGCGATCGACGGCGTCGACCACGTCGGCCGCGCGCGGCCAGTCGCCCTTCGCGGCAAAATCCGTCCAGCCGTACTGGCAGTACGAGCAGTTGAAGTTGCAGGTCTTGCGCCCGGCGGGCGCGAGGTTGACGCCAAGGGAGCGCCCCAGCCGCCTCGACGCGAGGGGTCCGTACACAATCCCGGCCTGCAGGTCCATGATGTTCGCTCCTCCGTTTACGATCGGTCGTCTTGCGCGTCGTGGTCGAGGCCGAGCTTGCGGATGCGGTCGCCGAGCGTGGAGCGCTTGATGCGCAG
Source organism: Vicinamibacterales bacterium (assembly GCA_035495955.1). Classification (GTDB taxonomy): domain Bacteria; phylum Acidobacteriota; class Vicinamibacteria; order Vicinamibacterales; family 2-12-FULL-66-21; genus JAICSD01. The sequence goes on along the minus strand of DATJFE010000056.1, from coordinate 104,260 downwards.
GAGTTCGGCGGCGTGCGACTTGTTGCCGTGGCTCGTCTTCAGCGCCCAGGAGATCAGGTGCGTCTCCACTTCCCGCAGCCGCGCATCCAGCGAAACGTGCGCGCGCGTTGGCTGTCCGTTCGGCTCCGCCACGGCGATGACGCCATCTTTCGCCTGGAACATCAGACTCGCCGGCATGCATCCGACGCGGACGGTCGAGCACGTGCACGTCTGCGCGATCCGCTCGCAGGCGTTTTCGAGCTCGCGCACGTTGCCGGGCCAGGCGTACTGCTGGAACGTCTGGCGGACGATCGGTGACACCTCCGGAACCGTCATCCCTCGCACGGTGAAGAACCGTTTCAGGAAATGCTCGGTCAGCGCAGGGATGTCTTCCGGCCGCTCGCGCAGCGGCGGCAGCCAGATCGGGACGACGTTCAGCCGGTAGAAGAGATCCTCGCGGAACTGCCCTTCCTGCGCCAGTTGCTGAAGGTTCCGCTTCGAGCCGGTGATGACGCGCACGTCGACGGGAATCGCCCTCGTGCCGCCCACCCTCTCGATCGTGCGGTTCTGCAGCACGCGGAGCAGCTTGACCTGCACCGCCCGCGGCACATCGTCGATATCGTCGAGAAACAGCGTGCCGCCATCGGCCATTTCGAACCGGCCGGCGTGATCCTTGATCGCTCCGGTAAACGCCCCGTGCTCATGCCCGAAAAGCTCCGATTCGATCAGCGTCTCGGTCAGAACCGCGCAGCTGACGGCCACGAACGGGCGGCGGCGCCGCCGGCTCGAATGGTGAATCAGGTTCGCGATCATCTCCTTGCCGGTGCCGGTCTCGCCGACGATGAGGACGTTGCTCTCGCCGTCGGCGATGACCTGGACGAAGTCGAAGACCGTCCGCATGCGTGGGCTGCGGCCCACGACGATGGAATCGAGCGAGAAGGTCGGCTGCAGGTCGTACACGGCTGGCGCGCCCTACCGCAACCGGAATGCCATCTCGCAATTCGCAGGATTCCGGCGCTTTCCGCTCCGCCTGGCGGACATCCGGCATTGGCGCTTCCCGGATCGCCGGATTCCCGGCAGCCGCGCGGGGAGACCCCACACGCCTGGCCGCCGAGACGCGAAATCATTCGGATTCCGCCGGATTGCCTCTTCGGGCACGACCCTTGTGATTGAGGGTTTGCGCATGGCGACCCAATTCGAATCCGCCGACGTTTCCGCGTTGATCAAACGGTACGACCGTCCGGGTCCGCGATATACGTCCTACCCCACAGCGGTCGAGTTCAACGAGGCCTTCGATGCCGAGGCGTATCGCGAACGGCTGGCCGGCGCCGCGGCCTCCGTCTCCCAACCGCTCTCCTTATACGTTCACGTCCCGTTCTGCGAGGAACGCTGCGCCTATTGCGGCTGTGCGGTGATTGCGACGCGCAAGCGCGACGTGGCGGAGACCTATCTCGAGTACCTCGCGCGCGAGATCGCGATGCTCGCCTCGAGGCTTGGCGCGCGCCGACGAGTCGTCCAGTACCACTGGGGCGGCGGAACGCCGACGTACCTCACGCCCGCGCAGATCGCGCACCTCGACGCGACGATTCGACGCCACTTCGATATCGCCGATGACGCCGAATGTGCCATCGAGATCGATCCGCGGGTGACCACGCGCGAGCAGATCGCGCTGCTGCGTCGGCTCGGATTCAACCGCCTGTCGATGGGCATCCAGGACTTCACCGAGACGGTGCAGGACGCGATCCGCAGGCACCAGCCGGAAAGCCTGACGCGAAGCCTCTTCCACTTCGCCCGCGAGACGGGGTTCGAGTCGATCAATTTCGACCTGGTGTACGGCCTGCCGCGCCAGTCCGTGGAGACGTTCCGACGCACGCTCGCCTCGGTCGTCGACATGCGCCCCGATCGGATCGCCGTCTATTCCTATGCGCACGTTCCGTGGCTGCGGCCGAATCAGAAGTCGATCGATCCGCTCGATCTGCCGGACGCAGACGGCAAGCGCGGCCTGCTCGGCGCCGCCATCGACGCGTTCACGAGCGCCGGCTACGAGCCGATCGGGATGGATCACTTCGCCCTGCCGGACGACGAGCTGGCAATCGCGGCCCGGCAGCGGCGCCTGCATAGAAACTTCATGGGTTATACGACGCGACCGGCGCCCGACAGCGTCGCGCTCGGCGTGTCCGCGATTGGCGACGTGCACGGCGCATTCGCGCAGAACCACAAGACGCTGGCGCGCTATTACCAGGCAATCGACCGGGGACAGTTTCCGATCGAGCGCGGATACGCGCTGTCGGCGGACGATCGAGTCCGGCGCCACGTGATTACGGAACTGATGTGCAATTTCCATCTGGACCGGAAAAGCGTGGAAACGCGGTTTGGCATCAACTTCGGCGCGTATTTCGCGGTCGAGCTCGAGAAACTCTCCGCCGCGGACGGTCCGGTCGCGGACGGCATTCTCGAGGTCACGCCCCGGGCGCTGACCGTCACGCCGCGCGGCCGGCTGTTCGTCCGGAACATCTGCATGACCTTCGATCGGTACCTCGCCTCGCACGCGGGGCGGCCGGTCTTTTCGCGAACGATTTGAGGGATCCAGGCATGAGCGCAGATCCGGCGTCGACGACGGCAGTGGTGCTGTTCAATCTCGGCGGTCCCGACGATCTCGCGTCGGTCGAGCCGTTTCTGGTCAGCCTGTTCTCGGATCGAGAGATCATCGAGCTCCCGCTCGGCGCGGCCGTCCAGCCGGCCTTCGCGCGGGTGATTGCCAAGCTGCGCGGTCCGTCAGTCAGACGCAACTACGCGCGGATCGGCGGCGGATCGCCGCAGCTCCGGATCACCCGCGACCAGGCCGCCGCGCTCGAGGAACGGCTGAACGCGGGGATGCCGTCCGGCGGGGCGTTTCGCGTGTTCGTCGCGATGCGCTATTCGAGGCCGTCGAGCGAGGATGCCATCGCAGCGATCGCCGCCGCCGGCATCCGGCGCATCGTCACGCTGACGCTCTTTCCACACTTTTCAAAGGCAACCACCGGATCGTCGCAGCGTGACTTCGCGCGGGTACTCGCGAAGCCGGAGTGGCGATCGTTCGGCTTCCACGTTACCCATATCGATCGATACGCCGACGATCCGCGGTATCTCGATGCGATGAGCGACCTCGTCGCCCGAGCCTGGAGCGCGATCCCCGTCGATCGGCGTCGCGAGACCGTGCTGCTCTTCAGCGCGCACGGCCTGCCGCAGAGGTTCATCGACGGCGGCGACCCGTACGTAGCCGACATCGAGGCGACGCGCCAGGGGATCCTCGATCGCATGAAGCTGGCAAACCGGCACGTGCTCGCGTATCAATCACGTACGGGGCCGGTGAAATGGATCGGTCCCGGCACGGAAGAGACGCTGCGGGAGCTCGGACGCGAAGGAGTGACGGACGTGCTCGTCATCCCGCTGTCGTTCGTCTCGGATCACATCGAGACGCTCTACGAGGTGGACATGCTGTTTGCCGATGCCGCGCGGGCATCCGGGATCAGCGGCTACCGGAGGGTGGACGCGCTGAACGCATCGCCGGCGTTCATCCGCGCGCTTGCGGGCCTCGTGGAGACGCATCTCGACACCACGCATCGCCAGACGTGCGGCGGCGGCTGCTGCAGCGGTGATCAGGACGGCGGCCGCTTGACGCTCTCGGAGACGACGGCATGAATTCCGCCACGCCGCCGAATCGATTTGGCGCGGACGCGCGTGTCGTGATCGTCGGCGGCGGCATCGCCGGCCTGGCTGTCGCGCGCGCGATTCGCGATCAGGCGCCAGGGGCCGAGGTCATCGTCCTCGAATCGCACGATCGGGTGGGCGGCAACGTCCGCACGGAACGAATCGACGGCTACGTCTGCGAAGCCGGTCCGGACGGATTCCTCGACAACGCCCCGGCGACGCTCGAGTTCATCGAGCAGATCGGCCTGACGCGTCAGTTGCTGCCGAGCCGCGACGAAGCCCGTCGCCGATTCATCTTCCGCCGCGACCGGCTGCACGAAGTGCCTCTGTCGCCGTCCGCGTTCCTGTTCTCGCCGCTCCTGTCGCCGCTCGCCAAGCTCCGAATCCTGTGCGAGCCGCTGTCGGCAAGAGCACCCGGCCACGACGAAACCATCCAGCAGTTCGCCGAACGTCACATGGGACGCGAGGCGGCCGGCATTCTCATCGGATCGATGGTCTCGGGCATCTTCGCGGGCGACGCGCAGGAGCTCTCCCTGCGAGCGTGCTTCCCGAAGATGCACCAGATGGACTCGGAGTTCGGCAGCCTGTTCCGCGCGATGCTCGCCAGACGGCGGGAGCGCCGATCCGGGAGCGGCGTGGGCGCGCCGGCCGGGCGCCTGACGTCGTTCGCGGACGGCATGGAGTCCCTGGTGAGGGCGGCCGCCGCGTCGCTCGGACCAATCGTGCGACCGAACCGGCGCGTCGTGGAGCTGCGAGCCCGCGGGAATGCCGCCCGGCCCGAGGGCCCGCGTCTGGTCGGCGCGCGTGCCTTTAGCGTCATCAACGGCACGGCAATCGAAGCGGACGCTGTGGTCCTGGCGGGATCGGCTTCGGAATCGGCCGATCTGCTTCGTCCGTTCGAGCCGACAGCCGCCGGCCTCCTCGCGACGATTCCGACCGCACCACTCGCCGTCGTGTGTCTCGGCTACGACGAGCGGGCGCTGGCGGCCGATCGGGGTCCCCTGAACGGATTCGGCTTCCTCGTTCCGCGGAGCGAGGGACCACGCATCCTCGGCGCCCTGTGGGAAACGAGCATCTATGCGGGCCGCGCGCCCGAAGGCAAGGCGCTGGTGCGCGTCATGATCGGCGGCGCGACGGATCGCGAGGCCGTCGATCTCGACGATACGGCGCTTCTCTCCGCGGTCGGAGACGACCTGCGCCGGACGATGGGCGTCCGCGTCGCGCCGGAGTTCGTACAGATCTTCCGGCATCGCCGGGGAATTCCGCAGTACACCCTCGGTCACGACAAGCGCCTGGCGCGGATCGAAGCGCGGCTGCGGGAACATCCGGGGCTGTTCCTCGCGGGCAATTCCTATCGCGGCGTGTCGATCAACGCCTGCATCGAAGAGGCGCCCGCCGTCGCCCGCCGCGTCGCCGCGCATCTGCAGACTCTCCCGCGCTCGCTGGCCTTCGCCGCCGCCCGGTGACGGCTTTTCGGCGGAGATGCGGACCGCCGGGGGCGCGTCCCTCGTTTTCGCGTCCAAATAAGGCTGGCATCTGCCTTGTGTGAAGACCTCCCATGCTGCTCACTCTTCTCGCGGCGGCGATCGCATTTGGCTTGTCGGCTTTGACTCCGGCTCAAGACTCTGCACCGGCGGCGCCAGGCTACGCGTGGGCCGAGGCGTGCCAGAAATGTCACCAGCCGATTTACGCGGCGTGGGCGCGCACGAAGCACGCCACGGCGCTCGACCGCCTGAGCAGCGCCGAACAGGAACAGGCGTGCATTGGCTGTCACGTGACAGGGCCGAAGTCTCGGGTTCTCGACGGCAGGAAAGTCCTGAACAAGGGTATCCAGTGCGAGAGCTGCCATGGCGCGGCGGCGGCACACGCGGCGGATCCGGCGGTCAAGACCGGGCTCGTCAAGACACCTCCGTCGTCGACCTGTGAGAGCTGTCATTCGCCGGCCGGACCGCACTTCAAGGGTTTCTGGTACGACGCGATGAAAGGCCTCGCGCACAGAGTGTCGTAGGCAGCGCGGCCGCCTATCGCACGATCAGCTTTCCCGACAGCATGCCCATGCCGCACTGGAATGCGGCATCCCGGGCTGCCGGCACGAACTCGACCACAACCGGCTCGTTCAAGGGCAGCGCGCGTCTGAGGCCGTAGTCGGGAAACACGACCTCTTTCGCGCACGTCTCGTCGGTCGTGCGCGTGAACGTCACGCGCGCCCTGACGCCAGCCTTCAGTACCAACGAATCCGGTTCGAAACCGCGTGCGGTGATCTTGACGGACAACTCCTGAGCTGGCGAGGCGTCGGCTGGCGCACTCCGCATCTGGCCGCCCAGCGTCGGCCGGATCCCCAGACGCTCGGCCTCGGCGCGGACGACGAACGAGCCCTGCGTCACGACAAGCTCGCCGGACGACAGTCCTTCGACCACGGCCAACCGATCGCCGTCCGCCTCGCCAAGAACGATTCGGCGTTCGCGAAACGAATTTCCCTCCGTGTTGTCCGGAACGAACACAACCGGATCCGGTCCGATCATCTGAACGGCGCTGCGCGGTACCACGACGGTCTGACGTCCCTGCGCGCCGATGACCGCGTCGACGTACATGCCAAACCGCAGGAACGCCCGAGGATTGGCCAGCTCGATGCGCACCTGCGCCGTCCGGGTCTCGGGACGTACTTCCGGAGACACGTATGTCACTCGACCGTGGAATTCGACGCCGGGATATGCCGCCGCCGTCACTGTCGCCGAGGCACCGATCGCGACGCGCGCAAAGTCGCGCTCGTACAAATCCGCGACGACCCAGACCGGAGAGAGATCCGCCAGCGTGGCGAGCACCGTCGACGGCTCGGCCGTCATCCCCGCCGTCGCAGGCCGCTGCACGATCACGCCTGCCTGCGGCGCCTTGACCGCGACCGTGGACGCATCGGAGTCGGCATGCGGGTCGGTGATCCGAGACGGATCGAAGCCGAGGAGCCGCAGCCGCGCGGCCGCCTCGCGCAGCTCGACTTCGTGGCGAACGTGCTCGGCGCGCACCTGCTCCAGCTCCTGTTGACTGGCCGAGCCGAGCGCCGCCAGCCGCTCGGTCCGGCGCAGCTTCGCGTCACCTGCATCGATGTCCGCCCTGGCGCTCAGATATCTCGCCCGCACTTCCGCGACCTCCGGACTGTAGATCTCGGCGATCGGCGCGCCCCGCACGACCGTCTGCCCCTGCTGCACGAGGACCTTCGTAACCCGGCCGCCGACGAGAGGCGTCACACTGACCTGACGATACGCATTGGGCTGAACGGTGCCGGGAACGCGAACGGATCCTGCAACGGGAGACGTCCGGACGGATTCGATGACGATTCCCGCCCGCTTCGCGAGATCCGGGGCAATCGGTATCGCTCCCGCCGGCGGCGTCTTCTGTTGCGGCGCGATCGATCCCGGCGCCGTCGTGTCGACGCGCGCCGGCGCCGCCGGAGCTTTCGTGGTCCACCAGTACGACGCAGCCGCACCAGCGGCGAACACCGCCACGGCTCCAACGGCGGCGGATAATCTGCTGATTGTCACTTGCCTTCTCCCAGTGCGCGGCGGAGATCGTTCTGCGACGAGAACGTCTCGGCGAGCGCGTCCAGATAGCCGCCTTCGAATTCGAGATAGCGCCGCTGTTCGTTGAGCACGTCGAACAGCGTCGCGCGCCCGAGCGTGTAGGTCTCGCGGACGACGTCGAGGTTTCGCCGCGCGACCACGCGCGTCTCGCCGGAATACGCCGCCAGCGTTCGCCGGGCCGCGTCGAGCCGCGCCCTGGCCTGCGCGACCTCGGCCGAGGCGCCGAGGCGCCGCGCCTGCACCATCTCCGATGCGTTGAGTTCGCGCGCCTTCGCGGCCGCAATGTCCCCCTGCCCGCGATTGAACAGCGGGATCGAGAGGCGGAGTCCGACCGCCGCGTTGTGGAAAACGCCCTGGATCGGCTCCGGCGCTCCTGAGGAACCGAGCCCCAGCTGCGGGAAGCCCGCGTCCATTCGCATGTAGCCGGCAAAGAGGCCGAGGTCCGGCCTCCCTTCCTGCGTCGCCTGTCGACTGCGCGCGCGCGCCAGTGCCAGTTCCGCCGTCGCTTGACGAACGTCGCCGCGCTCGGCGGGAAGCGCCGCGCCGAACGCCTGCGCGGCCGCGGCGTTCACCAGATCCTCCAACGAATCCGTCAGCGTCAACGGCGCGTCGGGAGCGCGGCCAAGCAGCGTTTTCAACTTCGTCAGCGAGATCGCCACCTGCCCGACAGCAAGCTCCCGGCCGGCTTCCAGTCTCTTCAGGTCCACGAACGCGAGGTCGCGCTCGAGGGGCGCCGCGGCTCCCTCGGCGACGCGGTTGCGCAGCAGATCGTACGTCCGGCCGTTTGCGGCCAGCACCGCATCGAAAAGATCAAGCCGGCGAACGGCGGCCAGCACGTCGCCGTACTGCCGGCGGATGTCGGCGGCGAGCAGGCGACGTCGATCCTGCAGCGCGGCTTCGGCGACGTCCACCATTCGCGAAGCCGCTTCCGCCCTCGGGCCGCGGCTGAACAGATCCAGAGGCCATTCGACGCCGATCGAGGTCTGCCGATCCATGCCGCCAACCTGCTCACGCTGTTCGAAGGAAACGCCGGGGTTAGGCCGGAGCGCCGCCTGTCGTGCGACGCCGCGCGCGGCCTCGACCTCGAATGCCGCGGCGCGAAGCGCGGGTTCGCTGCTCAATCCTTCGGCGATCGCCTGTTCGAGCGTCAGTCCGTTCCGCGGATCGATCGGGGTCGTCTGCGCGGCGGTGGCAACAGTCCGTACCAGCATGGCGGCGAGCAGGGCCGCATGGAGCGCGCGTCTCATTGGACTCTCTCCTCGAAAGACGTCGAGCCTGGACCCTCCGGCCCGTGCCACTGGAGCGTCATCCGCCAGACGCCCGACATGGTGAACTCCGCCGACGCCACGTACCGTCCGGGCCGGGTCGTGCGCTCGATCTCGACACCGCCCGACATGACCATGCCGGGCATCGACATGGCAGCCGTCAAGCGGACGTCGCCGGCGTCGATCGGCTCGCCGCGAGCGTTCTGGAACTCGATCCAGAAACGGTTGCGTCCCCGCGTCAGCCGTCCGGTCTCGGATCGCAGCGCCGCACGCACGTTCCCACTGGAGACGGTCTGGATGGTGACCGCGGTGGGAGCGATCGCCTGGCGACGCGTCAGTTGCCACCCGGCCGCGGCGACGACCCCAAGCGCGGCGATGGACACCACGACGACGACAGCGGGCGTGAAGGTGCCCCAATCGGGCGTGACGCGATCGCCCGCGGCCGCTTGCGGCGCCGCCGCCTCGATGGAGAGGGGCAGGTGCCGCGCGCGCAGACAGTAGAAGATGACCGGCGTCACGATCAGCACGTGCAGCAGCGACGAGACCATGCCGCCGAGCACGGGCGTCGCGAGCGGCTTCATCACCTCGGCACCCGTCCGCGCACTCCACATGATTGGCAGCAGCCCCGCGACGACGGTCGTCACCGTCATCACTTTCGGCCGGAGCCGGAGGAGCGCTCCATCGATGACCGCTTCGCGGAGATCCCGCCGGCCGAAGGCCGCGCCCGTCGACGCGCGCCGTCGTTCGACGGCCTCTTCGAGATAGATCACCATCACCACGGCCGTCTGCACCGCCGTGCCGAACAGCGCGATGAAACCGACCCAGACTGCGACCGAAAAGTTGTAGCCGGTGAACCACAGGAGGTACAGGCCGCCTGTCAACGCGAACGGCACCGCGAGCAGCACGTGCGCGGCTTCGAGAGCCGAGTGATAGGTGAAGTACAGCAGGGCGAAGATGACAGCGAGCGCGAGCGGGATGACGAGCAGGAGACGTGAACGCGCGTGCGCCTGGTTCTCGTAGCGCCCGCTCCATCCGATGTAGTAGCCGGCGGGAAGCCGCATGCGCGTCCCAATGGCGCGCTTCGCCTCCGCGATGAAGCCGCCGACGTCACGCCCCTGCACGTTCAAAAGAACCGTCGCCACCAACAGGCCGTTTTCCGACGAAATCATCGCTGGCCCGCGCTGCGGCTCGATGCGCGCCAGGGCACGCAGCGGCACCTGAACCCCGGCTGGCGACGCGACCAGCATATCCGCGAGTCCGGCGGCGTCACGGCGGAACTCCGGCGCGTATCGCACTCGAATCGGAAATCGCTGGCGCCCTTCGATCGTCGCGCTCAGCACCGTCTCGCCCACGGCGGTTTCTATGGCGTCCTGCACGGCGCCGACGCCGATGCCGTATCGTGCCGCCGCCTTGCGATCGACCGAGATATTGAGGTACTGGCCACTCGTGATCTGCTCGGCGTAGACGTTCTGCGCCCCGCGAACCTCCTTCAGCACCGCCGCCGCTTCCGCCGCGAGCGCCTCGACCTCCGCCAGCTCGGCGCCGAAGACCTTCACGCCCACCTCGGATCGAATGCCCGTCGTCAGCATGTCAATCCGGTTGATGATCGGCATCGTCCAGATGTTGGCGACGCCGGGAAGCGTCGCGGCCTGATCGAGCTCGCTCCGGAGGCGCTCCAGCGTCATGCCGGGACGCCAGCGATCCTTCGGCCGCAGTTGCACGATCGTCTCCGTCATGTTGATGGGGGACGGGTCCGTCGATGTGTCGGCGCGGCCGACCTTCGCGACGGCGGAGGCGACTTCGGGGACGCGCATCAACGCGGCGTTCTGCTGCTCCGCGATGCGCGTATTCTCGGCAAGTGAGATGCTCGGGTCGGCGATCGGCATGAACAGCAGGTCGCCTTCGTCCAGCGGCGGCATGAATTCGCTTCCGATACGCGTGCCCACGGCCAGCGCTCCGGCGAACAAGACCAGCGCGACGGCGAGCGTGGCGCCGCCGTGCGCGAGGGCCCACTCGAGCACGGGGCGGTACAGGCGCCTGAGCATCCGCATGACCGGATTCGCCTGTTCGCCGTGCATCCGGCCGCCGAGCAGCACGCTGCAGAGCACGGGAACCAGGGTGACCGAAATAATGGTCGCCGCGAGCACGGCAAACGTCTTCGTGAACGCGAGCGGGTGGAACAGCTTGCCCTCCTGGCCCGTCAACGCGAAGACAGGAACGAACGCCAGCAGGATGATCGCCATCGAAAAGAACACAGGCCGGGCGACCAGGCGAGTCGCGCGCCGCACGGCCTCCAGGACCGCGGAGCGATCCTGCACGTCGACGCCTCGCTGTTCGATGAACCTGAAGGCGTTCTCCGTCACGACGATCCCCGCATCCACCAGCACGCCGATCGCGATCGCGATTCCCGCCAGGCTCATGATGTTCGAGGAGATCCCGACATAGTGCATACCGACAAACGCCGCGAGGACCGCGAGCGGCAGCGGCAGCGTGACGATGAGAATCGAACGGAAGTGCATCAGGAAGACGATGTGTGCGAGAGTCACGAGCAGGATTTCTTCGATCAGCGCCGTGCGCAGCGTCACGATGGACCGCCGAATGAGGGCAGACCTGTCGTAGAACGGAACGATGCGCACGCCCGCCGGCAGGCCCGGAGCGATCTGCGCGATGCGCGCCTTGACCGCATCGATCACCTGCTGCGTGTTCACGCCCGAGCGCGCGACAACGACTCCTCCGACCGCTTCGTTCGTTCCCTTGACAAGGGATGCGGCTCGAAACGCGTCGCCAATCTTGACGGTCGCGACCTGCGCCACGTAGATGGGCACGCCGCCGGCGCCGCCGATCACGATGTTCTCGAGATCCGCCGTCGACGCCACGATGCCGACGCCGCGGACCACCGTCCACGCGCCGTTGGCTTCGAGGACATTGCCGCCGACATTGCGGTTGCTCTCGCGCACGGCGGCGATCACGGCGCTGAGCGGAATCCCGTAGGCGCGCAGCCGGGCCGGATCGACGTCGATTTGATATTGCTGGACCGTCCCCCCGATCGACGCAACCTCGGCGACGCCCGGGACCGCGTTGAGCTGATATCGAAGGAACCAGTCCTGAATGGACCGCAATTCGCGGAGCGAGCGTCCGCCGCCTTCGACGGTGTACCAGAAGACGTGCCCCACGCCGGTCGCATCCGGACCGAGCGTCGGCACCACGCCGGCCGGCAGCCTTGAGCCGAGAAGATTCATCCGCTCGAGCACACGGCTGCGCGCGAAATACAGATCGACCTCGTCCTCGAAGACCACGTAGATCATCGAGAAGCCGAACGCGGACTGCGAACGGACGACCCGTACGCCCGCCAGACCCTGCAGGCCGCTCGTCAGCGGATACGTGACCTGGTCTTCGACTTCCTGCGCCGCATGGCCGCTCCAGTCGGTGAAAACGATCACCTGGTTGTCGGAGAGATCGGGAATCGCATCGATCGGCGTCGCCGTCAGGGCCCACGCGCCCCAGACCGCGAGTCCCAGATACACAATCAGCACGACGACGCGATTGCGGAGGCAGAATTCGGTAAGTCGATTGATCATGACGCGCTCGACACCACACACGGATTGCCGCGCGCCCGCGAAGACGCGGGCGGACACACGTGTACTGTCAGGACGTCAGATCAGAAGGACCGTCGAGAGGGCGAGCGGCGCGCACGGCCGAAGCGGTACGCGAGGGGATCGAATCGGGCGAGACGACGCTACGACACCGACGAACGGCGTCGCGGCCTGCGCGGTTTGATGCGCGATCCCGCTCGATGGCGCGGGCGTGGCGGGCGACTCGTCGGACGCACAACACGGGCGCGCCGCCGGACGATCCGTCGCGTGAGGCAGGCAGCACGCCATCCTGGTGTGACCGGGCCCCACCGCCAGGCACGGCGCCGTCCAGGGCGCGACAAGCGCCATGAGCGTGACGAGTACGACCAGCTGCGCGCGGAACATTCCCAGGACGTCAGTCTATCAAACGACGGGCCATCGACAATTCCAGCGAAAAGGACGGAGACGACCTGAAGGGTGTCGGGAATCCGGCAGCCGCCACTCGACACGCCGGAAAGCCGTGTAGAGCGGAGTGTTTCCGCCTCGCCAGGCGCTGGCATCCTCGCTGCAACGACGCCTGTGTCTCGTTCAGGAGGAATCATGACTGGCCGCCATCGGGATTCGGTTACTCCCCTCACTATTGTCACCGGCCTCGCCGGAGTGCTGTTCGGCGTGATCGTCGGCTACATGCTGGGCGTGTCCCAGTCGGGGGCCGGAATCGTCCCGATCGCCGCCGTCGCGTCGGCCGCCGCGGCCGCGCCGCCAGCGGCAAGCGTCGTCAGCGAACAGGAACTGCAGGCGTATCGGAACGTCCTCGCGTCGGATCCGAAGAACGTTCGCGCGAACGTGGAGCTCGGCAACCGGCTCTACGACGCCGGCCGGTATGCGGAGGCAGTCCCGTACTATCAACAGGCGTTCGCGGTCGATTCGAAGAACGTGAGCGTCAGCACCGACCTGGCGACGGCCCTCTACTACGCCGGACGCGCGGACGATGCGCTGGCGCAGTTCGACAAGTCGCTGGCGCTCGACCCGAGGCACGCCCAGACGCTCTACAACCTCGGCATCGTGAAGCGCGACGGGAAGAGCGATCCCAAAGGCGCTATCGCGGCATGGGAACGTCTTCTGACGACCGTGCCGGACTACCCGGACGCGGCCAAGGTCCGGAAGATGGTCGACGAACTGAAGCAGCGGACGTAGCGGCCGGGTCGGGCGTGACGGCGTCGAAGTCGGTCAGCCGCGCCGGCGTGTGCGACGTCCGCAGCGCATTCAGCACGACAAGCACGTCGATGATCTCCTGCGCCACGGCGCCGGCCACCGGCGCGAGGAAGCCGGCGGCCGCGAAGACCATTCCGACGGCGCTCAACGCCATTCCTCCGATCGCGCTCTGAAGCGCAATCCGCCTCAGGCGATAGCTGATGTGCATCAGCTCGTCGACTTTCGCCAGCGAGGAATCGATGATGACGACGCGCGCGGCCTCGGATGTCACGTCGCTCTGCCGTCCGAACGCGATGCCGACCGTGGCCGTCAGGAGCGCGGGGGCGTCGTTGATGCCGTCTCCGATGAACACGGTCTTTGCTTCGGCGGTCTCGCGCCGGACGATGGCGACCTTCTCCTCGGGCGACGTCTCCGCATGAATCCGGGCGATCGCGACGCTGTCAGCGAGCCGTCGTACCTCCGCCTCCCGATCTCCCGACACGATCAGCACGCGTGTGAACCCGTGCCGCGGCGACAGATGTCCGATGAACTCGAGGCTGTCGGCGCGCGCGACGTCGTGGAACCGGAAGCTTGCAGCGTAGCGGTCGTCGATCGTGACGACGCACTCGAGGCCGGTGTCGGCCGGCGGCGGAAGCAGGTGGTCGCCGGCGAGCTGCGCGCGGCTGGTCACGAGAATCGTGTGGCCGTCCACGCGGCCTCGCAGACCGGTGCCCGGCTCCTCGTGAATCCATTCCACGTCGGGAAGAACGCATCCTCCGTCGGCCGCCGCGGCGACGATGGCGCCGGCGAGCGGATGCCGGCTGTAGCGTTCCATCGCCGCCAGCCGTGGAAGGACGCCGTCGCGATCGAACCCCGGAGCGTAGAGCTCCTCGCTGAGCGTGGGACGGCCGTACGTGAGAGTCCCCGTCTTGTCGAGGATCATGGTGCGGCAAAGCGTGAGCTGTTCGAGGGCGGCTGGATCCTTCACGATCACACCGCGGCGCGCGGCGGTCGAGATCGCGCCGATGATCGCGACGGGAATCGCAATGAGCAGCGGACACGGCGTGGCGATGACGACAACGCTCAGAAAGCGGAGCGGGCTGCCGCTGGCCCACCATGCCGCGGCGGCGACCAGCACGGCGACGGGCGTATACCACGCGCCCAGTTGATCGCCGATCCGGCGCAGCGCCGGCCGGCGCTGCTCGGCTTCCTGCATCACGCGCATGATCTGCGCGTAGCGTGAGTCGGCCGCGACACGCGTGGCTCGGATGGTGAGCACGGATTGGCCGTTGATCGCCCCTGAGAGCACGTTGCTGCCGGGGCCTTTCTCGATCGTAAAGGGCTCGCCCGTGAGGTACGACTCGTCCATCGCGCCGCGCCCCTCGATGACCTCGCCGTCCACCGGACACACCTCGTGCGGCAGCACCGACAATTCGTCGCCGACGCGTACGTCCGCGACGGGGGCATCGGAGATCGCCCCCGCCTTCCGCAGGTGCGCAAGCGTTGGCACGCGCCTGGCCAGCGCGCGCAGGACCGCCGTCGCGCGGGCGACGGCATAGTGCTCGAGCGTCTCGCCGCCGGAAAGCATCAGCACGACGATCGCGCCGGCGAGGTATTGACCGAGGAGCGATGCCGCGACAATCGAGATGCCGGCGAGATGATCCGATCCGAACTCGCCGTGCAGCGCGCGCCACGCCAGCCGTACTACGAGTGGAATGCCGCCGATCGCGAGCACTCCCACCAGAGGCGCGTCGAGCGCCGCCGAGGAGGCGGTCCCGACCGATCGCATCATGAGGTGCGCGGCGATGCCGGCCAGCGCCAGCAGTGCTATCACGGCGTCGCGCAGTGATTCTCTTCGCATGGGAGGAGTGCTGCCGGAAATCCGGCAGCGGATCTCCGTCACTCGGGAAACCTGCAAGGAACAAACCGGCACGACTGCTGAACGGAAGTCTCGCTGATCTCGTCGTACCACGTACACAGGCGCAAGGAGGCTTCATGACGCGGATAGTCGCAGCGGCCGCCGCCGGATTCATCGTCGCCGTCATTGTCGCGGGATCGCATTACGACAACACGCTGGCCGCGCAGGGGGGCGAACCGCTTCCGGCGGCGATGGCGGGGAACTGGGCCGGCGACGCCGACATCTTCGTGAACTGGACTGCGCAGCGCGCGCTTCCCGTCAAGCTCTCCATCGCGGCGGACGGTACGGTTTCGGGAACGATCGGCGACGCCCTCCTGCGCAACGGCCGCCTGCAGCGCAACCGTACCGCCCTCGGGCGCGCGCTGCACGTCAAGACCGACTGGATCGTGATCGCGGATCTCGACGGCGACGTCATCAAAGCGGAGTCCATCCGCCGCGAGAGCGTGAAGGTGCCGCTGAACTGGGTGGACGATCACTTCGAAGGCGGCGTCAATACCTCAGGGTCGGAATTCGGCGGGAAGACGTCGATGTGGCTCGCCGCGGGGCGCCTCCGCCTCGATCGGCGGTCGGCTCACGCGCAGAAATCATAGCGGGCGCGGATCGCCTGGGCCAGCGATTCGGCGACGGCCTTGGCGTCCTGATCGCGAACGCCCTCCTCGAGCGCGTGCAGTCTGGCCGCGAGCGTACCGTCGCGGAACACGTCGCGCACCCACCGTGAAAAATCGTGGCGTTCGCAGTGGCCCTTCACCCGCGCCGGGCTCTCGGAGCGGAGCAGGGCGGTCATCTCACGGAAGCTCCGGATCCGCGGGCCGATCGCCCCGCCGCCCGCGAACACGAACGCCTGCCCCTCGGCGACGGGCATGTCGAAGTACTTCTGCCGGTGACGCACGTGTGAGGTCAGCCGCGCACCGACACGGAACTGCACGATGCCTCCGCGCGCCTCGTCCGGACCCGGAAGCAGGACGGCGTCCGCCTGATCGATGGTCTGCAGCACCGGCGGATCGAGCGTCACGCCGCACAGCCGCGACAGCGCCGCGATCTCGTCGGGCACCGATTCCCGGGTGACCATGACGATCGCGTCCTGCGGGCAAATGGCGGGGTTCAGCTGCGACACGCGATACGTGATGCAGACGTAGCCGCCAAGCTCCGCGTCGAGCAACGACACGGCCTCGCGGCCGCCGAGGAACTGGTGAGCCTCGTCGATGACGATCTTGTGGGGGGCCCCGGTCCTCCGCCGCTCTGCCGCGAGCAGCGGCAGCATGGTCCGGATGTACTCGCGCTTGTCGCGGTACGGCAGCTTCGACAGGTCGATGACGAGAGACTCGCCTGGATGGCGCAGGCCGCGCAGGACATCGCGGACCGCCGGCGCCGGATCGTCGCCGCCGTAGAGCGTGACGTTCGGAAGGGTCTCGAGCGCACGATAGTCGCCTTCGGGATCCAGCACGACCAGCGAGTACCCCTGCAGAATGAACTGCTCGCACAGCAGTCCCGCCAGCCACGACTTGCCCGTCCCGGGCTCGCCAGCCACGATGACGGTGCGGCCACGGATCGCGAGCGTCACCGGCTCGCCGTTGTGAAGGGTGCCGATCGCGATGCGATGCCGCCCCGCGCGACCGACCGCGAGCCTGGGCTGCCGCAAAAGCGTCTGCACGTACGCAGCAACCGCATCAGGCCCGGTCCCCTCGATGACTTCGTCAGCGATCGCGCGCAGCGCCGGGCTCCCCCATCCCACCGCGACGCCGCACTCGGACGCATCGAGCAGATCGTGGTCGTTTTCCGCATCGCCGATCGCGATCGTGTTGTGCATCGATACCCGCAGCTCGAAGAGCGCGCGCTGCAGCCCTGTCGACTTCGACACACCCAGCGGCAGCACCATGAGGCTGCCACGGTTGAACGCCAGAATCAGCGGCTGCTCGAGCGAGCGAATCGCGTCCAGCACCGCGGGCGCCACCACGGCCTCGGTCGCGATCACGCACTCTCCGCGGACGAACGGCACCCGCCGTCGCAGGAGCTCGTCGACAAATGTGGACGCCGGCGGATGGCTCAGCAGAATGTGCCGGCCGGTGGCGGGGAAGTGGAGGACGGCACCGTTTTCCCCGACGACAGCATCAAAGAGCGCCACGTCGGTCACCCTCGCGAGATCCGCCAGTTGCCGGCCTGTCACGAGGATCACGCGAATGCCCGCGCAGCGTGCCTGTCCGATCGCGTCGACAACGCGCTGCGACAATTTCCCGTTCAGCGTCAACGTGCCGTCGTAGTCGACGGCCAGAGCCGCGAGTTTCATGACCGGTGAACATCAGACGCAGACGTCGTGCCAGCGCCGATCTCAGGCACGGAGGTTGCTCCCCCTGAGGCACACACACCGTAACCGCCGGTCGGTACGAACAGCCGCCGGGAAACCGTCACGGTTCTGCGCCGCGTGCCGGGAGTTAGACATCATGATCGCCATCAAACACATTCTGTGTCCCGTCGATTTCTCCGAATACTCGCGCCATGCGCTGGAGCAGGCGGTTGCGCTCGCGCGTCACCATCATGCCACGGTGATGGCCCTGCACGTGTTCGCGGTCGCGCCCGTCGCCGAGGTCGTGCCGATCGGCGCGCCGACAGCGCTGGAACCCGTGACGCTCCCCCTTTCGGCGCGTGGGGCGCTCGAGAACGAATTACGGAAGTTCGTTTCCCCGGTACAGACCGAAGGCGTCACGATCGGATTGAAGATTGGCGAGGGCGATCCCCTGACAGCCATCGTGGAGGCAGCCGAGGCGCTCGAGGCGGATCTGATCGTGATGGGCACGCACGGCCGGTCCGGCTTTCAGCGCCTGCTGCTCGGATCGGTGGCCGAGAACCTCCTGCGGAAGACGGCCTGCCCGGTCCTGACCGTCCCGCCGCGCGCCGACGAAACGACCTCGCTCGCGTTCGGACGAATGCTCTGCGCCATCGACTTCTCTCCCGCGTCGCTTCATGCGCTCGAGTACGCCGCCGGCTTTGCGTCGGGCGTACAGACCGAGCTGTACGCGCTCAACGTTGTCGAACTGATGACCGAAGGCGGCACGGCCCTGCGCGACGAGCTGGTGCCCGGCACGCCGGACTTCCGCGCGGAGTTCAGGCGTGCGGCGGCCGAGCGGTTGACGTCTGCCATCCCAGCGTCGGTGCGCGCCTGCGCGAGAGTCCGGGAGCTGGTGACGGTGGGCAAACCCGACCGCCAGATCCTCCACGTGGCCGAAGAAGAGGCATGCGATCTGATCGTGATGGGCGTGCAGGCGCGGACCGCCGCCGACCGGATGCTCTTCGGTTCCGTCGCGCAGCACGTGCTGCGCGAGGCCCGCTGTCCGGTTCTGACGGTCCGCGCCTAGACGCGCAGGCTAATCTCGAAGGAGGCTCCCATGGCAGTCGCCGCATCTGTCCAGGAATTTCTGCGACGGTCGAACGTCGCGTACACCGTGTTCCAGCACATGCCTGCGTACACCGCGCAGGAAGAAGCGGCCGTCACCCACGTGCCGGGCCGCGACTGGGCCAAGACCGTCGTGTGTTTTGCCGACGGCGAACCAATCCAGGCGGTCGTGCCGGCCGACCGTGAGGTCGATCTGACGCTGCTGACGGGACTGGCCGGCGCCGGCGATGTGAGGCTGGCCGAGGAACCGGAGCTCGACTGGTTGTACCCGGATTGCGAACGCGGCGCCATGCCTCCCTTCGGGCCGCTTTACAGACAGCGGGTCTTCGTCGACGAGGCGCTGACCCTGGAGGACGAGATCGTCTTCAATGCCGGCACGCACATCGACGCGGTGTGCATGCGGTACGACGACTTCGCGGCGGTCGTGCGGCCGGCCGTCGGACACTTCGCGGAACCGGTCCTCGTGTAGGAGAACACGGCGCCGACGATCAGGCGGCGCGCAGGAACCAGCGATCGAGCGTCAGGCGGGCGACGGCGGGCAGGCGCAGCAGCTGGCGGCCGATCGACGGCGGCAGCGACAGCGATATCCTCCCGGCGGCCGGCGGCGCCATGCGCGCGGCGTAGCCCTCGAACGGCGCGGTGCTGAGCGCCGCGCCGGCGTCGGCAATCGCGCGGGCGGCCGCCAGGCCCGATTCCACGGCAGGCACGATACCTTCGCCGCTTTCCGGCCAGGCCATCGCCGCCGCGTCCCCCGCGAGCAGCACGCCCTCGTCGGCGACCCGCCGTGCGCCCTGGCGCACGCGATAGGCGTGCCCCTTCCATTTCGTCCAGTCGAGCAGCGGCTCCGGCAGACGTCCGACGCCGCGAAGCCAGTCCGCGAAGGCGCCGACATGTCCGTTGAAGTCCTGCGCGGTGCGGCGCCCGAAACCGACGTTCACGTAATCGCCCTTGCGGACGCACCACCCGTAGCCGTCCAGATCCCGGCAGAAATACAGCTCCGGACTCATGCCATCGACGCGGCCGTCCGCCGCCGGCACGCGCACTTCCAGCTCCCGGCCGACAACGGTAACGGCGTGTTGATCGGACGGATTGAGCATCCGCGCGATCGGGCAGAAATGTCCGGCGGCTCCGACGATCGCGCGCGCGAAGACGCGTTCGTCGATCATCCACCCCTCGCGCAGGCGCTGGACCCTGGACACGCGCGCGCCGTCGAGGACCCGGGCGCCCGATCGGCGAAGCAGGAAGTTGTCGAATTCGACGCGGCGAATCACGTAGCTGACGACCCCGCCGTAGCGCGTGTCGACCGCACGGCGGTCCCCGATGATGCCGGTCCGGAAGCCACGAACGTCCTGCAGGACCAGGCCGGCGGCCCTGTACTCGACGGGATCGAATCCGAGCAGGCCGAACAGGCGCGGCGTAATCCACCCGGCGCAGACCTTCTGCCGTGGAAACGCCGCGCTGTCCAGCACGACGACGTCGGCGCCTGCGCGGCGCAGCGCCCAGGCGCATGACGAACCGGCCGGTCCTCCACCTACGACGGCGACGTCGCAGCCGATCATCCGGCGCTCACAGGCGAACCGTAGACCTCCGACCGCGTCCAATGGAGCTGCCGATCGACGGGCGCGAAGACAACCTGGAACAGCTGCAGCCAGCCGGTCGTAAAGGCGCACTCGGAACCGGCGAGGTATAGCCGCCACGCTCGCACGAACGCGTCGTCGAAACGAGCGCGCACCTTCGGTTCCGCCCGCTCGAACCGCTCGCGCCAGTGCCGCAGGGTCCGAGCGTAGTGCAGCCGCAAGTTCTCGACGTCGACGGCATTCTGGCACGCGGGCTCCAGCACCTCGGCGAAGACCTGTCCCAGTGTCGGCACGTACGCGCCCGGAAATATCCGTCGACGGGTCCACCCGTTCAACGGGCGCGGACGATCGCGGCCGATGAAGTGCAGGAGGCCGCGTCCCGTGCGGCGATCGAGCGTGCGCCGCACGACCGCCGCGAGCTCGGAGAAGTTCCGCCGGCCGACGTGCTCCAGCATGCCGATCGAGGCGAACACGTCGAATCTCCCGCTGACGTTGCGGTAGTCGTCTTCCACGAACTCCACGCGATCCGCCAGCCCTTCCCGGACCGCGCGCGCGCGCGCGTAGTCGATCTGTTCGCGCGAGATATTGAAGGCGGTGACCTGCGCGCCGTAGTGCCGCGCCATGTGGAGCGCGAGGGCGCCCCACCCGCATCCCACGTCGGCGACACGATCGCCGGGCTGGAGCGCGAGCTTCCGGCAGACCAGATCGAGCTTGGCCACCTGCGCTTCCTCGAGCGTGGCGGCCGGGTTCGGATAGTACGCGCAGGTGTAGACGAGGTTCGAGTCGAGCCAGAGCTCGTAGAAGTCGTTGCCGATGTCGTAGTGGTGATGGATGTTGCGCCGCGCGTCGAACAATCCGTTCGTGCCGACGGTCAAGAGCGCGAGCCGTTCGCGCAGCGAGAGCGGCGCCTCGACGGAAAGGCGCGACAGATTCTCGAGCACGCGGATGAAGTCGCCGCGAATCCCGAGCCGGCCGGCGGAGTACATCTCGCCGAATTCGAAATCGGGATTCAGGATCAGCCCCAGAAGCGCCCCGCGATCGCGGATCAACAGATCCCCTGCACGGTTTTTGACCCCGTCAGCGCACCAGCCGTCCCACAGTTCGACGCCGACACCAGCGGCTGCGATCGTCCGCTGGAGACGGCTTGCCAGCCAGTGATCCAGCCGGGTCGCCGCCGTCGCCGATGTTCCCTTGAAACCCGCAGCCGCAGGACTCGATGAGATAGGCATCGCCGAAACCTCCCTCACGCATCACGCATGGGCCATTCTGACGCAAGCCCCATTCCGGCGCATCCGCAAACCGCCGACCAGGCCGACCGTTCCTCCGACGGGCGGCGGATATCCCGCGATTCCGGTTCCGCGTTTCCGGCGACAGTATGACGCAAGCCGCACAAATGATCGGCGCGGCGTGGCATCGCCGTTGAAGCATCCCATTTTCAGACGGTTGGAGGTGCTTCATGCAAGTCTCTCCGTTGGCGCTCCTGCTCGTGCTACTGGCAGGGCCGGAGACGCCGCTGCCTCCGCTCTCCGGGGTGTTGACCGGGACCGTCGTGAACTACGACGTAGGCCGTCCGCTGGAGCCCGGCGCGCGGCTCCGGATACCAGCCGTTCATGTCGTGCCTGCCGCCGGCGCGCTCGTCGTCAACGTCCCGCAGCGTCTGCTAGTCCTCGCCGGCGCCGACGGGAGCGTCCGCGCGTTTCCGATCGCCGTCGGCCGCCGCGATTGGCCAACGCCGATCGGCGAGTTCAGAGTCGTGCGGAAAGAGGAGCATCCAACCTGGGACGTGCCGCTGTCCATCCAGGACGAGATGCCGTGGCTGGGCTCGGGCTGATCGTCGGCGTCCTCCGTTCAGGGCGTCTCTCACGCGGCGTCCCCCGGACGTCGGCTACGGTCACTCCGCTGTCGTCAGGACCAGTTCGTCTTCGGCGCGCGTGCAGATGTGGCGCAGGACGTCCATCACGGGTTCCGCCGCCAGACGGCCCTTCGCTATCCCGGTGTTCCTGATCACGTCGTCGATCGACAGGATCCCCGTCACGCGGCCGTCATCGTCGACGACGGGAATGCGCCGGACGCGGTGTTCTTTCATCGCGACGAGCGCGGCGGTGATGTGATCGGCCGCCAGGCAGGACACGATGTTCGGCGACATGACGTCGCGTACGGGAATCTCCCAGGGATCCTGGCGGCGCGCAATGCTCGCCAGACAGATGTCGCGATCGGTCAGCATGCCGGCGATCCGGCCGTGCGCGTCGACGACCGGCACGCAGCCGCATTCTTCGTCCAGCATGATCCGCGCGGCATCGCCCAGCAGCGCGCTCGGCCGGCACGTTTTCACCGGCGTGGTC
Organism: Vicinamibacterales bacterium; assembly: GCA_035495955.1. Classification (GTDB taxonomy): domain Bacteria; phylum Acidobacteriota; class Vicinamibacteria; order Vicinamibacterales; family 2-12-FULL-66-21; genus JAICSD01. The sequence goes on along the minus strand of DATJFE010000056.1, from coordinate 81,760 downwards.
ATCAGGTCTTTCACTTTCATGGTCCGCTCCATCGGCTGATTCACGCATAGCGCGCGCCAGCGCCGTTTCCGCGGTTTTGCGGAGACCGCTGCCGGAATTCCGACGCGCTATTCCACCAGGAGCGCTTTCAGATGCCGCGCGCGAGGCATGGTCCTTGCGGCACTTTCGTGTGATGAGTCGGTCCGCCCGCGCCGGTGTCCTTCCGCAAAAGGACATGCCGCGCTACGCGCGGACCGAATCGCAGCTGCTCAGCATTCATTTCGTCAACGCTCACGACGGCCGCATTCGCGGGACGCTGGATCCGCACTGGGATCCGGATCGTGGGTGCGAGGCGCGGGCGTCGTTCCTCGGGTCTGTCGACGGAGACGTGATCTCCGGTTCGTTCGTGTCGTTCTGCGAGGATGGCGTTCGAACGTGGCATGGCCGCTGGCGGGTAGAGAGGAAACGCTCCAAATGACCACGTGCACTCGCGCGACCGGCCGCCGGCCCTATGCCTGGCGGCCCGGGCTGAGGTAGCCGTCGGGAGGACTGACACGCGCGTCGCTCGGCTCGGGCGCCAGCCGCGGCTCCGCGCCGAGCCAGTAGAGCCCATTCGCCATGATGCAGAACCCGGTGCCGGCGAACCACACCATCGCCACGCCGACAAAGCCCGTGAACGTCAGCCACCAGACGCTGTGCACGATCGACAGGACCGACGCGATCGAGATATTGATCCCCACGACCAGATAAATCCGGCGTTCGAGATACCACCGATCCGTCTGCATGAAATACAGATGCCCCGGTGTGGATTCGCGCGTGCCGAGCATATGCCGGAATCCGAGCCGATGAAGCACGTTTCCAACCAGACAGAAGCCCGTCAGCGAGACCACGACGGACGCAATGCCCGTGGCGATGATGAAGAGCGCAAAGAGCGGTTGATAGAACGCGGCGGCGGCCGTGCTCGCGATGAGCACGGCACCGGCAATCAGCCACACCGTGCGCTCGATATACCAGCGGTCCGTCGGAACAATGTAGATGCCGGAACGAAACGCCATCGTCCTCCGCGTCTCAGGCGGACACAGCGACGGGAACGGACTCGTCGAGATCGACCGGCGATTCCACTTCCCTCGCGACCGACTCGACGAGGCCGCAGCGCGCGATACGATCGCCCAGCGTCGAGCGCTTGATGCTCAGCAGCTCGGCGGCCTTCGATTTGTTGCCGTCGCTCACCTTCAACGCCCAGGTGATGAGATTCGATTCGACTTCGCGCAGACGATCGTCGAGCGAGATCGACGGCGCTTCGCCCGGCACGGCAAGTTCACCGGCGACCGGGGCGGGCGCCGCGTCCGATGCGCCGAAGAGTACGCCGGCCGCGAGGCAGCCGCTCCGCACGGTCCCGCACGTGCAGGTCTGCACGATTCGCTCGCACGAGTTCTCCAGCTCGCGCACGTTTCCCGGCCAGCGATACCGCGAGAACGCATAGCGGACGGCGTTGGAGACGGCCGGCACGTCCATGCCGCGCGCCTTCGCGAATTTCCTGAAGAAGAAATCCGTCAGCACGGGAATGTCCTCGCGCCGCTCGCGCAGGGGCGGCAGCACGATGGGCAGCACGTTGAGTCGATAGTAGAGGTCCTCGCGGAAGTTGCCCTCCGCGACCATCTGCTTCAGGTCGCGCTTCGATCCCGTGATGACGCGGACGTTCACGTTGATCGATCGCGTCCCGCCGACCCGCTCGACGGTTCGGTTCTGAATCGCCCGAAGCAGCTTGACCTGCATCGACAGCGGCACGTCGTCGATGTCGTCGAGGAAGAGCGTGCCTCCCTGGGCCAGCTCGAAGCGCCCGGGCTTGTCCTTGATCGCCCCCGTGAAGGCGCCGCGCTCGTGTCCGAAGAGCTCGGTTTCGATCAGGTTTTCGGAGAACAGGGCGCAGCTCACCGCGACGAACGGCTGGTGCCTCCGGCTGCTCGAGTAGTGCAGCAGGTTCGCGATGACTTCCTTGCCGGTCCCGCTTTCGCCGGTGATGATCACGCTGCTGTCGCTGCGGCTGACGACCTTCACGAAATCGAAGATCGCCCGCATCCGCGTGCTGTGGCCGACGACGATGTCGTCGGGCGAGAAGGTGGCAGGCGGCCTCATACGACTACCAGCTCCTCGAATTCCTTGATCTCGTCCCGCAGCGCCAGTTCGACGCCCATATAGAGCGTCATGTGCGCGCTCGGACACCCGGCGCACATGCCGGTCAGCCGGACGTGGGCGCTGTTGCCGCGCAAATCGACCAGTTCGATGTCGCCGCCGTCGGCCTGCATCAGCGGGCGGATGCGCCCCAGAACGGCCTCAACCTGTTCGCGAGAAACCATGTGTGGATGCTCCTGACGGATATCCGGAAGGCAACAGGTGTGCCGCGCACACGGTCGCGGATTTGCCGGCAATTCGAGGGATTGTCGGAGCGGCATCGGCATTGCTCAAGGTGGAAGCGGGGGATTTTCGCCAGGCCGTGGGGGAATTTCCCCGCCCGCACCGTGGCCACACATACCCGAACGCGCGCACAGCCCTCTGCGGACGAAGTGCTGCTGCAGGGGCCGCACCCGAGATTCCACGAGCTGTCCCTCCTCGTCCGCGCCATCATCGACTTCCTGCGCGGCTTCCGCGCCCTGCATTTCGTCGGCCCGTGCGTGACCGTCTTCGGCTCGGCCCGCTTCAGTGAGGGACACCCGTATTACGCGCTCGCGCGCGAGACGGGCCGTCGGCTGGCGGTCCTCGGCTTCACCGTCATGACCGGCGGCGGCCCCGGCCTGATGGAAGCGGCCAACCGCGGGGCGAAAGACGCCGGCGGCCGTTCCGTCGGCTGCAACATCGCCCTGCCGGTCGAACAGCAACCCAATGCGTACCTCGATCGGTGGGTGACGTGCCGCCACTTCTTCGTACGCAAGGTGCTCCTGTTCAAGTACTCCTACGCGTTCGTGGCGCTGCCCGGCGGCATCGGGACGATCGACGAGCTGTTCGAGGCGTTCACGCTGATCCAGACCGCAAAGATCGAGCGGTTTCCAATCGTGCTGCTCGGCGCGGCCTACTGGAAGCCCCTCACGGATCTGCTGCAACGGATGGCGATCGACGGCGCGATCGGGACATCCGATCTCGACTTGCTCTTCGTGACCGACAGCGTCGATGATGCGATCGCGCACTTGCAGACAAACGCGATCGACCGCTTCGCCCTGCGCGCGCCGAAGCCGTCGCGGTGGCTTGGCGAGCGTCCTTCACTCGAGGGTACCGCTCTCCGACTCCATCCCTCGCCTCGAGCTTGACCGTTCGTTCTACAGTCGGACAAGGATCCAGCCGGGTGGGCCGCCGCGAGCGTGCCGGCCTGACGGGCGTCAGGCCGTCGCAGGCTTGTCGAGGCCGAACTTCTCGATCCTGTACCGAATCTGATCGCGATTGAGCCCGAGCAGCGCCGCGGCTCTGGTCTGATTGCCGCCCGTCCGGCGGAGCGCCTGCACGACCAGTTCACGCTCGAGCGTGTCGAGATTCAAACCCTCGTCGGGCAGCTCCATCGTCTGCGCCACGGCAGTCCGTGGCGTACCCAGCGGGAGGCTGTCGGGCGCCAGCCACTCGCCTTCGGTCAGGAGCATGGCGCGCTCGATGGCGTTTCGCAGCTCGCGGATGTTTCCCGGCCAGCGATAGTCTTTGAGGACCCGCAGCGCTTCGGGCGTGACGCCGCGGACCTGCTTGCGGAACTCGCGATTGAAGACGTCGATGTAGTGGTTCACGAGCAGCGGCACGTCCGAGGCGTGGTCGCGCAGCGGCGGCAGCATGATCTGCATCACGTTGAGCCGGTAGTACAGATCCTCGCGGAACTTCCCCTGTTTGACGGCTTCCTCGAGATCGCGATTGGTCGCCGCGATGACACGGACGTCCACGCGCACGTCGGCGGATCCGCCGACGCGCTTGAACGCCTTCTCCTCGAGAAACCGCAGCAGCTTGGCCTGGAGCGCCGGCACCATCTCGCCGATCTCGTCGAGAAAGACGGTGCCCCCCTCCGCGGATTCGAGCAGCCCGATCTTCTGCTGCCGCGCGTCGGTGAACGCGCCCCGCTCGTGGCCGAAGAGCTCGCTTTCGAGCAGCGTGTCGGGCAGCGCCGAACACGTGATGTTCATGAAGGCCTTCGCGGCGCGCTCGCTGTTGTAATGGATCGTCTTCGCCGCCAGATCCTTCCCCGTGCCGCTCTCGCCGCGTAGCAGGACCGTCGACGCCGGGCTCGACGCCACTTTCTGAAGCAGCACCTTCAGCGCCTTCATCGGCGCCGAATCCCCCACGATCCGGTCGATCGCGTACGGTTCGGAGCGCGACGCCCGAAGCGCCTTCACTTCGCGCCGCAGCCGCGTCGTCTCCAGCGCCTTCTGCACGACGAGCGACAGTTCTTCGAGGTTGAACGGCTTGTTGGCGTAGTGATACGCCCCCTGCTTCATCGCCTCGACCGCCGTCTCGACCGACGAAAACGCCGTGAGCAGAATCACCGGCACGTCGGGATCCCGCGCCTTCATCATTTTCAGAACCTGAAGGCCGTCGGAATCGGGGAGCTTGTAGTCGAGCATCACGAGATCGACGTCCGGCCCGAACCGCGCGAGCGCCGCCTTCGCCGTCTCGGCTTCGACGACGGCGTGCCCATCCTGGCCGAGACGTTCGGACAGCGTCCAGCGGATGAGCGGCTCGTCGTCAACGACCAGAATCGTCGCGGGCATCGATCACATTATGGCTTATGGCTTTGGGCTTTGGGCTTTGGACTTTGGACTCGGGACCGAGGACTGAGGACTGAGGACTGAGGACTCAGGACTGAGGGACTGAGGGACTGAGGGACTCGCCGACGAGTCCGACCAGCCTGGCGAGATCGAAGGGCTTCGAGATCGTGCTGAATGCGCCGGCCGTCATGGCCTGCGCCATCAGTTCGGGGGTGCCATGAGCGGTCATCATGATGACCTGACACTGCGGCACCAGATCGCGCACCCGGCGCAGAAGCGTCAGATCGTCCGAGTCCGGCAGGCGCAAGTCGAGCAGCGCGACTGAAACGCCATCCTTGTGCCCGTTCTGGAGGTGGTTGAGCGCCTCGCGCGCGCTGCCTGCCTCGAGAGTCGAGTAGCCGGCGTCTTCCAGAACCTCGCGTACAGCCCAGCGAATCAGCGGCTCGTCGTCAACGATCAGAACGGTATGCATGCGTAGAAATCCGCCTTCGGGAGCAGATTTTTCCCCGCGCCGCGCTTGCAGCCAGCCGATATGACCGGCTAGCATCGGCTTATCCCTTTTCCTGGATCCGCTCATTCATTACTGATGCCAACACTCGGCGCGTTCGTGCCCCGTCCGCGGTCTCGCGACGGCCGGCTGCTCGCCCTTGCCGGCGGACTGACGGTTGCGATCTTCGCGCTCGATCTGTGGCTGCCCCTCGGCGTTGGAGCCTGCGCGTTGTACGGCGTGGTGATTCTCTTCGGCCTGTTCGTCGAGATGCGAGGCTTCGCGCTGTGGGCCGCAGCGGGCGCGACGCTGCTGACGACGCTGACGGCCGCGCTGTCGCCGGCTATCGGCATCGAGGTCCACACGATCGTCAACCGGGCGCTGACGATCGTCGGCATCTGGGTGACGGCGTGGCTCGTCTCGAAGTACTCCTTCGCCGGACGGGCCCTGAATCAGTCCATCAAGGATCTGGCCGACACGAACTTCGCGCTCAATCAGGCCGCCATCGTCGCGACGACCGACGTGAAGGGAAAGATTACGTTCGTCAACGAGAAGTTCGTCGAGATCTCGAAGTACTCCCGCGAGGAACTGATCGGACGCGACCACCGGATCATCAATTCGGGCTACCACTCGAAGGAGTTCATCCGCGATCTCTGGCACACGATCGCGAACGGCCGGATCTGGCGGGGCGAGCTTCGCAACCGCGCGAAGGACGGCTCGATCTACTGGGTCGACACGACGATTGTGCCGTTTCTCGACGAGCAGCGGAAGCCGTACCAGTACATGGCGATCCGGTACGACATCACGGATCGCAAGCGCTCCGAGTCGCAGTTGCGGGAGCAGGCCGCGCTCGCGCGCCTCGGCGAGATGGCCGCCGTCGTCGCGCACGAGGTCAAGAATCCGCTCGCCGCGATCAAGGGGGCGCTGCAGGTGATCGGCGGCCGGATTCCGGCCACGACCCGCGACCGCGCGATCATCGGCGACATCGTGGCCCGCGTCGATTCGCTGAATGACATCGTGCAGGACCTGCTGGTTTTCGCGCGTCCCCGCGATCCTCAGCTCGGGCCGGTGGCGCTGGCGGATCTCCTCGAGAGCACGGCTGCGCTTCTGCGGAAGGACCCGACGCACGGCAGCCTGCAGATCGAGATCTCCGGCGGCAATCCAATCGTGCAGGCGGATATCGAGCAGTTGCGGACGGTCTTCTTGAATCTGCTGCTCAATGCCGCGCAGGCGAGCGGCGCGAGCGGGCGCCTTGCGGTGTCGATCGCTGCCGACGATCTTGCCGCGACGGTATCCATCGCGGACAACGGCCCCGGGATTCCCGACGAGATCCGCGCAAAGATCTTCGAGCCTTTCTTCACGACCAAGCACCGCGGGACCGGCCTCGGTCTTCCCACCGCACGCCGCGTCGTCGAACGACACCGCGGGGTCGTCGAAATCGACTGCCCCGCGGGCGGCGGTACCGTCGTCAGTGTGACGCTGCCGATGCAATAGCGCCGGCGAAGGCGCCGGTGTCGACGAATTCGTGCTGTGGATGCCGCACGGTCAGCACGGGACAGGGCGCACGCCGTACGACCTTCTCGGCGATGCTGCCGAGCAGCATGTGCGTCACCCCGCCGCGCCCGTGCGTGCCCATGACGATGAGATCGACGTCGTGCTCGGCCGCGTACCGGAGGATCTCCTGATAAGGCGAGGCGATCCGGCATTCGACCGTGACGCGACCGCGATCGTCCGGCGGCACGGCGGCCTTGAGCCGGTCCACGGCGTCGTTCTGCCATTGATCGACGACGTCGAGCAGCGGCAGCGCGAAACCTTCAGCGGCCCACGGCTGCGTCGCGGGATCCTGAATCACGTGCAGCATGTGCAGCGACGCGTCGAACTTGCGCGCGAGCTCGAGGCCGTAGCGCAAGGCAGCGTCCGAACACTCGCTGAAATCCGACGGTACCAGAATGGTCTTCAGATTAATCATGCGGCACCTCAATAACGTATGCGGCGCCCGTTGGGCGCCACGGGGTTCGATCCGACACGGATGCGGACGTCCGCCACGATGGCGCCCGCCGTCAGCACCATGACGGGATTCAAGTCCATTTCCAGGATCTCGGGACACGCATGCAGCAGGTGCGACACGCGGACGAGCAGGCGGCAGAAGGCGCCCTCGTCGGCCGTCGGCGCGCCGCGGTACCCGCGCAGACGAACGCGTCCCTTGATCTGCTCCAGCAGGGCGCGCGCGTGCGGCTCGGCGATCGGACACATCGCAAACGCCGTGTCGTCGAGCACGTCGACGAGCACGCCTCCCGTGCCGCACATGACGACAGGGCCGAACGCGGGATCGTTCACGCCGCCGACGACCATTTCAATTCCGCCGCCGACCATCGGCTGAACGAGCACGGCGTCGAGGCGTTCTTGCAGTTGAGACGACACGGCGGCGAACGCGTCGCGGACGGCCTGTTCGGACGCGAGCCCGAGCCGGACGCCGCCGACGTCGCTCTTGTGGACGATGTCCGTCCCGACCGCCTTGAGGACAACGGGGAACCCGGCTTCGAGCGCCGCCGCGGCCGCTTCGTCTGCCGTACGCGCGATCCGCGATCGCAGCACCGGAACGCCGCCGGCGTCGAGCAGCGCCTCGCACTCCATCGGCGGCAGCCAGCCATCGCCATTCGCGCGCGCCCGATCGACCGCCGCGCGCACCTTCGCGCGAACGTCCTCGGGCAGCGGCGCCGGCGCGACCACCGGCCGCCGCAGCCACTCGCCGTACCGGGTGACGTGCGCGAGCGCCGTAGCGGCCGCCTCCGGGAACGCGAACGACGGTACCGGCGCGAGCTGCGGTCGAAGCCCGTGCGTGCCGAGAAACGACGCGAGCACCGGCTTCGAGATGCCGGACGCCGCGCCGCGGATCGCGGCCGCCACGGCCTCGGGCTCGGTCACGAGCGGCGGGATGAAGATCGCGATGATGCTGTCGACGGATGGATCGGCGGCGACCAGCTCGAGCGCGCGGCGATACTGCTCCGGCGTCGCCGACGCAAGCATGTCGACCGGGTTCGCCACCGCCGCGGCCGGAGGCAGAAACGACCGAAGCCCGCGCTGCGTCGCCTCGTCGAGGATCGGCACGCGCAGCCCATTGGCTTCGCACGCGTCCGCGGCCAGGATCGCAGGACCGCCCGCGTTTGTCACGATGACGACCCGTCGCCCGCCGGGCACCGGCTGGTTTGCCAGCACCGTGGCCACGTCGAACAGCTCCTCGAGCGTGCGCGAGCGGATCACGCCCGCCTCGCGCAGCATCGTGTCGACCAGCACGTCGCTCGTCGCGCGCGCGCCCGTGTGCGACGTGGCGGCCCGCGCGCCGGCGCCCGAGTGGCCCGCCTTGACCGCGACGATCGGCTTGACGCGGCCGACGCGGCGCGCAATCTCGGCGAACTTGCGAGGATTGCCGAAGCTCTCGAGGTACAGCAGGATCACGTCGGTGCGCGGATCTTCGGCCCAGTACTGGATCAGATCGTTGCCCGAGACGTCCGCCTTGTTGCCGATCGACGCGAAGCTGGAGATCCCGATGTTCATCCGCTTCACGTAATCGAGGATCGCGAGGCCGAGCGCGCCGCTCTGCGTCGAAAATGCGACGCGCCCCTCGGGCGGATACACGGGAGAAAACGTCGCGTTCACGCTGAACGCAGGATCGGTGTTGATGATCCCCATGCAGTTCGGGCCGATCAGCCGGACCCCCGCCGCGCGGATCTTGTCGACGAGCTGCGCCTGGAGTCTGGCGCCCCCTTCGCCGACTTCGGCGAAGCCGGCGCTGACGACGACGAGCGACTTGACGCCTTTCTTGAGGCAGTCGTCGACGACTTCGGTGACGAGCGGGCCTGGCACGACGATCACGGCGAGATCGACGTCGCCGGGAATCGCGCTGACGGTCGGATAGGCACGGAGCCCGCCGATTGCCTCGGCGCTCGGATGCACGGGCACGAGCCGGCCCGTGAAGCCGCTATCGCGCAGATTCCGGAACACCTCGGACCCGATGCGCCCCGGCTCGCGGTTCGCGCCGACGACGGCGATGCAGCGCGGCTCGAAGAAGGGCTTGATCGACGCGGCCGCCGCGACCTGCGCGCGTCTGCCCGCCGCGGTTTCGAAGGCCGGCGTGGCTTCCAGCCCGAGCGCCACGTGAAACACCCCGTGATCCAGCCCCTGCGTGAGCGCAAAGCCCGATTGAAGAAAGACGTCCATCATCGGCAGGTTGTCGCCGAGCACGTAGGCGTCGAAGGCGCATACGCCGCGATCCCTCGCGATCTCCGCCAGCCGCTCGAGCAGCAGGGTCCCGAGGCCGCGGCCCTGCATCGCGTCCGCGACGGCGAAGGCGACCTCCGCGCGCTGGCGGTTCGCCGGATCGCGGTAATAGCCCGCGATGCCGGCCAGGACGTCGCCCCGTTCGGCGACCAGCACGAGCTGCGAGTCGTAGTCGATATCGACGATCCGGCGCGCCTGCGCCAGGTCCAGATGTGGGATGGCCATGAACCGGGAATAAAGGCTGCGCTCGGACAACTGGCCGAACAGTTCGAGCACGCGCTCCGCATCGTCCTCCCGAACCGGCCGGAGACGCACGGTCAGGCCGTCGCGAAGCACGACGTCGGATTCCAGATCGACTGGGTAGAGCACGACAGGCATGGCCATCGCAGGAGCACGTGATAGGCCAGCCGAAAAGCGCTGGATATCTAGGGATTTCCGCCGTTCTACGATCGTGGTGCCGGAAAGCCGGCGGTGCGTTCGCGTTTCGCAGCTCGACGGTGCGATGGCATGCGCGTTGCCACTTCGGAAGCGGAGGAGGTCCGCAGTGCCGCTCAGTCCGTGTTCGATTTTGTATATCAACTCCGCGGCATCGCCCCGTACGCAGAGCCAGGCATTGAGGTTGCTGGGATTCCACGTTACGGAAGGGGTCGAGACACCGCCCGCGGACCAGATGGAGCGCTATCACGCCATCATCGTTCGCGCCGCGTCGGACTGTCCGCTGCCGCCGATCGCGAACCGGCTCCGCGCGCGTCCCCGCTTCGATCGCCGCGTGCTCCTTGCCCTCGTGGCGCCGAGCGTGTCCGCCCGCGACCAACGGGATGCGGTGGATTCAGGCTTCGACGCCGTGCTGCCGGAGGAATGCAGCGCGCGCGACCTCGCTGCCACCATTCTCGGACTCCTGCGCAAATACCCCGAGCACCGCTGCGTGCTGCGTACCGTCACGGGACGCCGAAAGGCCGCCTAGACTGATAAGATCGACGGGTGCTCCCCATTCAGAACATCGCCGCGAGTGTGCTGGCGGACGTCATTCGGCGCCAGCCGCCGTCGCGCGCGCGCACGGCGTTCGCGTGGACGGTCGTGGCGGGCCCCGCGATGGCGCGCGCGACGTCGGTCGATCTCCGCGAGCACATTCTCTACGTGACCGCCAAGGACGCGCGATGGGCGCGGGAGATCAATCGCGCGCACGACGTCGTGCTCGCGCGGCTGCAGGCGCTCCTCGGCAGCGAGCTCCGGGATCTCCGTGTCCTTCTGGCACATCGAGCATCGGATCTCGGACCTCGACCATCGGACGTGAGTCATGCGTGAGACCGTCATCGTTTCGGCAGTACGGACGCCGACCGGCAAGTTCCTCGGGGCGCTGAAGGGATTCACGGCGCCGCAGCTCGGCGCGATTGTCGTGCGCGAAGCCGTGCGCCGCGCGGGCGTCGACCCCGCTCTCGTCGACGAATGCATCATGGGCAACGTCGTCGCCGCCGGCGAAGGACAGAACCCGGCGCGACAGGCGGCGCTCCACGGCGGTTTGGCGGATCACGTCGCCGCCATGACCATCAACAAGGTCTGCGGCTCGGGCCTCAAGGCCGTCATGCTCGCCGCCCAGGGGATCGCCACGGGCGACATCGACGTCGCGGTCGCGGGCGGCATGGAATCGATGAGCAACACGCCTTACCTGCTCTCGCGCGTGCGCGAAGGGCTGCGCATGGGAAACGGCACGCTCGTCGACTCGATGATTCACGACGGACTCTGGTGCGCCTTCGAGCAGTGCCACATGGGCATGACGGGCGAACACGTCGCCGAGCAGTTCAACGTCGGACGCGAGGATCAGGACTCCTATGCCGCGGCGAGCCACGCCAAGGCCGCGCGGGCCACGCGGGAAGGCTGGTTCAGGGACGAGATCGTGCCGATCGAGATCCCGCAGAAGAAGGGCGCGCCGACGCTGTTCGATCGCGACGAGGCGATCCGCGAGGACACCACGGCGGCCACGCTCGGCGGCCTCAAGCCGGCCTTCAAGAAGGACGGGAGCGTCACCGCCGGCAATGCCCCAGGCGTCAACGACGGCGCCGCAGCGCTGGTCGTGATGGGGGCCGACAGGGCCGCGTCGCTCGGCCTCACGCCCGCCGCGCGCATCGTCGCACAGGCGACGAGCGGGCTGCCGCCGAAGCTCGTCTTGATGACGCCTGTAGAAGCCGTCCGCAAAGTGGCGCAGAAGGCCGGATGGAAGCTCGAAGACGTCGACCTCTTCGAGATCAACGAAGCATTCTCGGTCCAGATGGTCGCGGTCCTGCGCGAGCTGGGCATCGATCCCGCGAAGGTCAACGTCAACGGGGGCGCCGTCGCGCTCGGCCACCCGATCGGCGCGAGCGGCGCGCGCGTGCTCACGACGCTGCTCTACGCGCTGAAACGGCACGGGAAGAAACGCGGGATCGCGTCGCTGTGCCTGGGCGGCGGCAACGGAGTGGCACTGGCGGTGGAGACTACTTCCGCCTGAGGCGGAAGCCACGACACTATGCAGATTACACGCGTCGGCGTCGTCGGCGCCGGCACGATGGGCAACGGGATCGCGCAGGCGTTCGCGCAGTCCGGTTTCGAAGTCCTGCTCTGGGATGCGATCCCGGCGGCCGTGGATCGCGCGCGCGCGTCCATCGAGAAGAGCCTCGGCAAGTTCGTCGAGAAGGGCAAGCTGACGGCCGAAGACCGCGACGCGGCACTCGCCCGCCTCAAGGCGTTTCCCAGCATCGACCCGTTCGCCAACGCCGACTACGTCGTCGAGGCCATCGCGGAGACCGTCGAATCGAAGACCGCCGTCTTCAAGCGCCTCGACGCGATCACGAGGCAGGACGTGATCTTGTCGTCCAACACCTCGTCGATCTCGATCACGCTCCTCGGCGCAGCGACGCGGCGGCCCGACAAGGTCCTCGGGATGCACTTCATGAATCCCGTTCCGCTGATGCCGCTGGTCGAGCTGATTCGCGGACAGGCGACGTCGGCCGAGTCGATGGCGATCGCAACGGATCTCTGCGCGCGCCTCGGAAAGACCCCAGTGGAAGCCGCCGACTACCCCGGCTTCATCGCCAACCGCATTCTGATGCCGATGATCAACGAGGCGATCTACGCGGTCATGGAAGGCGTGGGGACTCCCGAAGCGATCGACACGGTGATGAAGCTCGGCATGAATCATCCGATGGGACCGCTCACGCTCGCCGATTTCATCGGGCTCGACGTGTGCCTCGCCATCCTGAACGTGCTGCACGAGGGCCTCGGCGATCCGAAGTACCGGCCGTGTCCCCTCTTGCGACGCATGGTGTCGGCCGGCCAGCTCGGACGCAAGAGCGGCCGCGGCTTCTATTCGTACTGAGCGGCGGCGACGGTCAGAGCCATTCAGCGCTTCTTCCTGGCCGCGAACATGACGGCTGCCGCGGCGAGCGGACCCAGAACCGCAATTTCAACCCCCGCGGCTCTTGCGTTGTAGATCCAGAAGCGTGCGGTCCAGTAGCGGCGTGAGACGGCTGGAAAGATCTCGATCGACGCCTTGTAGTACTCGACCGTGAACGGCCACAGCGCCATGACGCCGATCGGCGGCCGCGTATCGTTGCTCAGCCAGTCGAGCAGCACGTGCGACGCCCACGCCGCGGCCACGGCCGCGCCCCATCGGGGCCGGCGCGTGAGAGCCCACGCGATCAGGCCGGCAACGCACGCCGCGCCGACGCTGTGGCTGATCCCGCGGTGATCGCCGGCGAGCAGATCGAGATCCGGCGCCATTGCGGCCGCCGCGACCACGACGGCGGCCTGCCAGTCCCTGCGCGGAGCGACGATCCATGCGGCGGCAATCCCGCCGAGCGCATGCCCTATCGGCGACGGCATCCGGACGCCTCGCGCCCCTCTCGCATCTGGTGACGGACCTGCCCTGTCATGCCCGCTTGGGATACTTGCATCGAACATGGCCGAAGGGCAAAAGCCGCGAACCCGGCGCGCGTCAGGGGCGGCAGAATCTGCACACTTTGTCAATTGAGGCGAAAGTGGCAGATAGCGGCAAGTGATTGTGTAAGAGGCAGCTATGCTGATTCTCACAATGCGTTTTCGCTTGACACCCCCCGGGCACGACTTTAGAATGCGGCAACACGCGACGATCCACTCACGTCAGTCAGGAGCGTAGGAATGGCAGCAGAAGACCGGAACGATCGCGAGCGCATGAAAGCCATCGAGCTGGCCGTCGGCCAGATCGAAAAGCAGTTCGGAAAAGGCTCGATCATGCGTCTCGGCCAGAAGGACGCGATTGCGCAGATTCCCGCGATTTCGACGGGCTCGGTCAGCCTCGATTATGCCCTCGGCATCGGGGGGGTGCCGCGCGGCCGCGTCATCGAGATCTTCGGCCCGGAGTCGTCGGGCAAGACAACGCTGTCATTGCAGATCATCGCAGAAGCCCAGAAAACCGGGGGCATGGCGGCGTTCGTCGATGCCGAACACGCGCTCGACGCGCAGTACGCGCGGAAGCTGGGCGTCGATCTCGACAACCTCCTGGTCTCTCAGCCCGACAACGGCGAACAGGCGCTCGAGATCGTCGAAGTCCTCGTCCGATCGGGCGGCGTCGACGTCGTCGTGGTCGACTCGGTGGCCGCGCTGGTGCCGCGCGCCGAAATCGAAGGCGAGATGGGCGAAGCGCAGATGGGCCTGCAGGCCCGCCTCATGTCGCAGGCGCTCCGGAAGCTGACCGGCATCGTCTCGAAATCCAAGACGAGCCTCATCTTCATCAATCAGCTCCGCGAGAAGATCGGCGTGATGTTCGGCAACCCGGAAACCACGACCGGCGGGCGGGCGCTGAAGTTCTACGCGTCGGTCCGCATCGACATCCGCCGCATCGGCGCGATCAAGGACGGCGACGTCGTCGTCGGCGGCCGCACCCGCGTGAAGGTCGTGAAGAACAAGGTGGCGCCGCCGTTCCGCGAGGCGGAATTCGATGTGATGTACGGCGAAGGCATCTCGAAGGAAGGCGATCTGCTGGACCTGGCGGTCGATCGCAAGCTCGTCGAGAAGAGCGGCACCTGGTTCGCGTTCGCCGGCGAGCGCCTCGGCCAGGGCCGCGAGAACGTGAAACAGTTCCTGAAAGACAATCCCGTCATCTTCAAGGCCATCGAAGACAAGGTGCGGCGGGAGCTGGGCCTCGTGATGACCGAGGAAGTGACGGCCGTGTGAAGGGTTCCATTGTTCCGATCGGTTCCACGGTTCCGCACGCTCTGGTTCCGGAGCTTCTGGTTGATGGAACCCTGGGAACCTCTGGAACTCGGGAACCAGACTAGCCGTTGAAATCCTTCGTGACGCGCTCGAGGCATGCCGGGCACACGCCGTGGCTGAACTCGGCTTGCGAGTGGTTGCCAACGTAGATCTCGAGCTGGTGCCAGTAGTCCCCGTCGTCGCGGATCCGCTTGCAGTACGAACAGATCGGCAGCAGGCCTGACAGCTGCTTCACGCTGGCCAGCGCCTGCTGCAACTCGTTCACCCGCACCGCCAGGTCGCGCTGCAGCGACACAATCCGCGCTCCCGCCTTCAGCCGCGCGCGCAGCGTCTCCCAGTCGAACGGCTTCGTGATGTAATCGTCGGCGCCGCCGTCCAGGCCGTTGACGACGTCGTCGCGCGAGTCGTGAGCGGTGATGAGGATGACGTAGGTCGACCGAAGCGCCGGGTCGCTTCTGATCTCCGCACAGAGCGTCAGGCCGTCGGGCGACGGCATGCTCCGATCGAGCAGCGCGAGCTGCGGCCGGTCGGGATCGCGCAGCGCTTCGCGCGCCTCCGCGCCGCTGCTGCAGACGATCGGATCGTAGCCCCACCGGCGAAGCTGCACGCTCAGGCCGTGCCGGAGCATCGCATCGTCGTCCGCCATCAGGACGCGCATGCGCTTCCTCCGGCGGCCGCGCGCAGCGCCGCCTGCAGCGCCGCCGATTCGCGCTCGAGCGCCGCGATCGTCGCGGCCGCGGCCGCCATGTTGCCTTCCGCAGCCATCGCCTCGAGATGGAGCGCCGCGTCGACGACGCCGGCCGCATTGAAGTTCGAGGCGGCGCCCCGGAGCGCGTGCGCGGCGGCCTTGAGCGCGGCGGCGTCTCGCGAGAGAACCGCCTGGCGGACCGCGGACACCATCCGATCCGCGTCGTCCAGGAACAGCGCCGTCATCTCGCGCGCGAGGGTGGCGTCGCCGCCGATGCGGGACACGAACGCCGCGAAATCGCAGACGCCAGCGCTGGCCGTCGCGGCCGCGGCCGCCGCGGCGTCCTGCTCGAGTACCTCGAAGAGCGCGGTTCGATCGAGCGGCTTCGGCAGATACGCGTCCATCCCCGCGGCCAGGCACCGATCGCTGTCCCCCTTCAACGCGTGGGCGGTCATCGCGATGATGCGGGTGTGGCCGCCGCTGGCGCGTTCCTGCGACCGGATCCATTCAGTCGCCTCGAGGCCGCCCATCTCCGGCATCTGGACGTCCATGAGAATGGCGTCGACCGGCCGCTGCCGCCAGATCTCGATCGCTTCGCGGCCGTTGGTGGCGACGAGCACCTCGTGGCCGCGCTTCTCGAGCACCCGCCGCGCGAGGTGACGATTGGTCTCGTTGTCTTCGGCCAACAGAATCCGGAGGGAGCGGGCCGCCACGTGCGGCCGGCCCGGCTCCGCCGATGTCACATCGGTCACCAGGCGCGACAGCACGTGGAGCAGATCGTTGTTGATCACGGGCTTGACAAGGTGCGCCGCGACGCGCAGGTCGCGCTCGCGTTCGGGATCGCGCTGCCCGATCGACGACAGGAGGACGATCGGGACGGTCCGCCCGGACGGCAGCCCGCGCAGCCGCCGCGCGACCTCGTATCCGTCCATCTGCGGCATCTGAACGTCCAGCAGCACGGCGTGGATCGGATCGCCCTCGGCGTCGAGCGTGCGGAAAAGGTCGAGGGCCGCAGGGCCTGTTTCGACAACGGCCGGCTTGATCCGCCAGCGCCGCAGCATGCGCTCGAACACGCGGCGATTCACCGCGTTGTCGTCGACGACCAGCACGTGCATGCCGCTGACGTCGACGGTCTCCGGTTCCGGCCGCGTCTCGCCGACCGTGAACTGCGCGGTGAAATGGAACGTGCTGCCCTCGCCGGGTTCGCTGTCCACCCAGAGGCGGCCGCCCATCAGATCCACCAGATTGTGAGAGATGCTCAGTCCCAGGCCGGTGCCGCCAAACCGACGCGTCGTGGAACCGTCGGCCTGCCGGAACGGCTCGAAGATGAGCGCCTGCTTGTCGGCGGCGATGCCGATGCCGGTATCGATCACCTGGAAATGCACGCTGACGCGATCGGCCTCGCGCAGTTTGACGTCGGCGCTCAAGAGCACGTGTCCGGATTCCGTGAACTTGATCGCATTGCCGACCAGGTTCGCGATGACCTGCCGCAGCCGTCCGGGATCGCCGATGAGAGTTTCCGGCACGTCGGGAGAAATGTCCGTCAGCAGTTCCAGCGATTTCTGATCCGCCCTGACGACGAGCGGGCGGATCGTCTGGGCGACGAGATCCCGCACGACGAACGGCACCTGCTCGAGCTCCACGCGGCGCGACTCGACCTTCGAGAAGTCGAGGATGTCGTTGATGATGTCGAGCAGCGATCCGGCGGAGCTCTTCACCATCGACAGATACTCGCGCTGCTCCATGCTGAGCGGCGTGTCGAGCGCGAGGTCCGTCATGCCGATGATGCCGTTCATCGGTGTCCGGATCTCGTGGCTCATGGTCGCCAGGAATTCGCTTTTCGCGTGGTTGGCCGATTCAGCCTGCTGCTTGGCGAGCTCGAGCTCGCGCGTACGCTCGTTCACGAGCGTCACGAGCGCGCGCTCGCGGACGCGAAGCCGCCTGACCCGCAGCCGATGCGCGCCAAGAGCCAGGCCGAGCACGGCGAGACCGCAGGCGCCGTCGAACCAGGACGTCTGATAGAAGTGCGGACGAAGGGTGAAGGCCGCGGCCGCGACCACGTCCTGTTTCCCCGGTGTGTCGGAGTACCGCGCGGCAACCTCGAATGTGTAGCGGCCCGGCGGAATATTGGTGTAGTACGCCGTACGGCGGCGGCCGGCATCGGTCCAGTTGGCGTCGTAGCCGGTCAACCTGTATCGGTACCGGACGCGGTCGGAGGCCAATAGCGCCGGCGCGGTGTACTGGAACTGCAGATCGCCACGTCCGGGCGGCACAGTCGCCGGGAGGGCTACCCGCACGCCATCAATCGTCGCGCTCTCGACAACCGGCGGCGGCGCCGACAGCCGGCTCGCCGTAAGCTTCGCCGGGTCCACGACGGAGGCGCCGTCGAGGGTCGCGAACCACAGCCGGCCGTTGGCCGTTCGCCAGGCCGCGGGCTGCGCGCTGCCGTTGCACTCCGCGACGCGCATGCCGTCGGCGACGCCGTAGCTGATCGAGACGATTGCCGGCGGGCCGCCGGCGGCGATTGCGTTCAGCTCCGCGCGGCTGTTGCGCCAGATGCCCCTGTTGCTGCTGAACCACAGATTCCCCTCGTGATCCTCGAGGATCGTGTGGATCGTGTCGTCGTAAAGGCCGTTGCGCTGCCGGTAGGTCGTGACGCCGCGACTGGAAAGCCGGATCAGTCCGCTGCCTCGCGTGCCAATCCACAACACGCCGTCGCGGTCTTCGTGAAGCGCGGTGAGCAGTCTGGTCGGAAGATCGTCGAGGACGATTGGTGGGCCTGGCCGCCCGCGATTGAAGCGCAGAAGTCCGCCGCCGAGCGTCGAAACCCAGACGGTGCCGTCGGCCGCCTGAATCATCCCCACGACAGGCGCGCGCGAGAAGCGCTCCGGCTCACGGCCGGGCACGCGACCGGCAAACCTCACGAGCCCGCTGTCGCTTCCCACCCACAGCCGGCCGTCGCGATCCTCGAGCACCGCGCCGACCGTGTTGGAGGGGAGGCCGTCGCGCGTCGTGAACTTCTGAAAGCGCCCGCCGGCGAGGCGATTGAGGCCGCCTCCGTCCGTGCCGATCCACAGCGCGCCGTCGACGGCCTGCGCCAACGCGAGCACGCGGCGCTGGGCGAGACCGTCCTCGGTGCGAAACGTGTCGGTGCGGCCGTCCGCCGCGAAGCGCGTCAATCCTCCGCTCGTTCCGATCCACACGTTCCCGGAGCGATCCTGGAAGACGGTGCGCACGACCGCGTGCGGCAGACCCTGGCGAACGCCGTAGGTCGTGATGCTGCCGTCGTGCGCGCTGTTCAGGCCGCCGCCGTAGGTCCCGATCCAGAGGATGTGTTCGCGATCTTCGAAGAGCGACGTCACGACGTCGTTGCTGAGGCCATCCTGGGTCGTAAAGGATGTGACCGCCCCGGCCGTCACGCGTTTCAGGCCGTCCCCGTTCGTCCCGGCCCACAAGGTGCCGGTACGATCCTCGAGAAGCGAGAGCACGCGGCCGGCAATCTCCGGCACTTCGGCGAGACGATCGCCGTCCATCCGAAACAGCCCGGTTTCCGAACCGATCCAGATGACGCCCTTGCGATCCTCGAGCAGACAGCGTACGGGCTGCGCTACGCCCACAACGACGCGGCTCGAGATCGGCGACATCACCTGCCGAAGTCCGGCGTTGGTGCCGGCCCAGAGACGCCCTCGTCGATCGCGCAGCAGCGATTCGATCGGGTAGTCGGCAAGCGTCGGCACGCGCGCAAACCGCTTTTCGGCCGCGACGTAGACGGCGGCCCCGTTGCGCGTGCCGACCCAGATCTGTCCGTTGCGGTCCTGGAGCAGGCACAGCACGCCGGCGTCCGGCAGTCCGTCCCGAAGGCCGAAGCGCAGGAACGATCCGTGGTCGTATTGGATGAGCCCGTCGTCGGTCGCGGACCATAGCGCGCCGGACGCGTCCTTCAGCAGCGCGTTGATCCGATCGCTTCGAAACGCTGGGACCGTCGCGGAGCTGAAGACCGTGAATCGCACGCCGTCGAAGCGCGCCAGCCCCTCCTGTGTGGCGATCCACAGATAGCCGTCGTCGGTCTGCTGCAGCGCCAGTACGGAGTTCTGCGGCAGCCCCTGCTCGAACCGCCAGACGCGGTGCACGAGCTGATCGAGGGACTTGTCTGCCATGTCGGCTGACACGGAGGCAGGGCCCCAGAGCACGCAGACGCCGAGCAACGCGGCAAGCGAGCGTCGTGTCAGCAAGACAGACCTTGTTGGTTGGTGAGTGCGTGGGGAGCAAGAAGTTTACCACGACGGAGCCGCGGAGAGCCGTGTGCGGCCGCAGGAAAGGCGGTGCAAAACCGCGCACCATGCGCGCAGGCGCACAGTCGCCGGCCTCGTTTCTCAGTCCGTCTCGCCCGGCTATCGCAGGAACGCTTCGGCCAGGCCGCCGTCGACCGGAATCACGTGGCCTGTCGTCTTCGCGCTCTGGTCGCCCGCCAGCCAGCAGATCGCGTTCGCGGCGTCAATCGGCAGAATCGACCTCTTTGTAATCGTCCGCTGCGCGTAGAACTCTGCGAGCGCCGCTCGCAACCGTTCGTCGGCATCCGACTCGCGGTAGGCCACGTTGTACTTCTTCAGCGCCACGATTACCCGGTCGCGCGGAAACATCGCGGAACCCTCGATGACGGTCGCCGGCGCGATGCCGTTCACGCGCACCAGCGGACCCAGGCCGATGGCGAGCTCGCGAATAAGGTGGCTGATCGCCGCCTTGCTCACATCGTACGGCTCGCTCCCGGCTTTCGGCACGACGGCGTTGGCCGAGCCCGTGAGAACGATGGACGCCGGCAGTCCCTGTGCCTTCAGGACGGTCGCCGCTTCCTCTGCCAGGACGAAGTTCGACGTGACGTTGACTGCGAGCGTCCTGCTCCAGACGCTTTCGGCCGGACTCGACGGATCCGGCGTGGCATAGATCGCCGCGGTATTGATCACGCAATCGAAGCCGCCGAACCGCAGCACGGCGGCGCGAATGGCCGCCGCAATCGTGTCGCGCGCCGTGAGATCGAGCGTCGCCGTCAGCACCATCTCCTTCGACGAGAGCGCGGCGGCTTCCCTGGCGGCCTCGGCTGCAGCCGTTCCGTTGGCGTCCGCGACGACGACGTGGCCGCCGCGTCTCGCGATCTCCAGCGCAGCCTCCCGGCCGATCCCGCTGCCACCGCCTACGACGAGCGCGACCTTGCGGCTGAACTCCTTCTCGGGCGGCATGCGCCGCAGCTTGGCTTCCTCGAGCGCCCAGTACTCGATGCGGAACGCTTCGCGGCGCGGCAGCGCCACGTAGTTGTGGAACGTCCGGAACTCCTTCGCCTCGTCCGGCCGGCGCACCTGGGGCACCGCCACCGGCGTCCGGTCGTCGCCGTCCTCCAGCGCGATCGCCCCCCGCATGACGTGGATGGCGTTCACGAAGAACTCGGTGGTGATTCGCGCTTCGCGCTTGTCCTTGCCGAACCCGAGCAGGCCAAGCCCGGGAATGACGACGACCGACGGGTTGCTGTCGCGCAGCGCCGGCGAGGTCGGCTCCGCGAAGGCGCGGTAATACGTCGCGTAGTCCTCGCGGTATTTGACAATCTGCTGGTCGACACGCGCGCGCAGCGCCGCGACGTCTTCCCTGGCGGGATCCCACGCGATGAACATCGGGGAAATCCGCGTGCGCAGAAAATGATCCGGACAGCTCGTACCGAGACCGCACAGCTCCTCCGCCCATTTCGAATTGGCGAAGGTCAGCGCGTCCTCGGAGCTGTCGACGTGTCCGATGACGCGGCGATTCGACGAGACGGCGCCACGGATGTACGGAAGGATCTCTGCAGTCGTCGATTCCCGATCGGCGACGCGCGCCGCGACGGCGGGACCGCCGAATCGTGGACTGTTCGAGCGCTGTTCATGGCGCTGGATGAACTCACCCATCTGACCGATCGTCCTGATGCTGTTCGAGTAGCAGTCCTGCTGCGTCATTCCCCATGTGAACAGCCCGTGGCCGCCGAGGATGATGCCGTCGCACCCGGGATGCTCCTCCACCACCTTTTGCAGCACGAGCGCGAGCTCGAAACCAGGGCGCTGCCACGGCACCCAGACGATGCGGCGCGCGTGCTGCCGGTTGAACTCTCCGAGCTTCTTCGCGCCGTTGGCGCTCGCCGCGAGCGCGATGGCCCAGTCCGGATGGAGATGATCGACGTGCGGGAATGGAAGGAACGCGTGCAGGGGCGTATCGATCGACGCGGCGACGCGGTTCTCGCCGAAGGCGCACAGCGGATAGAGAGCGACTATCTCGTCTTCGTGCGCCTCGCCGCGGTAACGCCCGATCAACGCTTCGAGCCTGTCGAGATACAACAGGGCGAAGCCGGACGCCGCGATCGACCGCAGGTCGCCGCCGCTCCCCTTTACCGCCATCACGCGCTGACGCTCGCCGGTCAGCGGATCGGGCAGTTCGAACTTCGAGCTCGTATTGCCGCCGCCGAAATTCGTAATCCGCAGATCCTCGCCCAGCAGATTCGATCGATATCGGAGCAGCTCGAGCGGGTTCGACGCGAGCGCCGCCGCCTCGCGGTCATCCCACAGGTTCTGGAGCAGTACCGTTTGATTCGTCGAGCCGTCAGACACAATCGAGCTCCCCGTAGTCCCGGAACCGGCGATAGTGGGCCGTCCAGCGATCGGCGTCCCGCGACGTGAACACATCCGTCGGGAACGAGTGTTCGATGATCCGCCTCGCGTCGGCGAGGCTGCCAACGGCTCCCGTCGCCAGCATCTGCATCGCGATGTTGCCCAGCGCTGTCGCTTCGACCGGCCCGGCGATCACCGTTCGTCCCGTGGCGTCGGCCGTGAACTGATTCAGGAGGCGATTGCGCGATCCGCCGCCCACAATCTGGATTTCGCGGATTGGCGTGCCCGTCAGATCCTCGAGCGCGTCGAGCACGACCCGGTACTTGAACGCCAGACTCTCCAGAATCGCGCGCGTGTAGGCCGCCGGCCCATCCGGCTCCTGCTGCGCGGTCCGGCGACAGTAATCCGCGATCGCCAGGGCCATGTCCGGTGGATGCAGGAACACGGGATCGTCGGGATCGAACAGCGACGCGAACGCGCGGCCCTCGCCGGCCGCGGCATCCATCAGCTCGGCGTACTCGTACCGGCGTCCGTCGCGCGCCCAGCCGCGCCGGCACGATTGCAGCAGCCAGAGTCCGGCGATGTTCTTCAGCAGCCGCGTGCTCCCGCCAACGCCGCCTTCGTTCGTGAAGTTGGCCTCGAGCGCCGCCGGCGTGATGACCGGACACGGCACCTCGGTGCCGAGCAGCGACCAGGTCCCGGAGCTGAGGAACGCGCGTCCGCCGGATGCCGGCACTGCCGCGGCCGCCGACGCCGTGTCATGGCACCCCGGCGCAACCACCGGCGTGCCGGCCAGCGCCGCCGAGGCGGAGGCTTTCAATGGCCCGAGGACCGATCCGGGTTCGACGAGCGGCGGCAGCAGCCGCGTCGGCAGGTCGAGATCGTGAAGCAGATCGACGGCCCACGCGCGCTGGCGCGCATCGACCATCTGGGTCGTCGTCGCAATGGTGAACTCCGCCCGCAACACGCCCGTCAGCCGGTAATTGAGAATGTCGGGAATCATCCCGAATCCGGTCGCGGCCTGAATCACCTGCGGCGTGGCCCGCGCGGCGGCGGCGAGTTGATACAGCGTGTTGAAGCTGAGGAACTGGATGCCGGTGATGTCATAGATCCGGCCGCGCGGCACGCGCGCGAAGACACTCTCCATGACCCCGTCGGTCCGCACATCCCTGTAGTGATAAGGATTTCCCAGCAGCTCGCCGCGCCCGCCGATCAGGCCGTAGTCACACCCCCACGCGTCGACGCCAATGCTGGCAAGGCGCCGTGAGTCCTCGCCGAGCCGCTCCAGCGCCCGTTGCATGTTGCGCCACAGTCCGGCCACGTCCCAGTGGAGCGATCCGTCCTCGCGGATGGGATCGTTCGCGAATCGGGCGACCTCGCTGAGGTCGAGGACGCCCGACCGGAGGCGGCCGGAGATGGCGCGCCCGCTTTCCGCGCCAAGATCGAATGCCAGGAAATGTTCAGGCATTGTTATATCGTGAGCGCCCATGATTGATCGTACCGCCATTCAGGAAGCGCTCGACGAGGGACACGGGGTGCTCCGGCTCGAGCCGTGCTGGGTACCCCGATCCTTCATGCATCCGGGACGCCGTTTGCGCCTGCACCCGGAAGACCTGTACGCGTTGGGCGCCCACCGCGGCGGCATCAACGAACGCTGGTTCTCGTCGACGACCAACGCGGATAATGGCCCCGGCACTCCGCCGGACGAGGGGCTGAGCTACGTTCGCCGCGCAAACGGCACGCGCTTCCTGTTGAAGGGGGCGGTCGAGCGGGCCGGCGATCTGCTGCTCGGCAGCGAGACGATGCAGCGTGAACACGGTTGGAACCTGCTCTGCAAGTTCTTCGACAACATGGGCCCCATTCCGCACCACATGCATCAAGACGACGAGCATGCCAGGCGCGTAGGACGCCGCGGCAAGCCGGAGGCCTACTACTTCCCGCCGCAGTACAACCCGACCGACAACAACTATCCGTACACCTTCATGGGACTCGAGCCCGGCACCACGAAAGAGGACGTGCGGAAGTGCCTCGAGAACTGGAACAAAGGGGACAACGGCATCACATATCGCTCTCGCGCCTACAGGCTCGAGCGCGGCACCGGCTGGCAGATTGACCCCGGCATCCTGCACGCGCCGGGATCCCTTCTCACGTACGAACCGCAGGTGAACAGCGACGTCTTCGCGATGTTCCAATCCGAGGTCGAAGGTCGCATGACGCCGTGGGACCTGCTCGTAAAGGATGTTCCGCCTGACAGCCACCACGACCTCGACTACATCATCGGCATGCTCGACTGGGACGCAAACGTCAATCCGAGGTTTGGCGAGAGCAACCGGTACTGGCCGACGCCCGTGAAGCCGTTCGCCGAGACCGAGCCGGAGGGCTATCGCGAGGTCTGGGTCACGTACGGCGCCCCGTGGTACTCGGCCAAAGAGCTGACCGTGTTGCCGAAGCGCACGGTGACGATCCGGGACGCCGCCGCGTACGGGATCATCCTGACGCAGGGTTACGGCATCTTCGGCGGCCTCCAGGTCTCGACGCCGTCGATGATCCGATTCGGACAGATGACGGAAGACGAACTCTTCGTCAGCGTGGAAGCGGCGTCGGCTGGTCTCCGTGTGGAGAATCGCAGCGATTCAGACCCGCTCGTGATCTTGAAGCATTTCGGGCCGGGCAATCCCGAGGCGCCGAAAAGGAAGTAAACGCCTGTCTTTCGCACAGGCGATCAGGAGATCGGGAGGGGTTTTTGAAAGAGTTGCTCCTGAACGCCTGAACTCCTGTAAGAGGTGGTCGACATGCACGCGAAGCCCGCTCTTCACAACGCGATGTGGCCCGGCCTGGTTGGAAAAGGCGGTCCTGGCGCCGAGCCGCCGATCGATCTCGACACCATGCTCGACCTGACGGCGAAGGCCGACGTGGATGGAACGCGGTTCGACGGCGTCGATCTGTTTCTCTTCGACCCGCACGTCAGCATCGACTCGACGAACGATGACCTTCAACGGCTCGCGGACAAGATCCACGCGAAGAAACTCAAGGTCGGATCGCTCGTCGCGCCCGTCTGGCCGCCGACCGGCGGCGGATCGGCGATGGGATCGGAAGACGAGCGCAAGGCGTTCCTGAAGCAGGTTCGAAAGGCCTGCGCGATCGGCCGGAAGCTCGAAGACCTCGGCGCCCGCCGCTACGGGATCATCCGCATCGACTCGGCCAGCAGCCCGGCCGAATGGGCCAAGGATCCGGCCGGAAATACCCGGAAGATTGCCGACACGTTCCGGCAGGCGGCCGACATCGCGGAGTCCATCGGCGAGCGGCTGGCGATCGAGGGAGAGATCTGCTGGGGCGGGATGCAGAGCGTGAAGCGGAACGTGGAGCTGCTCGAGATGGTCGATCGGCCGAAGACCGTCGGGTTCCAGGCCGACATGGCCCACACGCTGCTCTTTACGATGGGCTACAACGCGCCCGACGATCGGATCCTGCCCGAGAATTTCAACTGGAACGATCGAACAACCCTCGACGAGGTCCTCAAGACGATGACACGCGCGCTCCGGCCCTGGATGATCGACTTCCACGTCGCGCAGAACGACGCGACCGTCAAAGGCTCCGGCTCGCACGACAAGACCGGACGCCACTGTCTGCCTTTCGATCCCAACGGCAAGCTCGATATCGTCAAGCACGCCGGCTACTGGCTGCGCGACGACACCGGGAAGCTCGAGCGCAAGCTCGATCACATCTGCTGGGACGGCTGCATGTTCCCCAACGCCGTCATGACGGAGCAGAAAACGTGGAACGACGTGCTCGGCGTCATGAAGTCGGTCCGGGACGCACATGGCTGGGATTGAGAGCGCCTTGTGGAGTTTTGAGTTGGGAGTCGTGAGTTCTGAGTTGACCAATGAAACAACTTAATATCGGACTTGTCGGCTACGGCTTCATGGGGCGGACGCACTCCAATGCGTTCCTGCAGGCGCCGCGGTTCTTCGATCTGCCGTACGCGCCCGTCTTGAAGGCGGTGGCGGCCCGCAACGAGGAGCGCGTAAAGCAGTTTGCTGAGAACTGGGGATATGAGTCCCACACGAGCGACTGGCGCGACCTCGTCAATCGAAAGGACGTCGATCTCATCGATATCGCGAGCCCGAACGACACACACCACGAGATCGCGATCGCCGCGGCGAGGGCCGGCAAGATGGTGATGTGCGAGAAGCCGCTCGGACGCAACGCGATTGAAGCCAAGGCGATGACGGAGTCCATTGAACAGGCCGGCGTGCCCAATACCGTCTGGTACAACTACCGGCGCGTGCCCGCCGTCACGATGATCAAGGAGCTGCTCGACGAGGGCAGGTTCGGACGGATCTTCCATTACCGGGCGAAGTTCCTGCAGGACTGGACGATCTCCAAGGACCTGCCGCAGGGCGGCGAAGGGCTCTGGCGGCTGGACGTCTCGGTGGCGGGCAGCGGCGTGACCGGGGATCTGCTCGCGCACAACATCGATACCGCGTTATGGCTGAACGGGCCGATCGTCGAGGTCACAGCGATGACCGAGACGTTCATCAAGGAACGCACACACAATCTGACGGGCAAGGTCGAGCCGGTCGGTATCGACGATGCGAGCGCGTTCCTGGCCAGGTTCGAGAACGGCTCGCTGGCAACGTTCGAGGCGACGCGGTATGCGCGCGGCCACAAGGCGCTCTACACGCTAGAGATCAACGGCGAGCACGCCTCGGCGTTCTGGGACCTGCACGACCTGCATCGCATCCAGTATTTCGATCACCGTGACGAGGGACGCGTGCGCGGCTGGCGCAACGTCCATGTGACCGACGGCGACCAGCCTTACATGAAGCACTGGTGGGTGCCCGGGCTGCAGATCGGCTACGAGCACACATTTACGCACCAGTTCGCCGATTTCGTCGAAGCGGCGGCGCGCGGGAGGGCTCTGCCGCCGACGTTCCGCGACGGCTTGGCGACCGATCGCGTCACCGACGCGGTGCTGAAGTCCGCGAAGAGCCGGCAGTGGGAGAAGGTCGAATGCTGAATGCCGAACGCCGAATGTCGATGATTGTGGTTTTGATCGCATGCGTCACGCTCCACGGTCAGTCACAGCTGCCGGCGCAGGGTCAGGCTGGGACGCCGCCCCAAGGGCGCGGGCGCGGAGGCGGCGGTTTCCGGCAGCCGGATCCGATCGCCTTCGACGACCACGAGGGCTGGCTCTCGCTTTTCGACGGCAAGACGCTGAACGGCTGGTCGGGCGACGCCAACTGGAAGGTCGAAGACGGCGCGATCACGATCGAGCCGTCGTGCGAGAAGCCGACCGGGACCGTGTATCTCGTCTGGCAGGGTGGCGAGGCCTCGGACTTCATGCTGAAAATGCGAATGAAGGGGACCGGCGCCATCAACGGGGGCGTGCAGTACCGCGGGTGGATCGGTCCGAACCCTCCGCGTGCCCAACCGGCGGGTCAGGGCGATCCCGGGCTGCGCCCGCCGCCCCCGCCCTGTCCCAGCGGTGCGCCGCGCGGCACGCCGCCGGATCCGAAGGCCGAAGAGCAGTGGAACATGTTCGGCGCGCAGTATGACTTCGACGCCGGCAACCGCTACACGGGACAGTTCTACGAGCAGGGCACCGGCCGCGGCATCGTCGCGTGGAAGGGACAGGTCGTCCAGACCGCGGAGGGGAAGAATCCGCGGCTGCTCGCCACACTCGGCGAGCCTGCCGTCGTCGACGCCTATTACAGGCCGAACGACTGGAACGAGCTGACGGTCATCGGGATCGGCAAGCAGATGACGCACCTGTTGAACGGCCACGTCATCTCGATTCTCGTCGACGGAGACGGCTCGAAGTTCCACGGGAGCGGCAAGATCGGACTCGAGGTCGAAGCGACCGGCAAGCTGTTCACGAAGGATATCTGGCTGAAGAAGCTGCCGTAGGGAGCCTGACCATGCACAAGAGACGGATGTTCGCAGCGATCGCGGGATTCCTCTGCGCGGGCACGCTGGTCTGGACCGCCGATTTTCTGACCGAGGGCGTGGACACCGAGCGCACCGGGTGGGTGAAGGACGAGAAGATCTTCTCCACCGCGAGCGTAGCTCGCACAGAACTGTTGTGGAAGATCAAGCTCGACTCCCGGTCGCGCGCGATGCACAACCTGTTCGCGCCGCTCATCGCCGAGCACGCGGCCACGCCGCAAGGCCGCCGGGAGGTGGCGATCGTCGCCGGCGTCAGCGATGATCTCTTCGGCATCGACGTCGCCGCGGGGCAGCAGATCTGGCACCGTCATTTCGATGGCGGGCCCGCCAACCCGCCGCCGGCCAACAACACGCTCTGCCCTGCCGGCCAGACTGCCGTGCCGACCATGGCGGAAACATCGCCGGGGCAGTACACCGTCTACGCCGTGTCGTGGGACGGACGGCTGCGCCAGGTGAACGCAGCAACGGGCGAGGACATCGCGCCCGCGGAGAAGTTCGTCCCAGGCGGCGGCAAGCCGTACGCGCTGAATCTCTTTCAAGGCGTGATCTACACGGCCACCGCGCAGGGCTGCGGCGGCCTGACGAACGCGTTCTATTCGTTCGACCTCGCGTCCCGACGCGCGAGCGCGTTCATTCCCGCGGGCGGCGGTCTTTGGGGACGCCGCGGCGCGTCGATTGCCCCGGACGGAACCGTCTACCTCGGCACGGGCGATGGTCAGTTCGATCCGGGCAACCGGCGTCTCGGCAACGCCATCGTCGGCGTCAAACTCGACGAGAAGAAGCAGCTCCAACTGGTGGACTTCTTCGGCCCGCCGAATGCCAACTGGCTGTGGCACCGCGATCTCGACGTGAATACGACACCCGTCCTCTTCGATTATCGCGATCGCAAGTTCCTCGTCGGCACGAGCAAGGAGTGCCGGCTGTGGCTGCTCGATCGTGATGGGCTCGGCGGAGAAGATCACAGGACGACGCTGTACACGACGCCGCTGATCTGCAACGACGCGCAGGCCTTCGATGGCCGGGGCATCTGGGGCGCGCTCGGCGCGTGGCGGGATGCCGCCGGCACCCAATGGGTCCTGGCGCCGTTCTGGGGACCGGTCAGCGGGCAGTTCAAGCCGCCGATCGAACACGGGCGTCCGACGGGCGGCGGCGTCGCCGCGTTCAAGCTGCAGCAGAAGGGCGAGAACTGGGAGCTCGCGCCGGCGTGGCTGTCGCGGGATATGGATCTTGCGGAAGAAGCCGTCATCGCCAACGGCGTGGTCTTCACATACGCCGCCGGCGAAGATGCCACGCAAGTCGTCCCGGATGTTCCCTGGAACGAGCCCGGCGGTCCGAAATATGGCGGTGGTCTCAGCTCCGGTCCGGCACGGCGGATTCCGAACTCCCGCCGCGCCGTGCTCTACGCGCTCGACGGTGAGACGGGTAAGGAGTTGTGGTCGAGCGGGACGCAGATCGAATCGTGGAACCACTTCAGCGGACTGACGGTCGCCAACGGCCGCGCCTACATCGCGACGTTCGATGGCGTCCTCTATTGCTTCGGGGTGGCACCCGGTCGTTAACGGTCTACGGTTAACAGTTAACTGACAACTGACAACAGATGCGAAAACGCAACCACGTTTCGATCACTGCCGCGGCGCTCGGAGCAGCGGCGTTGTTCGGCACAGCCTACGCGCAAGTAGGGCGCGGCGGATCGGAGTGGCTGACGGCCCGCGGCGACGCCCAGCGCACATCCTGGATCCCCACGGACGCTCTGATTTCAGTTGCGGCGCTGTCGAAGCCCGGATTCGAGCTGCAGTGGAAGACGACGCTCGAGAATGCGAATCGCGGGGGATACGGTCTCGGTCAGGGCGTCACCGCGCCCGGTGTGACGTTGTTCGTGCCGACGTCGATCGTGACCGGCAGCTCGAACAACATCTACGCGATCGACAGCGACACCGGCTATCTCGTCTGGCAGCGGCATTTCGATCCGCCGATGGCCACCGTCACCGATGTCTGTCCTGGCGGGACGACGTCGGCCGCGACGCGCATCGTCAGCATCGCGCCGCCCCCGATCACTGCGGCCGAACCGCCGGGCGCAGGACGTGCCGGGCAGGCGTATCGCAGCGTGCTCGGCGAGCCCGGTGAAGGCGCGCCCGTCGATGTGCGCGGCGGCGGTCCGGCTCGTGGAGGCACCGCGCCGGCACGCGCAGGCGCGGCGCCGGGTCGTGGCAGCGCAGAATCCCCGGCCGGGCAGCGCCCGACAGCTCCTGCTCCGGGTCGAGGGCCCGCCGGCAGCGCTTCGCAACGCGGCGGCTCCGGACGTGCCGATTCCGCGCCAACGGTTCCCGGCGCGCCTGCGGATCAGTTCGCCGTCAGCGGTTTGGGACGTCCACCCGGGGTCGTCTACGCGGTGTCGAGTGACGGCGTCCTGCATGTGATGGGTCTGATGTCGGGCAAGGATCTTCAGCGGCCGGCTCCGTTCGTGCCCGCGAAAGCGCGCTGGTCGGATCCGATCGCCGTGCGAACAACGCTGTACACGTCGACGTCGGACGGCTGTGGCAGCGCGCCGAACGCCGTGTGGGCGATCGATCTCGAGAGCGATAGCAAGCCAGTGGTGTCGTGGAAGAGCGGCGGACCCATCGTGGGGGCTCTCGCCTTCACGACGGACGGCACGCTCGTCGCCGCGATCGGTCCGACGTCCGGGGACGCCGACGGCAAGCCGAACGCGATCGTCACGCTCGACCCGAGAACGTTGCACGTGAAGGACTGGTTCAGCCCGAGCGGGACCGACCTGGTGACCGGCCCGGCGATCTTCAAACACGGCGATCGTGAAATCATCGCCGCCGCCACGCGCAATGGCCGCGTGTTGCTGCTGGATGCGGCCTCGCTCGGTGGCGCCAGTCACACGGCGGCGATGGCCGACGCGACGTTCCGGCCGGGCACAGCCAACATGGCGATCGACGCGCTGGCGACGTGGCAGGAAATAACGATGACGCCCCCGCCGTCTTCCGGTGTGTCGCGCGGCACGCGCTGGATTCTCGTGCCGACGGAGCTTTCAGTCGAGGCGCTGAGGATCGACGAACGCCGCAGAGCGCCGACGCTGGTGCACGGCTGGACCGCATCGACGCCGACGAGGCCTGCCACGCCCGTCATCGTCAACGGCGTGGTATTCGTTGTTGAAACGGGACAGGCTGCGGCCGGCGGAATCGGCGGGTCGGCAGTCCTCCACGCCTACGAAGGTGCGACGGGCAAGGAACTGTGGTCCAGCGGAAAGACCATGACCGCCGCGGCGGCGCCTGGCAGTTTCTGGAGTGCGTTCGGACAAGTGTACGTCGGAACGATCGACGGTACGCTTTACGCCTTCGGATTCGCAGACGAACGAAGGTGACCTCGGTAAGACGCGAGTGAGCGCGTAGGGGGGGCGGCGGGGCGAAGCCCCCCGGATCTAGAAGCACACCAGCCGGTCGCGGCGCTCGTCGATCTTCTTGAACGGGAGTCCGTCGACCTTCTTGAGATCGTCGAGCGCCTTGCACGGTCCGTTCTTGTTTCGATAGGCGATCCAGATCGCGGCTTCCTTACGCAGCAGGCCGGCCACCGCCTCGAGATCGATGGCACTCGCGCTGTTCATGTTGATCGGCCGTGGCGCTTCGCCTTTGAAATGCTCGGCGAGGTAATCGACGATCTGCTTCTGCTCCGCGTCGCTGGCCCGCGCGCCGAGGCCGATCATCTTGGCGATCACGCCCTCCCATCCTTCGCGCGTAAGCCGGAGCGATCCGGCGCGCTGCGGCTCGTGGCACTGCGCGCAGACACGGATCGTGAGATCGCGCGCGGCCCCCTCGGGCAGCGCCTCGCGCATCGCCGCCATTTCGGCGGCGGTGAACGTCCGAACTGGACCCGCCTGAGCCGGCGGAACCGTCCCCTGCGTCGTCGCCGGCCTCGGCGCGGCCGCCGTTCCCGCTAGGGCGGCGCAGACCGCGGCGAAACCGACAGCCAGGAATTGGCGCGTCATGCTCCGTCGAGTATAAGGTATCGTGTCGCATGCGCTCTGGTGTCGGCGCTCGCTCACGCGCGTTGTTTTATCTCGGCGGTCTCATCCTGATCTCGGGGATGGCGGGGTGCGAGAAATCACGATCATCGGGTGCGCCGGCCGCGGGTCCGCGCCTTTACGTGTCGGACGAGACCGGCACCGAAGTGGTCGCCATCGATCCGCTGGCGCGCCGCGTCGTCCAGCGGATCGCCGTCGGCAAGCGTCCGCGCGGCATCCGCGTCTCGCGCGACGGCACGCAGGTCTATGTCGCCCTGTCGGGCTCGCCGATTGGAGGCCCCGGCGTCGACGAATCGAAGTTGCCGCCGGCGGATCGCGCCGCGGACGGCATCGGCGTGATCGACCTCGCGACCAGCGCGGTCGTGCGGAAATATCAGAGCGGATCGGATCCGGAAGCGTTCGCCGTTTCCTCGGACGGCAAGACGCTCTATGTCTCGAACGAAGACGCGGGCGAAATGTCCGCCCTCGATCTCGAGAGCGGTTCGGTGAAGGCGCATGTCAAAGTAGGTGAAGAGCCCGAAGGCGTCACCGTCGGCCTCGACGGCCGCACGGTCTACGTAGCCTGCGAAGCCAGCAACGAGGTCGTGGCGATCGACACGGGCACGTACGCAATCGTGGCCCGTTTGAGCACGGGCGCGCGTCCGCGCTCCATCGCGTTCACCAGGGATGGATCCACGGGTTTTGTCGCGAGCGAGAACGGCGGCGTGCTGACCGTATTCGACGCCGCAGCGGGGAAAGTTACCGGAACGATTCAGATTCCGCGGAGCGCCAGGAGTCCGACGCCGCCTCGGCCCATGGGCCAGGCCCTTTCACCCGACGGCCTGCGCCTCTTCGTCTCGCTCGGCCGCGCGAAAGGCGTGGCCATCATCGACACCGTACAGCGCACCGTCAGCGGCGCGATCGACGACGTGGGCGGCCGGCCCTGGGGCATCGCCATCAGCGCGGACGGACGCCAGTTGTACACGGCCAATGGTCCGTCCGGCGACGTCTCGATCGTCGACGTCGCAACCGGCAAGACCGACTCGCGCATCACGGTCGGCGGAAGTCCGTGGGGCGTCGCGATCGCAAACGCGCGATGACGGACCGGGGCCATGCCGGAATCGATCGAATGTTAGAGTAAGAGCATGAGACGTCTTTCAATCTCGAGCGCTCTGGTCCTCGCATCTGTCACCGCAGTCTTCGCGCAGCCCGCGAAGGCGCCGCGGACGATTGAAATCACCGCCAGCCAGCAGATGAAGTACGACGTGACGCGGATTCAGGCCCGTCCGGGCGAACCCCTGCACATCGTCTTGAAGTCCGTCGGAGATGCGCCCAAGGCGGTCATGGCGCACAACTTCGTGCTGTTGAAGGCGGGCGTGAAACCGCTGGAGGTGAACAACGCGGCGCTCAACGCGCGCGACACGGATTTCATCCCGCCTGCCATGAAAGACAAGATCCTCGCCTATACAGGTCTGGCGGGCACCGGCGAAACCGTCGAGGTCACGTTCACGGCCCCGACCAAGCCGGGCACGTATGACTATCTCTGCACGTTCCCCGGCCACTACGCCTTCGGCATGAAGGGGACGCTCGTCGTCCGGTAGCGGCGGCTACTTGACGTCGCGGACGGTGACCAGGATTTCGCCGGCGCGCAGAAGGCCAAGATCGCCGCGCGCGACCGATTCGATCGTCGCCGGATCGTTGCGGAGACGGCGCGCCTGATCGCGCAGGTCGGCGTTTTCCTGCTTCAGGCGGGCGAGATCGCGCGCCGCCCGGTCGTACGCGCGGCGGGCGCGAATCGACTCCAGCAGGCTGCGCTCGCCGAAAAGGCCGTTCACGAGCAGCACGCACGCGGCGAAGAGCATCGCGTGCGACCAGAATCGGCGCCGCGGACCACGCTGCCGCGGAACACGCGGATCGGCACGGTCCTTCTGCGCGATCGCCGACGTGGCGGCGGGGTCGCGCGACGAGGTCTGGAACGGTCTAATCATGCGGCGGCTGTGAAAGTACCAAAAGCCGATCGGAAGTACAACCAAAAAGTACCAGAGTCGCGAAAAAAGTACAAGAGGTGAAATCAATAGATGGTGCCGAGGACTGGAATCGAACCAGTGACACCAGCATTTTCAGTGCTGTGCTCTACCAACTGAGCTACCTCGGCACGGTCCGCCCGCGAGTGATCGAAACGTCGATGATAGCAGATTCGCTCGCGCCAGTTCACCTCCGCCAATAGTACGCGCGACCCTGGCCCCAGTTGATCGCGAAGGTCCGGCGCGCGCCGGAATCGCCGTAAAGCCGGAAGCCCGTCGAGCGGACGCGCTCCACGTCGACAGGCGAGTGAAGCAGCCGCGGCCACCATTCGAGGCGTCCCGGAGGATCGCACGCGAGCGGCCCCGTCGTGATCTCGGGTCCCAGCAGCGCGCGAACGGATCCGCTGTCCGTGGCCGCGAATGTGAACACGCCCCAGTGCCGCCCGTCGGGAAGATGCCCCTCGCGCAAATCCGCCGCGCTGGCCGGCAAGCCTTCAGGGACCCACCCGCTGCGGATCGCCCCCGCCGCGCGCGCCTCGTCGACGTTCGTGAAGATCCCTTCCTTCACGCGCAGATCGGAACACGCGGGCGTCCCCATCGCGAGCGCCAGCAGCACCAGCCCGCGCGCGCCCGCGCGTCGTATCATGCGGGCTCCGTCGAGATCTCGCCGACGCCGCTTTGCGGGGAAGCCGGAGACCTTTCCCACGTGAGCACATGGGTCACGATCGCGCCGGCCTTCGGCACGTCGGCGGTGAGCACCAGCCGCTCCCCCTCGAATCTCAGCGTGCGCGTCTGATCGCCGCCGACCCATGCCGGATTCAGCGCGCCTTCCACGTGGTGCACGACGCGTTCGCCGTCGGCCGCGATTTCGTAGGTCCCGAAGTAGGCGATGTAGCCCAGGTAGGCGGCGCGAACCTGTTGCGCGGCTCCTTCGCCGACCTCCACGCGCGGCCGGCCGGGCCGCATCACCTGCCCGGCCATGTTTCCGCAATCGTCGTATTCCAGCCGTCCGACGGCGTCGCCATACGGACGTCCTCGGCTGCCATCGGGCTCCATCGTTTCGTACGACACCAGCCGCCAGGTGCCCACAAGCCGCGTCCGAAGCGATTCCGTCATCGAGCCACCGCGGGATCGATCCACGCCGCATACAGCTCCGGCCGCCGATCGCGAAGGAACAGCCGCCGCGCATGCGAACGCTCCGCGTCGGACAGATCGAGGTCCGCGTACAGGATGGTGTCCTCGAGCCCCGGCGCGCGCGCGACGACGCGGCCGTCGGGCGCGCAGACGAACGACTCGCCGGAAAACGTCAGGCACTCCTCCTGGCCCACACGATTGCAGAGGGCGACGTAGTAGCCGTTCTGGAACGCCGCCACCCGCATCTCCGCCTCGTACAGACCTTCGGGCCACTCGCCCACCGCGCCGGCCTGGGGAACGACCACGAGGTCCGCGCCGGCGACTGCTAGAGCGCGCATGTATTCCGGATAGTGACGGTCGTAGCAGATCGCCACGCCGAGGCGTCCTGCCTTCGTGTCATAGACCGGAGCGCCGAGATCGCCGGGCGTGTAATAGCCCTGCTCGTGGAAACAGGCGTAATCCGTGATGTGGACCATCCGCGTGCGCCCCAGCAGGCGGCCATCCGCGTCGATTACGGGGGAGCAGTCGTACGCGTTCCCGCCATCCCGCTCGTAGAGGTTGAGCACGATCACGACGCCATGCCGACGCGCGCGATCGGCAAAGGCCTCCGTCAGCGCGCCGGGAACACGTTCGGCCAGTTCCTTCGGATCGCCGTCGGCGGGACGCTGCGGATAGAAGCGCTCGAACGCCAGCTCCGCAAAACAGACGGCGTTCGCGCCGCGTGCGGCCGCCGCATCCACCGCCGCGAGTCCTCGCGCGAGATTGTCGTCCCTCGAGATCGAGCAGTGCTGCTGCACCAGCGCGATTTTCACGCGGTGATTCTATCGCGCTTCACGCCGTTTCCCATCGGCGCGCGAACGTGCGAGCGAGCCCGAGAAACGCGGACGCGAGACCGAAGAGCGCAACGAGCTGCGGCCAGAGCTGCCACAGCGCGGCATCCCGCCAGAAG
Organism: Vicinamibacterales bacterium; assembly: GCA_035495955.1. GTDB lineage: Bacteria > Acidobacteriota > Vicinamibacteria > Vicinamibacterales > 2-12-FULL-66-21 > JAICSD01. The sequence continues at coordinate 45,687 of DATJFE010000056.1, read as the reverse complement.
ACCTTCAGGTAGCCGTCGAGCGCCCAGGCGTTGAACGTCAGCAGGCCGACCTTCTGCATCGTCTCGCTCATGAGGAAACGCGGGAACATGCTCCCCCCGAGCGACGACATCGTCAGGATGACGATGGTCGATATCCCCGAGAGTTGCGCGCGGGTGCGCGCGAGCGTCGCGAGCATCAGGCCGAATCCGGCCGCGGCACCGGCCGTGAACGCCGTCATCACAAAGAAACCCGGTACGTGATGGAAGAGATCCAGCCCGAACGCGATCCGTCCCCACAGGAACATGACCGTGAGCTGCGCGAGCCCCATCAGCGTGAGGAACAGCCATTTGCCCGCAAGCAGACCGCCCATGCCGACGCGCGTCGACAGCACGCGATCGAGCGTGCCGGAATCCATCTCGTCGAGAAGCGATCCGCTCGCGCCCGTCACGGAGAACAGGAGAAACATGACGCCGACGCCGGCCGCATAGAACGAGACCAGGCTCTCGGACTTCCCCTGTCGCATGATGTCGACGGTGTCCACGCCGATTCCCATCGGCCCCTGACTTGAAACGGCAGTCGTTCGGGAGTCGCTCCCGGGTCCGGGCTTCAATCGGGGAAGCCAGCCATTCACCGCTGCCCGTTGTTCGGGCGTCAGGGCCCCGGCATACCGCTCGAACTGCCGCACGCCCCCCTGCATCAGGATGTCGGGCGCCGCGGTCATCGACACTTTCTGAAGCAGGCCGTAGACCATTTTCGGGGCGATCGGATCCGACACGTCCGCGAGCAACTGGATCCGGGGCGCGCCGGCATCGCCGCCGAAGGCCGCGGCGGCGAGACCGAGTCCTTTCGGAAGAATGATCGCGACCGGGACCTCGCCAGAGCGGACGAGACGCTCCGCGGCGGCGCGATCGAGCGCCGCGCCCTGGCCGCCCGGATCGACGGTCGAGCGCACGCGCAGCGCGGTTTCCGCTGCCAGGCCGTCTGCGATCCGCCGGCTCAGCCCGCTGTGGTCCTCGTCGACGACCGCGATGCGGATCCGCGACGTGCCGTTGCCCCCCTGGCGGCCGAACACCGAGGCGAATATCGAAAAGAAGAGGACGGGCAGCAGAAACGTGAGCGCCTGCGCGACGCGATCCCGCTTCAGATTCGTCCAACTGATCCGCAGCAGCGTGCCGATCATTCCCTCAGCTCCCTTCCCGTCAGGTGGATGAAGACGGCCTGCAGGCTCGGACCGCGGACGTCGACGTCCTCGACCTCGCGTCCTTGCGCGCTGACCGCCGTGAGCAGCGCGGGCAGATCCCGCGCGACGTTCGACAGCTTTGCGCGCAGCGTGCGTGGATTCTCGCCGTCGATCTCGACGCCGGGCGGCGCCTCGGCGAGCGCGCCGCTCACGCACAGCGTCACCAGCCGGTACCGCCCGACCGTTTGATCGACGAGCTCGGGCAAGGTGCCTGACGCAATCACGCGTCCGTGATCGATGATCACCGTGCGGGAGCATCGCGCTTCGGCCTCTTCGAGATGATGCGTCGTCAGCAGCAGTGACACGCCGTCGCGCGTCAGGCCGCCGAGCATGTCGTAGATACGCTCGCGGCTCTGCGGATCGACGCCGACGGTCGGCTCGTCGAGCAGCACGACTTTCGGCCGATGGATCACGCCGCACGCGATATTCAGGCGCCGCTTCATCCCGCCCGAGAATCCCTTGACGGGCTCGTCCGCGCGATCTTCGAGCGCGGTCACCGCGAGCGCCCACCTGACACGCTCGGCAATCTCGCGCGCGGCGAGTCCCTGCAGCCGCGCGAACGCCGCCAGATTTTCGCGCGCGGTCAGCAACGGATATACGGCGAGCTCCTGCGGGACGATGCCGAGATCGGGCGGCGTGCGCCGTCCGCTCAGCGGCCGGCCGAACAGCCGAATCTCGCCGGCGTCGAGGCGCACGCGGCCCGAGATCGCGCGAATGAGCGTCGTCTTGCCCGCGCCGTTGGGCCCCAGCAGCGCAAGCAGCTCGCCTTCCTGGAGCGAGAGCGTGACGGCCTCGAGCGCGACCACGTCGCCGAATTTCTTCCTTGCTCCAGCCACGGTGAGCACGTCCGCGTGATTCGCCATGCCGAGAGGATACGAAGCCCCAGCCAGGCCGGGCGACGCCTTCCGGCGAATGGCGGTCGGACGGCGGTGGACGGCGTGGCCGCCGACGTCAGCCTGATCGACGTCGGAAGAGCTGATGGCGCTTTGCGATCGGCTGAAGGCGGAAGCCACGGGAGGGTTTCAACGGGACGCATTCCACGCGAGCGCATTCCCGGAAGCGACGAGGCTCGCGGCGGAAGTTACGGGGGATTCAGGATTCAGGATTCACGCGCCTCGTACTAACCCGGCAATCCCCAATCTCGAACGAGCCTTTCCGTCTTCCGTCTTCCGCCTTCCGTCTTCCGCCCTCCGCCTTCCGCCGTCCTTGTCCCCATCACCCGTCTTTCTCCTCGAGCCTCTTTCGCAGCGCCTTTGCGCCGATCTTTCCCTGTCGCTTGAGCTCCAGTCGCGCGCGCTCGTCATGCTGCGTGGCCTGGAACGCCTGCTCGTTCTGCAGCTTGGCGTAGCTCTCGAGGCGCTCCGCCGGGAGGCGGCCGGCGGCAACCGCGGCGCGCACGGCGCATCCCGGCTCCGTGGCGTGGCGGCAGTCCCTGAAGCGGCAGCCGGCCGCGATGGATTCGACATCGCTGAAGGTCTCCGCAACCGCGCCGCCGGTGTCCCAGAGCTGCAGCTCGCGCATGCCGGGCGTGTCGATCAGAATCCCGCCCCCCGGCAGCAGCACCAGCTCGCGGCTCGTGCTCGTATGCCGCCCGCGGCTGTCGCTTGCCCTGACGTCGCGCGTACGCAGGCGCTCTTCGCCGATGAGCGCGTTGGCAATCGACGACTTGCCGACGCCCGACGATCCGAGCAGCGCCGCGGTGCGTCCGCGGCCCAGATGCGCGCGGATGGCTTCCATCGCGTCGCCGCGCTTCGCCGATACCGCGATGATCGGCACGCCCTTCCCCAGGGTCTCGACCTCCCGTACGAAGGGCGCGGGATCGTCGACGAGATCGGTCTTGTTGAGGAGCACGATCGGAGCGGCTCCACTGTCCCATGCGGTCACCAGGTACCGCTCGATGCGGCGCGGATTGAAATCGCCGTCCAGGCCGGATACGAGAAACACGACGTCGATATTGGCGGCGACGACCTGCTCTTCAGTTGCGTTGCCCGCGGCGCGGCGCGAAAAACGCGACACGCGCGGGAGAACCGCGCGAATCCGGGCGTCCCCTTCGCCGGCCGGCATATCGACGGCGACCCAGTCGCCGACGGCCGGAAAATCCGCTCGCCCCGACGCGGCGTGACGGAGCCGCCCCGCCACGCGCGCCAGACACTCGCCCGCCGGTGAGAGCACGCGATAGATGTGCGTGTGCTCGAGACTCACGCGAGCCGGCTGCAGGCCATCCGCGCGATAAGGCTCGAACGCCTCCGCAAAGCGATCCGTCCAGCCGAGATCCTCGAGCGTCAGCATTCGTGAGTGGTGGCCGGACTACGCGCGGGCAGCCGCGGCCTCAGCGCTCTGAACCGCCGGCGCTGTGCCATGCGCCATCCAGCAGCGGAGCACCTCCGCGACGCTCCATGCCTGCGCGATGCAGCCGCGCGGCAGGAAGGGTGGCTCCGCGTCGAAGACCTCGCTGATCGAGCCCACGCACGCGTCGTTCAGGTGGGACCGAAATCCCGCCAGCAGCGATCGGATTTCTGCGGGCTGGGATTTCTTCACCTTCACCGACGCGTCGATGAACGGTCCGATCAGCCACGCCCAGACGGTGCCTTGATGGTACGCGGCGTCCCGCGCGCGCAGATCGCCGTAGTAGCGCGGCTTGTAGTCGGGCTCGCCCGGCGCCAGCGAACGCAGACCGACCGGCGTCAGGAGGCGGCTCCGCACGACGTCGAGCACCGCTTCCCAGCGCGCCGGATCGAGAATCGGGTGCGGCAGTGAAATCGCGAGCACCTGATTCGGACGGCACGAGGGATCGTCGGCCCCCTGCGGCGTGTCGACGACGTCGTAGAGGTAGCCGCCCTTGTCGTACCAGAACCGCCGGTTGAACGACTCGCGCGCGCGCCGCGCGTGATCCGCCAGTCCCAATGTCTCGCCGCCGCCGTATTTCTCCGTCCACGATTGCAGTACACAGAGCGCGTTGTACCAGAGCGCATTCAGCTCGACGGCCTTTCCCCGCCTCGGCGTCACGACCCAGTCCCCGACCTTCGCGTCCATCCACGTGAGCTGGTACCCTTCCGCTCCCTGCGTGAACAGACCGTCGGCGGGATCGATTCGAATGCCAAAGCGCGTACCCCGAAGATGGTGTTCGACGATGTCGATCAGAACGGGCAGAAGCTTGCGAAGCGTCTCTTCGTCGCCCGTCGCCTGGAAGTAGCGATCGATGGCGTGGAAGAACCACAGGGACGCATCGGCGGTGTGATACAAGCCTTCGCGCTCGCCGTCGGGGAACATGTTCGGAATGAGGCCGTCTCGCACGTAATGCGCGAAGGTGCGCAGGATGTAGCCGGCCTCGCGGAACCGCCGCGTCGACAGCGTCAGCCCTTCCAGGCTGATCATCGTGTCACGGCCCCAGTCCGTAAACCAGTGGTAGCCGGCGATGACCGTGCGGACCTCATCGCCCGCGGCATGTGCGCGCTGCGTCTCCTCGACGCGTCCCGCCGGACGGATGACGAACTGATCGGCGGCGAGCACCAATTCCCCCGCAAAGGCGTCATCGTCGGGTACGGCCGCAATGACCAGCAGTCTGCGGCGGCGCTCGCGTTCCGCGGCCTCGACGTCGTTCGGCGAGAGCGCGAGGACGGTTTCCCACGGTTCGACGGACGCAACGAGCGACACCTGGTCGCCGGGGCCGGCGTCCGCGCGGAAATAGCCGGGACTCCAGAGCGAGCCCTTCCACTGATAGCCCCGCGTCTCTTCCATCTGGTATGGCACTCCGGTCGCGCCCTTCTCGTCGAGAGTGAGGGCCCCACGAGTGCCGACAAGCGTCATACGAAGCACCGGCAGGTCGGGGCCCGCCGAGAGCTCGTACTGACGCCCGGTGGACGAGATGGTGTACGTCTTCACAGGCGATTCATCGACGGCGGCCTCGTACCCGCGGAAATGGACCGAGGGACGCAGGGTGAACCGGACCGCGCCCGTCCCCTCGATCACGCGATACGTCAGGTGGACGGTGTTCTGTCCGTGCGGCATGACGATGCGCTTCTCGATCGCAAAACCGTCGAGGCGATAGAGCCAGACGGGCAGTCCGAGCTCGAGCCGGAACTCCTTCAGGTACTCGGTGCGATCCGCGGCATTGGGCCCGGCCACTTCATCCTGATCCCCGAGCCAGATGGCGTCGCGGCCCGGCAACCGGACGCGCTCGAGCAGGTGATTGAGCATCACCATGCGGCCGAACGGCGCCGGCAGCGACGCGATGAGCATGCCGTGATAACGGCGCGTCAGCATGCCGGCGACCGTTCCCGAGGCGTAGCCGCCGAGTCCGTTCGTCACCAGCCATTCGCGGCGCGGCGGGCGTTCGCCGGCGCTCAGCGCGTCGTCCTCGCGATCGCGCGGCCGCTCAATCCGCCTGATCAGGTCCATCGCCCTCCTGCTCCGCCGCGAAGAACGTCGCCGACCCTCCAGGGATCGCGCCGGGCTCGTCTATCTGGAGCGGTGGCGTTCCCTGGCCGCCGTACCTCGGCGCTTCGCTGCTCCAGGCAAGACGCCATCGGCGTCCCTGCGGCGGCGCCAGCAGCGGTTCGCCCATCGGGGTCAAATCCAGATCGCAGCCGAGATTCACGATCAGGAGACGATCCCCATGATCGCGATCGAGATAGCGCAGCAGGAACGCGCGGTCGGAAAGGATGGCGCCTTCGGGCCGATGCATACCGGCCCTCGCGAGCACCGGATCGCTGCGGCGGAGCGCGAGCAGGTCGCAGTGGAGCGCGTAGGCGGCGCGATGCCGCTGGCGCTCGTCGAAATCGAGCTTGCACGCCTCGAAGGTCCGCTCGTCGGCCGGTGGAGGCAGCGCCGGGATCAGGGACGTGTCGGTCAGGCTCGGAAACTGCGAGAGGAACTCGACCCGTCCGCGGCGCACCGATTCGCCCAGCTCTCCTTCATGATCGGCGAAGTAGAGGAACGGTTTCGACGAGCCGAATTCCTGTCCCTGAAAGAGCATCGGCGTCTGGGGTCCGAGCAGCAGCCACGCCGTCATCGCCCGATAGCACGCAGGCGCCGAAAGATGATGGAGTCTCGATCCCCAGGCCGAATTGGCCACCTGATCGTGATTCTCCAGGTATGCGATGAAGTGCCGCGGCATGAGATCGAGCGCCGGCGTCCCCCGGCGCTTCTTCTGCCACGTATACCACTGGCCCTGGTACAGATAACCGTAGCGCGCGCACGAGATCAGCTCCTGAGCCGTCCCTTCATAGTCGCGGTAATACGCCTCGCGGCGTCCCGTCAGCGCAACGGCCGCCGCATGGTGCGCATCGTCGTTCCAGAGTGCGTCGGCGCCGAACCCGCCCCGCTCGCGCGGACGGACGATTCTCGTCTCCTGCGGCTCGTTTTCCGCGACCACGAGAATGGGGCGCGCACCCGCCGCGTGCCGCGCGGCGCCGACCACGGCAGCGATGACGTGCTCGGCGGACGTCCGATCCTTGATGTCCTGGGTCGCATCGAGGCGTAGGCCGTCGAAATGGAATTCGTCGATCCAGTACGCGCCGTTTTCGACGAAATAGGCGCGTACTTGCTCCGGCCCTTCGAAGTTGATCGCGCGGCCCCAATCGTTCGTGTACTTGTCGGTGAAGTAATCCGGCGAGAACTCCGCAAGATAGTTGCCCGCCGGACCGAAATGGTTGTAGACGACGTCGAGGATGACGCAGAGGCCGAGCCGGTGCGCGCGATCCACGAACGCGCGCAGATCGTCCGGCGTCCCGTAGATGTGGGCGGGTGCGTACAGATTGACGCCGTCGTAGCCCCATCCGAATCGGCCGGGAAACTCCGCGATCGGCATCATCTCGATCACGGTGATTCCGATTCGCGCGAGCTCCTCGAGCTGGACGGCGGCCGCGGCCCATGTGCCCTCGCGCGTGAAAGTCCCGACGTGAAGCTCGTAGATCGCCTGACCGTCCGGCCGAGCCCCTTGGCGTCCCTCGTCCGTCCACGTGAACGCGCGCGGATCGACGTAGGCGGAGAACTCGTGCGGTCCTTCCGGCTGGTAGCGCGACGCCGGATCGGGACGCAGGCGATCGCCGTCGAGGCGGAACCAGTATCGCCCCCCGGCTCGCGCGCCGGGATCGAAGGCCCGGAAATATCCCCCCTCTTCCGGCTCCATCGGGATCGTCCGGCCCGTGTCGGCCAGGACGAGATCGAGTGTTCGGCACGCGGGCGCCCAGACGCGGACATCCGCGCCCCCCTCCGGCCGCAGCTCGGCTCCGGCATTCAGCCGCCGCGTCGCGCTCAGAACGCTCATCGCGCGGCCCTTCGACGCTCGCGTCCCGTCAGGCGCGCGATCTCCGCGGTCAAGACGGCGGGTTCAATGGGTTTCGGAAGATCCCGTTTCACCTCCGACAGCATCCGCCGCATCCGTTCGTCGGTGCGGGCAAATGTCGTCAGCGCCAGTGCGGGAATGCGTCCCCCCCGATCGCTCTCGAGCGAGTGGACCTTGCCGACGAGCGAGTAGCCGTCGCGGTCCGGCGACATCGCGTCGCTCACGAGCACGTCCGGCCGCCACGACTCGAGCATCTCCAGCGCTTCGTCCACCGACCCCGCAACACGCACTGATGCCCCCCGCCGCTGCAGGACGACGCTCAGCAGCTCCCGTGCATCCTGATCCCGATCGAGTACCAGCACGCGGATGCCGTCCAACTGCGCCGACTCGGCTTCCGGCGCCGCCGCCGGCACGAAAGGCCGTTCGTGTTGGTCGCCGGCGTGCATCGGGAGACGTACCGAGAAGACTGCCCCGCGGCCGCGCTCGCGGTTGGCCGCCCTGATCTCGCCGCCGTGCCGCTCCACGAGCTCGCGCACGAGCGACAGCCCGACCCCCAGCCCGCCGATCCGGCGCGTCGTCGACGAATCCGCCTGCGTGAATCGATCGAACACGCGCGGGAGGAATGCGGGATCGATTCCTGGTCCGGTGTCGCGCACGGTCACGCACGCGTACCCGTTTGACTCGACGTCGACGTCGACAGTACCGCTGGCGGGCGTGAACTTGATGGCATTGGAGAGCAGATGCCAGACGATCTGTCGGAGCCGCGTCGGGTCTCCCCGGACGACCAGCGGGCGATCCTCGGGCGTCGAGACGTGGAGCGTCACGTCCTTGGCGACCGCCGCGGTCGACACCTGCGCGGTGGCGTCGACGACGATGGCCTTCAGCGACACGGGCCGCAGGTCGAGATTCAGGCGTCCGGTCAGCGCTTTCGACATGTCGAGCAGATCCGCCGTCAACTGCGCCTGCAGCCGCACGTTGCGCTCGATCGCTTCGAAACCGCGATTCTCCGTGGCGCGATCCAGTTTGCCCGTGCGAATCAGGTGCATCCACCCGAGCACCGAGTTGAGCGGCGTGCGAAGCTCGTGCGAAATCGTCCCGAGGAATTCGTCCTTCATCCGGCTCGCGGCCTCGACGTCCCGCCGGGCGGCCTCCGCCGCCCCGGCCTCGCTCTCGGCGCTGCGTCTCGCGCGCCGCAGCTCCGCGACGAGAAGCGTCATGAGCAGGCCCTGGCCGATGAACAGGGCCAGATGTGTCTCCACGCCCGGGTCGTTCGTGTGCCCCGCCGCGAGCGATCCGAGCAGGGCGCCGGCTACCGTCGCTGCGAGCGCAGTCCGGGTCCCTGCGAACCACGCGCTGAACAGCACCGCGATGCTCAAGAGCAGGAACAACCCGCCGTCGTCGATGACAGTGCCCGACCTTTCATACCCGAGATATATGAGAACGACCATGCTCAGCGACACCGTGTGTCGAACCACGGGTGAGATCTGACGGTAGGGAAAGGGCCCCGTGGCGCTCATGAGGATTCGCTTTGCCCGTGCACCGTCATTTCCGGTGCGGGAGGAGGTTCGGCCACTGGTGGTGGAGAGGCGACAGCTTCCGATGATTCGTCGCGGGCCGGGATGTCGCGAACAGGCGCGGTCGTTTCGCCGATGACGGCGTCGATGAGTCCGTACTCCTTGGCTCTCCATGCGTCGAGATAGAAATCGACGCGTTTGGTGTCGCGGATGATCTGGCGCAGAGGCCGGCCCGAACGCGCCGCCAGAATCCGATAGATCTGGTTCTGCATCTGCTTCAGGCGATCGAGATGCTGGGCGGCCGCCGTCGTGGACTGCCAGCCGGCCCATTTCGCGGGCTCGTGAATCATGATCCAGGAATGTGGAAACGCGAGACGCTTTCCAGGGCTCGCGGCCTGAAGCAGGACGGATCCCATCGAGTAGGCCATCCCCTGAACGATCGCGATCACTTCCACGCCCTTGCGGACGATTTCCTGTATCGCGTCGTGCAGCGCGAGTCCGTCGGTGACGTTGCCGCCGGCGCTGTTGATGTAGATCGTGATGGGCCTGGCGTTGTCGTTCGCCATCTCGCGGAGCCGTTCGATCGCGGTCCGGGCGCTGTCCTTCTCGATGTCACCGATGAGATAGACATCGCGCAGTCGATCCGACTGTTCCTTGCGGACGATGTCCCTGACCGCATCGACCAGCTCGGCGAGCAGACGATCGTTGATCTCGCTCATAACTGAACGAGTTGTTACACGCTGCGTGCCGGATTCGCGGAATTGAAGAGCTAGTGCCCGATCGTCTTCTGTAAACTGCCCAAAAAGCCGTCCAGCGTCGCGGAATAGCCGAAGACGAAGCGCGACATGAACCGGAAGATTGGGTTGTAGATTTCGCCGTCTTCGGTGATGGTCAGCTCCGACCCGCCGCCGGGCGCCGACGCGATTTGGTAGGTCCATGTGCCGCCGAACGGCAGGGACGGATCCGCGATCCGGCCCACGAGCAGCGAGGGCCGTTCCATCCGCTCGAAGTAGAGCGGAATCTTCCCGCCGCTCGTCTCTTCGACCCAGGCGGGGCGGCCGTTGCGATCGGGCAGCCTCTGAAGCCTCCTGAGGCCGGCACGCCACGACGGATATCGATCCACATCCGAAAGCAGCGAGTACAGCGCATCGGGCGACATGGGAAGACGGGCTGTCCGTGATGCGCTATGCGCCTTCGGCAGACGCCAGCCGATCGCCGCCACTGCCGCAACCATCATCACCAGCCCGCCGACGATCCAGAGACTCCACCGCATCACGCCTCCTTCCGTCCGTCGTCCGATTTCTGTCTTCCGCCTTCCGACTCCTGCCGCGCGCTCTCATGCATCTGCTCCTGCGCGGCGCGCGCCAGCAGTCCGAGTCCCTCGACAGCCCGCCGCCGTTCCTCGTCCCCAAGCCGGGCGACGAGCGATTCGACGCGTCCGGGATCCAACACCGAGTTCGCCTCCCGAACGCGCACGCCTCCCGTCGTCAAACGAACGTGCACGCGGCGCCGATCTTTCGCGTCCTTGAGTCGGACGACGTAGCCCTTGCGCTCAAGGCGATCGATGGCGAGCGAGGTGGTGGCCGCCGTGACGCCCATGTGGCGCGCCAGATCCATCACGGTGGTGGGCTCGAGCTCGTCGAGATGATCGAGGATGCTCGCCTGATGGCGGCTGAGGAGCCGATGCGTCTGCGGATCGCGCACGTGCCGGGTGTGACACGCGAAGTAGATTCGCGGATACAGGGTCATTACTGCCGTCATCGCCTCGCCAATGGTGACCATATTAATTTGTTTTGCCTAAACAATATATTTATTCGTAAGTTATTGCAAACCCGATGGCATCAGGTTTCGTCAAATTGTCCAAATTCGCGCGACTGACTCCTCGGCATGGTTGACCGGAAATGGGACGCCGGCATTCCACGAGCGGTCAGCGCGCTCGCGCCGCCCGTCAGGGCATCTCTCGGGAACACTGGGGAAAAGGCGCGGTTTCGCCTATCAGTTTCGTGGCACGCGGTTTGGCTTATCTGTTGTGACCGGCCGTGTCTGCCGGGCTCTACAGAGGCATGTCGAATGGTTGATATTGCACGTCCGTCACAAGCGAGGAAGAAGCGGATCCGCCGCATCCTCATCATCTCGGCGGCCGGGGTCGTGGTGCTCGGCATTTCCTACGGGGTGTCGCGGCTCAAGCCCGCGGCGCCCAGCGTCGATCGAGCCGTGGTCTGGATCGATACGGTCAAGCGCGGCGACTTCACGCGGCAGGTGCGCGGTTCGGGCGTGCTGACGCCGGAAGACATCCGGTGGATTCCCGCGCAGACCAAGGGCCGCGTCCAAGACATCGTGCTGCGGCCCGGCGCGCAGGTGAAGCCCGACACCATCATCCTCATTCTCGACGACCCGGACGTGAAGCAGGCGGTGAGGGACGCCGAGCTCGCCTACCAGGCGGCGAAGGCCGCCTACGACAACCGGAAGGCCGATCTCCAGAGCGCGCTGCTCTCGCAGGAGGCCGCGACGGCCACGATCGAGTCGCAGTACAAACAGGCGGCGCTCGACCTCGAGGCGAACGAACAGCTCGCGAAGGACGGTCTCGTCTCCGATCTTCAGCTCAAGGGGAAGCGCAGCGCTGCGGACGACCTGAAGAACCGTCTGGCCGCCGAGCAGAACCGCCTGAAGATTACGCGCGAAGGCATGACGCAGCAGATCGCGCCGCAGGAAGCGGACGTGAATCAGAAGAAGGCGGCGTGGGAGCTGAGGCGTCAGCAGCTCGAGGATCTCAAGGTGAAAGCCGGGATGAACGGGACGTTGACCGTGGTGGCCGTCGAGCGCGGCGCGCAGGTCAGCCCGGGCACGAATCTCGCGCGCGTCGCGAACCCGACGAACCTGAAGGCGGAACTTCGAATTGCGGAAACGCAGACCAAGGACATCCATCCCGGCCAGTACGCCGAGATTGACACGCGCAACGGAATCGTCAAGGGCCACGTCTCACGCATGGATCCCTCGTCCACGGGCGGCACCGTCGGCGTGGACGTCATCATGGACGATCCGCTGCCGGCCGGTTCGCGGCCGGATCTGAGCGTGGACGGGACGATCCAGCTCGAAAAGCTCGTCAACATCGTGTACGTCGGGCGTCCGGCGTTCGGCCAGGAGAACAGCACCGTGACCATCTTCAAGGTGCTGCCGAACGGCGAAGCGCACGCCACGAAGGTGAAGCTCGGACGCGCCTCGGTGAACACGATCGAGGTCGTCGAGGGGCTACAGCCCGGCGACCAGGTGATTCTGTCCGACATGTCCCAGTACGACGCATTCGATCGAGTGCAGTTGAAGGGATAACCGCGAGCGAAATGGAGCGGCCGGCGTAGCGGCCGCGTAATGCAGCGAGCTTAAGCGAGGGGCCGGAGGGAACCGCCGCGTAGCGGCGGCCCCGAGCGCCACAAAAAAAGGAGTAACGATGAACACGTCCGCGCAACCGCTCATTCATCTCGACGGGGTCACGAAGGTGTTCTTCACCGACGAGGTCGAGACGCACGCCCTGGCCGGCATCCATCTCGAAATCAAGAGCGGGGAGTACATTGCGATTGCGGGCCCATCCGGGTGCGGCAAGTCGACGCTGCTCTCCATCCTCGGACTGCTCGACTCGCCGACGGAAGGGCGCTACATCCTGAACGGCAAGGAAGTCGCGGATCTTCCGCTCTCCGAGCGCGCACGCGTGCGCAACCGCGAGATCGGGTTCATCTTCCAGAGCTTCAATCTGATCGGCGATCTGAACGTCTACGAGAACGTCGAGCTGCCGCTCACCTACCGCGGGATGAAGTCGACCGAGCGCAAGGAGCGCGTGATGGCGGCGCTCGAGAAGGTCGGGATGGCGCACCGCGCCAAGCATCTGCCCTCCCAGCTCTCCGGCGGTCAGCAGCAGCGCGTCGCGGTGGCGCGGGCCGTCGCCGGATCGCCGTCGATCCTGCTCGCGGACGAGCCGACGGGAAACCTCGACTCCAAGAACGGCGAAGCGGTGATGGAACTGCTGCGCGAGCTGCATCGTGAAGGCGCCACGATCTGCATGGTGACCCACGATCCGCGCTACGCGCGGCACGCAGACCGCTCCATCCACCTGTTCGACGGCCGCGTCGTCGAGGAAGACGGCAGCAAGAAGGGCGAGCGGGAGCTCGAAGAGAGCGGCTTCGACATGACGCACTAATACGTCGTTGGCCGGCAACTCCCAACGACACAACTCCCAACGCCGCAAGGCACCCAGCTTCGGCGCGACGGGTCGTCTTGTGGAGTTGGCGGTTGGGAGTTGGGAGTGAACCCTATGCGCGATCTGAAATTCGCCCTCCGGATGCTCGCCAAGAGTCCGGGGTTCAGTCTTGTCGCGATTCTGTCGCTGGCGCTCGGAATCGGCGCCAACACCGCGATCTTCAGCCTCGTCAACGCATTGCTCCTGCGGCCGCTGCCGGTGCAGGATCCGCAGTCGCTCGTCACCGTTTCGACGACCGACCAGCGGAATCCCGGGAATCTGCCGGTCTCGCACTTGAACTTCAAGGACCTGCGCGCGCAGAACAGCGTGTTCTCGGACATGGCCGCGATCACCTTCAACCAGGTGAACTACGCGCACGGACAGGAGTCGGAGCAGATTCCGGTTCAAGTCGTCACGGCCAACTTCTTCGCGGTCATCGGCGCCGAGCCGCCGCTCGGGCGGGGTTTCCGCGCCGAAGAAGAGATCCAGGGGACGCCGGTTGCCGTGGTCAGCTACGGCTTCTGGGAACGCAGTCTGGGATCCGACAAAGGGATCATCGGGAAGACGATCACGCTGAATCGGACGCCCTACACGGTGGTCGGCGTCGCGGCGAGGAACTTCACGGGCGTCTTTCTCGGCGGCGGGCCGTCGGCGTGGGTGCCGATGTCGCGCAACCTGGTTCCGGTCCCCGAGTGGTACGAGACCAGGCGCGGCCTGTTTCTCGGCAGCGTCGCCCGGCTGAAGTCCGGCGTCACCATCGAGCAGGCGCGATCCAACCTGCGGACGATCTTCGCAAGTCTCGAACAGGCGTTTCCCGTCGACAACAAGGGGCGCAGCGCGACCGCCGTGCCGCTGCTCCAGGCTCGCCTGAATCCCAACGGCCTCGGGGCAAACGTGCTCGTGCAGCAGTCGACCGTGTTGATGATCGTCGTCGGCATCGTGCTGCTGATTGCGTGCGCCAACATCGCCAACCTGCTGCTGTCGAGGGCGGCGAAGCGCCGGCGCGAGATCGCGATCAGGCTGGCGCTCGGCGCGAAGCGGGTGCGCCTGATTCGACAGCTCCTGACCGAAAGCCTGCTGCTCTCGATTCTCGGAGGGATCGCCGGCATGGGGCTGGCGTCGTGGACCCTGAGCGCGATTGTCGCCGCCAAGCTGCCCCTGCCGTTTCCCATCGATCGCGCCGCGCTCTCCCTGGATCCCCGCGTGCTCGCCTTTACCGGCGGCCTGGCGATCCTCACCGGCATTCTCTTCGGCCTCGCCCCGGCGCTTCAGGCGTCGAAGGCCGACGTCGTCCCCGTCCTCAAGAACGAGCTCGTGCCGTCGGGCGCGGGGCATCGCGGCCTGCGTGGTTTCCTGACGATGCGGCAGGTGCTCGTCGTCGTGCAAGTTGCGCTCTCGCTGATGGCGCTCATCGCCGCAGGTCTCTTCCTGCGCGAGTTGCGGCACGCCCAGGAGATCGACACGGGCTTCGAGACCCGGGGCGTGCTCGTGATGAACTTCAACCTGCTTCGCGAGGGGTACACGCCCGAGCGCGGCACCGTGTTCTACGATCAGATTGTGCAGAAGGCCGCGGCGCTGCCGGGCGTGTCGTCCGCCGCCATCGCGCAGGCTCCTCCGCTGGCGGGCGGGCTCGCGCGCAGCGTGTTCCCCGAAGGCGCGGACACGACCACGACGGGCCGGATCCTCGTACAGGTGAACACTGTCGGTCTCGGCTACTTCCAGACGATCGGCATCCCGCTCGTGCGCGGGCGCGACTTCACACGCGGGGACACCGCGGAGTCGCCGAAGGTCGTCATCGTCAACGAGACGATGGCGAAGCAGTTCTGGAAGGGCGAGGAGCCGATCGGCAAGCGCTTCAAGTTCTTTGGCGACAAGGACTACACGACCGTGATCGGCGTCGCGAAGGACAGCAAGTACAACGGCGTCGCTGAAGATCCGCAGAATTTCATCTATCAGCCGCTCGGCCAGAACTATACGGCGCAGGGCACGCTCCACGTGCGTTCGGCCGGCGACGCCGCGTCGCTGGCCAACGCGGTGCGCGCCGCCGCGCGCGAGCTGGATCCGTCGATCTCCGTCTTCAACATCCGCACCCTGGCGGAGCAGGTGAGCAACTCGCTCCAGCCGCTGCTGATGAACGTCCTGATCCTCGCGGTGTTCGGCACGCTCGCGCTGCTGCTGGCTTCAATCGGCCTCTACGGCGTCGCCAGCTATGCCGTCTCCCAGCGGACGCGCGAGATCGGCGTTCGCATGGCGCTCGGGGCGCAGCCGTCGAGCGTGGTAGGACTCGTTCTCGGCCACGGGATGATTCTGGTCGCCGCCGGACTCGGCGTCGGGCTCGCGGCCGCGTATGCCGCCGCCGGGCTCATGCGCGCGCTGGTGACCGGCGTCAGCACGCACGATCCGGTGACGTTCGGGGGAACCGCCGGCGCCCTCGCGCTCATTGCGCTGGTGGCGAGCTACATCCCGGCGCGCCGCGCGACCCGCATCGATCCTCTGATTGCGTTGAGAACCGATTAAACCATGCTGATCACCGACCACTTGAAGGACCAGCGCCACGATTCACCGGACACCGCGCGGCATGCGAGCCGCGCGAGCGAGCCCCGCGTGCTCATTGCCGACGACCAGAGCGACGTGCTGGAAGCGCTCCGGCTGCTCCTCAAGGCGGAGGGCTTTGCGCTCGAAACCGCCTCCTCTCCCGCCGGCGTCCTCGCGGCGGTGGAAGCGCGGGAGTTCGACGTCGCGTTGATCGACCTCAATTACGCGCGCGATACGACGTCCGGCGAGGAAGGGCTCAATCTGCTCTCGCGTATTCAGGCCATCGACCCGACGCTGCCCGTCGTCGTCATGACGGCGTGGGGAAGCGTCGAAGTCGCGGTCGAGGCGATGCGACGCGGGGCGAGGGATTTCATCCAGAAGCCCTGGGACAACGCGCGGCTGCTCGCCATCGTGCGGACGCAGATCGAGCTGAGCCAGGCGCTTCGAAAAGGACAGCGGCTCGAGGCGGAGAATTCGCTCCTCCGCGGCGAGGGCATGCCGAAGCTGATCGCCGAGTCGGCCTCGATGCAGAACGTGCTGCAGGTCATCTCGCGCGTCGGTCCCTCGGACGCCAACGTCCTCATCCTCGGTGAAAACGGCACGGGCAAGGGCGTCGTGGCGCGGGCGCTTCATGCGGTGTCGAGCCGGGCGTCGCGTCCGATGGTCATCGTGAACTCGGGAGGCGTGTCCGAAGGCGTTTTCGAGAGCGAGCTGTTCGGCCACGTGCGGGGCGCCTTCACCGACGCGAAGAGCGACCGCGTCGGCCGCTTCGAGCTGGCCGATCAGGGCACGCTGTTCCTGGACGAGATTGCGAACGTGCCGATGAGCCAGCAGGCGAAGCTCCTGCGGGTGATCGAGACCGGCGAATTCGAGCGGCTCGGCTCGTCGCGCACCCGCCGCGTCGACGTGCGCATCATTTCGGCGACCAACGCCAATCTCACCGACGAAGTCGGCGGCGGCCGCTTCCGCCAGGATCTGCTGTTCCGGCTGAATACGATCGAGATTCGGCTGCCGCCGCTGCGCGACCGGCGCGAGGATCTGCCGCTGCTGGCGCAGCATTTCCTGCGGCAGCACGCGCAGCGCTACCGTAAGCGGCTGACCGGTTTCGAGAGCGGCGCGATGCAGATGCTGCTCGAGCACAGTTGGCCGGGCAACGTGCGCGAGCTCGATCATGCGGTCGAGCGCGCCGTCCTGATGGCCCCCGGGCCGCTCGTGAAGGCCACCGATCTCGGGCTTCGCGCGGCCAGGGAGGGCGGCGGCCGGCTCGAGGACATGAGCCTCGAGGACGTCGAATGCTTCCTGATCAAGAAAGCCATGACGCGCTTCGACGGCAATGTGAGCCAGGCTGCCAAGGCGCTTGGCTTGAGCCGGAGCGCCTTGTATCGCCGGCTGCAGCGCTACGGCTTGTAGGCGAATGCCGAATGCTGAATGCTGAATGCTGAAGTTTCGGCGTTTAGCATTTAGCATTAGGCATCGGTATGCCCACCGCGAAGCCGAAGGAGCCGAGGCTCAGTCACGACAGGCGGATCCTGCTGATGGCCCTGGCGTCAGCGCTCCCCGGCGCTCTCATCTCGCTGATTTTTCTCTGGACCGGCGACTACATCCCGAAGGTCCAGTGGACGCTCACCGTCGTCATCGGCGCCTTCTGTCTCGGCTTCGCCTTCGCGCTGCGCGAGCGCGTCATCCTTCCGCTGCAGACCCTCTCGAACCTGCTCGCGGCGCTCGGCGAAGGGGACTTCTCCATCCGGGCGCGGGGCGCACGGGGCGGAGACCCGCTCGGCGAGGTCATGATCGAGGTCAACACGCTCGTCGAGACGCTCCGGCACCAGCGGCTCGATGCACTCGAGGCGACCACGTTGCTGCGCAAGGTGATGGCCGAAATCGAAGTCGCGGTCTTCACGTTCGACGAGGATCGCGAACTGACGTTCGTGAACCGCGCCGGCGCGCGCCTGCTGGCGCAGCCAGCGGAGCGGCTCCTCGGCCGGAGCGCGCAGGAGCTCGGACTCGAGGATTGCCTGGACGGCGAGGCGCCGCGGATCATCAACACCGCGTTTCCCGGCGGCGTCGGACGCTGGGAGATCAGACGCAGCTCGTTCCGCCAGGGCGGCCGTCCGCACGGGCTCCTGGTGCTCTCCGATCTGAGTCAGCCGCTGCGCGAAGAGGAGCGCCAGGCCTTCCAGCGGCTGATTCGCGTCATCGGGCACGAGATGAACAACTCGCTCGCGCCGATCAAGTCGATTGCGGGCAGTCTTGCCACCATTCTGGAGCGCGACCCGCCGCCGAGCGACTGGCGGGACGATCTGGAGCGCGGCCTGGCGGTGATCGCATCCCGATCGGAGTCGCTGAGCCGGTTCATGAATGCGTACGCGCGACTCGCCAAGCTCCCGCCGCCGAAGCTCGCGCCGCTCGACGTCGGCGCCGTCGTCGATCGCGTCGTCACGCTCGAGAAGGGGCACAACATCCAGATCGGCGGCGGGCCCAGGTTGGCGATCCAGGGAGACACCGATCAGCTCGAGCAACTCCTGATCAATCTCCTTCGCAACGCCGTGGACGCGGTTCGCGAAACGGGCGGGGCGGTCCGTGTCGGCTGGCAGCGCTCGCCGGGATCGTCGCCGCCCGCCATGGAGCTCTGGGTCGAGGATGAAGGGCCGGGCCTGTCGAACACGGGCAATCTGTTCGTGCCGTTCTTCACGACGAAGCCCGGCGGATCCGGCATCGGCCTGGTGCTCTGCCGCCAGATCGCGGAGGCGCACGGCGGGAGCCTCATGCTGGAGAACCGGGACGACCGGACCGGCTGTCGCGCGATTCTGCGGCTGCCGCTCCAGGCCGCGATGCCGGCACGAATCGAGGCGGCGGGATGACGACCAAGCCGATTCTCCCCGGACAGGCGCCGAGCGATTACGAGCGCTATCTCCGCACGGACGAACTGCTCTCCCTTCAGAAAACGCCGGAAGACGCCGTCCACCGCGACGAGCATCTCTTCCAGATCGTGCACCAGTCGTCCGAGCTGTGGCTGAAGCTCGCGTGCCTGGAGATCGAAGCGGCGACCGCGCTGCTCGACGCTGACGCGGTCGCGGCGGCGGTGCGGCTGCTCCGCCGGGCGAACGATGCGATGCAGTTGATCGTCGGCCAGCTCCACATGCTCGAGCACATGAATCCGGCCGACTACGCCATCGTGCGAACCGCGCTCGGTCACGGCGCGGGATTCGATTCGCCGGGCTTCCGGCGGATCCATCAGCTTTCGCCGGCGCTCGGACAGGGTTTCGACGCGCTGCTGGCCCGCCGCCGATTGGCGGTCGGCGACATCTACAGGAACGATGCCGCGCAGGAGGATCTCTATCAGCTCGCCGAGCAGCTCCTGACCTGGGACGAGCGCAACATTCTCTGGCGCATGCACCATCTGAAGGTTGTGGAACGCATCATCGGCGGGCACGTCATAGGCACGCAGGGGACGCCCGTCGAAGTCCTCGGCAAACGTCTCGACCTGCGTTTCTTCCCGGAGCTCTGGGCGGTCCGCGACCAGATCACCCGCGAATCGCCACTCGGCGCGGACGGACACGGCAGCCGCTGAAGCTGCCGGCGACGCATCTGCTATTCTCTCGTGTCGATGTGGAGACGACTGTTCGACGATCCGATCAGCTGGCGGCTCGTGGCGCTCGCGCTCGGGCCGACGGCGGTTATCGCGTGGAGCGCCGCCCGGCTCGCACGGGCGGCGGTGACCCGCGCGATGCGCGGTCTGCTGCGTGACACCGTCCTCACGTCCAGTCCGGTTATCCGTGCGCCGCTCCGGCTGATCGCCTTTGCCATTTTCTGCGTCGCCTTCGGCGCGCTGATCTTCCCGGCATTCGAGCTCGTCGGACTGCATCCGCGCGCCGGCATGCACCTGCGCACCCTGAGCAGCTGGGCGTTCGACTCCGGGCTCCGGATCCTGCTGATCTCCGCGGTGGCATATGCGGTGATTCGCGTCGTCGGCGTCGGCGTCAGCCGGTTCGAGCACGATCTCAATCTCGGCACCGGCCTCGACGCTCTCGAGCGCGCCAAGCGGGCGAAGACGCTCGGCGGCGTGCTCACGAGTCTCACGACGGTGCTGGTCCTGCTCGTCGCGGCGCTGATGATCCTCCGGGAATTTCGCGTCGACATCTCCCCCGCCGTCACCGGCGCGGGGATCGTCGGCGTGGCGCTGGGCTTCGGGGCGCAGACGCTCGTGCGGGATCTGATCGGCGGCTTCTTCCTGATCCTCGAGAACCAGATCCGGGTCGGCGACGTGGCCGCCATCAACGGCACCGGCGGCCTCGTGGAAGGCATCAACCTGCGCACGACCGTCCTCCGCGACGAGGAAGGCACCGTCCACATCTTTCCGAACGGCAGCATCAATACGCTCGCGAACAGGAGCATGCAGTTCAGCTACTACGTCGTGAACCTGCCGCTCGCCTACGGCGAGGATACCGATCGCGCGGCAGGACTGCTGAAGGAGATCGCCGCCGCGATGCAGGCCGAGGATCGCTATCAGCCGTTCATGCTTGCGCCGCTCGAGGTCATCGGCGTCGACGCGTTCGAAGAGACCGCCGTCCGCCTGAAGGTGCGGCTGAAGACGGCGCCGCTGAAGCAGTGGGAGGTGGGGCGCGAATTCCGCCGCCGCCTGAACAGAGCGTTTCAGGAGCGCGGAATTCAGATGTGGTCGCCGCAGCGGACGCGCGCCGTGCCGCCGGGTTGACAGTCGATTCCGGTACGTTTACTAAAGTCGCAGAGGTGTTCTAAAAATCGCGTGTCTGCAGCACGGAAGGGACACGTCAGGCACGAGGAACAGGGACTTCGCTAGATCTACCTGCCGACGGTCCCGCGCCACGCCGCGCGGAAGTCCGCCCTCCGCCATCTCGTCGATACGTTTTTCGATGGCTCGAGCGCAAAGGCGGTTGCCGCGCCGCTCGGCGGCGAGGCACCGTGACGTCCGTGCGGGTGCTGAACGGGCAGGTCCACCCGGACTTCGCAATTGCGGCCGTCGATGCCGTGCGTCAGTGACGTTTCAGCCCGACCTTGCTGAACGGAGCGCCGGTGGCGGTGGCGATGACGGCCTCGGTGACGTTCAGGTTTGCCGATTAATAGCCGGCCGGGGGCGGCGCGGAGGTCTTCTCGCCCTTCGACTCCTGAACGATCTTGACGCCGGCGCTCGCGCCGACGCGCGTCGCGCCAGCCGCGACCATGGCCTTCAGTCCCGCGTAGTCGCGCACGCCGCCGGCCGCCTTCACGCCCATGTCGGCGCCGACGACGCGGCGCATCAGCGCGACGTCGGCGGCAGTGGCGCCGCCCGACGCAAAGCCCGTCGACGTCTTCACGAAATCCGCTCCTGCCGCCTTCGCCAACGTACAACCGGCGACCTTCTCGTCGTCGGTCAGCAGGACCACTTCGAGGATCACTTTGCTGACGACGTTCGCCTCGCGGCAGGGCTGCACGACGGCATTGATGTCGCGCTCGACCGTCTGGAGATCGCCCGATTTGAGCGCGCCGATGTTGATGACCATGTCGATCTCGGATGCGCCGTCGAAGATCGCGCGCCGCGTCTCGTAGTGCTTCACGTCGGCGGTCGTGGCGCCGAGGGGGAACCCGACGACGGAGCAGACGCCGACGCCCGACCCATGCAGGAGATTGGCCGCCAGGGCCACCCATGCCGGGTTGACGCAGACGGTCGCGAAGTGGAACTGGGCCGCTTCGCGGCACAGCTTCTCGATGTCCCCGCGCGTCGCGTCAGGCTTCAGGAGCGTGTGATCGATCATCCCGGCGACCGTGCCGGCCGCTCCGCCGGTCGCGTGAAGCCCGATCCGCGACGCGCCGGCGTCGAGCACGCCGCGAATCCGATCCGGACAGCAGTCGTAGAGCACCGCGTGGCAGCTGCACTGGGCCGGCGCGGCGGAGCCGCGCTGCTGCGCGCGCATCACCTCCTCGGTGATGATCTCGACGAGCCGCTGGAGATCCTGCGAACTAAGCATGCGTCCGATGATTCAAAAGGAGTCTTCCAGACGGCGAATCTTCATTAAACGACGAATATACCGTGCTTCCCTCATCGGGGTCCCGATCCAGATGTCGACCATACGCATCGCGGCGTCGGGCTGCACGAGCGTCGAGCCGAGCGTCATGACGTTCGTACCGTTGTGCTCCCGGGCATAGCGCGCGAGCGTCTCGTCGGTAATCATCGCGGCCCTGACGCCGCGCACCTTGTTCGCCGCGATCGCGGACCCTATCCCCGCGCCGTCGATGACGATCCCGGCGTCCGCCTCGCCGCGCGCGACCGCTTTTGCGACCGCCGCGGCGGTGTCTGGATAGTCCACCGGCCCGGTCCCGTCCGCGCCGAGATCCTCAACGGCGATCCCGCGTCCCCTCAAGTGCTGAACGATCGCCTTGCGAAGCGCGATGCCGGTATGATCGCTCGCGATCGCCACGCGCCGGATCTCTGATGTGGGCGCGAGATCCGGCGGCAGCGCCGCGTCGACCGAACCCGCCGGCACGACGGTGACCCGGCGTTCCCGCAGCGTGTCCCGCGCGAGCGGCGTCACGTGGCCGCCCTTCGCAAGCTCGACGGTCGAGCCAACTTCGATTCGCCTGGCCTCCGCCTCCGTGATGATCTCGAACCGCTGGGTCATGGGGAGCTCGGAGCTGGAAGGTAAGAGTTCATGGCTCCAGGATTGCGATATACGGCAGGTTCCGGTACTTCTCCGCGTAATCGAGGCCGTACCCGACGACGAAGTGGTCCTCGATCGTGAAGCCGATGTAATCCACGAGGACGTCCACTTTGCGGCGCGACGGTTTGCTCAACAGGCACGCCGTCCGCATGGTCCGCGGCGCTCGGCGCTTGAAGATGTCCTGCAGATACGCCAGCGTCAGCCCGGTGTCGACGATGTCCTCCACGATGATGACGTCGCGGTTTTCGATGCTGCTCTCGAGATCCTTGAGCACCATGACCTGGCCGGACGAGCTCGTGGCCTTGCCGTAGCTGGAGACGGCGATGAAATCGGTGGTCACGCCAGTCGACATGGCGCGCACCAGATCGGCCATGAACATGAACCCGCCCTTGAGCACGGCGACGAGATGAATCTCCGAGCCTTGCGGATAATCGCGCTCGATCTCGGCGGCCAGCGTGCCAATGCGCTCCCGGATCTGCTGATCGGTAATGAGAATCTTCGACATCGATGGCATCGGTCGCTCGCTCACTTCACCGCGGCGCGGACCTTGTCCGCGAACGCGCGCGCGTCGGCCAGCACTTGACGGCGATCCACCGTCAGCACCTGTCGATTGCGCATCAGGATTTTCCCGTTCACGATTGTGGTCGTCACGTCGTCTCCGCGGGTGACATACACCAGGTGCGACACCGGATCGTACATCGGCGTCTGACGAGCGGACGACATCGAGACGACGATCAGGTCGGCGCGCTTGCCGCGCTCGAGGGAGCCGATTTCTTTCTCCAGCCCGAGCGCCCTCGCGCCGTCGATCGTCGCCATTTCGACCGCGACAGGCGCGGGAATCGCGCGGGGATCGCCCGCGACCAGCTTGTGCAGGAACGCCGCCTGCCGCATCGCCTCGAACATGTCGAGGTCGTTGTTGCTGGCGGCGCCGTCGGTCCCGAGGCCGACGGTCACCCCCGCTTTCCGCATCGCCTCGACCGGAGCGATGCCGCTCGCCAGCTTCATGTTGCTTTCCGGATTGTGCGACACCCCAACGTGACGGCTGGCCAGAATCCGGATGTCGTCGGCAGTCAGATGGACGGCATGAGCCACCAGCGTGCGGGGACCGAAGAATCCCAGTGAGTCCAGAAACGCCGTCGGCGTCGCGTGGTATTTCTCGGCGGCCGTCTTCACTTCGTCCTGGGTTTCGGCGAGGTGTGTAATCAGCGGAATGTGCAGCCGATCCGCGAGGGCGCGGCACGCCTTCAGCGTGTCCGGATCGTTCGTGTACATCGCGTGCGGCGCGACGGCCGGGGTGATCAGGTCATCGCCCGCGAATTCCTTCGCGAATCGTTCCGTGCGGGCGAGACCCTCGCCGGGTGTCCTCGCATCCGGCACGGGAAACTGGATGATGGTCTGTCCGAGCACGCCACGCAGTCCCGCCGCCCTCGTCGCGCGGCCGATCTCTTCCTCGAAGTAATACATGTCGGCATACGCCGTGGTCCCCGACTCGATCATCTCGAGCGCCGCCAGGCGGGTGCCGGCGCGGACGAACTCCGGCGACACGGTCTTCGCTTCGGCCGGAAAGATGTATTTCTGCAGCCAGTCCATCAGCGCCAGATCGTCCGCCAGGCCGCGAAAGAGCACCATCGGCGCGTGCGTATGCGTGTTGATGAGGCCCGGCATCACGACCGCGCCCCCGGCGTCGATGGAATCGCGCCCGCGGAACCGCGCCGCCACGACGTCGGCGGCATCGACCGCGACGATGTCGCGCCCGTCGATTGCGACCGCCCCGCGCGGAATGACCCGCCGCGCAGAGTCCACCGTCACGACAATGCCGTTCGTGACGACAAGCGAGACCGTCTGCTGCTGTGCGACCTGATACCCAAACACAGCCAGGCAGACGGCTGCCGACAGACCCAGTTGGCGGAGCATGGAAAGACGATTCTATATGGCAATCGGCAATCGGGTAATCGGGCAATCGCCAATTCGTCGATCGCCAACCGCCACTCGACAATCCTCGATCGCCATTCGCCAATCGCCAATCGCCAATGTATATTGCCCCTGTGTCCGTCCACGTCGTGGAACATCCCCTGGTGCACGATGCGCTGGTGACGCTGCGCGACACGCACACGCCGCCGGAGCTGTTCCGGCGCATGGCGGTGCGGATCAGCCTGCTGCTCGCGGCTGAAGCGACGCGCGATCTGCCCGCCTCCCCGGTCACCGTGCAGACGCCGCTCGGGACGGCTGAAGGACGGCGGGTCTCGGCCGACGTCGTTGTCGTCCCGGTGCTGCGCGCGGGACTTGGGATGCTGGACGCGATTCTCGAGCTCATTCCGGCGGCCCGGGTCGGCCACATCGGCCTGCAGCGCGACGAGAGCACGGCAATCGCGTCGCAGTACTATTCCAAGCTTCCGAAGGGCCTCGGCAACAGCGTCGTTCTCATGATCGATCCGATGCTGGCCACGGGCGGGAGCGCGGTCGCGGCGCTCGATCACCTCACGCAGGCCGGCGCGCGCGACATCCGGATGATCTGCATCGTGGCGGCGCCGGAAGGGGTTGGCGTCGTGCAGAAACATCATCCCGGCGTTCGGATCTACACGCCCGCCATCGATCGCCAGCTGAACGAACACAAGTACATCGTGCCCGGCCTGGGCGATTTCGGCGATCGGCTGTACGGAACGTTATGACCAAGCCGCGCGCGCCCCAACGCACGGCAGATGTCGACAAGTGGCGCACGGCGCTGACGTGCATCGAGCCGAACAAGATCCTCGTCCGCGGCTATCCGCTCGACGAGATCATGGGTCGCCTCACCTTCGGCGAGGCGATCTACCTGCTGCTGATGGGAGAAGTGCCGTCGCCGGCGATCGGCAGCCTGATGGAGGCGATTCTCGTGTCGTTCATCGATCACGGGATTACGCCCCCTTCGACGCTGGCGGCGCGCAACACGGCGACGACCGGAGCGCCGCTGCGGGCGTGCGTCGCGGCGGGCGTCCTCGGTTTCGGGCGGCATCACGGCGGCGACATCGAGATGTGCATGCAGTTTCTCGATGCCGGCCTGGAGCTCGTCAGGAGGGGCGAGCCCTACCGCGAGGCCGCGCGCGACATCGTGCAGCGCTGGCGCGACGCGGGGGAGCCGATTCCCGGCTTCGGCCACCGGTTCCACACACGGGATCCGCGGGCGGCACGGCTGTTCCAGATGGCGCTGGAGCTCGAGGTCGAAGGCGGCCATATACAGATGATCCGTGCCGTGGAGCTCGTTCTCGCGGACTGGCCTGACGGCCACGCGTTCCCCGTCAACATCGACGGCGCGATCGCGGCGGTCTGCGGCGACATCGGCATCCCCCCGGAGACCGCCAACGCGCTCTTCATCATCTCCCGGGTTCCCGGCATCGCGGCGCAGGCGCAGGAGGAACGCGCCCGCGAACACCCGATGCGCCAGATCGACCCGAAGGATCACGTGTACGACGGCGCGGCGCAGCGCCGGCTGCCCGACAAACGACGATAGTCGCTCGGGTCATCGAACGGCTTGCCGGGAATCGGACGGGCTGATCCGTTTCGGACCTGTGGAATAAACGAGGGGGCTCAACGCATTTACCTAGAAGAGTGACTCCCGTTCTGGGCCTCTTCGAAGTGCACTTGACCGTGTCCGATCTGGATCGGGCCACGGCGTTCTACCGCGACGTCGTCGGCTTCCGGCTGGCTCATGTCGAGCCCGCGCGTCAGGCCGCATTCTTCTGGATTGGGGCGGCGGGGAACGCGATGCTCGGACTCTGGAAAGCCGGCTCGGGCCCCGAAAGAGTGACGTCGCACACGGCCTTCCGCGCCACCCTGGCCGACGTGATTGCGGCGCCGCGCGCGCTGCGCGCTTCGGGCATCACACCGCTCGACTTCGACGATCGCCCCACCGATCAGCCGATCGTGTTCGCGTGGATGCCTGCCGTGTCCGTTTTTTTTCGCGATCCCGACGGCCATCTGCTGGAATACATCGCCATGCTGCCGCACGAGCCGCGACCGGAGCTCGGCATCGTGTCGTGGCGGACGTGGACCGCGACGATGAAGTAAAAGAGCCCCTTCCCCGCTTCATATACATAGGCGGGGAGGATTGGGAATGAAAAGATTGTGTGTCGTTGTCATCATCGCATTCATAGCAAGTTCGGCCGAAGCTCGCGCCGCGGCGCAGGACACCACCGGCACCATCTCCGGCCGCATCGTGGATGCGCAGGGATTGGCGGTCCCCGGGGCCACCGTAACGGCAACCGGCTCGCAGGGCGCGAAGGTCGCGATCAGCGATGGCGAGGGAAGGTTCACCCTTCCGTTTCTGACTCCGGGTCCGTACACGGTGCGCGCGGACCTGCAGGGATTCACCTCGATCGATCGATCCGACGTGCAGGTGCGGGTCGGGCACACCGTCGAGATTCCGCTGACCATGCAGATCGGCACCTTCCAGGAAACCGTTCGAGTCGTGCCCACGGCACCGACGCTGGACACGACGACGGCTACGATCGGCGCAAGTCTCGACAGCACGGCGCTCGCTCGCCTGCCGGTCGGGCGCCGCTTCAGCGACACGCTGTATCTCGCGCCAGGCGTCAGCACCGGCGGCAGTGTGGGCGTCGCCAACCCGTCGATCGAAGGATCCAGCGGTCTCGAGAACCAATACGTCGTGGACGGCGTGAACATCACGAACGGGGGTTATGGCGCGCTGGGGTCGTACTCGATCGTGTTCGGATCGCTCGGCAACGGCACGCCGTTCGACTTCATGCAGGAAGTTCAGGTGAAGACCGGGGGCTATGAGGCGGAGTTCGGGCAGGCGACGGGCGGCGTGATCAACGTGATCACGAAGAGCGGCTCGAATACGCTCAAGGGCAGCGCGTTTGGCTATGCGCGCCCGAATCGGCTCGAATCGTCGTACAACACCGTGCAAAGCGTCGAAGGAACCGTCAATGTCGTCGCGTCACGACTGAGCGACGCCGGCGCGACAGCGGGCGGGCCAGTCCTGCGCAACCGTCTGTTCTTCTTCGGCGCGATCGACCCTCAGTGGCAGACGAGCACGTTCGACGCGCCCAACGGGTTTCCGCTGCAAGCGCTCGGGGATGTCGACCGGAACCGCCGCGTCACGAACTATGCGGCGAAAGGGACCTGGCAGGCCACAACCGGCCATCGCATCGACGCGTCGTTCTTTGGCGATCCCGCGCAGGGAAGCCTGGGTCCGCAGCGGTCGTCGGCGCTGCTGAAGCAGACGACGTCAGGATACAGCTCGCTCGCGTACGGCGGCCACAATCAAACCGTCCACTACGACGGCGTCCTGGGCCCGCGCCTTCTGGTCGACGCGTCGTTCGGTCGTGCGCTGAATCGCATCCTCGAGGTGCCGTCGGTCGACGACTGGCAGGTCGCCGACTTCCGCGTCACGCCGCGGGTCGTCACGGGCGGCGTCGGGTTCTACGAGGCCGGCAACCGCAGCAACAGTTGGCAGACTCAAGCGAAGGCCACGAGCATTCTGGCGGGGTACGGGCAGCATCAGGTACGGTACGGCTTCGATTATGAGCACCTGGATTTCAGCCAGTTGCAGCAGTACTCGGGCCCGACCTTCACGGCGCCGAACGGACGGCAGACAGCCACCGGCGCCACCATCGATATCCTGCCCGATCCGACCTTCGGTCAGATCTACCACGTGAGCCGCGCCAGCCTTACCGCCGCGCGGACGACCACCCAGCGGTACGGCGCAGTGTTCGTCGAAGACGAGTGGAAGATAGGCAACTCCCTGACGATCCGTCCCGGCCTTCGTCTCGAGCAGGAGACGCTGTCCGGTTCGCTCGTGCAGAACTTCACGCTCAAGAACAATTGGGCCCCGCGGCTCGGCGTAGTGTGGGACCCGAGCGGCAGCGGCCGGAGCAAGGTGTTTGCGAACTACGGGCGCTACTACGCCCGCGTGCCGAACGACCTTGCGGCCCGCGCGCTTTCGTCCGACGCGTCCATCACAGCCGACTACTTCGATCCCAATCTCACGCACGCGGTGCCCGACGGCATCGTCACCATCGGGGTCACCGGCAAGCCGACGACGAACCACTTCACCCTGCTGGGGGGCAGCGCGGACGACATCGATCCGAACGCGAAGCTGAGCTACTACAACGAGTGGGTGGTGGGGACGGAGTACACGCTCCCCGCCCGCCTCGAGGTCGGGCTTCGCTACGTGCACAGAGACATCGGGCGAGTGCTCGAGGACGTGCAGCCGTATCCGATTGTCGCGACGTCGCTCGGTCTGGCCGGGGCCGCGACGGCCAACTACCTGCTCACGAATCCGGGCCCGAACACGCCGGTGGTGCAGGACATCGAGGGCGCCTCGGTCAGCTTCGAATCGCCCGTTCACAACTACAACGCCCTCGAGTTCACCGCGAACAAGCGGCTCGCGCACAACTGGTCGCTGATCTCGTCATATCGGTGGTCGCGGCTGACCGGCAACTTCGAGGGCTTCTTCCGCAACGACAACGGGCAGTCCGATCCGGGCATCTCGTCGCTCTACGACTATCCGACGAACGACCCGACGTATGCCACCCTCGGCAAGACGCTCTTCGGCTACGCCGGCGATATCCGGTTTCTCGGCGCTGCGGGGAACGGACCGCTGCCGCTCGATCGCACGCACGACGTGAAGGCGTATGGCGCCTACACGTTCGACATGGGATTGAGCCTTTCGCTCGGGCTGGAGCTGGAATCGGGCGCGCCGCTGACCGCGCTGGCGGCGCATCCCGTCTACGACAGCGGCGGAGAGATCCCGCTGACTCCGCGCGGCGCGGGATTCCAGACGTCGAACGGCTTCCTGACGCGCACGCCGTGGACCAAGCCTATCAACGCAGGGGCGTCGTACAACCTCAAGATCGGCCCGCACCATCTGGCGCTCATCGCGGACGTATTCAATATCTTCAACACGCAGACAATCCTCGATTACAACAGCTTCTCCGAGCTCCAGTTCGGAGTCCCGAATCCGGACTTCGGAGCGGCAGGCGTGTCAGGAGTCGTCTCGGGGCAGCAGTTCGCGACGCCGCGGCAGTTCAGGATCGGCGCGCGCTACGAGTTCTGACGCCCCAAGTCACCAGCGGATACGAGGTTGGCGCAAACGGATCATGAGATTTGCCAGAATCGTCTTCATCGGCGCGGGCGTCTGGGGTCTCGTCGTGTTGAGTCCGTTCTACTGGCTCGTCGACGTCACGGGACGTCGGTACAGCCCGCCGACCGAGTATCCGCAGTTCTTCTACGGTTTCCTGGCGGTCGCGCTCGCGTGGCAGATTGCGTTTCTCATGATCGGATCCAGGCCGGTGCGATTCCGGATCCTCATGATCCCGAGTGTGATTGAAAAGTTCAGTTACGTGGCGACCCTGGCCGTCCTGTACGGTCAGGGGCGCATCTCGGGGATCGATGCACAGGCCGCCGTGCCGGACGGTCTGATCGGTCTCCTTTTTATCGCGGCCGCTGCAATGTCATTCCGCGCGGCCCGATGTAGTCCGATTGCGGCCGAATCAACCGGTCCGCGGCGTGCTGTTCCATGACATGCGCGCACCAGCCGGCGCACCGCCCGCACGCGAACATCGCGACGAACACCGCGGGCGGCAGCCCAATCGACTGCAGCACCAGCGCCGTGTAGAACTCCACGTTCGTCCTGAGGTTGCGTCCGGGCTTGACCTCCTCGAGCACCCTCAGGGCGGTCGCCTCCACCTCGCGCGCCAGGTCGAACAGCCGCCGATCCTGCAGCAGGGCGCCGGCCATCTCTTCGGCGACCTTGCTCAGCACCTCCGCGCGGGGGTCGCGCACCTTGTAGATACGGTGACCGAATCCCATGATGCGCCGCCCGGCGGCGAGCTCTTCGCGGACCCAGGGTTCGGCCCGATCGGCCGTGCCGATATCGACCAGCATGTCGAGCACCGGCCCGGGCGCTCCGCCGTGCAGCGGGCCCTTCAGGGCGCCAATCGCTCCCGTCACCGCGCTCACCATGTCGGAACGCGTGCTCGCGATGACCCGCGCCGTGAACGCGGACGCGTTCATGCCGTGGTCGATCACGGTCACCCAGTACGTTTCCAGCGCGCGCACGACGATCGCGTCAGGCTCGCTGCCGTTCAGCATGTACAGGAAGTTCGCGGCGAGCCCCAGATCCGCCCGGGGCGCGATCGGCGCCTGCCCGGCGCCAGCACGCAGGTACGCCGCGACGATCGTGGGAAAGCGCGCGACCAACATCTTCGCGCTCGCCACATCGGCATCGTGGGAGATGTCGTTCGGACGAGGAAGGTCCAGCGACAGCGTCGCAGTCGCCATGCGCAGCGCATCGATCGGCGGCGCGCCGCGGCCGGCCGCCTCACGCACGATCGCCATGGTGCTGGCCGGGATCGCCTGGAGGGCCGCCATCTCCCGCGACAACGCCTCGGCCTCCCCAGGGCTGGGCAGACGCCCCGTCCACAGCAGATGGGCCGCCTCTTCGAACGTCACCTTGCCGGCGAGCTGCTCGAGATCGTAGCCGCCGATGATGAGAACGCCGTTCGCGCCGTCGACGTGACTGAGCCGCGTCTGCAGTACACCGATCCCCGTCGGTGCGGGCACCGCGTCATGGTCTGCCGAGGCCACCGTCTCCTCACGGAACAATACCATCCTGAGAGCCCTCGTCGAAATCAGGCGGAGAACTGCCTGCCGTTCTGAACCCCAGCGACGGGTGAGCTATTCCCGGGAATAAAGCCGGCCGGCCGAGTGTCTACCAGAAGGATCGATGCCTCTGCGCGTCTTCGAGGAAACCGTGCTGCCGCATCTCGACGCGGCGTTCAACTACGCCCGCTGGCTCACCAGGAACGACGCCGAGGCCGAGGATGTCGTCCAGGACGCCTGCGTGCGAGCGATGCGCTTTTTTTCGTCGCTGCGCGGCGATGACGCGCGCGCGTGGCTGTTCACGATCGTGCGGAACGCCTGGTACAGCCGGATCTCGCGTCGTTCGACTGCGGCGGAGCCGGCGCCCCTGGGCGCGCAGGATCAACTGTCCGATGACGCTCTCGATCCGGAAGAACGGCTGCTGCAGCAGCAGACTGTTGCACTCGTGCGGACGGCGCTCGAGCAGCTGCCCGTCGACTTTCGGGAGGTGATCGTGCTTCGCGAGATCGAAGGCTTGTCCTACAAGGAGATCGCAGCGGTCGTCGACGTGCCCATCGGCACCGTGATGTCGAGGCTTGCGCGCGGACGCGAACGGCTCATGGCGGCGCTCGAGCCCGTACGGGAACTGGAGGCTCTCCGATGAGCTGCGAGCGGGTCGAGCGCGATCTGGGCGCCTACGTCGACCGGGAGCTCGATGTGGAAGGGTCGATGGCCATCCGCGATCATCTCGGTACCTGCGCCGCCTGCCGCCGGCAGGCCGCCGAGCACGAAGCGCTCGGCCGGCTCGTACGCGCCGCGCCGTATTATTCGGCGCCCGATCGCCTGCGTGCGCGCGTGTCGGCGCAGACGAGACGATCCACGATGCGCCGCATCCTCACGTGGGCGGCCGCCGCGGTCCTGGTCCTATCGGCAGGCGGCGGCATCGCCGTGTGGCGATCGGCCTCGACGGGTAACGCGATCGCGGACGAAGTGGTCAACAGCCATGTGCGCTCCCTGATGGCGAATCACCTGTTCGACGTGCAGTCCACCGATCAACATACGGTCAAGCCATGGTTTCTGGGCAAGCTCGATTTCTCTCCCCCGGTTGCGGATCTCGCGTCGATCGGATTTCCGCTCGTCGGCGGCCGCCTCGATTACGTGGGTGGACGGCCGGTGGCCGCGCTCGTCTATCGGCGGCAGAATCACGCAATCAACGTGTTCGTGGCGCCCGTACGCGGCGATACGGCCGTGAGGGCCTCCGCCCGCTCGGTGCGTGGATTTCACGTTCATTACTGGACGCGCGACGGTATGGCGTTCTGGGCGGTCTCCGACTTGAACGACGCCGAGTTGACCACGTTCGTTCGGGCGCTCGGAGGTGGATCGTGAAGCCCCGCATCACGGTCGGTGCGATTCCGGACACGAAGTAGCCGGAATCTGGCCGTTCCAGCGTCCTTAGATCACATCGCGACGTTTTCCACGCTTCCAGGCACGGCGCGCCATCCCGACACCGCCAATGAGTACCAATGACAGAGTGCCCGGCTCTGGGACGGCCGGTGTTCCGCTGATCGAAAACGCCGCGTTGAATGTCGGCGGTGGCGACCCGCCGACGATATCCGTGCCGATCCGCAGCCAGTCGGGATCGAGATTGGCATTACGAATCCATGACTGCAGGTCAGGGCTGAACGGCGTGACCGAAGGTGGCCTCGGCGCTGAGAGCCACAGGAACGGCACCGTGCTATTCCCCAGCAGCACCTGTGGGACGAAGAAGTAATGGTCGGCCGGCAGCAGGAACGGCGAAGTGAACGTGACGTCGAACTGGATTTCCTGCCCTGTCCGCGGTCCCTCACCGCCGGTGGTCTGGTTCGGGATCGGATTAATGCCGTTGACGACGCTGTTCAACGCGGTGAAGCTTCGTGCCAGGACTACTGCGTTGAAGGTCAATTCGCCGGCGACAAGCGAATCGCGACCAACAAACTCGACGTCGGATGGCGAGTTCACACGAGTGGGGACGTCCGGCGTCGAGAACGTCGGCGCGCCACTCGTCCGCCCCACGTCGCTGTCGTTGGGGAACACTCGGTATATCTCGATGAGAAGCTGCTCAATGGTGGCGCCCACGGGAATGAGACCGGTAAAGGTCGCCGAGGTAATGAGACTCGGCGACGTCAGGATGAAGTCGTCCGCCGACTCGCGTTCGATGAACGCGTTCCCCGACGGCGTTGAGGCGCTCGCCATCAAATTGGTGGCGAAGTCGTTGTCGTACAGGATCGAGCTGGCGGAGGCGATCGCCGGGAACACCAGCAATCCAGCTACGACGGATACGAGCTGTGATTTACAGCATCTTTTCATGGCAGTCCTCCGGGGAAGCCCACAATGTGCGACTCCTCAGCGGGAAAGTCAACCTTTTTGGGCGATCAGGGCGCGGTGAAGGCCAGCCAGCCATGCAATTCACAGAATAGGCCATTGCCGACTTTCATCGCGCAGTTCAGCGAGCGAGTCGTACTCGAAGTCTCCGTAGGTGGCCCGTTCGTCTCTGCAGGACTAATGCACGATCCAACAAAAACAGGCGCCGGGCTCAATCGGTGCCTGTAATGCTATCCGCGTGTTGCGTGTATTTGAATTGGTGGGCGCTGGTGGATTCGAACCACCGACCCCCGCCGTGTGAAGGCGATGCTCTACCGCTGAGCCAAGCGCCCAATTCGGAAGGTGAGGCAATCAGTCTAGCCGATTGTCTTTACCGATGGCAATTCCAGAGCTCACCGCTCGCCGGCAGGAACCCTGACCTTCAGCGCCTCCTGCAGCGTTGTCGTCACGATTGTGCCGGCCGGCAGGCGGACTTCCTTCCCTTTCGTCGCAAGAACAGTCCCCGCTCCGCCGGCGCCCGCGCCGATCACCGCTCCCTTTTTGCCCCCGACGATGCCGCCGACGACCGCCCCGACGCCGGCGCCGATGCCGCCTTTCTTCAGGTCGTCGCGGCCGCTCGGCGCGGCCTGCCTCGTGATGCGCGCGGTCCTGATCTCGTGCGTCTCCTCGCGGACGACGAGCCGCGCAAATCGGAACGCGATCGAGGCGCGGCCTTTCACGCGTCCCGACTGCATCGCTTCGGTCACCGATCCGTTCGCCTCCGATCCGGCAGGGACCGCCGTGACGCCGGAAATGACGATCGCCTTGGCGACTTTGCCGCGAACGGGGTCCTCCACCTTGCTGGTATCGGACGCGAGGGAGGTCGTCAGCGTGACACTTATCGTCTGTCCCGCGGGAATCGTCACCTCGCGGAACTCCGGCGCCTTCGGCGCATCAGGTTTTGGCGCGGCCGCGTCGGGACTCTTCGACTCCGGGACCGCCGGCGCAGGCGATGCGGCCGCAGGTGTTTGCGATGCCGCCGGAGCCGGCGAGCCCGCGGCCGGCGCCGGCGCGGGTTGATCGGCAGGTTTTGGCGGCGGCGCAGTGGAGCTTCCGGAACACGCGAAACCGAAAATGCAAGCGACTACCAGGACAACACCCGGCCTGACCATATCTACTCCTACTCTAGGTCCCTGGGGATTTCAGAATCGCGATCAGCACTTCGAGCGCGTGCGCGTAGGCGGAATCGGCCTCGCCGAACAGTTTCATGTACTCGGCTTCGCTCTGTTTGGCCTTCTTCCAGTTGCCGTCGAAAATGGATCCGGCGCCGGCGCGCTCGATGCTGTCGGCCGGCGCATCGCCGGCAGGCTTCGCCACCAGGCCGTCGGCAAACGTGTCCATGACCAGCAGCCGGGAGCTGGGAATGGAGGCGGAACTGAGGTCGACGTACACGTCGCGGTATTCCTTCTTTTTCAACTTGTCGAGCAGAAGCTCGGGCGCGGAGTACTTGGCAGACACCACCAGGAGCTGCGTGCCGGGAATGTACAGCGCGGCCACGAATCCGCCGCCGTTCTGCGCATCGGTGGCCGCGATGCTGTCGAGTTTTTTCTGATCGAGGAGCTGCGCGAGCTGCTTCGCGAGGTCGGCGGATTTCGCGTCCTGGCCGCGGACGGCGGCCGGCACGAACAGGATG
Organism: Vicinamibacterales bacterium; assembly: GCA_035495955.1. Classification (GTDB taxonomy): domain Bacteria; phylum Acidobacteriota; class Vicinamibacteria; order Vicinamibacterales; family 2-12-FULL-66-21; genus JAICSD01. Next base: position 10,617 of record DATJFE010000056.1, on the reverse strand, counting down.
GCGGCGGTCAGCAGAACAAGGATTCGACGGCCCATGGTCCCCTCCAGGGCCCGCAGTCTAGCAAAAACCGACGTCGGCGGCTCACCCAATAAAGAGGGCGTCTTCCTCCTCGACGCCGGCCGCGCGGCCGCGCGGGTCCCTGAGGCCCCGCAGCGCCCCGAATCCCGCCTTCAGGGCCGCCACGATGGCGATGCCTTCCCGGGCGGGGGCCACGATGGCCTGCTGGATGATGACCGACGTTTCGTCCACGCGCCGCGCGAGATCGGTGACGAGCCGGTCGATCTTCTGCGCCTGCGCGGTGGCGAGGGTCGCGGTCTTCGACGCTTCCTCCGCGAGGGCGGAGGCGCGTGCGATCAGCGGCCGGATGTCCTTCTGGATCGTCGTCACCGTGTCCCGCACTTGTACCGCGACCCGCGCGAGGACCACGATCGCGCCGATCTGGACGATCGCCATGAGCGCGGTCGCGGCCGCGATGATGGCGAGAAACACCTGACTCGACTCGGTCACACGCCCTCCCCGGGCGGCTGGATGGGGGGCTGTGCGCCGCGCGCCTGCTCATACGCCTCGCGGCCCCGCTCGAAGGCGGTGCTCACCGTCTCGCGCTGGCGGTTCCAGAGCTCGCGTCCCTGCCGCGCGGCCTCGCCCGCTCTTTCGCGCCCCTCGCGCGCCTTTTCCGCGAGCATCCGGCGGGTCTCCTCGCCGGTGGCCGGCGCCATCAGCAGCGCCACGGCCGCACCGGTCAGCGCGCCCAGCACGAACGCCACCACGACCGTTCCCGCGCCGCTATCGTCTCGAGCCATCTCCGGCCTCCCAGTTGCGCAAGTCGCCGATTACCCGACTAGAAGATACTGACCCGGACGTTCAGGTACTTCCGCGGGTCTTTCTTGATGGCCGCGATGAGGTCCCGAAGCTCGCTCGCGGCAGCGTTCATATTGTCATACAACTGCTTGTCGTGCAGCAGTTGTCCGGCCGTGCCCTGTCCCTGATTCAGGTTTCGCGTGAGCTCGTCAAGTCGATTGACCGTGCTGTTCAGGCGATCGTACAGCTCCCGCTCCGTCAGCAGCTTGCCCGCGGTGTTGTCGCCGCGGGTCAGGCGCCCGCTCACCTGTTCGAGACTGCCCGACGCGCTGGTCAAAGATCTGGCCAGCTTATCGTCCTTCAAGAGCTGCCCCAGGCTGCCCTCGCCGGCGTTGATGCGCCGCGTCATCTCCTGCAGGTTCCCCATCGCAGCGTTCAACTGCTCGTACATCTTGGGATCGTTGGTGAGCTTGCCGAGCGTTCCGCGGCCGCGGTTGATCGAATCGGTCACCGCGTTGGCGGACGCGACGAACGCGTTGAATTCCCGGTACAGCGCTTCGTCGGTGAACAGGCGGCCGACGGTGCCTTTGCCCGCGCGGATGTCCTTCAGGAGCGCCGTCGCTTCCTCGAGCCCCTGCGACGCCGTGTCGGCCATCTCCGAAAACTGCGCGGGGGGTTTTCTCGACGGGATGAAGTCGCCGTCCTTCAGCGGCGTGCCGGTCGAGGCGGGCGTCACGTCGATGAGCGGCTCGCCGAGCAGGCTCATCGCGCCGATCGCCGCCCGCGAGTCGGTCGTGACCCGCGCCTGATTCTCTTTCTTCAGCGACAATCCGACTTCGACGCCCGACCCGGAGAGCTCGACCTTCGTCACTTTGCCGACCTCGACGCCGGCCACTCTCACGATCGCGCCCGTCTTCAGCCCCTGAACGTTGTCGAATCGGGTCTTCAGGCTGTAGCGCTCCCATGCGAAGCCGCTGGCGCCGCCGACGGCGACGATCAGCATGATGGTCAGGCCGAGCGCCACTACGGCCACCACGCCGATTTTCAGTTCCGACCAAGCGAGCGAACGTGTGCGTGGCATTTCTGGGATCCTTGCCGTTTACCGTTTACCGTTAACTGTTAACTGTTAACTACGAAAGAAACGATCGTATATACGCGTCATCCTTGGCCGCGTCTCTCAACTCGGTCGCGCTGCCCTCGAAGAGGATGCCGCCGTCCTTCAGCATGATGAACTCCGCCTGGTCCGTCTTTTCCTTCGGCGCCTTCTCGAAGGACACATCGTGCGTCTCCCGCGACGCGGCGTGCTCGGCGACGAAGAAGGCGTCGCGCAACTGATGGGTCACCAGCACGGAGCTGACGCCTTCGAGATCGCGCAGCTTGATGATCTCCTCGTCCACCGTCAGCGCGGTGATCGGATCGAGGCCGGTCGTCGGTTCGTCGTAGAGCAGGATCCGCGGCTTGGCGGCCATCGCGCGGGCGATCGCCACGCGGCGCCGCTGCCCCCCCGAAAGCTCCGACGGCATCCGGTCGATGAACTCGCCGAGGCCGATGAAGCCGAGCACCTCCGCGACGCGCGCGTCAGCCTTGTCGATCGGCCATCCGAGCTCCTCGTAGAGCTTGTAGCCGACGTTTTCGCGGACGGTCAGCGAATCGAAGAGCGCGCCTTCCTGGAACACCATCCCGAGGTCCGCGCGGACCTGCATCAACGCGTCTTCCCGCATCCGGTCGATCTGCTCGCCGTTGACGAAGATGCGGCCTGCGTCGGGCTTGAGCAGCCCGAGCGTGAGCCGCAGGATCGTCGACTTGCCGGCGCCGCTCGCGCCGAGGAACACCTTGGTGTGCCCGGTCTGCAGCGTGAAGCTGACGTTGCGCAGGATCACCTTCTCGTCGAATGCGAGATCTACGCTGTCGAAGACGATTATCGGCCCGCCGAAACTGAGTGCTTCGTCGAGCAGCGCCGGACGTGGTTGCGCCTGTCTGCTGGACATCAGTAGATCAAGACGATGAGGACCTTCGTCACCATGAAATCGACGGCGATGACGGCGACCGAGCTGGCGACCACCGCCAGCTTGGTGGCATTGCCGACGCCCTGCGTTCCGCCGGTTGTCCGCAACCCGACGTGGCAGCCGATCGTGACGATCGTAAACCCGAGGAAGAACGGCTTGATTCCACCCATCCAGACGTCCTGCATGTAGAGGCCCTGGGTGACGCTGCTCCAGTACACGGAGCTGGCGACGTGAAACTGCAGGACGGTCACGAGCCAGCCTCCCACCATCCCGACTCCGGTCGCGAGCACCGTCAGCAGCGGCACCATCAGCAGGCCCGCAAGCACCCGCGGGACCACGAGCTTTCGAATCGGATCGGTCCCGAGCGCCCGAAGCGCCGCGATCTGGTCGGTGACGAGCATCGACCCGATCTCCGCCGCAATGCCCGACCCCACCCGGCCCGACACCATCAGCCCCGTCAGGACCGGGCCCAGCTCCTTCACCATCGACGCACTGACGAGCCGGCCCACCATGGATCGCGCGCCGAACTGGTCGAGCGTCATCCCCGAATTCAACGCGAGCACCATCCCCGTGAACAGGCCCGCCAGCAGCACCACGGTCAGCGAGCCGACGCCGATCGAGTCGAACTGCTCGATGATGTCGCGGTAATAGATCGGCGGCGTGACGACGGCGCGCGCGACCTGGCCGAGGAGACGGACGTATTCCTGGACTTCGAGGACCGCGCCTTTCGCCCACGTCTGCAGCGTCGCCGCCACGCTACCTGCGGCTCCCCGCCAGCCCCAGCTCCCGGCTCTTCAACTGTTTGATGCGATCCCGCAGCGTGGCGGCCTTCTCGAACTCGAGATTCGCCGCGGCGGTCTTCATCTGCAGTTGCAGTCCGGCGACGTGCGCTTCCAGCTCTCCGTGTGTCCTGAACTCGCCGGCCTCGTCGGCCGACGTCCCGACGGTCACGTAGTCCCGCTCATAAACGCTCGTCAGCACCTCGTCGATGCTCTTCACGATCGATGCCGGAGTGATGCCGTGCTCCTCGTTGTACAATTCCTGAATCCGGCGCCGGCGGTCGGTTTCGCTGATCGCCGTCTTCATCGAATCGGTCATCCGATCGGCGTACATGATGGCCCGGCCATTGACGTTGCGGGCCGCGCGGCCGACCGTCTGGATGAGCGAACCGGCCGAGCGCAGGAACCCTTCCTTGTCGGCATCGAGGATGGCAACGAGGGACACTTCGGGCAGATCCAGGCCTTCCCGGAGCAGGTTGATGCCGACCAGGACGTCGAAGGTGCCGCGCCGGAGCTCCCGCAGAATCTCGATCCGTTCCAGCGTGTCGATATCCGAGTGCAGGTACCGGACCTTGACGCCGAGCTCCTGGTAATACTGCGTCAAATCCTCCGCCATCCGCTTGGTCAACGTCGTCACCAGAACGCGCTCGCTGCGAGCGGCGCGATCGCGAATCTCGCCCAGCAGATCGTCGACCTGTCCGCGCACCGGCCGGACGTCGATCACGGGATCGACGAGGCCGGTTGGACGGATGATCTGCTCGACGACGGCGCCGCCCGCCTGCCGCAGCTCGTACGGCCCCGGCGTCGCCGAGACGAACATCACCTGCCCGACCCGCGACTCCCATTCCTCGAAATTCAGCGGCCGGTTGTCGAGCGCCGACGGAAGCCTGAATCCATAGGCGACGAGCACTTCCTTGCGGGACCGGTCGCCGTGATACATCCCGCGGATTTGCGGAACGGTCTGGTGGCTCTCGTCGACGATCGTCAGCGCGTCGGGCGGCAGATAGTCGAGCAGCGTCGGAGGAGGCGCGCCGGGAGGCCGGCCGGTCAGATGGCGCGCGTAGTTCTCGATGCCGTGGCAGTAGCCGATTTCCCTGATCATCTCGAGATCGAACATCGTCCGCTGATGCAGGCGATGCGCCTCGAGCACCTTGCCTTCGGATTCGAGCGTCGTTCGATACCACTCGAGCTCGGCCTTGATCGTTTCCACGGCGAGCTTGGTCTTCTCCCGCGGCGTCACGAAGTGCGTTTTCGGGTAGATCGCGAGCTTGTCGTGGCGCTTCAGGGTCTTGCCGGTCAGCGCGTCGAACGAAATCAGCTCGTCCACCTCGTCGCCGAAGAGCTCGACGCGGAGCGCGGTGTCGTCGTACGACGGGTACACCTCGACGATGTCGCCGCGCACGCGGAAGACGCCGCGCGTGAAATCGTGATCGTTGCGCTCGTACTGGATTTCGACGAGCTTCCTGAGGATCTGCTCGCGATCGATGCGCTGTCCGCGTTCGAGCGGCAGCATCATCCCGTAGTACGCCTCGGGCGATCCGAGGCCGTAGATGCACGAGACGCTGGCCACGATGATGACGTCGCGCCGCTCGAAAAGGGATCGCGTCGCGGACAGGCGCATCCGATCGATCTCGTCGTTGATCGTCGCTTCCTTCTCGATGTACGAGTCGGTGGTCGGCACGTACGCTTCCGGCTGGTAGTAGTCGTAGTAACTGACGAAGTACTCGACGGCGTTGTCGGGAAAGAAGCGGCGGAATTCCTGATACAACTGGGCGGCGAGCGTCTTGTTGTGCGCCATCACCAGCGTCGGGCGGTTCACGCGCGCGATGCACTGCGCCATCGTGAACGTCTTGCCCGAGCCGGTCACGCCGAGCAGCACCTGCGACTTGTCGCCGCGGTTCAGCCCCTCGACAAGCTCCTCAATCGCGCGCGCCTGATCGCCCAGCAGCGTGAAATCGGTGACGAGGTTAAAGCGGTCGTACTTCGACCCCATGAAACGGACGATCGTACCACAGCAGGTCGGAGACGGGAGACGGGAGACGGGAGACGGGAGACGGGAGGCGGGAGACGGGAGATGGGAGGCGGGAGATTAGAGGTTGGAGATCAGCGTTTATAGGGGGCGAAATAGCCCGTTCGAGTGCGCAGCCGGACCCCTTTCAGATCCGGCCGGACCAGCTTGATTTCCACGTTGCGCCAGGTGCCGTCCGTGCGGGCGTCCGAGGAGATGTAGCCGAGCGAGTAGCGGGCCGCCAGCTCTTCGCGAATCTTCTCGAAGACGCCCGTGAGATCCTTCGCGATGCCTGGAAAGAACGACTGCCCGCCCGTCGTCTCCGCCGCGCGCTCGAGCTCGCTTCGCTGCTGGATCCGCCCGCTGCTCGACTGGTGCTCCAGATAGCCGATCGCGTACACGGTCACGTCCGAGGCCTTCAGGAGATCGAGCATGTCGCGAAACGTCAGGGAGCTGGTCGTATCACCGCCGTCGGTATAGAGGACGAGGACCTTCCGCCCATCCTGGCTCTGGGCGCCGTTGAGATAGACGCCGACGGCGTCGTAGAGCGCCGTCCACCCGTCGGCCTTGCGGCCGCGGATGCGCTCGACGAGGCGCGGGTAGTCGTCGGCCCCGAAGCGCGCAACCCGCACTTCCGTATCGAAGTCCACGAGCGTGACGTCGGCCGCGCCGTCCAGCGCGTTGACGAACTTGACCGCCGCCGACCGGGCGTCTTTGAGGTCGTCCGCCATGCTGCCGCTCGTATCGAGCAGCAGCCCGAGGTGCAGCGGCGGCGCTTCCTCCGGCTCGCCCGCGGCGAAGAAGCGCACCGTCTGCTTCTTTCCGTTCTCGACGACCTGGAAATCTTCCGCCTTGAGGCCGGTGATCGGTTTGCCTTGCCTGTCGACGACGGTCACGCCGAAGTTGACGAGATCGATGGCGCCGCGAAACGTCGGCTTCTGCGCGGTCGCCGCAACCGCGGTGGACACAATCGCCGCCAGCGTCGTCACCGCGCGTCTCATGTGCCCTCCCCCCGCCCCTGGACCTCGGGAAAATGATACCTCCCGTCAAAATATTTTGTACCCCGAGATTCGGATGACGTGCGTGCCGGCGCGTCCGTCGGTATTGATGCCGCGGAGGCCGAATCCCCACTCGAGGGCAAGCAGCGTGCCGAAGGGCGCCGGAACTTCGGCCGCCGCTCCGAAGCCCGTGTAGTTTCGAATGCGCGGCCCAAAGCCCGGATCGTGGACCTCGGCCGTATCCGCGAATCCGTCGAGGCGAATCCCTTTCGCGGCCGTCCATGCGATCGCGCTCCGCAGCGCGCCGCCCCGGTCGTAGCGAATCAGCGCGGACGGATATCCATGAAGGCGATTCTCGAACGTGCCGAATGCATACCGGCTGAACCGATCGAGATGACGGCCGTCCATGACCGCCAGCTCGATCCGCGTCGACACCCTCGGCGACAGCGCCTGCGATCGCAGGAGCGATGCGCCGAATCGCTGATAGCTGCCGCGGGGATCGACCGCGCTTTCATCGCCGGGCAGACCCCACGGACGCCACCCCACGCGACGCGCCGCGCTGCCCCAGAGACTTGCCTGCCATCCGGCGCGCTGCAGATCGATTCCGATCCGGAGCACGTGCGCGTTCTGATTCCTCGGGACGGCGAAGGCGGCGGCGGTCAGCTCCCCGGCAGTGAATCTCGTGTAGTCCCAGTCGTACTCGATCCGGAGCGCGGCGCGCGGCGACAGCGGACGCAACAGCCAGACGGCGGCGTCGGCCGGACGCTGGCGGATGTCGAGGGCGTACTGCTCGCGCCCTTCGTCGAAGGCGCGGTCGTTGTACGAAGACGCGATCCCGAAGGCGCGCCCCGCGAGCTGCCAGCGACTGCCCTTCAACGAGGGCGCTGAAAAGGCGAGCTGTCCGAAGCTGCCGCCGAAGAATCCATTGAATTGGGCGCCGGTGCCGAACAGATTGAAGTCCACGTAGCTCAGCCCCGCAAACGGCAGCGGTTGCGAGATGTTCGGATCGACGATGACGCCAAACGCGAGCGTGCGAATCCGATCGACGCGTCTGGCCAAAACCCGCTCTAGCGCGGCTGGGCCCCCATCCTTCCGTCTTCCGCCTTCCGCTTTCCGCCTTTCTTCCGTTAGATACCGGTACCCTTCCGGCGTGTCGCGGAGCATGACGTCCTGCGACGCGTACGCCTCGGCCCGTCGCGCGGCGAAGTCCGGCGGATTGAGCTCGTGGCGATCGATGACGAGCAGCCGATGGATGGGCGTACGGACGCTCGCGCCCTCGTACGTCTGCCGCACATCGGATCGCGCGAGCAGCCAATGCCCCCGGCCGTCGGCCTGGAAGTCATCGGTCTGCTCCGAGGCGGTGATGGGGCCCCGCAGGCCGGTCTGCACGGCGGCGACGCGGACCATGCCGAACGTCGCGGCGTCGATCCACGCGCGTCCGCGGTAGAGCGGCGCGCGCCCGTCGAGCGGCGCGAACGAAACGACGTACGTGTCGCGGCCGTCGACGGTGGCGCGGCCGGCCAGCGCGTACCGATAGACGCCGGTCAGCGTGATCGCGAGCGGCGGCGCCGCCGCGCGCTCCGGTTCGATGATCGGCAGGCGCGGAGCGCTGCGTCCCGCGCTGAACGGCGCTCCGTTGACGCGGATGTCCGCCTGCCGGATTTCGGTCAGGCTCTGATCCCCGGTCCCCGATCCGCGGTCCCCGAAAATGGTGGTCTTCGACGTGATCGTGATGGGCGCGACGAAGCCCGGCGCCTCGAATGTCAGCGTCAGCGTGCCCTCGGCGATCTCCGTCCCGATCTCTGACGCCTGGCGCGCGGCCGCCGCCTGATGGCGCGCCACGATCTCGGCGACCGTGAGCGTCCGCGCTCCGGCCACTTCGACTTGCGACGCGAACGCGCCGCCCGCGTCCGCGCGCACGCGGAACGCCGATACGCCGTCCACGTCCAGACGCTCGACAACGGCGCCGCGGAGATCGGACGTCACAGTCGCGGGCGGCGTGCAGGTCGCGCTCACGGCGACAAGATCGAGCGTCGTCGGGTTGAGATAAGCCGCGAGGCGTTCGGTACCGCACGACAAAGTTCGATCGGCGGCGCGGATCAGTCCCTCTGGAAACCACGATTGAAGCGCGGCCGACGCGCGAAGGATCTCCCTGGCGGCGGCCGCATCGCCGGTGACCCGCACGAGCCGAATCGATTCGGCCACAGGCGTCAGCAGATCTGCAGGTCTCGAGATTGTCCCGGACGGGAGCACGAATCCATCCGTGTACGGACCGAGTCCGCGCTCTTGAAGCGCCGTCGCGACGCTGGAGGGCGCGGCGACGAGGAGCGTCGCGTGCGCGTTTCTGCCGCGCGCCGCGGCGAGGGCACGCTTCAGTTCGAACGTCAGTCGGTCCGGGTCGCCGCTTCCCGTCTCGATCACGATCAAGTCCGCGGGCGCGCCCAGCAGCGGATCGTCCTCCGCCGGGATCCCTACGAAATGGAGACCCGGGCGTCCTCCGCGCGCGCGAATGTCTTCCAACGCGCTCGCGGCGGATGCGTAATTCCCGCCAGGTGTGACGCGGATCACGAGGCGCGATCCGTTGAAGGCTCCGATTGAAAGCGCCATCTGATCGGGCGTCAGGCTGAGCGCCTGGCAGGCCGCGCACGGGGTGAGTGTGTCAGCATTAATCTGGCCGGGGCCGCCGGCGGCGGGACGGCCGGCGAATGGGCCCAGGACCAGGGTCACGGCGGCGAGCACAACCAGGCGCAACTCGGCGTATACTAGTCGTTTGGCGTGCTTCTGCCTCGAGGCGGCGGCGTAGTGCAGGGCCGAAATCCTGCCGGGATCTGACGTGCGCGTTCTGGCCATCTGTCAGGATGAACTGGTCATCCGAGCGCTCGACGACGTGTTGTTGCCGAGCTTCGAGGTTGACTTCCTTGTCGAAAGCCGGCCCCTCGCCCGGCGTCTCCACGACGCCGGCGTCGAGGTTGCGGCCGGCGATCCGCGACGCATCGACACCTACCTCAAAGCCGACATCACCCCCAGCACCTGCTTCATCGTCGAAGACAACGGCAAGCGCAGCATCCGGAAGATCATTGAGGCGATCCGCGATGCGGGCGGGACGCTCATCTACAGCTTGCACACTGGCAAGCGGGGGGCCAATGGCCGGAGCGATGCCGACGGGATGGAGGTCACCCAGCTCGACCTTTCGGAGCTCCTGCGGCCGACGCTGGTGACCGAGCTGAGCCGCTCGATGACACGGGCGCGCGTTCAGCAGTATCAGCGGTACTTCGCCGACGCGGACCGGGTGCTGATACTGCTGCACAACGATCCCGACCCGGATGCCCTGGCAAGCGGACTCGCGCTCCGCAACCTGCTGCGGCGCACGAAGACGACGGCGATTATCGGGGCGATGCAGGGCGTCACGCGCCCGGAGAACCTGAGGATGGCGAACATGCTCGACATCCAGGTCGAGCAGATCACGCCTTCGTCGTTCGGCGGATTCGAGCGCGTGGCCACGGTCGACGTGCAGCCGCATTATTTCGGCGGCATGCTCGATCGCGCGGATCTCGTGATCGATCATCACCCGGAGCATCCGGGCTACAGCGCGGTCTTCAAGGACATCCGCGCCGACTACGGGTCGACCTCGACGATCCTGACCGAGCACCTGCGCGCGGTGGACGTCAACATCTCGGAACGCACCGCCACCGCGATGCTCTACGCCATCAAGTCGGACACGCTGTTTTTCGCGCGTCACACCAACCGCGTCGACCTCGAAGCGTTCACGTTCCTCTATCCGCTCGCCGACGCCGCCCTGATCCGGAAAATGGAAGGCGCCGAAATCACGTTGGAGCGTCTCGATTACGTGACGCGGGCGAGCCAGGGGGGCATCATGAAGGAGCAGGTCTTCTGCGCGTTCGTCGGCGACGCGCCGCGCGAGGACTTCATTCCCTACACCGCCGACTTCTTCCTGCAGCTGGAAGACGTCAAATGGACGATCATCGGCGGCGTCGTCGGCAACACCCTGGTGGTCAGCGTGCGCAATC
>DATJFE010000055.1:0-51558 GCA_035495955.1 Vicinamibacterales bacterium | reverse complement strand
GAGACCTCGTTCGACTCGAACGGCGCCTGGAGCGGCTTTTCCACCAACGGGAGCGACACACTGGTGGAGTTCGTGATTCGGGACAACGTCGTCGTCAGCGCGTCGTGCCAGTACAACGTCTTCACGCCGTTCAGCTTTTCTTCGCCGCCGAGCGTGCAGAACGGTGCATTCTCGTTGACCGCGGACGGCGGAGGGACGCTCACGGGAAGGATCGTGTCGGCGTCGGAAATGGTGGGAACGATCAACTTTCCCGCGTGCGTCAACGCGCAGCTGCCATGGCGAGTAAATCGCCAGAAAGAGTGAGCGCGGCTGGTCGGCCGGGCCGAATTGCTAAATTTCCCGCCTGATGCTATTTTCATAGCACCTTTTCGGCCCCGCGCCCGTCTAAGAGTTTGTATGACGAAGCCCAATCATCAGGACCTCAGCCGCCGGGAGCGGCAGATCCTGGACATCCTTTATCAAAGGGGCCGCGCGACGGCCGCCGACGTGCAATCGGCCCTGCCCGAACCGCCGAGCTATTCGGCGGTCCGCGCGCTCCTGCGTATTCTCGAAGAAAAAGGGCACGTACGGCACGAGCAGGACGGGCCCCGGTACATGTACCTGCCGACGCTCGCCCGGGACAACGCCCAGCGGTCCGCGCTCCGGCATATCCTGAGGACGTTCTTCGACGGATCGGCCGAACAGGCCATCTCGGCCCTCCTCGACGATTCGTCGTCACGGCTGTCGCCGGCGGAACTGGATCGCCTCGCGCGTCTGATTGACACAGCGCGAAAGAGCGGAGTGTAAGCGATGCCGAACATCTCTCTCGCTGTTGTGGTCGATGGGGTCGTCAAGGTGTCCACGGTTCTCGCCGCAACGGCGCTGGTGGCGGCGGCGCTGCGCCGCGCGTCAGCGTCGGCGCGACACCTCGTGTGGACGCTGGGCCTCGTCAGCGCGCTCGCGGTGCCCGCGCTCGGAACCGTCACGCCTCGCTGGGAGCTTCCGATCGTGCGCGTGAGCGCTCCGGCGGCGGCCGCGATTCTCCCGTCAGAGGCCGCCGCGCCTCCACGCCATCGGCCCTCGCTTTCATCCGGTGCTTCATCGCCAACGCCGATCGCAGACGTCGCGCCAGTGGCGCGGAACGCCGCCGCGGCGCGTCAGCTTCCTGGCTGGCCGACCGTGCTCCTGATCGTCTGGGCGGCGGGCGCGGCGATCGTGCTGGGCCGCATGCTGCTGGGGCTGATTGCCGTGCAGTGGCTGGCGCGGCGGACTGCTGTCGCGGCCGATGCGCCGTGGCTGGCGCAGGCGAGGTCGCTCGCCGCGGACCTCGGGCTGGCGCGCGTGCGCTTCCTCCGCGCGGCAGTGCAATCGATGCCGATGGCGTGGGGCATCTTCCGGCCGGCGGTGCTCATCCCCGCTGACGCCGACACGTGGCCGGCTCATCGCCTGCGCGTCGTGCTGCTGCACGAGCTCGCGCACGTGAAGCGGCGCGATTGCCTCACACACCTCGTCGCGCAGATTGCCTGCGCGGCCTACTGGTTCAATCCGCTCGCGTGGATGGCCGCGCGCCGGCTGCGCACCGAGCGCGAGCGTGCATGCGACGATCTCGTGCTGGCGTCGGGCACGCGGGGGTCCGAGTACGCCGACCAGCTTCTCGAAATCGCGCGCGTCATGCGCGCTGGACGGTTCCCCGCGCTGTTCGCGGGCGCGAGCCTCGCGATGGCGCAGCGGTCGCAGCTCGAAGGCCGGCTGATGGCCATTCTGGATCCCAGCGTCCCGCGCCGCGGGCTGACGCGGGCGCGCGCCGCCGCCGCCGCGGTGGTCTTCGCGCTGCTGATCTTCCCCGTCGCCGCGATCCAGCCATGGACGATTGCCGATGCGGCCGCTGTGAAGTCGACGGCGGAAGATCGCCTTCCCGCGGCACGGCAGGCGGCGGCGCAGAAACCGGATAAGCCGATCGAGTCGTACCCGGGACAGGCCGAGGCAGACACCCGCGCGAATGCGAAAGCTGAGGAAGCGAGACAGCGGCACCTGCAGACGCGCGTGCAGGACGACTTGCAGGGCGCGATTCAGTCGGCCGTGCAGGGCGGCATTCAGGGAGGCATCGAAGGCGGCGTTCAGGCAGGCATTCCGGGCGGCATTCGTGGCGGCGTTGGCCGCGGCATCGGCCGCGGAGTCGGATCGGGGATCGGCGTCGGAGAGACCGTCGGAAACGCCGTCGGCAGCGTCGCGTCAGGAGTCGTCGGCGGCATTGCCTCCGCAGTGGGCCAAGTCGTCCGCGAGGTGCCTGTCGAGCGTGCCGAACGCCAGGGCCGGACCGTTGACCCGAGGACGGTGAACGCGCTGATGGAAGCGCTGAAGGACACCGACAAGGACGTGCGCGAGACCGCGATGCACGCGCTCGTTCAGATGCGCGACCCGCGAATCTTCGAGCCGCTCGTGCAGGCCTTGAAGGATGCGAGCGCCGACGTGCGCGAACAGGCGGCGTTCGGCCTCGGCCAACTGCGCGACGCGCGCGCGATCGATCCGCTGAGCGGCGCGCTCAAGGATCAGAACGCGAGCGTCCGCGAGCAGGCCGTCTTCGCGCTCGGCCAGCTGCGCGCCGCCGCGACGATCGACGCGGTTGCGTCAGTGCTCCACGACGCCTCGCCGGACGTCCGCGAACAGGCGGCGTTCGCCCTCGGACAGATTCGCGACCGCCGCGCCGTCGAGCCGTTGATCTCGGTGCTCAAGGACGAGAAGCCGAGCGTGCGTGAACAGGCGGCCTTCGCGCTCGGACAGTTGCGCGACGCCAAGGCGGTCGAAGCGCTCGTGATCGCGCTGAAGGACGCCAACGTGGGCGTCCGCGAGCAGGCCGCCTTCGCGCTCGGGCAGATCCGCGACCCGCGCGGCATCGACGGACTCACCGCCGCGCTCAAGGACGCGAGCGCCTCCGTCCGTCAGCAGGCCGCGTTCGCACTCGGACAAATCCGGTAACACCTCGCCCCCGCGTCAGGCGGTTGCACTCCGCAATCGCCCGGCGCGAGGCGCGGGCGATGATGCTGTTTTCTTAGCAGGAGTGAGCGACCATGAGCCCAGTCACCGTGTTCTTTCGCACGCTGCTCAAATCGAGTGCGATCTTCGTCGGGGCGGCCGCGATCTTTCTCCACCCATCGCTCGAATGGCGCGCGCTTACGGCGCATACGGCCGTCGGCGCGCAGGCCGGCCGCAGCGACGCCGCGATCGATGGCCTTATCGGCGCCCTGAAAGACACCGACGCAGGCGTGCGCCGGCAGGCTGCCGAGGCGCTCGCCGAATTGAACAGCAAGCGCGCCGTGCCCGCGCTCGCCGCCGCGCTCAAGGATGAGGACGCCGGCGTCCGCGCGATGGTCGCGAGCACGCTCGGCGAAATCGGCGACGAGTCCGCGGTCGACGCCCTCATCGGCGCCGTCAAAGACAAAAGCGCGGACGTGCGGCGCCGCGCGATCGAAGCGCTCGGCGAGATCGGCGACGCCCGCGCCATCGACGCCCTGACGCAGGCGCTCAAGGACGAGGACGTCGGCGTGCGCCGTCACGCCGCCGCAGCCCTCGCGGAAGTGAGCGGCGGCGGCAGCTCCGCGCGCCCACATCCACATCCACATCCACATCCGCATCCGCACCCGATGCCCGCGCGCCTCTGGATGGGAGGGCGATGATGATCGCACGCAGCCTGGCCACGGCCGCGATCGTGCTGCTCTCGTCCGCCGCGCAGAAAGACGCGGCCGCCGCCGCCGCAGGACTGACCTCCTCCGATCCCGCCGTACGGACGCGCGCCGCGTGCGAGCTCCGCGAGCTGGGCAGCCAGGCCGCGCCGATGCTCGGCCGACTCACGGCGATGCTCGACGATGGATCGCCGGTCGATCCCGGCGTCTGCGGCGAGCGCACCTGGCGCTTCCGCGGAACGCAGGACATGACGACGACGCCCGGCGAGCAGGCCGCGTCCGCGCTGGTGGCGATCGGCGCGCCGGCGCAGGCGCCGCTGATGAAAGCGCTGTCTGCGCCGGTCTGGATCGCGCGCCGCAACGCCGCGTGGGCGCTCGGCGCGCTCGATGCGTCCGAAGCCGTTCCGGCCCTCATCGACGCGCTGAAAGACACCGACGCCGGCGTGCGCGAACAGGTCGCCTGGGCCCTTGGCGCGATCGGCGACCGCCGCGCCGTCGACGCACTCACGGCGGCGCTGACCGACTCGGCGCCCGGAGTCAGGCGCCAGGCCGCGTGGGCGCTCGGGGCGCTCGGCGATCGCCGCGCCGTCGCCGCGCTCACCAAGTGCCTCAAGGACAGCGACGCCGGCGTCCGGAGACAGGCCGCCTGGGCGCTCGGCGCAATCGGCGGTTAGGCTCCGAGCCACGGGCCACGGACGAGACGGGCCACGGACGACACGGACTCCACGGACCACGGACTGTAACGGTCTACAGGGACTCGTCGATGGACAACTTTCTGAACAACCTTCGGTATGCGGCGCGGGTGTTGGTGCGCGCTCCGGGCTTTACGCTCGTGGCCGTCGTCGCCCTGGCTCTCGGGATCGGCGCCAACACCGCCATCTTCGGTGTCGTGAACACCCTGCTGCTGCGACCGCTGCCATACGCCGATCCCGGCCGGCTCGCGGTGATCTGGGAAGTCAATCCGACCGGCAGGGACAATCCGAGCAACTCACCCGGTAATTATCTTCACTGGCGCGAAATGTCGGCGAGCTTCGACGACATGGCTGCGGTCAGCCTCACGTTTAGGACGACGCTGTCGGGGCACGGCGAACCTGAAGAAGTGCCGATGCAATACGTCTCGGCGACGGTGTTCCCCATTCTTGGGGTGGCGCCCCAGATCGGGCGCACGTTCACGGCGGATGAGGATCAGCCGAATCGGAATCGGGTCGTCGTGCTGAGCGACCGGCTGTGGAGGCGACGCTTTGGTGGAGACCCTGCCGTCCTCAATCAGGTCGTACGCTTCGACGGCGATCCGTACACGATCGTCGGCGTCATGCCTCCGGGCTTTTCCATTCTCGACAAGACGGTCGACCTCTGGAAACCGGTCGGCTTCTCCGCGGCGTCGCGGACGCCGCGCGGACGCTGGATCCAGGTCGTCGCGCGCGTGAAGCGCGGCGTCACGTTTGCGCGCGCGCAGCAGGACATGAACCGCGTGCAGGTCGAGATGATTCGTCTCTTCCCGGCGTTCGACACCGGCTGGGGCATCCACGTGCGCTCGATGAAGGATCAACTGACGAGCGATGTGCGTCCTGCCTTGTTCGTGATGCTCGGCGCCGTCGGATTCGTGCTCCTCATCGCCTGCGCCAACGTCGCCAACCTTCTGCTCGCGCGCGCCACGACGCGGCAGCGCGAGATGGCCGTGCGAGCCGCGCTCGGCGCCGGCCGCGGACGCCTTGTCGCGCAATCGCTCACCGAGAGCGGCCTCCTGTCGGCGGCCGGCGGCGCAGTCGGTCTCGTGCTCGCCTGGTGGGCCGTTGCGGCGCTTCGGACGACGATCGCGGCGCGCGTGCCCGTGCCGCGGCTCGAGGCGCTCGCCGTCGACGGCTGGGTCCTCGGGTTTGCCTTCGCGATCGCGCTGTTGAGCGGTCTCGCGTTTGGCGTGATTCCCGCGCTGTCCGCGGCTGGCCTGAGCTTCGTCGAGGCGCTGAAGGAAGGCGGGCGGACCGGAACGTCGCGGCGCGGCGCCCGAATCCGGCACACGTTCGTGGTCGCCGAAACCGCGCTCGCGCTCGTTCTGCTCGTGGGCGCCGGCTTGCTCGTCCGCAGCTTCGTTGCCCTCATGCACGTCGACGCCGGCTTCGACCCGTCGCAGATCATCACGATGAAGATTACGCTGCCGACCTCGAAGTACGACACGAGCCGTCTGTTCTTCGATCAGCTCTACGCCCGGATCGACGCTCTCCCGGGCGTCCAGGCCGCAGGCGGCATCAGCTTTCTGCCCTTGAACGGGCTCGGCGCCGCGACGAGCTTCGCGATCGCGGGCCGGCCGGCCCCGGCGCCTGGTGAAGAGCCCGTCGCTGACGTGCGCGTCGTCACGCATGATTACTTCAAGGCGATGCGGATGCCGCTGCTGCGCGGCCGCCTCTTCGACGCGCGCGATGCCGGCGAGGCGCGGCATCGCGTGATCGTCAGCGCGGAGCTGGCGCGGAAGTACTTCCCGAACGAGGATCCGATCGGCAAGCAGCTCGCGATCAGCTGGACGGACAAGGCGCCCGACGAGATCATCGGCGTCGTCGGCGACGTCCGCCAGTCGAGCCTGGACGTGGAGGCGCGGCCGACGACGTACTGGGCGCCCGCGCGGTTCGCCTATCCATGGAATTCGGTCGTCATCCGTACATCCGGCGATCCCGTCCGGATCGTGCCGGAAGTCGCCTCGATCGTGCGCGAGTTCGACTCGACCATCGCCGTCGCGGACGTCCACACGATGAGCGACGTCGTGTCGATCTCGGTCGCCGAGCGGCGCCTGACGATGCTGCTCCTGACGATCTTCGCGGGGCTCGCGGTGGCGCTCGCCGCAGTCGGCATCTACGGCGTGATCAGCTACTCGGTGACGCAGCGCACGCAGGAGATTGGAATCAGGATGGCGCTCGGCGCTCAGCGAGGGACCGTGCTGCGACTGGTCGTCGCGCACGCGATGACGCTCGCGTCGATCGGCATCGGGGCGGGCGCCGCCGCAGCATGGGTGCTCACCCGGCTGATGCAGAAGCTGCTCTTCGGCGTCCGGCCGTCGGATCCGGTGACGTTCGCCGCCGTATCCGTCCTGCTCGCGGTCGTCGCGGCGGTGGCGGCCTCGGTGCCGGGCCTGCGCGCGACGCGCGTCGATCCGGTTATTGCCCTCCGCTCCGAGTAAGGATCAGGTACGATCGCTCCCGCATGCTGGCCGCCGCGGGAATCATCCTGCTGCTCGTGGCGCTGAACGCCTTTTACGTCGCGGGTGAGTTCGGCGCGGTGGGGGTCCGGCGCAGCCGTCTCAGGCGCATGGCGGAGGACGGCCACGCGACGGCCACACGTCTTCTGCCGATTGTCGAGAATCCGCAGCGGCTGAACCGGTACATCGCCGCCTCGCAGGTCGGCATCACGCTGTCGGGGATGGCGCTCGGCGCGTACGCCGAGGCCGTGCTGACGCCCCGGCTTGCGCCCTACGTCGCGCGATCGCTGACGCTCGCGCAGGAGACGGCCGACTCGGTCACGAGCAGCTCGATTCTCGTGCTGCTCGCAATGGTTTCCGTCGTGTTCGCGGAAATGCTGCCGAAGACCGTCGCGCTGCGGTATCCGACGGAAACGGCGGTCGCCACCGCGCTTCCGATGCTCTGGTCGGGCCGGGTCTTCGCGTGGTTCATCGTCATCATCGATAACAGCGCGGCGCTGCTGCGGCGAGCGCTCCGCATGCCGCAGGCGACGCATCGCCACGTGCACTCTCCAGAGGAGATCGCGCTGCTGATCGCGGAGAGCCGCGATGGCGGGCTGCTCGAGCCACAGGAGCAGATGCGCCTCCATCGCGCGCTCCGGCTCGGGCTCCGCGATGCGCGGCAGCTCATGGTGCCGCGCGCGAGACTTGCCGCGATCGAGCTGTCCACGCCGCTTCGCGACGTGCTGCGGATCGCCGCCACCAGCCCGTACAGCCGGCTGCCGATCTTCCGCCGAACGCTCGACGACATCGTCGGCATTCTTCACACGAAGGACGTCGTCATCCATTTCCTGGAGAGCGGTCGCGCCGGAACGCTCGCCGCTCTGGTCCGTCCGATTCTGCGCGTGCCGGATGCGATGCCGGCGGACAGGCTGCTCGGCTTCCTGCGGGAGCGACGGCGGCACCAGGCGATCGTCGTCGACGCATCGGGCGCGGTCATCGGGCTGATTACGCTCGAGGACGTCATCGGGGAACTGCTCGGCAGTGTGCCCGACGAGTTCAAGGCGCCGCGCCTGCTGCCGCTGCGGCTGAGCGACGGCCGCGTGCGGCTGCCCGGCGACCTGCCGCTCGAGCGCGCGCGGGTCTGGGTGGAAGGCGCGTGGCCGTCGGACGACCTGACCGTCGGCGAGTTCGTGACGCGGACGGTGGGCCGCCTGCCGGCGCCCGCGGAGCGGCTCGATGTCTGGGAGCTGCCGGTCGAGATCGAGAGCGTCGAGAACGGGCGGATCGCCTCCGTGATCGTCGCGCCGCCGGCACTGGACGAGATCGGCGAGGAAGGCGGCGTCTCCTGACATGCCGATCGCGCTGATCATCATCGCCGCGCTGCTGCTGGCGAACGCGATGTTCGTCGCCGCGGAGTTCTCCATCGTGAGCGCGCCCAGGTCGGCGATCGAAGCCAGAGCGGCGCGAAGCGATCGCCTCGCCAGAATCGTTCACGGCATCATCACGGATCCCGCGCGGCAGGTGCGCTTCATCGCGACCGCGCAGATCGGCATCACGCTCGCGAGCCTCGGCCTGGGCATGTACGGCGAGCACGTCGTCGCGGGCTGGCTCCTTTCCGCCCTCGGGTCGTCGACGTGGGCGCAGTGGCTGGCCGCGCACGGCTTCGCGAGCGTCGTCGCCGTGGCCGGGCTGACCTACTTCCACATCGTGCTCGGCGAGATGCTCCCCAAGTCGCTGGCGCTGCAGACGGCGGAGCGGTTGGCCCTGTGGCTCACTCCCCTGATGTTGTGGATTCAGACGCTGCTCTACCCATTCGTGATCGCGCTCAACGCCATCGGCGGACTCCTCTTGAAGCCCTTCGGCATCACCCAACAGGCGCACTCGGCCGATCAGTACTACACGTCCGAGGAGCTGCAGCTCATCGTCGAGGAATCCGAGGAACAGGGCGCCCTGCGATCCGAGTCCGGCCGCGTGCTGCAGGAGCTCTTCGAGTTCGGCGAGCTCAACGCCGGCGAAGTCATGGTGCCGCGCGTGCGCATCGTGGGCATCCCCGTGGGCGCCGGTCCGGACGAGCTGCGAAGGATCCTCGGCACGACGCCCCACACGCGCTATCCCGTTTACGAAGGCGATCTCGATCACATCGTCGGGACGTATCACATCAAAGATCTGCTCCGGCTGCTCCTGAACGAGCAGCGGGTTACGGCGGCCGGCGCGCGATCGACGCCGATGGTTCCTGAAACCGCGCTGCTCGACGCGGTGCTGGCCACGATGCGCCGCGAGCGCGCGCAATTCGGGGTGGTGCTGGACGAGCACGGCGGCACTTCCGGCATCGTGACGCTGGAGGATCTGTTCGAGGAGGTCGTCGGCGAGATCGACGAAGGCCCCGTCGATCGATCGGGTCCGCGGCGGGATCCGGCCGGCCGGCTGCGGGTGCCGGGGACGATGCGGCTCGACGAGCTGGGGCAGCTCTTCGACCTCGAGCTGACGCACGAGGACGTCGACAGCGTCAGCGGGCTCATCCTGACTGGGCTTGGTCGGCCGCCGAGAGTCGGCGATTCGGTGAAGTACGAGCGCCTGCGGCTCGATGTGACCGCCGTCAAGGGGAGGGGCGTGGACGAGGCCGCGGTGACGCTGCTCAGCCCACGTGAATCCGAGGGCGACGCGCCGGGTTAGGCTCCGTCTGACGCAGGACTTCGCGCGTCACCGGCGCCGTGTCGCCTTCGCCGAAGGCGAGAAACTTCAGCAGATAGGCGATCGGATTGCCCTCGGTCCACCCGAAGTACGCGTGCGGGATCTGGCCGGTCAGGTCCCTGATGTACAACAGCAGCGCCGCAATCGCGTTCGGGATCGCGGGACTGGTGCTCCGCAGGACGTGGTAGCCGCCCACGTCCGCGCCCGCGACGGTCAGCGTTCCTGAAAAGTCCGAGACGTCGCCGGGCTTGACCTCGAGGAACAGCACGTGTTGCTCGTCGGGCAGGTGATGCGACTCCCGGGCCTCGCGCATCTTCGCCTCGTACGCCTCGCGACGGCCGTCTCCGGGCCGGATGGCGAGGATGCGGACCGGCACGTTGGCGGCGGTCTGGATGAAGCGCTTCGCGACATCGTCCGCCTCGACGCTGTGGATGCGCAGCTCGGTCGATCGCAGCACGCGCGAGATCATCGACGTCACGATGATCGTCGCGATGAACCACGACGCGATCTTGATGCCTTCCGGCCGCTCGTAGATGTTCAGCAGCGTCGTGTAGACGAAGACCAGCGTGATCGCGCCGAAGGCGAGCCGCCGTCCGCGGTGCTGTCGCGCGTGCAGCGTCACGGCGACTGCCGCGGACGTCATCAGGACGAGGACGCCCGTCGCATACGCGCCGCCCTGTGCGTCCACGTTGGCGTCGAACAGATATGTGATGAGGAACGTGATCACGGCGAAGAGCGCGATCAGCGGCCGGTTGCCTTTCGCCCATTCCGGCGCCATACCGTATCGCGGGAGATACCGCGGCATCAGGTTCAGAAGTCCGGCCATCGCGGACGCGCCCGCAAACCACAGGATCGAAATCGTGCTCAGGTCGTAGACGGTGCCGAAGATCTCGCCGAGATATCGGTGTGCCAGATAGGACAGTGCCCGTCCGGACGCCTCCCCGCCGGTCCTGAATTGCGCCGGCGGTATGAGGAGCGTCGTCACGACGCTGCTGCCGATGAGCAGCACGCTCATGATGAGCGCCGCCGTCCGCAGCAGCTTCTTGGTGTTGCGCACCCTCCCCGTCGGGTTCTCGCGCGTATCGCCCGGATCGCCCTTCACCAGCGGCATGACGGCAACGCCGGTCTCGAATCCCGACAGACCGAGCGCGAGCTTGGGGAACAACAGCAGCGCGACCGCAATCATCATCACCGCGCTGCCGTGCTGCTGGTACAGGCTGTCGCGCCAGGCGGGGAGCACGCTGGCGCCGCGCAGCAGGTGCTGAAATGCGGCGGCGATGACGATCACGTTCAGCAGGAGATAAACGGCAACGATCGCGACGGCCAGCCCGATGGCTTCCTTGAATCCCTTCAGAAAGACCGCGGACAGCAGCGCGAGCAGCACCAACGTCAGCGGGACCGGATGGTTGAACGACTTCGGGACGAACGGATTGCCGACGATATGCGCCGTTGCGTCGGCGGCCGACAGCGTGATGGTGATCACGAAATCCGTCGCCGCGAAGCCGAGCAGGCAGAGCACGAAGGCTTTCCCCTTCCAGCGGGGCAGCAGCTCTTCGAGCATGGCGATGCTGCCCTGCCCGTTCGGGCTGGCGCCGGCGACGCGGTTGTAGATCGGCAGCGCTCCAAGCAGCGTCAGCAGGACGAGCACGAAGGTGGCAAGGGGCGACAACAGCCCTGCAGCGAGAAACGCAATCCCCGGCTGGTAGCCGAGGGTCGAGAAGTAGTCGACGCCCGTGAGGCACATCACCTGCCACCACGGATACTGGTGGTGCGGCTTCGTCGTCCCCGCGACGTCCCGCAGGCCTTCGTAGAACCAGATCTTGAACCGGCGCTGCTGCCGGTCGGTCAGGCCGAACGCCATGCGCTCAGATTTCGCCGCGAACGGCCGCGGCCTCGAGCTCTCTGCCGGTCGCTTCCCTGAAGACGCCTTCCCATCGCGCGACGACGACGGACGCCAGGCAGTTTCCAATCACGTTCGTCATCGTCCGTCCCATGTCCATCAGCGTATCGACGCCGAGAATCAGCGTCACGCCCTCGAGCGGCAGATTGTAGCGGGCCAGCGTCGCGGCGAGGATCACCAGGGATGCGCGGGGCACGCCGGCGACGCCTTTGCTCGTCAGCATCAAGGTCAGGAGCATCGTGATCTGCTGTCCCACCGAGAGGTGGATGTTCGCCGCCTGGGCCACGAAGACCGCCGCGAGGGACAGATACAGGGTCGAGCCGTCGAGATTGAAGCTGTACCCGAGCGGCAGCACGAACGCGACGACGCTCCGCGGCACGCCGAGGCGCTCCATCGCTTCCATGGCACGGGGAAGCGCAGCTTCGCTCGACGTGGTCGAGAAGGCGATCACGGCCGGCTCCCTGACCGCCGTGATGAACTTTCCTATGGGCACGCGGAAGAGAAACATGACGGGGATCAGCACGAGCGCGTAGAACGTGATCAACGCGATGTACAGCGTCCCCACCAGCCACGCCAGGTTGTAGAGGACCCCGAAGCCGCCCTTGCCGATCGTGTAGGCCATCGCCGCCGCGACGCCGATCGGCGCGTACTTCATGACAATGTTCGTGAACTTGAACATCGTTTCGGCGAGCGACTCGCAGAAGTCGATCATCGGCCGCGCCTTCGGGCCGACCATCGTCAGCGCGATCGCGAACACGATCGACCAGACGACGATCTGCAGCACGTCGCCTTCGGCCATCGCCTGAATGATGGACGTCGGAACCGTGTGAAGGAGGATCTGATCCCACGTCTGACCGCTCGCGGCGATCGCCGGCGGCCCCGACGGCGGAGGCAGCACGAGTCCAACGCCCGGTTTCAGGATGTTGACGGCGAGCAGGCCGATGAGGAGCGCGAGCGTCGTGACCACCTCGAAGTAGATCATCGCGCGCAGTCCGATCCGGCCGACCGCCCTGACGTGCCCGGCGCCCGCGATGCCCGCGACGAGCGTGCCGAAGATGAGCGGCGCGATGATCATCTTGATCAGGCGCAGGAACAACTGGCTGAAGGGGTTGAAGTACTGCGCCCAGCCCGGATGCGATCGGCTCACCAGCGCGCCCGCCACGACGCCGACGATGAGCCCGACGATGATCTGCTGCGTGAGCGTGAGTCCCCGCGGACGGGACGATGGGCTTGCGGGCATCCGCGGGATTCTACCGCGAACGGTCGCTGCGGCGTTGGGGCGCTGGTGCGGCTGCGCGGCAGATGCTATGATGGGTCGATATATGGGTGCCCATACATCTCCCCGGGCGGCCGACACCCGCGCCGTCCTCGACGCGATTCGACGGATCGTCAGGACGCTCCACGAGTCGTCGCGAGCCGCCGAGAAGCAGCTCGGCCTCACGGGAGCGCAGCTCTTCGTGATGCAGCGGCTGTCGGAGGCGCCCGGCGCGTCGCTCAACGATCTCGCGGCGGCCACGCACACGCACCAGAGCTCGGTCTCCACCGTGGTCGCCCGCCTCGTTCAGCGCGGCCTCGTCCTCCGCGCGCCGGCCGCGTCGGATCGCCGGCGCCTCGAATTGCGGCTGTCGGCGGACGGCCGCCGGCTCGTGACGCGCGCCCCCGATGCCGCGCAGGCGCGGCTGATCCGCGCGATCGAACAACTGCCGCCGCCCCGCAGGCGCGCGCTGACGCACTCCCTTGTGACGCTGACCCGCGCCATGGATCTGGCTGGACACGAGCCGGTCATGTTCTTCAGCCATGCATGACGTGAAAGCGGATCTGTCCGGCCTCGGCGACTTCACGGCGACGAAGCGGCTGCTGACCATCAGCGCGATGGCGCTCGGCATCGGGATCGTGTCGGCCTATGTGGCTCTGATCCTGCTCAAACTGATTGGGTTGTTCACCAATCTGTTCTTCTACCAGCGATGGAGCACCGCCCTGGTCTCCCCGGCGGCGAACACGCTGGGCTGGTGGGAGGTGCTCGTGCCGATCGCCGGCGCGGCGATCATCGGCGTGATGGCCCGGTTTGGATCGGAGCGGATCCGCGGCCACGGCATTCCCGAAGCGATCGAGGCCATCCTGATCAACGGCAGCCGCGTGGACCCGAAGGTCGCGCTGCTGAAGCCGATCTCAGCCGCGATTTCGATCGGCTCCGGCGGGCCATTCGGCGCGGAGGGGCCGATCATCATGACGGGCGGCGCGATCGGATCGCTCATCGCCCAGTTCTTTCACCTGACGAACGTCGAGCGCAAGACGCTGCTCGTGGTCGGGGCGGCCGCCGGCATGTCCGCGACATTCGCGGCTCCGGTTGCATCGGTCCTGCTGGCCGTCGAGCTGCTTCTTTTCGAGTGGAAGCCGCGCAGCATGATTCCCGTCGCGCTCGGGAGCGCGACCGCCGCGGCGGCGCGGCGCTACCTGCTCGGGCTCGGACCGCTCTTTCCCGTGCCCGCGCACCCGGTATTCATCGGGCCGCCGGCGCTCGGCGCTTGCGTGCTCGCCGGCCTGTTCGCAGGCGCCTTGTCCGCTCTCCTGACTCTCGCCGTGTACGCCTCGGAGGACGCCTTTCAGCGGCTGCCGATTCACTGGATGTGGTGGCCGCCGATCGGCGGCCTGGCGATCGGACTGGGCGGCCTCGTTTTTCCCCAGGCGCTCGGCGTGGGCTACGACACGATCGGCAGCCTCCTCCAGGGCGACGTGACCGTGAAGGTCATGCTCGGCATCCTGATCGTGAAGTCGCTGATCTGGTCGATCTCGCTCGGGTCCGGGACGTCCGGCGGCGTGCTCGCGCCGCTGCTGATGATGGGAGGCGCGCTCGGCGGCGTCGAAGCGTTCGTTTTTCCCTCGGTCGGCACCGGCTTCTGGCCGCTGGTGAGCATGGGCGCGATCCTGGGCGGGACGATGCGATCGCCGTTTACGGGCGTGATCTTCGCTCTGGAACTGACCCACGACGTCAACATGATGCTGCCGCTGCTCCTGGCGGTCACGATCGCCCACGGCTTCACCGTGCTGACGCTGAGGCGATCGATCCTGACGGAGAAGGTCGCGCGGCGCGGGTATCACCTGAGCCGTGAATACGCGGTCGATCCGCTCGAAATCCTGTTCGCGCGCGAGGTGATGCGTCCGGATATCGTGGCGCTCCCCGCAGATGCCAGGCTCGATGCCGTCCGCCGTTCGCTGCGCGTCGATCCGTCGAAAGGGCCGCAGCGGCTCTACCCGATCGTCGACGAGGCCCTCGGCGTCATCGGCGTGGTGACGAGGATGGATCTGCAGCAGCACGTGGACGCGGAGCGCGAAGACACGCGCCTCGAGGCCATCGTGCGCACCCAGCCGGTCGTCGCTCATCCCGACGAGCCGCTGCGGGTGATCGTGCATCGAATGGCGGAAACGGGCTTGACGCGCTTCCCCGTCGTCGAGCGCGGCCCGCGGCGGAAGCTGCTCGGCATGATCGCGCTGGACGATTTGCTGAAGGCCCGCGCCCACAATCTCGACGCCGAGCGGCGCCGCGAGCGGGTGCTGCGCGTACGATTTCCGATTTTCAGCGCGCCACGACAGTAAGCGCGGCCGCGCCGCGCGACAGGCTGGTCGTCGCGCGGACGCAGTTGCGTCCGGCCGCCTTCGCCGCGTACAGCGCGTGGTCGGCGCGTTCGAGCACGGTGTCGACCGTGTCGGCTGCTCCCGACGTCGCGACGCCGATGCTGACGGTCGGCCGCACGCTCTCGCCGCCCACCCGAACGTCGATCTGCTCGATTTCCCCGCGCACCCATTCGGAGACGCGTGCCGCGCCCGACGCCGGCGTCTCGGGAAGCACGATCATGAACTCGTCGCCGCCATACCGGCAGCGAAGGTCGCTCCTCCGGAGCACCTGACGCAGCCGGGTGCCGACGGCGGCCAGGACTTCATCGCCGCACAGATGGCCGTAGGCATCGTTGATGCGCTTGAACTGATCGATGTCGAACATCATCACCGACAGCGCCGTCTCGCTGCGGCGCGCGCGCGCCAGCTCCGCTTCGAGCGTGTCGATGCCATGCGCCCGATTGAAGCAGCCGGTCAGCGAGTCCTTCAGGCCGTGCTCGCGCACCTCCTCGAACAGTTGCACGTTCCGTAGCGCGATGCCGAGGAGCGTGCTGGCGGCGCCAATCGTTCGCCGGACGGCTGCCGGCAAGGTCGGCGCCGCGACGCCGATGACGCCCGCCGCGCGGCCGCCCGCGGTGATCGCGTAGCAGATGTATCCGTCGCGCTCCACGCCGTCGGGCCGCTCGAACGTCTCGGGCGAGCCCTCGAGAATGCGATCGGCGACGGCCTCGATGTCGCCCGCCTTCCAGCGCGCATGCGCGCGGTCGGTCACCCGCTCCCAGTCGTTGTCACGCCGTACGAGCATCCAGACGTCGGCGCCCGCGGCAAAGGGCGGCAGATGTCTCCAGATCACCTCGTGCACCGCGTCCATCGTCAGCGCGCGACTGAGCGCCTGGCCGAAGATCATGAGCTGCTCGAGCTCCCGGGTGCGGGCGCGGGCCAGCTCCGCCTCGCGGGCGGCGGTGATCGCCTCGACTTTCATCTCGCGCCGATTGGCGTTCACGTGAAAGACGAACATGACGCTCAGGATCAGCAGCGCGGGAATCAGCGCAACCCCGTACGTCTTTTCGATGTCTCCGGCCACGTTGAACAGATACTGCAGCGATCGCTGAAACACGACCAGAAGGGAAAACGTGAGCCCCGCCAGAAGGAGGGAATCGTGTCGGCCGGTGACCCGGATCTTCATATCCTGTCCGAAAGCACCGGGCATGCCGCCTGATCATCTTTACGGGCAAAGGACTTGCGGGATGGCGCGTGTGCGGTATGTGCGGTCTCGGCGCGCGTGTGCGGCTTCGCACGTCGCGCCGCAGGCTACAGCCTGGCTATCGATCGGGCGGTGAGCTCGCGCGGATCCAGCCCAGCGCCTTTCGCGATCTGGCGCAGTATCGGCGGCAGGACAGCCGGAAACCGCCATTCGTCGCTGCGAGCGCCAACGACGGCCAGCCGCTCCGTCCAGTCCGGCCACCAGTCTTTGTCGCGCTTCGCGATCGCTTCGACGATGAGGACGGAGACGCCGCTCGACATCGAACGGGCGATCCGATCGAGGAGCGCCGATCGAGCAGCCTCGGGCAGCTCGTTGACGGTGTAGGCAAGCAGAATGGCGAATCTGCCCGATCGCGCCGTCGGGTAATCGCGGACCACGTCGCCGGTTCTCGCGCGGCCCTGGATACCGAGCTGCCGATACGTCCAGTTGGCTTCCTGGACGGCCCACGCGTGTCGATCGATCCCCGTGACTGACGGCGCGGTTCGGCAGGCGAGCGCCCACGCCGCTGCGCCGACGCCGGTGCCGCAGCCGAGATCGACGAGCGTGTCGATCTTCAGTGCGTCGGCGCCTGCCGCGCGGACGAGGGCGTCGATGGTCAGGAAGTGCAGCGGCCCGTAGAACAGCGCGAACGCCGCGCGCTTGCCGGCGCCCTCGAGCGCCGCGCCGCCGGCCAGCTTCGCCCGCCGCTCGACGTAGCAGGACGAGAGCGCGCGCAGCGCGCGCGTCAGTTCGGATCGTGTGAGATTCGCGAGGTGCCGCCGCTCCAGCGCATCGAGCCAGGCGTTCGTATCGATCATTCAGCTTTCGCGCGTGCCTGCGCCGCGCCCGGCCGAAGCGGCCGAAAGGCCGCGAAGGTTGGCGGAGAGAGAGGGATTCGAACCCCCGGAACCGTTTCCGGTTCAGTGGTTTTCAAGACCACCGCCATCGACCACTCGGCCATCTCTCCGCACCGGCTCGATCTTACGATCGATCCGGGGTCAGCCGCGCTCATGCCTGAAGTGTCGCGGCGGCCCCAGCGTCTTGATCACCGCCTGCGCGCGATCGGCCTCCACCGTCCGCATGCAGACGCTCGTGGTCGGCCGGCCTTTCACCCCGCGGCGCGCGAAGACAACGTACTGGTGACCCGCCTGGAACGGAAACGTGCAGTCGCCGTCTTCGAGCAGAACGCTGATTCGCCGGCCTGAGACCCCCGCCCATGCCCGCGTGACCCGGAAGACGACTTCGCGGCCGAGCGGGCGCGTCTCTCCAGAGGAGTCCGACGGCGTCGTCCGGGTGATATGGAGCGAGCGCTCCACGATCTCGACGACCTGCCCTTCGAATATGAACGGCGCTTCCGTGCGGACCGACGCCGAGAGCGGCTTCAGCCGCACGCAATCGCATGCCGAGGCTGGGCCCGGAGCCCACAGCAGCGCAACGCCGATCAGAACGACAAGGCCGACACGCGTCATTGCTCGTATTGTTCACCAGAACGACGCCCGTCGACCGGCCGCCGCGTTACACGACGCCCAGAAGCGCCGCGGCTTTCCTGACATCGCGCGGTGCGACCCAGCAGAGCGCGCCGTAGCGTCCCTCGACGCTGACTGCGTCGATGGCAATCACGCTGACGTTGGCGGTCGCGAGCCTGGTCAGAAGATCCGCGATGGCTCCGACCCTGTCGTCTCCCTGAACCCAGAATCCGCGCTTGGGGCCGACCACCTTCCATCGATTGGCTTTGGCCACGCTCTTGAACTCGGCCGTGCCGGCGGGGAAGAAGTCGAGCTGCGCTTTGCGCCCGACCGGAAATCCTGAAAACGCAATCAAGTTTACGCCGGCGTCCTTGAGCACCTGGAGCACCTTTGCGCCCTCGCCGACTTTGTTAGGGACCTCCATATAGAAGTAATCGATCTGCCGAACGGTTTCTGCCACGGCTGCCTCCTGTCTAGATCCACATTTGCGCGGTTCACCGCAGGAGAGATGTCGGATACATGGGCCTAATCGTTCTTCTCGAGGCGCTCTCTGCCGTCCATGTACGGCCGCAGCGCTTGGGGAACGATCACCGAGCCGTCGCGCTGCTGATAGTTCTCGAGGATCGCAATCAGCGTGCGGCCCACGGCCAGGCCGGAGCCGTTCAGCGTATGGACGTATTCCACCTTGCCGGTGCCGTGCGGCCGGAACTTGATGTTCGCGCGGCGCGCCTGAAACGCCATGGTGTTGCTGCAGGACGAGATCTCGCGGTACGTCTTCTGGCTGGGCAGCCATACTTCGATGTCGTAGGTCTTCGCCGACGCGAAGCCCATGTCCCCGGTACACAACAACATCGTCCGGTACGGCAGCTCGAGGCGCTTCAGCACTTCTTCGGCGTTCGCCGTCAGCGACTCCAGCTCGTCGAGGGACTGCTCGGGCGTGGTGAACTTCACCAGTTCGACCTTGTCGAACTGGTGCTGGCGAATCAGCCCGCGCACGTCCGCGCCGTAGGATCCCGCTTCGCTGCGAAAGCACGGCGTATACGCCGTGAAGCGGAGGGGGAGGTCCCGGCCGTCGAGAATCTCGCCGCGATAGAGATTGGTGAGCGGCACTTCAGCCGTGGGGATGAGATACAAATCCCAGTCGCCGGCGATCTTGAAGAGGTCCTGCTCGAATTTGGGGAGGTTGCCCGTGCCCCGCAGCGCGTCGGCGTTCACCAGGAACGGCGGCTCCACTTCGGTGTACGCGTGATCGCGGGTGTGCAGCTCGAGCATGAAGTTGATCAGCGCGCGCTCCAGACGCGCGCCTGCGCCGATCAGCACGGAGAATCGCGCGCCCGACATCCGCGCCGCGCGCTCGAAATCCAGAATGCCGAGCGCGGCCCCCAGATCCCAATGCGGCTTCGGATCGAAATCGAAGGTGCGGGTGGTTCCGTATCGTCGAATCTCGCGATTGTCATCCGGAGTCCTGCCGATGGGCACGGACGCGTGCGGCAGGTTCGGCACCGTCATCAGCAGTTCCGTGCGCCTGCGCTCGACGTCCTCCAGCTCCGCTTCGAGCTGCTTGATCTGCTGTCCCCGCGCCTTGTTCGCGGCGAAGATCGCCGAGGGATCGAGTCCCTGCTTCTTCGCCTTCGCGACTTCCTCGCCGGCGGCGTTCTGGTCGCGCTTCAGCCCTTCGACGACCGGAATCAGCTCCCGGCGACGGGCATCGAGCTGGCCGAACGGTTCCAGAATCGCGTCGGGATCGATCCCGCGATGGCCGAGGGCGGCACGAACCTCATCGACGTGTTCGCGGACGTAGGCAGGATCGAGCATGGCAAAACCGTCAGTAGATCCTATACCGTCCCACGCGCTCTGAGTTACGATGGGCGGGCGTGAGTGCCAAGGTCCGCAAGGCCGTCTTTCCCGTCGCGGGTCTGGGGACCCGGTTCCTGCCTGCGACGAAAGCGCAGCCGAAGGAGATGCTGCCGCTCGTCGATAAACCGATCATTCAGTACGGCGTGGAAGAGGCGCTCGCCTCCGGCCTTCACGACATCGTCCTCGTCACCGGGCGGGGCAAGAACGCGATCGAGGATCACTTCGACGTCTCGATCGAGCTCGAGAGCTTCCTCGAGGCGCGCGGGAAGACCGCCCAGCTCGCGGAGATCCGGAAGATCTCGAATCTCATGAACGTGTCCTACGTCCGGCAGGGAGAGCCGCTCGGGCTGGGGCACGCCGTACTTCTCACGCGGCCGCTGGTCGGGGACGAGCCGTTCGCCGTGGTGCTCGGCGACGACGTCATCGACGCGGATCCGCCGGCGCTGCGGCAGATGATCGACGTATTCGAGGAGATGGGCGGGCCGGTGCTGGCGATCGAGGAAGTGCCGCGCGAGAATGTGAGCGCATACGGCATCATCGACGCGGAGGAGGTGCGGCCCGGCGTGTACCGCATTCGGGACATGATCGAAAAGCCCTCGCGCGAGGAAGCGCCGTCCAACCTGGCGATCATCGGCCGCTACGTGCTGACGCCCGATATCTTCCCCGCCCTGCAGGAAACGGCCAGCGAAAGCGACCGCACCGGAGAGATCCAGTTGACCAACGGACTGCGCCGGCTCCTGAAGACACGGCCGATCTACGGCTGCCGCATCGACGGCGTCCGGCACGACACCGGGAACAAGTTGGGCTTTCTGCAGGCCGTCGTGTACTTCGCGCTGAGGCGCCCGGACCTCGCGGAACCATTCCGCGAGTACTTGCGGGGCCTCGGCCTCGACGCCCCCGCCGGACTGCGCCGCTAGGGCCACGGACTACGCGGAATACATAGCCGCGGACGACACCGCTACACGGACAGGATCGCTCTCAGGCCACGGACGACACGGACGGCACGGAGAGGATCGCTTCTCAGGCCACGGACGACACGGACTGCACGGAGAGGATGCTTTTCAGGCCACGGACGCCACGGACGGCACGGACAGGATCGCTTCTCAGGCCGCGGACGCCACGGACGGCACGGACAGGAATCGCTTCTCAGGCCACGGACGGCACGGACGGCACGGACGGGATCGCTTCTCAGGCCACGGACGACACGGAATAGTCACGGAATACACGGACAATAAACCATCGCATAAATGCTGGTGGCCGCGCGGCCAGCCGCGCGAGGGCGCGTATAGGGGAGTCCGAGGGGCAAAGCCCCTTGGATGAAGAAAGACTAATCTTTCTTGTCTGGCTTCTTGGAGGTGTCGGTGGCCTTCGTGTCCGCCGACTTCGATTCGCCGGATGAGGCGGACGAGCTCTCCGTAGTGCCGCTGCCGCTCTTGCTCCCCGCCTCGGGAGAGGACTTCTTGGCGTAGTCCGTGATGTAGAAGCCTGATCCCTTGAACTGTATCGCGGGCGACGACGGCAGTTTTCTCACGGGTCCCTTGCCGCAGTTCGGGCACACCTCCGGCGTGGGATCGGAGAACTTCTGGATGCGCTCGAAGCGCTTGCGGCACGCTTCGCACTCGAATTCGTATAGCGGCATATCGCAGTGGTTATTCCAGCATAGCGCCGTTGTTTTCGCCGAGCATCAGGTTCCGGTGCAGCCAGAGCGGGAGGGTGCCGTTGGCCAGCAGGCCATCGTGGAACGCGCGTGGCACAAAACGATCGCCGGTCGCCGCCTTGTAGTCGTCCCGGAGCTTCAATACCATCAGCTTGCCGAGCGAGTAGAGCACGTACGACGGATCGAAGGTGCCGCGCTCGGCTTCGCGGCGCGCCGATCCTTCCTCCAGATACGCCTCTTCACGGAAGAAGCGCACGCCCTGCTCGACCGACAGATCCTCGCCGTGCAGGCGGAGACCGACGACGAGACGGCAGAGGCGAATGAGGGCCTCGGAGAGCTGGCCGAGCCGCACGATCGAATCCTGCCGCCGGAACCCGGCTTCGACCATCATCTGCTCTGAATAGTGCGCCCAGCCTTCGACCATCGCAGTCGACGAGAAGAGAATCGATTTCCGCAGCGTCGACGGCACCTGCCGCAGGAGCTGATAGTGGAGGAAGTGCCCGGGATACACCTCGTGGATCGAGATCGCCCACAGCGCGCCGTAATTGAGATCGCGCAGATGCTCCTCCTGGCGATCCGCCGGCCATGACGGGTCCGTGTCGGTGATGTAGTAGTACGCGCGCAGCGGTCGCGTCTCGAACGGTCCCGGCGTCCACATGCTCGCAAACGTCCAGCGATAGAAGCGAGGCGTCGGCGCGACCTGGACCTGCTGGCCGGCCGGCAGCGTGACGAGATCGTGCCGCTGGATGAATGTCGCAAGCTCCTCGAGCTGCTGCTGGACGGTCGAGACGACCTGGCCCGCCGCCGGGTGCTCGGCTTTCGCGCGCGCCCAGGCCTCGATCGGATCCTTCGCGTCGAGCCGCGAGGCCGCGCGGCGGAATTCATCCTGCGTGGCGCGCAGCTCCCGCGTCGCAATCGCCAGCAGGCGATCCGCGTCGAGCGTGATCCCTTCGTCGAGCTGCAGCTTCTGCTGGAGCCGATCGCGGCCGAGACGGAATGCCCCGCGCGCCCTCGACGCGAGATCGTTTTCGAGATACTCGATATAGCCGCCGACGGCGCGCGATGCCTCCGTGGCCGCGTCGGCGAGATCGCCGAGCACGTGGAGATCGTCCAGGTTCGCAAACGCGCGGGGCAAATCGTCCTCGATGAAGCGCAGGGTGCCGCGCAGGCTCTCGAGCCCCACCTTGATGAAGATGCCCGGGGGGTCCTTGACGTTGTCGCGCGCCGCCTGCATCAGGCGCGGAGCCTGGCGCAGCTTGGAGAGCACGCGCCGGGCCCGCTCGGCCAGCGGGGCGTAGTCGAACAGCACCTGGCCGGCCAGACTCGTCGACAGCAGATCGCCGTAGCATTGCGGGTTGCGCTCCCAGGTGCGCACCGTTTCCAGCTCGAACAGGCGCGACTGGATGTTGGCGTCGAGCGCGGGGCGCTCCAGACGCTCGACGTCGGTCAGCCGCGCCGGGTCGATCGCGGCCAGCCGGCGCGAAAACCCGCCGAGCGCGCGGATCTGCGCGTCGATCGAGGCGCGGCTCAGATCCTCGAGCAGGTCGTCGTGGAGATGAACGCCGTCGAAGGTTGCGTTGGTCGGGTGGACTTCGTGGAGCCAGGCGAGGTACTCGTCCACGAAGTGCGGCAAGGGTTCGGCGGAATACATTCTGGTAGAATCGGCGCCCCGCGCATGGCCGGCATCCTGTATGTGGTCGCCACTCCGATCGGCAACCTCGAAGATGTCACGCTGCGGGCCCTCAGAATCCTTCGCGAAGTCTCCGTCATCGCGGCCGAGGACACCCGCCGGACCGCGCGCCTTCTCCAACACTACTCCATCTCGACGCGGACGACGAGCCTGCACGAGCACAACGAGCGCCAGAAGACGCCGGCCCTGCTCGAGCGGTTGAAGGCCGGCCAGTCCATCGCGCTCGTGTCGGACGCGGGGACGCCGGTGATCTCGGATCCCGGCCAGACCTTTGTCGCCGCCGCGCGGGACGAGGGGATCCGCGTCGAAAGTATCCCCGGCCCGAGCGCCGTAATGGCGGCAATAGCGGCGTCGGGACTCCCGACCGCGGAATTTGTCTTCTTGGGCTTTCCCCCAACTAGGTCGTCCGACCGTGATGTGTGGCTGCGCCGACTCGCTGCCGAGTCCCGTCTAGTTGTCTTTTTTGAGGCACCTCACCGAATAGTCGGCACGCTCAAGGCCATCGGCGCCATGATGGGCATGCAGAAGAAGATCGGCGTGGGGCGGGAGCTCACAAAGGTTCACGAGGAATTGGTCATTAAGCCTATTTCGGCGCTCATAACCCTGTTCGCGAGGCCCCGAGGGGAATTTACTGTATTAGTGCCGCCCGAGCAGCCGCTGGATTCATCCATCGAGATGCCGCTACCCCTAGCCGCCATTCGAACCGAATTAGGTGTGATGACCAATGAAAAGGGTCGCTCCAAGCGCCAGGCTGTGCGGATACTCGCCGAGCGGCATGGAATCGCGCCCAACGAATTATATAAACTCCTTACGGAACTCCAAGATTCTGGTAAATGACCTATGAATCTGAGGCTTCTCCTGAGATCTTGACCCGCCGCGACGTGATTTGCTACTGTCCCACCGGATCGGTCTTCCACGATGCCGATGGCAAAGACACGCCGGGTGACCAAGAAGGCCCGGACCTCCGCTCGTAAACCCGCACGGGCCGCGAAGAAACGGCCCCAGTCGGGCCACAGACGGCCAACTGTGGCCAAGCCCGCCCGTCCGCCGGCCCGCGCCGCCGCTCCGGCAAAACCGCTGAAACCGATTCTGCCGCCGCCGCCGACGCCGCCGCCGTCGCCGCCCCGAAAGCCCACGTACCACGAAGCCGTTGCGATGTACGAGCGCGGCCTTCAGGCCCTGCAGCGACGCGATTTCGCGGCCTCGGCCGACGCCCTGCGGACCGTGATCCAGCGCTACCCCGACGAGCGTGAGCTCCTCGAGCGCGCCCGCCTGTATCTGAAGGTCTGCGAGCGGGAACTCGAACCCAAGGAGCCCGCGCCAAAAACCGCGGACGAGTGGGTTTATGCCGCCACGGTCGCGCTCAATGCGGGAGACGAGGCGAGCGCCCTTCGTCACCTCCAGCGCGCGCTGAACGAAGATTCCCGGCACGATCACGCGCATTACATGATGGCCGTTGCCAGCGCGCGCCGGAACGATTCGGCGGCCGCTCTGGAACACCTGCGCCACGCCGTGGCACTCAATCCAGAGAATCGGTCGCTCGCGCGCCAGGACCCCGATCTCGAGGGGCTTCGCGACGAACCCGCGTTCAAGGCCGCGCTCGAAACGCCCGCCTCCGAAGCCGCCGCGGGGCGGCCCGCGCCCGTCCGGCCGCGCAGGGCGCGCCGCTAACTCCTTCTTCGTGCATAGTTAGGTGCAAAGTCTCAGGGCAGCCTGAAGGTTGCCGCCAATCATGTCCGAGACCCACGTCGTCGTTCTCGCCGCCGGCAAGGGGACCCGCATGATGTCGGCGGAGCCCAAAGTGCTCCATCACGCGCTCGGCCTGCCGCTCATCGAACACGTCCTTCGCGCCGCTGATTCGTTAAGGCCCTCCTCGCTCGTTCTCGTCGTAGGCCACCTCGCCGAACGGGTGGAGGCCTCGCTGCGAAAACGGCCGGGTCTTCGGTTTGCATTGCAAGACCCGCAATTGGGAACCGGCCATGCGCTGCTGCAGGCGGAGCCGCATCTGCGGGGGGCGTCCGGCACCCTCGTGCTGCTGTCTGGAGACGTGCCGTTGCTGCGGGCCGCCACGCTGCGTGCCCTCGTCGCCGCCCACCAATCGCGTCAGGCGGCGGCCACGGTCCTGACGGCGCGGGTCGAGCGCCCGCAGGGGTACGGACGCGTCGTGCGCGACGCGCAGGACGGCCGGATCTCATATATCGTCGAAGACAAGGATGCCGCGCCTCACGAGCGCGCGATCGACGAAATCAACAGCGGGATCTACGCATTCGCGCTGGAGCCGCTGTTCCCGGCGCTTCGATCGATCGGCGCCGCCAACGCGCAGGGGGAGTATTACCTGCCGGACCTGGTCCGGATTTACCGCGAGCGCGGCCTCGTGGTCGAGACGGTCTCCCTCGACGATGCGCGGGAGATCCTGGGCGTGAACAGCCGGAGGGAGCTCGCCGACGTGACAGCCATACTCAGAAACGCGCGGGTCGAGGCGCTCATGGCCGACGGCGTCTCGATCGTCGATCCGGCGTCGACCTGGATCGGGCCGGATGTGCTCGTCGGCGCCGACACGATCGTCCATCCGAACGTCCATCTCGAAGGGCGCACGCGCATCGGCTCGAACTGCGTCATCAACGCCGGCGTCCGCATCGTGGACTCGACGATCGACGACGGGGCGATCGTGCACAACTTCTGCGTGATCACCGAATCCCACATCGCGTCGGGCGCGCGGATCGGTCCTTTCGCGCACATCCGCCCGCTGTCCGACGTCGGCGAAAACGCCCACGTCGGCAACTTTACGGAATTGAAGAAAACGACGCTGGGGAAGCGCTCGAAGGCGAACCACCTGTCGTACCTCGGCGACGCCACTATCGGCGAGGACGTAAACGTCGGGGCGGGCACGATCACGTGCAACTATGACGGGACCGCCAAACACCCGACCGTGATCGAGGACGGCGTCTTCGTCGGCAGCGACACCCAGCTGGTGGCGCCCGTGCGGATTGGCAAAGGCGCCTACGTCGCCGCCGGCTCCTCCATCGTCGAAGACGTGCCGGCGGGGGCGCTCGGCATCGCCCGCGGCAAGCAGGTCAACAAACCGGGGTGGGTGGAGAAAAGGAAGAAGAAGCGATGATCGATGACCGATAGCCGATACCCGACATGCACATCGGCTATCGTCTATCGGGCCTCGGACATCGGGAGTTCACCATGTGCGGCATCATCGGCTACATCGGCGACAAGCAGGTCCTGCCGATCCTGATCGACGGACTGCGCCGGCTCGAGTATCGCGGCTACGACTCGGCCGGCGTGGCGGTCGTGCGTGACGGCACGATCGAGCTCCGCCGGAGCGCCGGGAAGCTCGCGCGCCTCGAGGAAGCGATCGCGGTCAATCCGCTCGACGGCGAATACGGCATCGGCCACACGCGCTGGGCCACGCACGGACGCCCGACGGAAGAGAACGCGCATCCGCATCGCGACTGCACCGGCCGGATCGTCGTCGTCCACAACGGCATCATCGAGAACTACCTCGATCTGAAGAAGCTGCTCCAGAAGGAAGGGCATACCTTCGTCACCGAGACCGACACGGAGATCGTCGCGCATCTGGTCGAGCGCGAGATGAAAGGCGACGGGCTCGAGAACGCCGTGCGCCGGGCGCTGCTCTACATCCGCGGGCTGTTCGCGCTCGTGCTGATCTCGGCCGACGATCCCAACAAGATCGTCACCGTCAGGAACGGGCCGCCGATTGTCGTGGGCTTGGGCGACGGCGAATTCTTCGTCGCGTCGGACATCCCGGCGATTCTCGCCCATACGCGCGACGTCGTGTTTCTCGGCGACGAGGAGATGGCCATCATCACGCCGCGGGGCGTCGAGTTCACCGATTATTCGGGAGTCGCGGTCTCGAAGAAGAGCACGCGCGTGTCGTGGGATCCGGTCATGGCCGAAAAGGCCGGATACAAGCACTTCATGCTCAAGGAGATCTTCGAGCAGCCGATGGCGGTGAAGGAGACCGTCCTCGGACGCGCGTCGGTGGAGACGGGCAAGGTCTTCCTCCACGAAATCGCGATTCCGGACCAGGTCCTGCGGGACGTCGAGCGCGTCGTGATCCTGGCGTGCGGCACGTCGTGGCACGCCGCGCTGATCGGGAAGTTCCTGATCGAATCGCTGGCGCGCGTGCCGGTCGACGTCGACTACGGGTCCGAGTACCGCTATCGCGACCCGATCGTGTCGACGAACACGCTGGCGATCGTCATCACGCAGTCGGGCGAGACGGCCGACACGCTGGCGGCGCTGCGGGAAGCGAAGAAGAAGGGGGCGCGCAGCATCGCCGTGTGCAACGTCGTCGGCAGCATGGCGACGCGCGAGACGGAAGGCACGGTGCTCACGCACGCGGGACCGGAGATCGGCGTGGCGTCGACCAAGGCCTTCACGTCGCAGCTCGTCGCGCTGCACCTGCTGGCGATCTATCTCGGACAGATCCGCGGGACGCTCCTGCCCGAGGCGTCCAGGCCGCACCTCGAGGCGCTCACGCAGCTTCCGCTGCTCCTGGAGCAGACGTTGAAGTGCGAGCCGCTCACCGAGGACATCGCGAAGCGCTTCTACCAGCGCAGCGACTTTCTCTATCTCGGCCGCGGCATCAACTATCCGATTGCGCTCGAGGGCGCGCTGAAGCTGAAGGAGATCTCCTATATCCACGCGGAGGGCTATCCGGCCGGCGAGATGAAGCACGGCCCGATCGCCCTCATCGACGAGGACATGCCGGTCGTCACGATCGCGCCGCACGATCATGTGTTCGAGAAGATGATCGGGAACATCCAGGAGGCGAAGGCGCGCGGCGGCTCGGTCATCGCCCTGACGAACGAGGGCAACGACGGAATCCGCCAGCTGCTGAACCCCGCGCAGGACTTTCTCATCACGGTCCCGCAGTCGCATCCCCTGCTGACGCCGGTCCTGATGGTGATTCCGCTGCAGTTGCTCGCGTATCACATCGCCGTCCGGCGGGGCTGCGACGTGGATCAACCGCGGAACCTGGCGAAGAGCGTGACGGTCGAGTAAACGGTCCCCCTCCCCCCTCACCCCTCCCCCGTCCCCCGTCCCCCGTCCCCGGTCCTCGGTCCCTCGGTCCCTCTGTCCCGGCCCCCCGGCCTGCTTGACATTGTACTATTGTAGTAGTACATTAACCACATGAGCCCGTGGGATGGCCTCCAGCTCGACGCCGCCGACAAGACGCCGGTGTACGCCCAGCTGGAGCGCGGGATCCTCGCCGGTATTGCGTCGGGACGCCTGCGCGCAGGCGACCAGTTGCCGACCGTCCGGCAGCTCGCGGTGGCCCTCAAGGTCAACGCGAACACCGTCGCGAAGGTCTACGCGTTTCTCGAACGGTCCGGGATCCTCGAGACGCGGCGCGGCATCGGCACGTTCGTCGCCGCACGCGCGCCGGCGCCCGAGGACGCCGCGATCAGGCGGACGGAGCTCAATCGGCTGGTGGAGCGTTTTCTCGCCGACCTCTCCTCGCACGGCTTCGACGTCGAAGACGCGCTGCCTGCGATCGAGAGCCGGCGTCAACAAGGAGCATGAACGTGGGGCTTGTCACACTGCCGTTGTCTGGTAAGCGCGGACAGGAACAACCGGGCAAGGACGTTCGGATGAACATCGTGGCCTTCGCGCTGCTGATCGTCCCGCTTGGCGTCGGCCTCGCCGCCTCGGTCGCGGTCGACAATCCGTGGCCGTTCCTGGTCGGCATCGCCGCCGGGTTCACGCTGATGCAGGCCCCGCGCGTCGCGAAGCAGTGGGAGCGCGCGGTGGTGCTGCGTCTGGGGCGGTACGTCGGACTGCGCGGGCCGGGCCTGTTCTGGATCGTGCCGTTCATCGACACCGTGACGAAGTGGATCGATCAGCGCGTGATCACCACCAGCTTCGCCGCGGAGGAAACGCTCACGTCCGACACGGTGCCGGTCAACGTCGACGCCGTGCTCTTCTGGCTGGTCTACGATCCGGAGAAGGCTGCTCTCGAAGTGCAGGAATACCAGCAGGCGGTGAGCTGGGCGGCGCAGACGGCGCTGCGGGACATCATCGGCCGGACGTCGCTCACGGATCTGCTGCGCGGACGCGAGCGGATCGAAGAGGAGCTGCAGAAGCTGATCGACTCGCGATCGAATCCGTGGGGCGTGACGGTGCAGTCGGTCGAGATGCGCGACGTGGTGATCCCCGAATCGCTGCAGGATGCGATGTCGCGCGAAGCGCAGGCATCGCGCGAGAAGCAGGCGCGCGTGATCCTCGGCCAGGCGGAAGTGGAGATCGCGAACAGCTTCGCGAAGGCGGCCGAGTCGTACCACAACAACCCG
Source organism: Vicinamibacterales bacterium (assembly GCA_035495955.1). GTDB lineage: Bacteria > Acidobacteriota > Vicinamibacteria > Vicinamibacterales > 2-12-FULL-66-21 > JAICSD01. Next base: position 22,288 of record DATJFE010000055.1, on the reverse strand, counting down.
ACCGCGCTCCACTTGCGCGCGATGAACATGCTCTACGAGGGACTGAAGGAGAAGGGCGCCCTGATGCTGGTTCCGAGCTCCGCGGTCGAATCGATGGGAATGGGGGGGCTGATCGGCGCCGCCGCGCTCAGACACGACGCGCTGTCGGCGAGCAACCCGCCGACGAAGATCGAGTAGCTCACACTCCGTGGCCGTACCCGACTTCCGCGGGCGTCGACTGGAAGTCGGGAACGGCCGGCGCGGGCGCGGACGTCTTGGGGGACTCGCCGCCGCCGAGCGTGCGCTTCACGATCGCGGCGAGGTCGGCGTCGCTCACTACTTTCTCGCGATCGGCATGCGCGATCACGGCGCGGTACACCGCGTCGAGCGCCTGGCGATCCAGCGCGTGGCCGATCTGCTCGCAGCGCCGCTGGACGGCGTGCCGGCCGGAATGCTTTCCGAGGACGAGCGTCGCGGTGACGCCGACGTCCTCGGGCCGCATGATCTCGTAGGTGCGGCGATCCTTCAGCATCCCGTCCTGGTGAATCCCCGCTTCGTGCGCAAAGGCGTTGCGGCCGACGATCGCTTTGTTGGCCTGGACGCCTTCACCGGTCAGCGCCGTCAGCAACTGGCTCGACGCGAAAATCTCGGGCGTGTTCACGCCCGTCGCGTAGGGCAGCCGATCGCTGCGCACGCGGATCGCCATGACGATTTCCTCGAGCGACGCGTTCCCCGCCCGCTCGCCGATGCCGTTGATCGTGCACTCGACCTGGCGCGCGCCGGCGCCGATGGCGGCCAGCGTGTTCGCGACCGCGAGGCCGAGGTCGTCGTGGCAATGCGCGCTGAAGCTCACCTGATCGGAGCTCGGCACGCGCGCGATCACCGTCCTGAAGAAATCGTCGATCTCGTCGGGCGTCGAATAGCCGACCGTGTCCGGCAGGTTGATGGTCGTCGCGCCGGACTGGATGACCGCCTCGATCATCTGCCATAGGAAGCGCGGATCGCTTCGCGTCGCGTCCTCCGCCGAGAACTGCACGTCGTCGGTGTGATTGCGCGCGAGGCGGACGGCCGCCATGGCGGCCCGCAGGCATTCCTCACGCGTGATCTTCAGCTTGCGCTCGAGGTGCAGATCGGAGGTGGCGATGAAGACGTGGATGCGGCGCCGCGGCGCGGGCGCGAGCGCCCAGCCCGCGCGCTCGATGTCTTTCGGGTGGCACCGGGCCAGCGCGGCGATGACCGGGCCCCGGATCTGGGACGCGATCGTGCGGACAGCTTCGGCGTCCGCCTCGGACGCGATGGGAAAGCCGGCCTCGATGATGTCCACGCCCAGCGTCCGCAACTGCCTGGCCAGCTTCAACTTCTCGTCGATTCGCAGCGAGAAGCCCGGGGCCTGTTCGCCGTCGCGAAGCGTCGTGTCGAAGATGGTGAGCCGGTCGCCGGACATCGGGGTGCCTCCTGCGTACCCTTGTACCGGGGTCGAGGGCGACAAGTCCAATTTATAGTTTTTTGATTATGATTAGGTCTGCTTATGCAGCTCCCGGACCTGGCGGCGTTCCTGGCGGTCGCCGCCGATCGCAGCTTCTCGGCCGCGGCGCGGCGGCTCCACCGGACGCAGCCCGCCATCAGCCAGGCCGTGCGGCGCATCGAGGACGAGCTCGGCGAGCGTCTCTTCGATCGCTCGTCGCGCGACGGCACGCTGACCGAGGCCGGCCGCCTGCTGCAGGATTACGCGCAGCGCCTGCTGGGCCTCGCCAGCGAAGCGCAGACGGCGATTCAAGAGCTGCAGCAGGTGCGCCGCGGCCGGGTGATCATGGGGGCCAACGAGGCCGCGGTCCACACGCTGCTGCCGCACATCGAGCGCTTCGCGACGCTGCACCCCAACGTCGCCGTCGAGGTGCGGCGCGTGCCATCCCGCCAGATCGCCAACGCGGTGCTCGACCGGAGCATCGACTTCGGCGTGCTGACGTTCCAGCCGGCCGACCGCGGCGTCCAGGCGATGACGCTCGGCGGGGATGAGATCGTACTGCTCACGTCTCCGCGCCATCCGCTGGCCGGCCGCCGGCGCGTGACGCTCGAAGAGATTGGCCGGCAGGTCGTGATCGCGCACAACGATCCCTCGCCTGCGCGCGATCGTGTCCTCCGCGCCTACGAGCGGCGCCGCACGTCGATCAACATCCAGATCTCGCTGCCGAGCCTCGACGGCATCAAGCGCGCGGTTGAAATGGGGATCGGCGTCGCCCTGCTGCCGCGGCGCTGCGCGCTGACCGAAATCGCGCGCGGTCATCTCGCGGCCATGCGCGTCCCGGAGCTGGGCGCCACCCGCCAGGTGCGATTGGTGTTCCGGCGGACAGGCGAACGCAGTCGCGCCGCCGAGGCGTTTCTTGAAGTGGTGAAATCGTGAATTGGTGAATTCGTGAATTCACCAACTCACCAATTCACCGACTCACCAGTTGCCGGTCACGTACGGCAGCCGCGCCGCCACGGCGCGGACCTGATCGAAATTCTCCAGCAGCTGGCCGGTCGCGTCCCAGCTCCCCTCCAGAAACGTTTCGCGAGCGCCGGCCGGCAGCGACATCGCGAACGTGCGCCCGCCCGCGCTCACCCGCATCGCGTCGAGATCGACGACGACCTCGGTGGAGGGATCCTGCTCGACCATCGCCAGCAGCGCCGCGATCGACTCGCGCGTCGTCGTCGGGCACGGGAGGCCGAGCGCGACGGCGTTGCCGAAAAAGATCTCCGAGAACGACTCGCCGACCACCGCGCGGACGCCTCGTCGGCGGATCGCCTGCGGCGCGTGCTCCCGCGACGATCCGCAGCCGAAATTCGCCTGCACGATCATCACGCTGGCAGACCGATACGCCGGATTCGAGACCGGATGCGGCGTCGGCCGTTCCGCGCCCGCTTCGAGACGATCGTCCTCGAAGAGATGATCTTCGAGCCCTTCGAAGGTCACCGCCTTCAGGAACCTCGCGGGAATGATGCGATCGGTGTCGATGTCGTCGCCCCGGACCGGAATCGCGGTGCCGCGGATCTCGCGAACGCGATCAACGGCCAATGGCGGCCTCGGCGGGCGAGAACGATCGGACGTCCACCACTTCTCCGGCGATCGCCGCGGCCGCGACCATCGCGGGGCTCATCAGGAGCGTCCGGCCCGTCGGGCTTCCCTGGCGCCCCTTGAAATTGCGGTTCGACGACGAGGCGCAGATCTGGCGTCCTTCGAGGCGGTCGGGATTCATCGCGAGGCACATCGAGCAGCCCGCGCCGCGCCACTCGAAGCCCGCGTCGAGGAACACGCGGTCGAGCCCTTCCCGCTCGGCCGCCGCCCGCACCGCCTGCGATCCGGGCACCACCAGCGCCTTCACGTGCGGCGCGACGCGCTGTCCGCGAATCACGCGCGCCGCCTCACGCAGATCGGAGAGCCGCGCGTTCGTGCAGGAGCCGACGAACGCGACGTCGATTCTGGTGCCCGCCACCGGCTGCCCCGCGCGGAAGCCCATGAACGCGAGCGCCTCCGGATCGGCGGTTGGCGGAAGGCGCTCGTCGATCGCGATCGACTGTCCGGGATTGATGCCCCACGTCACCGTCGGCCGGATCGCCGCGGCATCGATGGCGACCTCGTCGTCGTACGCCGCATCGGGATCGGAAGCCATGCCGGTCCACCAGCGGGCCGCGCGATCGAATTCGTCGCCCTGCGGAGCGAACGGCCGTCCCCGTAGATAGGCGAGCGTCGTGTCGTCGGGATTGACGTACCCGACGCGGGCACCCCCTTCGATCGACATATTGCACAGCGTCATCCGCTCGTCCATCGAGAACCGCTCGATCGTGTCGCCGGCATATTCGTACGCGTGGCCCGCGCCCCCTTTCACGCCGAGCCGCCGGATGATCTCGAGAATCACGTCCTTCGCGTACACGCCGCGCGGCAGACGGCCGCTCACCGAGATCCTGCGCACCTTCAGCGGATCCATGGCGAGACACTGCGACGCGAGCACGTCGCGCACCTGCGACGTGCCGATCCCGAACGCCACCGCGCCGAAGGCGCCGTGCGTGGACGTATGGCTGTCGCCGCAGGCGATCGTCATCCCCGGCTGCGTGAGCCCGAGCTCGGGTCCGATGACGTGGACGATGCCCTGCTGCCCGCTGTCGAGGTTCAGCAGACGGACGCCGTGCTCGCGGCAGTTCCTCTCGAGCGACGTCAGCATCTCTTCCGCCATCACGTCGAGAAACGGCCGCCGCTGATCCAGCGTGGGGACGATGTGATCGACCGTGGCGATCGTGCGCTCCGGCATGGCCACACGCAAGCCGCGCGCGCGAAGCATGTCGAACGCCTGCGGGCTCGTGACTTCGTGGATCAGATGGAGGCCGACGAAGAGTTGATGCTGGCCGTTCGGCAGCCGGCGCACCGAATGCGCGCGCCAGGTCTTTTCGAAAAGGGTCGCCGACATCGGCGGATCGTAGCACGCGGCGCGGATGTCGGATTCGGGATGTCGGAGGTCGGTCGTCCGCAAGACGGCCCGTGGATTGCCTGAGCTTTGAGTCAGACCGGTTCGCCCAATCACTTACGGTCACGAAGAGCAACAAGTGCGTGGCCGCCGACAGATGCATGTTGCAGGAATTTGCGAGGATCACGATGGGCGAGATTTCGAGCTATAGAGACCTTCAAGCCTGGCAGACCGCAAATGGACCTTCTCGTCGAGGCGTACCGTGTCTCAACGAACTTTCCAGACTCCGAGCCCTACGGGCTGACTGCACAATTCAGACGGGCAGCAGTCTCTGTTCCTTCATCGCGGAAGGTCAAGCTCGTACTTTCTCAAGATCGCGTTGGGCTTGCTTGCAGAATTCGACACGCAACTCGAAGCCGCCGTTGGGCTCGGCTACGCGGCGACAGACAGTGTCGCTCAGCTGAACGGCTATACTGACATTCCGGCGTCCCCATGAATTTCCTCGACAAACTCAATCCGGAGCAACGTGAGGCCGTCCTCCACACCGAAGGTCCGCTGTTGATCCTGGCTGGGGCCGGCTCCGGGAAGACGCGCGTCATTACGTATCGCATCGCGTACCTCATCGGGAACGGCCACGCGGCGGCGGACCAGGTGCTGGCCGTGACCTTCACGAACAAGGCGTCGGGCGAGATGCGCGAGCGCGTCGAGACGCTGCTGGGGGACGATTGCAACGGCGTCTGGCTGTCGACCTTCCATTCGCTGTGCGCGCGGCTCCTCCGCCGCGAGGCGCCGCACATCGGACTGTCGCGCGACTTCGTGATCTACGATTCGTCGGATCAGGTGTCCGTCGTGAAGCAGGCGCAGCGGGAACTGGGCATCGACGACAAGCTCGTGCCTCCGCGCGTCGCGCTCGCCCGGATCAGCCAGGCGAAGAATCGGATGGAAGGGCCCGACACGCTCCGGGGCGCGTGGAACCTGCGCGACGAGCAGATTGCGAAGATCTACGAGAGATACCTGACCGCGCTGCGCGATTGCAACGCCCTCGACTTCGACGACTTGCTCCTGAAGACGGTGGAGCTCTTCGAGACGTCCGCGCAGGTGCGCGAGCGCTACGGCCGCAAGTTCCGCTATGTCATGGTCGACGAGTACCAGGACACCAATCGGCCGCAGTACCTGCTGATCAAGCGCCTCGCCGAGCTGCACCGCAATCTCGCGGTTGTCGGCGACCCGGATCAGTCGATCTACAAGTGGCGCGGCGCGGACCTGCGGAACATCCTCGACTTCGAGACGGATTTCGCGGACGCCCGGATCGTCCGGCTCGAGCAGAACTACCGATCGACCCAGGTCATCCTCGACGCCGCGACCGCGGTGATCCAGCAGAACCGCAATCGCAAGGACAAACGCCTCTGGACCGACCGGCAGGGGGGCGACAGGATCGTCTATTTCCGCGGCGGCGACGAGATCGAGGAGGCGGACTTCATCGTCAAGTCGATCAAGCAGGGGCGGGCCGAGGACGTCGACACGATGATGGCGGTCCTCTATCGCACGAACGCCCAGTCGCGCGCCATCGAAGATCAACTGATGCGGGAGTCGGTCCCGTACAAGATCATCGGGGGCGTGCGCTTCTTCGAGCGCAAGGAAATCAAGGACGCGCTCGCCTACCTGAAGCTGATCATCAATCCGCACGACGACGTGAGCCTGCGGCGCGTGATCAACGTGCCGGCGCGAGGCGTGGGGAAAGGCGTGATGGATTCGCTCCAGGCGATCGACCCCGAGGCGATTGCCGCCGACGCGCCGCCGCTGCTGGCGGCGGGTCTCGCCGAGGTCAGCTCGGCCCGTTCGCTCTGGGCGCGGCTGGTCTACGCGGTCGACGAGGCGAAGCTCGGAAACCGCGCCGTGGCATCGCTGCGCGTCTTCCGCGATCTCATCGTCGGTCTCGCGCAGGAGGCGAAGACCGACACGGTCTCAATCGCGATCGGGAAGATGCTGGACCGCTCCGGATATCTGCGCGATCTGCGCGAAGAAAACACCGAGGACGCGAACGAGCGGACCGAAAACCTCATGGAGCTCGTATCCGCGGCGCGGGACTACGAGGCGCGGGATCCGGAGGCATCGCTCGGCGGCTTCGTCGACCGGCTGTCGCTGCTGTCCGAAGCGGACGAGGAATCGGGCTCCAAGAACGCCCGCGTCTGGCTGATGTCGATGCACGCGGCGAAAGGGCTCGAGTTCCCGGTCGTCTTCATCGCGGGGATGGAGGAGGGCCTCTTTCCGCACTCGCGCTCGTCGGAGGACGAGGACGAGCTCGAGGAGGAACGCCGGCTGTTCTATGTGGGGATGACGCGCGCGGAGCGGCGTCTCTTCCTGACCAGCGCGGCGCGCCGGCGCGTCTTCGGCGAATACCAGGCGACCGAGCCGTCGCGCTTCATCGATGAAGTGCCCGCCCAGCTCGTCGACCGGATCGCGCCGACGTTCGCGTCCGCCTACCAGGGCAGCTTCGCCCACGCGCACTACGAATTCAGGACGAACCCGTACGGCCGCGGCGGACGCGGCGCCAGGTTCAGGGAAGACAGCCCGAAGTACGCCTACGAGGACGAGGATCAGTCGTCGGTCGGCGTGCGCGTCGGCATGCGCGTCAAGCACGCCCAGTTCGGGGTCGGCGTGGTGCTCGCCGTGGAAGAGCACACCGACGATTACAAGATCACCGTTCGGTTCAACTCGGTCGGGCAGAAGAAGCTTCTGGCGCGGTTCGCCAAATTGGAGCCTGCGTAATCACGGCGTCGCCTCATCGCCCTCGTCCTCTTCCTTCTCCGCGAGCTTGGCGACGCTCACCACGGCGTCCCCTTCTTCCATCTCGATCAGCCTGACGCCCTGCGTCGCGCGGCCGATCGTGCGGATGTCGCCCGCCTTCATGCGGAGGATCATCCCCTGCTGCGAGATGAGCAGCACTTCGTCGTCGTCGTGGACGTAGGCGATGCCGACGACCTTGCCGTTGCGATCGGAGGTCTGGATGTTGATGATGCCGAGGCCGCCGCGTGACTGCAGCCGGTACTCCTCGAGGCCGGTGCGCTTGCCGTAGCCGTTCTGCGCGACGGTGAGGACCGTGCCCCCCTGGCGGACGACTTCCATCGCGACCACTTCGTCGCCGTCGCGGAGCGTGATGCCGCGAACGCCGTAGGCGCCGCGTCCCATCGGGCGGACGTCGCTCTCCTCGAACCGGATCGCCATGCCGTCGCGGGTGCCGATGAAGATCTGCTCCCTGCCGTCGGAGACCTCGACGGCGATCACCGAATCCCCCTCCTCGACGCCCACGGCAATCAGGCCGCTCGGCCGCGGGTTGCTGAACGCCGTCAGGTCCGTCTTCTTGACCGTGCCCTTGCGCGTGCCCATGACGACGAACTGCTGGCCCTCCTGCTCGGGGAACTCCTTGACCGCCAGGAGGGCCGCGATCTTCTCGCCCTGCTCGAGCTGCACGAGATTCACGATCGCCTTGCCTTTGCCACCTGGACCGACGTCGGGGACCTCGTGGACCTTGAGCCAGTACGCGCGGCCGCGGTCCGTGAAGATCATGATGTAGGCGTGTGTGGATGCGATGAAGAGGTGGCTGACGTAGTCCTCTTCCCGCGTCCGCATCCCGATGCGCCCCTTGCCGCCCCGCCGCTGCGCTCGATAGGTCGAGATGGGCGTCCGCTTGATGTAGCCGGTGTTGGTGACCGTGATCGCCATGTCCTCGTCGGCGATCAGATCCTCGATGCGCAGCTCTCCGCTTTCGTCGATGATCTCGGTTCGCCGCTCGTCGCCGAACTTGTCGCGGGCGGCCTTCAGCTCGGCGATCACGAGCTGGATGATCAGCTCGTCGCTCGACAGAATCGCGCGGAGCCGCTCGATCGTCTTCATCAGCTCGAGGAGCTCGTCGAGAATCTTCTGGCGCTCGAGGCCCGTCAGCCGCTGGAGCTGCATGTCGAGGATCGCCTGCGATTGCGGCTGCGAGAGCCTGAACTGCGCCATGAGGCCGTCTCGCGCCTCGGCCGGACTCTTCGAGCCGCGAATCAGCTTGATCACTTCGTCGAGATGATCCAGCGCGATCTTGAGCCCTTCGAGGATATGGGCGCGCGCCTCGGCCCTGCGCAGCTCGAACTCGGTCCGGCGCCGCACGACCTCGCGCCGGAACTCGATGAAGTTCTCGATGACCTCGAGGAGGTTCAGGACTTTCGGGCGCCCGGCGGCAATCGCGAGCATGATGATCCCGAACGTCGTCTGCAGCTGCGTGTGCTTGTACAGGTTGTTCAGGACGACTTCCGGAACCTCGCCGCGCTTCAGCTCGATCACGATCCGCATGCCGTCGCGATCCGATTCGTCCCGCAGATCCGAGATGCCCTCGATGGTCTTCTCGCGATACAGCTCGGCGATGTTCTCGATCAGGCGTTTCTTGTTCACCTGATACGGGATCTCGCTGACGATGAGCGCCGTCTTGTCGCCCTTCTTCGATTCCTCGGTCGTCACCCGCGCGCGGACGGTGATGGCGCCGCGGCCGGTCGTATACGCCTGATAGATGCCCGTCCGGCCGACGATGATGCCGCCGGTCGGAAAGTCGGGCCCCGGGACCGCGCGGAGGACCGCTTTCAGGCGTTCGGACTTGGGCTGCCGGCGCTGCTCGATCGCCGCGATCACGCCGTCGATGACGTCGCGCATGTTGTGCGGCGGAATGTTCGTCGCCATGCCGACGGCGATGCCGGCGGAGCCGTTGACCAGCAGGTTCGGGAAGGTCGTCGGGAGAACGGTGGGCTCCTCCGTCGTCTCGTCGTAGTTCGGAACGAAGTCGACGGTTTCCTTGTCGAGATCCGTCATCATCGCTTCGGCGAGCGACTCGGGGCGCGCCTCGGTGTACCGCATCGCCGCGGGCGGGTCGCCGTCGACCGAACCGAAGTTCCCCTGGCCGTCGACCAGGGGATAGCGCATGTTGAATTCCTGCGCGAGACGGACGAGCGTGTCGTAGATCGAGGCGTCGCCGTGGGGATGGAAGTTCCCCATGACCTCGCCCACGATCTTGGCGCACTTGCGGTACGCGCGGTTGGAGCCGAGTCCCATCGTCCGCATGCCGTAGAGCACGCGGCGGTGCGCGGGCTTCAGCCCGTCGCGCGCGTCGGGCAGCGCTCGCCCGATGATTACGCTCATCGCGTAATCCATGTACGAGCGCTTCATCTCGTCCTCGATGTTGACGGGGACCTTGGTGGCGGCGATTTCGGTCATATGGTGTGTGGGGTGCGCAGGGCGCGCGGGGTGCGCGGGGGGCTCGAGCTGTGAGGAGTGCGCACGTCACACACTTCTCGCACCTCACGCACCCCGCACCTCGCGCACCTAGATATCCAGGTTTTTCACGTCCAGGGCGTTGTCTTCGATGAACTTCCGGCGCGGCTCGACCTGGTCGCCCATGAGCGTGGTGAACATCAGGTCCGCCGCCGGATGGTCCTCGGCCTTGACCTGCAGCAGCGTCCGCTTGGCCGGATCCATCGTGGTCTCCCACAGCGTATCCGGGTTCATCTCGCCCAGGCCCTTGTAGCGATTAATGGCGACGCCCTTCTTGCCCGCGGCGATGAAGAACTCGACCAGATCGTCGAGGGAGTCCACCTTCACCTGCTGATCCCTGGTCAGCGGCTGCGGCGTCCTGGGCTTCGATTCGGCGGCCAGCTTCGTCGCCTCGTCGGTGGGCGCGCCGCCGATCGTGGTGTCTCCGGCCCCTGCCTGTCCGGCCTCTTCCGCAGCAGCATCGTCTGCGGCGTTGTCGACGCCGGCACCCGTCGTCTTGACGATCATCGGCCCTTTGATTCCCTTCACGTCCTGATAGCTGTTCGCGAGCGTGCGGAATTCGCTCGTGGTGGCGAAGTCCAGATCGAGGCGATGGTGCTTCGGATAGCCGCCCGTCCGGTCCTCGATCGCGATCGCGAACGCCTGGTGCTCCTCGTCGGGACTGACGCTCGCCGATCGCGTCTTCGTGTTCAGTGACTCGGCGAACGCCCGCACGCGATCGGGATCCGTGAAAAACGTCTTGTCCCCGCGGACGCCTTGATCGAGCAGGCCGATGACGACGTCGCGCGTGGGGCCGCGGCGCTCGACGACCTGCAGGTACTTCCGGAACTGAATCAGCTTCTCGAGCTTCCGCTCCAGCTCGACGCCCGACATCTCGGTGCCGTCGGGCAGCGCGACCGCGCGCGATTCGACCGCGCGGCGAATCAGCCAGTGCTCCAGCTCGCGTTCGTCGCGGATGAAGGTTTCGGTGCGGCCGCGCTTGGCCCGAAAGAGCGGCGGCTGGGCGATGTAGACGTAGCCGGATTCGACCAGCGCCCGCATCTGCCGATAGAAGAACGTCAGCAGCAGCGTTCGGATGTGCGAGCCGTCGACGTCCGCGTCGGTCATGATGATGATGCGGTGGTAGCGAAGCTTCGTGACGTCGAAGTCCTCCGCGCCGATGCTGGTGCCGAGCGCCGCGATCATCGTCTTGATCTCGTCGCTCCCGAGCATCTTGTCGAAGCGGGCCTTCTCCACGTTCAGGATCTTGCCTTTGATCGGCAGGATGGCCTGGAAGCGGCGGTCGCGCCCCTGCTTCGCGGACCCGCCGGCGGACTCCCCCTCGACGATGTAGATCTCGCTCAGGGCCGGATCGCGCTCCTGGCAATCGGCCAGCTTGCCCGGCAGGGCGCTGCTGTCGAGCGCCCCTTTGCGACGGACGAGATCGCGCGCCTTCCTCGCCGCTTCCCTCGCCCGGGCCGCGTCAACGGCCTTGAGGACGACTCGCTTGGCGACGTTCGGGTTCTGCTCGAGAAAGGCGCCCAGCTTGTCGTTGAGGATGGTCTCGACGATGCCTTTGACTTCCGTGTTGCCGAGCTTCGTCTTGGTCTGGCCTTCGAACTGCGGGCGCGGAATCTTGACGCTGATCACGCCCGTCAGCCCCTCGCGAATGTCGTCGCCGCTGATCGTCGCGTCCTTGAGGTCTTTCGTCAGATTGTTCTTCGCGGCGTACGAATTGACCGTGCGCGTGAGCGCCGCGCGGAACCCGGACAGGTGCGTGCCGCCTTCGTGCGTGTTGATGTTGTTCGCGAACGAATAGAGGGTCTCCGCGTAGCCGTCGTTCCACTGCAGCGCGATCTCGGTGTCGATCCCGTCCTTCTCGCCGCGCATGTAGATCGGCTTCTCGTTGACGGCGGCCTTGTTCTGGTTCAGGTACTCGACGAACGAGACGATGCCGCCTTCATACAGGAACCTGTGGGACTTGCCGTCGCGCTCGTCGTCGATCGTGATCGTCACGCCGCCGTTGAGAAACGCCAGCTCGCGCAGCCGCTGCGCAAGCGTGTCGAAGCTGAATTCGATCGTCTCGAAGATCTGCGCGTCCGGCTTGAAGGTGACCTTCGTGCCGCGCTTCTTCGTCGTCCCCGTGACTTCGACGTCGCGCGCGGGCGTCCCGCGCTCGTAGGTTTGCTGATACACCTGTCCGTGCCGCCAGATCTCGAGCTCCAGCGTCTCCGACAGCGCGTTCACGACCGAGACGCCGACGCCATGGAGGCCGCCGGAAACCTTGTAGCTCTCGTTGTCGAACTTGCCGCCCGCATGGAGCACGGTCAGCACGACTTCCGCCGCCGATTTGCCGCTCTCGTGACGGTCGACCGGAATGCCGCGGCCGTTGTCGACGACGGTGACCGAGTTGTCGATGTGGAGCGTGACGTTGACCTGATCGCAATGGCCGGCGAGCGCTTCGTCTATCGAGTTGTCGACCACTTCGTAGACGAGATGATGCAGGCCCGGCGCGCCGGTGGATCCAATGTACATCGCCGGCCGCTTCCGCACGGCCTCGAGGCCCTCGAGGACCTTGATCTTGTCCGCGCCGTAATCGTCAGCCGACCTGTTGCCATTGCCGCCGGCGGCCGCAGGGGCACCCTGCGCGGCCGCACGGTTGGCCTGACCGTCCGGGGCGTTTTCGAACTCTTCGTTGACTTGGGTCATTCCGTAGTTTGTGAATTGGTAACGTGGTGAATTGGTGAGTTGTTCATTTCACGAATTCACCAATTCGCTAATTCACCAACTGTTCAGATCCTCATGGGCATGATCACGTACGTGTATTCGTAGCCTTCAGCGCCCACGGGCTTGAGCACGGCCTGGCTCATCTCGTCCTTGAAGTCGAGCGACACGGTGTCTGTCTCCACCACGCCGAGAAAATCGAGCACATACTGCGCGTTGAAGCAGATCGTCACGGGCGCGGCCGCGTAATCGACCATCAGGGCCTCCTTCGCCTCGCCGAACTCCGGGCTGCTCGACGCGATCTCGACCTTTCCCTTGTCGATCTGGAATTTCACCGCGCGCGATCGCTCGTTCGAGAGCAGCGCGACGCGCTTGACGGCGCTGGTGAGCCGATCGCGATCGAACTCGACGTGCTTGTCGTTGTTCTTGGGGATGACCCGCTCGAACGCCGGGAACTGGCCGTCGATCATCCGCGAGATCAGCAGCCGATCGCTCACGCCGAAGAACAGGTGATTCTCGCCGCGCTCGTACTGAATATCGCCTTCGCCCCCCTCGACGAGGAGCCGGCCGAGCTCGAGCAGCGTCTTCCGCGGAAGAATCACCCGGTTCTCCTCGTCGCCCCCCTTGGACGCCTTGGCCTTCGCCTTGTCGCGCGGCACCGTGATGTGCGCGAGGCGATGCCCGTCGGTCGACACGAGGCCCATCGAATCGGGCCGCAGGATGAACAGAGCCCCGTTCAGGAAATACCGCGTGTCCTCGCCGGTTATCGCGAACTGCGTCTTCGAGACCATCTGCCGGACGACGTCGCGCGGCAGCGCGGCGCTGACCGTGCCGGAGGCGTCGGGCAGCGTCGGAAAATCCTCGCGCGGGAGGGTCTGCATCCGCGAGTCGAATCGATCGGCGGCGACTTTGACGCCACCCTTGTCTTCCTCGATCCGGACGTCGGTTTCCGGGAGCGCCTTGACGATCTCGTACAGTTTTTTCGCCGGAAGCGTCAGCGATCCACCCTTCGAGACGTTCGCCGTGCACTTGCTGCGCAGACCGACTTCGAGATCCGTCGCGAGCATTCTCATTTCCGCGCCGTTGGCTTCCAGCAGCACGTTGGCCAGGATCGGAATCGTGTTCTTGCGCTCGACGATCCCCTGGAAGAGTTGCAGTTCGCGGAGGAGATCGCTCTTGCGGACGACCAGTTCCATGGTTGTTGATCTCAGAAATTAGAGGAGAGAAACGAGAACAAAGAATTATAACAGGAAATAGGTGCTGTTGAAAAGCCTTTCGACGCCGATTACCCTTTGAAAATCAATAATTTAGGCTGTGCAGAATCACGCGCCATGGCAGAGGGTTTTTCAGAGCCCGTTTGCGGGTATTTCGGCCCGGTCCAAAACCCACAGTTCATCCACACGCCCGCCCTTTGGCGCCCTGTGGAAATCGTCACCTGAACGACTCCATCAGGCTGTTGATAAGCGTGTTGAAATCCCCATCCTTCTGGCGCATGTCCTCGATCTTGCGGATTGAATGAATCACGGTCGAGTGATGTTTGCCGCCGAAGCTCTTCCCGATCTCGGGCAGCGATGCGTTCGTCAGGGCCTTGCAGAGATACATCGCAATCTGCCGGGGCATCGCCACCGACTTCGAGTTGTTCTTCGATTTGAGCTCGGTCAGCTTCAGCGAGTAGTGATCGGCGACGGCCTTCTGGATGATCTCGACGGTGACGGCGCGGTCGTCGTTCTGCAGGACGTTTCGAAGCACGTCCTGCGCCAGCGGCAGCGTGATTTCGCGGCCGGTCAGCGAGGCATACGCGATGAGCCGAATCAGCGATCCCTCGAGCTCGCGGATGTTCGACTTGATCTTGCCGGCGATATAGATCGCGACGTTGTCGGGAAGGGGGATACCTTCGGTTTCCGCTTTCCGCTTCAGAATCGCCGTCTTCGTTTCGAGGTCCGGCGACTGAATATCGGCGATCAGTCCCCACTCGAACCGCGATCGCAGGCGCTCCTCGAGCTGCGGGATTTCGTGCGGCGGACAATCGCTGCTGATGACGATCTGCTTCTGCGAATCATAGAGCGCGTTGAAGGTGTGGAAGAACTCGGTCTGGGTGCCTTCCTTGCCGGCGAGGAACTGCACGTCGTCCACGAGCAGCACGTCGACGCTGCGGTAGCGCTCGCGGAAATCGAGAATGCGATCGTACCGTACGGCGTTGATCATCTCGTTCATGAAGCGCTCGGACGAGATGTAGGTCAGCTTCAGGCTCTTGAGATGCGTGATGACGTAGTGGCCGATCGCGTGCATCAGGTGCGTCTTCCCCAGCCCCACCCCGCCGTAGATGAACAGCGGGTTGTAGGAGCGGGACGGCGCCTCGGCGACGGCGCGGCACGCCGCGTGCGCGAACTGGTTCGACGGCCCGACGATGAAGGTGTCGAAGGAGTAGCGCGCGCTGAGCTGCCCGACGTCGTCGGCCTGCGTGGCCTCTTCCTGCTCGGGATCGGGGAGCGGCATCTCAGGCACGAGCGGGGCACCGACATCTTCGGTGACGAATGCGATCGGCGCGCCCGGGCGCTGCACCTCCGCCAGCGCTTCCTCGATCACGGCGCCGTAGTGTTTCGTGAGCCAGTCGCGGAAGAGCGCGTTGGGGACGCGGACGCGGATCGCGCCTTCACGCTCCGCGACGAAGGCCGTCGGCTTGAACCATGTGTAGAAGCTGTGACGGTTGACTTTTGTCTCGATCCGCGCGAGGACCTGGTCCCAGATGTTGCTGCCGCTCATGTGTTTCGGGGACCTTTCGCCTGCGGGTAACCCTTTCCTGCCCCGGGAGCGTCCGTTCGAGGTCTCGATTTACGGGCTATTTACAGGCCAAATTCGACTTTCGCCCCGGCTCTTTTCCACAATTTTTTCCACAGCTGTGGAAAACTTCGGGGGGAGCCCCTACGCCAGGCCTGTCCGACGCGGGGACCGGACTGTAACATATGGGATTCTCGTGTCGCAATTGACACTCTACGTGTCCATCGCTAGTATCTAAGTTTCTCCGCTCAGTCGCGAGACGCTCCAGAGGTTTCCACCGTCATGAAGGGCAAACGCACGTTCCAGCCGAACCGTCGGCGCCGCAAGAAGACCCATGGGTTCCTGGTCCGGATGGCCACGAAGAAGGGCCGCCTCGTGCTCAAGCGCCGCCGTGCGAAGGGACGCAAGCGGCTCGCCGTGACGCATTCCCGTTAAGCGAGTCTCGTGGCCTCTCACGCCCTGCCACCGGACCGGCGGATTCGTCGCCGCGCCGAGTTTCAGCGCGTTTTCGACGCCGGCCGTCGGGCGCACGGCCGATACCTGACCATCATCGCGGTGTCCGCCACCCGCTCCGAAACGCGGCTTGGGATCGTGGCCAGCCGGAAGCTGGGCGGCGCGGTTATCAGAAATAGAGCTAAACGACTGATTCGAGAGGTATTTAGAATTCATAAGGCTCCGCCGATGGCGTGCGATCTGGTGATCATCCCGAAACAGGGTCTACTGAGGGCGAAAGTGCAGGAGATCGGGCACGACTATGAGGCGACCTTGAAGCGGCTTGGACTGTCAAAACAATGACAGCGAAAATCCTGATCGCTGCGATCCGCTTCTATCAGCTCGTGGGGTCGCCATTTCTCGGCGGTTCCTGTCGATTCCAGCCGACGTGCTCGTCTTACGCCATGCAGGCCATCGAGGAGCATGGGGCTCTTCGCGGAACCGTCCTGGCGTTCCGTCGTCTTTCGAGGTGTCATCCGCTTGGCCGATCCGGGTACGACCCGGTCCCGGCCGCCCGGGCCTCGAGCGTGCCGCGCAGCTAAATGGAACGCCGCGTTCTTCTCGCCGTCCTGTTGTCGTTCCTGGTCCTGTACGGATACCAGGTGCTGTTTCCGACGCCGCCCGACGACAAGCAGAAGCCGGCGCAAGCCAGCAAGACCGCGACGGCGCCGAATGCCTCCGCGCCCACGGCGCCGAATCCTGCGCCGTCGATCCAGCCGCCTCAGCCTGCCGCGACGGCCCACGCCTCTGTCGCGCCCGGTCGCGACATCGAGGTCGACAATCGCGATGTCCACGCGGTGTTCTCGACACGCGGCGCGGTCCTGAAAAACTGGCAGCTCAAGAAGTACCGCGACGATCAGGGACATCCCCTCGAGCTGATCGCCGGGCACGCACCGCCTGATGCGCCGCTGCCCTTCACGATCGCGGTCGACGACGCGGCCCTGTCGGCGACGCTTGCGTCGGCGTCATTCAGCGTCACCGAAACGGCCGTGGCGCCCAACCATCCGTGGCAGGCGCGATTCGAGTACGTCGACGGCACCGTGCGCGCCGAAAAGGTCTTCACCATCGCATCCGACAGGCCCTACGTCATCACCGTCAGCGCGTCTGTCACGCGCGACGGCCAGCCCGTGCCGGCGACCGTGCGGTGGGGTCCGGCGCTCGGCAGCGGATTCACCGTCAAATCGCGGACCTACAATCCGCCGCCGCAGCCGGTGTTCTTCAAAGACGGCAAGGTCACGCGGATCGCACCCGCGAAGATTTCGGCTCAGCCCGAACTGGATGGGACCTTCGGCTTCGTCGGCGTGGACGACCACTACTTTCTCACTGCGCTCGTCAAGCCGGCGGAGGCCATTCGCGCGGAATTCGCCCCGGTCGACGTCACCGTCCCGGAGAATCCGGCCGGCGCCCACTACGTCTCGTGGTCAGTACGCTTTCCCTCTCCGTCGCCGACGTCGACGTACTTCGCCGGGCCCAAGGATTTCGACGTCCTCGCGTCGGTCGATCGCGATCTCGTCCGCTCGATCGACTTCGGCATGTTCGCCTGGCTCGTCGTGCCGCTGCTGCGCGCGCTCAAGTGGATCAACGGCTATGTCGGCAACTACGGCTGGTCGCTCATCATCCTGACGATCCTCATCAACCTCGCGATGTTCCCGCTCCGGCACAAGAGCGTGGTCTCGATGCGGAAGATGCAGGAAGTTCAGCCCGAGGTGAAAGCGATCCAGGACCGTTACGCGAAGCTCAAGATGAGCGACCGCGGGAACATGAACAAGGAGCTGATGGCGCTCTACAAAGAGCGCGGCGTGAACCCGGCGAGCGGGTGCGTGCCGATGGTGCTGACGCTTCCGGTCCTCTTCGCCTTCTACTCGATGCTCTCGGTGGCGATCGAGCTGCGCGGCGCGCCGTTCGTCGGCTGGATTCACGATCTGTCCGCGCACGATCCCTACTTCATCTTCCCGGTGCTGATGGCGGTGACGATGTTCGTCCAGCAGAAGATGACGCCGTCGACGGCGGATCCGATGCAGCAGCGGATGATGCTCATCATGCCGCTGATGATGGGCTTCATGTTTCTGTGGGCCGCGAGCGGCCTCGTCATCTACTGGACGGTGAGCAACGTCTGGGGCATCGGACAGCAGATGATCACGAACAAGCTGATCGGTCCGGCGACGAAGCGGACCGTGCGTCCGCCGGCCGAGCGCCAGATGAAGAACGTGAAGGCCGTCGGCGGCGGGAAGACCGAGCAGGCGAAGGAGCGCGACTCATGACGGTCCAGGAAAAGGCGGGCGGCCTCGTCCGGAACGTGATCTCGGCGATGGGCCTCTCTCTCGACGTCCAGGTCGTCGATACGCCCGATGCCATTCGCATCGAGATCTCCGGCGACGGCGGTGAAGTCCTGCTCAAGCGCAAGGGCGAGGCGCTCGACGCGCTGCAGCAGATCGTCAACACGGGCTTCCGCCGCGAGCTCGACGACGACCGCAGCTTCGTGGTCGATTGCATGGGCTATCGGCGCGGCAAAGACGACGAGCTGCGGCAGATGACGCGCTTTACGATGGAGAAGGCGAAGACCGCCGGCCCACAGGAAATGGGGCCGCTCAATCCTTACGCGCGCCGCATCGTCCATCTCACGGTCGCCGAAGATCCCTCGATGTCATCGGAGAGCATCGGCGATGCTTTTCTGAAGACGGTGATCATTTCGAGAAAGTAGAAAGACGGAAGACGGAACTCGGAAGTACTTCCGTCTTCCGTCTTTCGTGTGTTCGCCAAAGATGTTCAGCCCCGATGACACCATCGTCGCCATCGCGACGCCACCCGGGCGCGGCGGGATCGGCGTGGTGCGGGTCAGCGGACCGGGCGCGGGCGCGATCGCGGAGGCCCTGACCGGCCGACGCGGCTTCGAGCCGCGGCACGCGACGCTGGCGACGGTGACCGACAGCCGGCATGAGGCGATCGACCGCGCGATCGTCACGCTCTTCCCTGCTCCGCACTCCTACACCGGCGAGGACGTCGTCGAAGTGTCGGCGCACGGCAGTCCGATCGTCCTCGAGGCGATCGTCGCGGCAGCGCAGTCGGCGGGCGCTCGGCTCGCGAATCCCGGCGAGTTCACGCTGCGGGCGTATCTCCACGGCCGCGTCGATCTCGTCCAGGCGGAGGCGGTTGCCGAGCTGGTCGATGCCGTGACGCCGCTCCAGGCGCGCCTCGCGTTCGATCAACTCGAAGGCACGCTCACGTCTCGGCTCGAACGGATGGACCAGACGCTGCTCGATCTGATTGCGCGGCTGGAAGCGTCGCTGGATTTTCCCGACGAGGGGTACCATTTCATCACGCCCGCCGAGACGGCCGCAGCGCTCGAGGCCATTCTCGCCTCGCTCGGCGGACTGCTGCGCGACGCCGCGCGCGGCCGCATGATTCGCGAAGGCCTGACGGTGGCGATCCTCGGTCGTCCGAACGTGGGAAAATCCAGTCTCTTCAACAGCCTCGTCGGCGCCGCGCGCGCCATCGTGACCGATGTGCCGGGGACGACGAGGGATCTGGTGAGCGAGCGAGTGGACCTCGAGGGCGTCCCGGTGACGCTCGTCGATACGGCCGGCCTGCGCGACGCGGCGGAGAATGCGATCGAAGCGGAGGGCGTCGCGCGCGCGCGAAAAGCGCGCGACGTTGCCGATGCCGTCATTGTCGTGCTCGATCGATCGCAGCCGCTGACGCGAGACGACCGGGCGATTCTCGACGAGACCATCGCGCGCCGGCGCGTCGTCGTCGCCAACAAGAGCGATCTTCCGGAGGTTTGGAGCGCGCCGGAGCAAGACGCGCACGAGGTTTCTGCGGCGACGGGCGCTGGCATCGCCGGGCTGCGCGGGGCGATCGTTCGAGCGGCCGGCGGCGACATCCTGCGAGACCGCGCGCCGATCGCGAATCTCCGGCACGCCGCGCTGCTCGAGGATGCCCGCGCCGCGGTCTCGCGGGCGCGCGCATCCGCGGCGGCATCGATCCCGGAGGAGTTCGTGCTCGCCGACCTGCACGAGGCGCGCGGATACTTCGACGAGATCTCCGGAGCGCGGCCCCGGGACGAAGTGCTGACGGCCATCTTCGACCGCTTCTGTATTGGTAAGTAATTAAGTCCCTAATGAAGCACCACGACGTCATCGTGATTGGCGCGGGCCATGCCGGCGTCGAAGCCGCGTGGGCGGCCGCCCGCATGGGGCGCGACGTCGCGATCTGCACGCTGTCGCGGGACACGATTGCGCACATGCCCTGCAATCCCGCCATCGGCGGCACGGCGAAGGGACATCTCGTCCGCGAGATCGACGCGCTCGGCGGACTGATGGGCGCAGCCATCGACGCCACGGCCATCCAGTTCAAGCTGCTCAACCGGAGCCGCGGTCCGGCGGTATGGTCGCCGCGCGCGCAGGCCGACAAGCGCCGGTACAGCGCCTGGGTCCGCGGCGCGCTCGAGCGCGAACCGAACATCTCGTGGATTGTCGGAAAAGCCGGACAGATCCTCGTGGAGCAGGGACGCGTCGCCGGCCTCGCGCTCGAGGACGGCGAATCCTATCGGTGCGGCGCGCTGATCGTGACCACCGGAACGTTCCTGAATGGGCTCGTGCACGTCGGCCCGGATCAGCGACCGTCGGGCCGTGCGGGCGAACCGCCGTCGCGAGAGCTGGCGGAGTCGCTCAAGTCGTTCGGATTTGCGTGGGGCCGGCTAAAGACGGGCACGCCGCCGCGTCTCCACCGTCGAAGCATCGATTTCTCCCGATTCGAGGCGCAGCGCGGCGACGATCCGCCCGTACCTTTTTCATTCCTCTCCGGCGCGATCGACCGCCCGCAGGTCGACTGCCACCTCGTTCACACGACCGATCGCGTCCATGCGCTCGTACGCGATCACATCGGGCTCTCGCCGTTGTACAACGGCCAGATCGCGGGAATCGGCCCGCGGTATTGCCCGTCGCTGGAAGACAAGGTGATGCGCTTTCCGCACCGGGAGCGGCATCAGATCTTCCTCGAGCCGGAAGGGCTCGAGGCCGACGAGATCTACGTCAACGGTTATTCGATGAGCCTGCCGGTCGACGTGCAGGCCAGGATCGTTCATGCGCTTCCCGGCCTCGAAGACGCGGAAATCCTTCGGCCCGGTTACGCCGTCGAGTACGACTTCATCCAGCCAACTGAGCTCGATCGATCCCTGGAGACGCGGCGGATCCGCGGACTGTTCCTTGCCGGACAGATCAACGGGACGTCGGGCTACGAGGAGGCCGCAGCTCAGGGCTTGATCGCGGGAATCAACGCGGCCCGGCTGGGATCCGGGGCGCCTCCGGTCATTCTCGGACGGCACGAATCGTACATCGGCGTACTTGTGGATGATTTGGCCACGCGAGGCTGCCTCGAGCCGTATCGGATGTTCACGTCGCGCGCCGAGCATCGGCTGCTGCTTCGTATCGACAACGCCGATCTGCGGCTGACGCCACTTGGACGCGACATCGGTCTCGTAGACGACGACCGGTGGTCGCGATTCGAGGCGCGCCGCGAGCGCCTCGAACGGAACATCGCGACGGTCAATCGCAGCACGGTCCAGATCGGCGGCGAGCGGCTGGCCGCCTCGCGTGTGCTCCGCCAGCCGGGCGTGGATTTGGCCGGGCTCAGCCGCCCTGGACAACTCGCGCTCGACATTCAGGAGCCGCTCATCGATCTCACCAGCCTTGAAACGCTCTATCGTTATGAGGGATATCTGCGGCGTCAGCAGGCGTCGGTCGACCGGCTTCGCCGGCAGGAATCCCGAACGATTCCGCGGGATTTCGAGTTCGCGGGCATCCCGGGGCTGTCCCGCGAGGCCGTTGAGCGTCTCTCGACGGTCCGTCCGGAGACCATCGGCCAGGCGCTTCGAATTCCAGGCGTCACGGGCGCGGCTGTCGCTGTAGTTGCCGCGCATCTCGCCGGGCAACTGGCCCGCTGAGCGTCAGGTGCGGGCCGACATCGCCGCGAGGCTGAAGGATCGCGCCGCACGCGCGGGATTGACCGTCCCCGATTCGCTTGCCAATCCCCTCGCGATCTATTACGAGGTGCTGGACCGCTGGAACGAGAAGATCAACCTGACCTCCCTTTCGGATCCGGATGAGGCCGTGGATCGATTGCTCCTGGAGCCCGTGGCCGCCGCGGCTCACCTGCCGCTGAAACCCCGCCTCATGGATCTCGGCTCCGGCGGCGGCTCCCCGGCGATCCCGCTGGCACTCGCCCTCAACGCTCCTGAACTCGTCATGGTCGAATCCCGCCACCGAAAGGCCGCCTTTCTCCGGGAAGCCCTGCGGGAAGTTGGCATTCCCGGCGCCGTCGAAACTGTGAGGTTCGAGGAACTAGCGAGGGGTCGGAGCTTTTCGCGGGCCATGGACGTCGTTTCGATGAGGGCCGTGCGAACAGACCAGTTGGCATTGGAGGCGATCGCCGCCTTCCTGCGGGCCGGCGGGATCGCGGCCCTGTTTCAGGGACCCCAGCCGTCAGCTCGACCGGAGTTTCTACCCCCGAGCCTGCGGCGGTCATCCGTTCATGCGCTTCTTAAATTCAGCAATCGCCAGCTGATTTGCCTGGAGCGAGCCGACTAATGTTCCACG
>DATJFE010000054.1:0-32177 GCA_035495955.1 Vicinamibacterales bacterium | reverse complement strand
AGCACGAACGCGGCGACTCCGAGCGAATTGAGGAAGCTGGCGACCTGGCGTCCTTCGTGGTTCGACGCGAGCCGAAGATAGGAGCCGCCCGGGCAGACAATGACGGCGGGCGTGCCGGGGCCCATCGTTCTCGGCAAGTACACGGTCAGCGCGGGAACGTCGCTTTCGTCCGTGCCGAGCGCGCCGGGAGCGGCGCCGGTCCAGAGCGGGATAATCTGTCCGTCCTGGATCGGCACGGCCGGCTGCTGCGTCTGTACGCCCGCGACCGGCGCCACGCCGGACACAACCAACCACGCCGTCAGGACAACGGCGGCAATCTGCCGTACAAGACGCATGCGGCCAGCATAGACGAAAAAAGAGATCAACACAGAGCTACGGAGTTCACAGAGCCGCACAGAGAATCCGACGCGACCGACCGCCTATCGAGACAACCGATGAACGCCGCCACGGTCCGTGTTCGCGCCGAGCCGGCCTCCGGCGCGCGAACACGATCACGTGGCCGTCTCTCTGTTCGTCTCGGTGTCCTTTGTGACTCTGTGGTAAACCGTCCGTCTTCGCGAACCTCAGCTCCCGGGATGGTACTCCCGCTCGATGTGTCCTTTCAGCTGATCGGGATAGAAGTAGACCTCGCGCAGGTTACCGGTCGCGTAGCGCTGCGCCTCGTCGTTGAAATGCGGCGACGCCGGGTGGCCGCTCTCGCCGCCGGCGGTCACCGCTCTGGCACGCACGCGGTCTCCGAACTCGACGACGGCAACGAAGCTGTTGCCGCTGGTGCCGTACCATTTCTTCGTCCCGGGGTACGCGCGCGCGCCGAAGGAGGCCAGCGATCCCCACCGCGACGAGGTGAAGGCGACGGGAATGCTCGGCTGCGCGTCGTTGAACGGCTGAACGATGTCGCCGGTCAGCCGCTGGAAGCGATTGATGTCGCCCCACGGCGTCTTCCACGTTCCAAAATCGGCGGCGAGCTTGTCCGATGCGGCGGCGAGCGCCTCGACCGGATCGCCTCCGCGGCGCCGCCCCACCTCCTCGCCCCAGAAAACCGCGAGGGACGTCGGCACCGACGAAACCGACCATCGGTAGTCCCACGCGCGGAGGAGCGCAATCTGCTCCGAGAGTTTGCTCTTGAGCGGATTCTCCGAAGGCAGCGCGTCGTACGCCTTGAGCAGACCGGGGATCTGCGTCGCGAACGCCGTCAGATAACTGTCGAACGCCGCCGCGATCAGGGAGTCGACCGTGAAGTCCTTCTTGTCCTGCAGCACCCTGATCGCGTGGAGGCCCCGCGCCGATTCGCCGCCGCTCTCGACGTACGCCGGAAAGTCTTCCTTCTTCGGACTGTAGGGCCCCGCGGCCGACCAGGGCCAGTTGTTCGTGTTGTAGAGCCAGCCGTTCGGCGGATCGAGCAGATGCGGCGTCTCGTCGACCGACAGCAGGCCCTTCCATTCCGTGGCGGGATCGCTGCCATCCACCGGCTTCGTCCAGTCGAAGCGCGTGTCGCGCCTCGGGATGAAGTTCGCGTGGAAGTAGGCGATGTGGCCATCGGCGTCCGCGTAGATCGTGTTGTTGGAGGAATTCGTGTGCAGCTCCATCGACTGCCGGAACGTCTTGTAGTCCCTCGCTTTCGTGCGCGAGTACGACTGCGTGAGCGCCTTGAGGGGCTCCTGCATCAGGCGGATGGCGACCCACGTGCCGCCGGTTTCGCGGACGATCGGTCCGTGATGCGTGCGGTAAACCGTGAACGTCTTCTCGGCCATGCCGGCGTCGGTCTTGTACGGCACCCTGATGGTCGTCGCGATCACCGGACGCTCTTCCCCGCCGTAGCGGTAGAAGAGGCGATCGCCTGTCTTCACGATCGTCTCCAAGTACTCGTCGATGTCGTCCACGCCGCTGGTGGTGTGCATCCAGCCGGCGCGCTCGTTGAATCCCTGATAGATGAAGAACTGGCCCCACGTGACGGCGCCGTAGGCGTTCAGTCCTTCGTCGCTCGTCACCTGCACTTCGGCGCGGAAGAAGAACGAGGTGTGCGGATTGATCAGCAGAAGCGCGTGATGCGACGCCGTATTCGAGGGCGCGATGGCCGCGCCGTTCGACCCCGACGGTTCGCGCTCGGCCGCGTTGCCGTCGCCGCCGGTGCTGGTGGCCGGCGTGTGGCCGTAGAACGCCTGCAACTGGTTCAGATTCACCTTTTCGATATCGCCGCCGATGCTGCCTTCGCTGAACGTCAGGGCCATCCACGGCTCGAAGCGCGTGATGACGCGCGGCTTCACGTCCGGATGCTTATAGAGGTAGTAGTTCAAGCCGTCGGCAAACGCGTCCATCAGCGATCTGAGCCACGCGGGGCTCGCCGCGTACTGCTTCTTCATATCCTCGGGATCGATGAAGAGCTTCATCCGAAGGTCCCGATAGATCTCCGCCTGCCCCTCCGCCTCCGACAGCCGCCCCATGGCGTTGATGTAATTGGTTTCGACGCGATTGAAGTCGTCCTCCGCCTGCGCATACATGAGGCCGAACACGGCGTCCGCGTCGGTTTTGCCGCGGACGTGAGGAATACCCCAGTCGTCGCGGACGATCGTCACGTTCCTGGCGTGCTGCTCCCAGCGCGCGGTGTCGGCATCGGCTGCGTAGGCGGCGCCGCCACATACAAAAAAAAGGACAGCGAGGACGAGCTTCTTCATGGGCGACAGTTTACCGGAACCGGGTTCCGGCCGCGCTTGTCGAGCTCGGCGCAGTCCACACCGCCGGATCGCATGAGGTCGGCTGGCATTCAGGTTGCGGTGCAGGGATGGAAAAGGGGGACTTCATGCCCAGAGGTGACAAGAGCAAGTACACGGACAAGGAGAAGCGTCAGGCGGAACACATCGAGGAAGGCTACGAGGACCGCGGCGTTCCGGAAGGCGAAGCCGAGCGGCGCGCGTGGGCGACAGTCAACAAGGTCCACCACGGCGGCGAGAAGCCCGGCGGGGGCGGGTACGGAAAGCCGGAAGATCACGAGCCCATGCGAAAGGGCGGATCGCGCTGAGCTCCCGGCGTTGACGCAGACCGCGCGGCGTGTCCCGCGTGTTCCGCGGCCTTCTCTCCGCGTATTCCGCGTGTTCCGCGGCCTTGCCTCCGCGTGTTCCGCGTATTCCGCGGCCTTGCCCCCGCGTATTCCGCGTATTCCGCGGCTTTGCCTCCGCGTATTCCGCGGCGCTACTTCGCCGGCGCGATCCGCTGGGTGATCTTGCCGTCGGCGTCGAGGAACTCGATACTCGCGTTTCCGTCGGGATCCACTTTCATCGCGAGGCGCGTGCGCCCCTGTGCGTCGGCGAGCATCACGCTGGCGACGCGATCGCGGTTCTTCCCGACGAACACGCGCTGCGCGGGTTTCGGCGCCGCGGCGCGGATCCGCGCGAGCGCGGCATCGCGCTCCGCCTTGTCCTGAATCGCGTTCGCGGCGTTGACCTTGTCCACGAGATCGCTCAGGGGCGCATCCGGCCGGTCCCACACCTTGAACGCCGCGCTGCGTCGGCCGTCCTGTTCCGTGTAGTCGAACCCGATCGTCTGATCCTGCCCCAGTTGGTCGAACATGAGGCCGGCATCCGCGGCGCGGCTGCCGTTCTGCTCGCGGCCGGTGAGAGTCAGCCCTCCGGCCTCGTCCCCCTGATCGTTGAAGAACAGGAAGCCCGCATACGGGCGAGGCCGCTGCAGGACTTTGCCGCCGATGACGCCGGGATGCATCCGATCCTTGTTCGAGATCACCAGGCGCAGGGTGCCGTTGGCGTCGACGATGTTGATGCGCTCGGCGGTGATCTCGCCGAGATTCTGGGATTTCGGCGGCTGTCCGAATGCCGAGACCGCGAGCACGACAAAGACGACGAGCGTCGACACGACGTAGGCGTGCAGGACTCTGAGCTGCCGCCGAATCGAACGGGTCATGGCTGATCTCCTCCGTTGAGCGCCGGCAGGACAGATCCGCGCGCGCCGGCGTCTCGTGGAATCATCGCGCAGCGACCGACGCCCCGTCCAGCGCGGCAACGCGGCGGCGGCGGCCGGCCCGGCCGGACTTGACTGAAACGACTGTTTCATGAAACAGTCGTTTCATGCCGCCGGCCACCGGCGATCGGCGCCAGCAGTTGCTCGGGGCCACCGCGGAGTATCTCCTGCGCCACGGCGTCGCGGGCCTGTCGCTCCGGCCCCTGGCGGCGGCGATTGGCTCCAGCGCGCGGCTGCTCATCTACCACTTTGGATCGAAGGAGCGCCTGCTGATCGAGTCGATGGGCGTGATCCGGCTTCGCGCCCGCAGCGAGGTGGAAGCGATGCTCGGGGCGGGCTCCCGGAATCCCGATCTGGCCGTCCTCATTAGGGGGTTCTGGCGCTGGTCCACGTCGACGCGCCATCGCCCGTACCTGCGGCTGCTGTTCGAGGTGCACGGACTCGCGCTCCAGTACCCGCGTCAGTATGCCGGGTATCTCGAGGGATCGATTCTCCACTGGATCGATCTGTTGGGGGCGGCGCTCCAGGCGTCTCTCGGGCGGCGCGCGCGGCCGACGGCGACGCTGATCGTAGGAACGATCGACGGCCTGCTCATGGATTACCTCTCGACAGGCGATCTCAAACGTACCTCGCGCGCCATCGACGTCTTCGCGGCGCATCTGTCACCGACACGGAGGCCCGAGCGATGAAACGTCTGATCACGACGGGATTCGCCATCTGGCTGGTCGCCACGATTGGGCTGCGCCTGGCCGGCCAGTGGATCGTCAAACCCGGCGCCCTTTGGGCGATCGCCCTGCTCGGTGTCTCGGCGCCGCTCATGTTCATGCTGCCGCGAGGGTTGTTCGAACGGTTCGCCGTCGATCGGAACCGCTACGCCCTCGCCGGCATCGCGCTGGTGGCGCCCGGCATGCTGCTGGATACGATCAGCGCCATCTGGTTTCCGCAGGTCTTTCCCAACATGCAACCCGAGGCCGCGGGGGTGTTCGGCGGATGGCTCCTGTTCTGCAACGTGCTCGCGCTCGTCAGCGCGGCCACGGCAGAGCCGCGGCCTGTCTGACACGACCCGTCCTCCCTGCCCGTCGACGCCGGCCTATCCTCCGCTGACCGCCGGCAGCAGGAACACTTCGGCGCCGCCGCGCACGGGCATCTGAAGCCCGCCGGCGTCGCGCATGTTCTGGCCGTCGACGAAAATATTGACGTGCGGGCGCACGTCGCCGGTTTCGGTCATCACGCGGTCCCGCAGCGCGGGGCATTCGGTCCAGAGCCGCGACAAGGCGTCGAGCAGCGAGCCGGCAGCGCGCTCGAGGCGAATCTCCGGCCGGTTGCCCGCGAGCTCGCGGAGCGCGCCGGGGATCACGAAGAGAACGCTGTTCTCGGGCTGCGGCATTGCCGGCGTCACGCGACGGCCGTCTTCACCGAGATGATCGGCGGCAGTCCGTCGGCGAGAGCGGACCAGGTCTGTCCTTCATCCGTCGAGGCGAACAGCTTGCCGCTTCGCGTGCCGAAGTACACGCCCACGCGATCGAGCGGATCGACGGCCAGGCCGTCGCGCAGCACGGTCTCGTACGCGCCGTCCTGCGGCAGTCCCGCCGACATGGGCTCCCAGTGCGCGCCGCCGTCGCGCGTGCGGTAGACGCGGAGGCGTCCCTCGGGCGTGCAGCGGAACGCGTCGGATTCGAGCGGCACGATCCACGCCGAGTCGGGATCGGACGGGTGGATCGCAATCGGAAAACCGAAGTCCGAAGGCACGCCATTCGCGACGTCGGTCCAGGTCTCGCCGCGATCGTCGCTGCGATACAGGCCCCAGTGGTTCTGCAGGAACA
This sequence comes from Vicinamibacterales bacterium, assembly GCA_035495955.1. Taxonomy (GTDB): domain Bacteria; phylum Acidobacteriota; class Vicinamibacteria; order Vicinamibacterales; family 2-12-FULL-66-21; genus JAICSD01. The sequence goes on along the minus strand of DATJFE010000054.1, from coordinate 26,385 downwards.
TCCGATCCGGGCGTCGCTGCGCCTGCACCACCTTGTGCACGCACTGTCCGAACTCGGGATACTTGTCGGGAAGAAACTCGGCGCGCACGCCCTTGTTGGACGGGCGCCACGTCGATCCGTCGTCCTCGGTGACATACATGCCGGCCGTCGAGATGGCGACGCGGATGCGCGCGGGTTGTTCCGGATCGAGCAGGATCGTGTGCAGGCAGAGACCACCGCCGCCCGGCTGCCACAACGGCCGCTGCGCGTGATTCCAGAGTCCCTCCACGAGCCTCCAGGTGTCGCCGGCATCGTGCGAGACGAAGAGCGCGGCGGGCTCGACCCCGCAGTAGAGCGTATCCGGCCGCTCGTCGCGGCCGGGGGCGATCTGCCAGATCTGTTTCAGCGCGGCGCCGGTGTCCTGAGGGAACTTGACGTTCGCGGTGACCGGATTCGTCCAGGTCTGGCCGAAGTCGTCGGTCGATTGGAGCATCCCGCCCCAGTGCATGCTGTTCGGACCGGCCCAGATCCGGTGACGGCCGGCGCGCCGATCGTAGGCGGTCGCATACACGGCGCTGCCTGGAAAGTACGGACCGCCGACTTCCCAGTCGCGCCGGCGCGGGTCGGCGCGCAGGATGAACGCTCCCTTCATCGTGCCGACGAGCAGCACGACGTCGCCGGGACTTGGGCTCACATGACGCGCGACGGGCATGACAGTGTCGGTATTTTACTGCGCGGCGCGACGAAACGTCAGCGGGACGGCCGTGCCCTGCGCGTTGGTATAGGTGCCGGCCAGTTCGGTCCCCGCGGCGTTCAGCGCGCCGGCGAACGACGTGCCGAAGGCCTTCAGATCGAAGGTGACGCGCGACGCCTTCTGCGTAATGGCGACGATCGGAATCCTCAGATTGCCCATGTCAGGCATCACGATGGCGCCGGCTCCGCTGCCATCCGGCTGATTGGCCAGCGTCAGCACGAGCCTGGACGAGATGCCGTTGTCGTCCAGCGTGCCCGTCCACGCGCCTTCCAGTTCCTTGCCGATCCGCGCGCTTTTCGGCGCCGGAGGCTCGACCTTCGCGTCGCCTGTCCGCGTCAGACTGAACGGGATCGAGAAGTCGGGCCCGCTGAAATCTCCGGTGATCAATCGGCCGTCGGTCGAGAGGACTCCGGTGAAGCCCTGGTCGTCTCTGGCGTAGAAGCTGATGGACGCGCCGTCGAGCGTGACTTTGGCGAACGGAAGCGCCTTGATATGACGCGAAGGATTGGTCAGCGTGCCCTCGAGCGATCCGCCCCGGTTGCGCGTGATATCGACCTCGATCCGGATTTCCATTCCCGGCGCCTGGATCGTGCCTTCCCAGTGGCCGGACGGACCGACGGCGATCTGCGAGCCGAACGAGACGATCCACAACAGGAACCATGCAAGAGACATACGGCCCTCCCCTCAAAAATCCCGGCGGCGGTTGTTCATCGCGGCCGCATAGAGCATGGCCACAGACGCCGTCACGCTCAGCAGAATGCCTCCCGCCGGCAGGCCGCCGCCGTGGAAGTAGCGCTCGCCGCTCATCGCGCGGAAAATGCCGAGCGGCCACGCGTCGCGAAACACCTCCTCGGCGATCCCGAGCGCGATGGCCGCCGCGATCGAAATCAGCAGCGGCCGCCACACATCCGCGAACACGGTCGAGAGCAGCACGGCGAGACTGAAGAACACGGCGCCCGCGAGAAACATGCACGCGCTGAAGACCAGCGCGTCGCCGACGGAGAACCGCTCCCCGACCGCCGGCGACAACGCGGGAATCAGCAGCGACGGGACAACGGCGAGAATCAGGACTTCCCCAAGGCCGAGCGCCGCGCGCGTCGCCAGCACACGGTCGCGGGAGACCGGCAGCGACAGCGTGAAGAGCGCCGCTCCGCCCGACGACTGCGTCAGCAGCCCACCGCTGCCAATCAGCACGGCAAACAGCGTCCAGGTGTTCGACAACTGCTGGTTGAACCACTGCGACCAGGCGTAGCCGCGATACGTGCGAGCCAGCTCGGTCCCTTCCCTGATTCGACGACCCAGCTCGCCGCCCACGTCGACGGTCGGCACCATGGCGAGCAGCTTGACGACCTTGGGGTAGGAGAAGACGACGCCCGCGGCGGCGCACACGAGAAGCGCCAGTCCGATCAGAAAGCGCCAGCGGGTTTCGAGCCAGGCCTTGTACCAGAGCATGTCACTCCTCCGCGGCCACGGTTTCGAGGAAGATCTCTTTCAGCGTGACGGGCAGGACGTCGACCGACACCGGGCGCAGCGCGCGCGTCTCCTCCACGATCCGGTCCGCGGCGTCGCTCGCCAGGACGGTGAGCACGCGTCCCCGGCGGTGCGTGCGAACGACGCCGGGCGTGCGGAAGACGGGATCCGGCGCCTCGCCGTCGAAAACGAGCTGAATGCGGCGATAGCGCTCGCGCAGGTCTTCCAGCGCTCCGGCCACGACCGTGCGGCCGCGATCGACGATCGCCACGCGGTCCGCGATCTGATCCACTTCGCCGATCTGATGCGACGAGAAGAACACTGTCAGCTCCTCCTCCGCGACGTGGGCGACGATCGCCTGGAGGACCTCTTCCGTCATAGCCGGATCGAGGCCGGACGTCGGCTCGTCGAGGACCAGCGCCTCGGCCCCGCGGCTGAGCGCGAGCAGGAGCGCGAGCTTCGTGCGCATGCCGCGCGAGAGCGCTTTGACCTTTCGATCCGGCGGCAGCTCGAACGAGCGGAGATACTTCTGTGCCAGATCCCGGCGCCAGCGCGGATAGAACGCGGCGGTGAAGGCGACGATCTCGGCGACCGTCATGTAGTCGTAGAGATCCTTTTCCTCGCTGACGAATCCGGTCCGGCGGCGAATCTCGACGCTCGCTTCGCGATCCCGGATCGACAGCCCGAACACGCGCGCGTCCCCCGCGGTCGGCGCCACCATCCCAAGCAGCATCTTGATCGTCGTCGTCTTGCCGGCGCCGTTGCGTCCGAGGAAGCCGTAGATCGAACCCTTCGGCACCTGCAGGGCCAGCCCACAGACCGCTTCCGTGGATCCATAGGTCTTCCGCAGACCGATCATTTCAATCGCGGCCACGTCAGCCATTGCGGCCTCCCGTCTGCCGCAGGCCGGCGAGCTCGGCTTCGAACAGCCGCCTGATCTCGTCGTCGCCCAGCCCGCGCCCGCGCAGCTTCTCGATCGCCGCCGACACGATCGTCTGTCCGGCGCGGAGGCTGTCGGTCGCCTTCCTCGCGCGCGCGGTCGCGGCAACGAAGGCGCCGGCCCCGTGACGCAGCTCGATGAGGCCTTCGTGTTCGAGCTCGCGATACGCCTTGGCGACGGTGTTGGGATTGATCACGAGCTCCTCCGCCAGCGGCCGGATCCCCGGAAGCTGCTCCCCCGGCCGCAGCGCGCCGGTTTCGATGGCGTGTTTCACCTGCTCCATCAACTGGAGGTAGATGGGGACGCCAAGCGACGGGTTGGGCCGGAACAGCATCTCTGTCTCAACTGTGCTACTGATATAGCACAGTGTTACTGTGCATCCGGCTTGGACGAACTGTCAAGCGGAAATGTTCCAGGGGCTATTGATGGACGCCGTGCGTGCGGACGGTGCACGGGACGCGCTCGCGCCGATATAGCGCCTCCAGCGCGCGCGCGACGCTCGCTGGATTACGGCGGACGAAGGCGACGAGGGACGGGCCCGCTCCGCTCAGGCACACGCCGAGAATGTCGGGATGCTTCAGCGCGAGCGCGCGGCGGAGGACGGGCACCAGCGGCTCCCGGTACGGCTGATGGCAGCGATCCTCGAATGTCGCCGCCATCCGGGACACATCGCGCCGCTCGATTGCGTGAAGCAGACCGGCCAGCCGCTGGAGGTTGAACACGACATCCTGCAACGGAATCTTCCGCGGGATGACGCGTCTCGACGCGACGGTCGGCAGCTCGACGTCCGGCGTGGCGATGACGAGGCGCCAGATCGCGGGCCAACGCCATCGTGCCACCGTGACGCGCCCGTCCTCGCCCACGCTGCTGCTCGTCAGTCCGCCGAACAGTGCGGCCGCCGCGTTGTCGGGATGGCGCTCGAGCCGGCACGCGGCGCTCAGCACCTCCTCGGCGGATCTCGCGCCGTCGCACAGCTCGCGCAGCCGCAGCCCGGCGATCGTCGCCGCGGCGCTGCTGCCCAGGCCCGCCCCGCCCGGGATTTGGCTCTCGACGTCCACTTCGAGCGATGGCGGATCGGGAACGCGCAGCGGCCACACGCGGAAGGCCCGGGCGATGCCGTCGCGCGCCGGCGGTCGGCCGTCCACGAAGCGGGTCACGAGCCGCCCGCGGCCGTCCGGGATCCGGCGGCGAACGGTCACGCGCAGATAGAGCGCGACCGCAAGGCCGAGCGTGTCGAAGCCGGGCCCGAGGTTGCCGATCGACGCGGGTACGCGGATCACGTGCGCGCTCACGACGGCATGGCGCCCTCCAGCGCGCGGCGGACCGAGTCGTAATCGTTCGGAAGATCGACGGGCGCGTTCCTGGCCGACGTCGTCTTGAATTCGATGAATTTGAGGCCGCTCGCGGTCGAGAGCACGACGACGCGATCCGTGCGGCCGATCTCGCCGCGCGCGGCGAGCCTGGCGGCGGCGGCGAGCGCAACACCGGTGTGCGGGCAATTGAACATTCCCGCACGATCCGCACGTGCCGCAGCGTCAGCCAGTTCGGCCTCGCTCGCCTGCTCCACGATTCCGTCGCAGCGCTGCAGCGCCCGGATGGCCTTTCGCACCGACACGGGATTGCCGATGCGGATCGCCGAGGCGTAGGTCGGCCGGGCGGAAATCGGCTCGAACCGCCATCCCGATCGATACGCCCGGTACAGCGGATTCGCCGCTGCAGCCTGCGCGACCACCAGCCTCGGCATGCGCGCGGTCAGGCCGAGCGTCCGCATCATCTCGAAGCCGGCGTGCAGCGCGCTCACGTTTCCGAGATTTCCGCCGGGCACGACGACGACGTCGGGCGCCTCCCAGTCGCACTGCTGCGCGATCTCGATCGCCGTCGTCTTCTGGCCTTCGAGACGCAGGCTGTTCATGGAGTTCGCGAGGTAAACGCCTTCCTCGCGCGCGAGGCGCGCGACGATCGCCATGCACCCATCGAAATCGGTCTCGAGGGCGAGGACCGTGGCGCCGTTCGCCAGCGGCTGTGCGAGCTGCGCCGCCGTCACCTGCCCGCGCGGCAGCACGACGATGGCCGGGATGCCGGCCGCGGCCGCGTACGCGGCGAGCGACGCGGAAGTATCACCGGTGGATGCGCATCCGACTGCGCGGATGCTTCGCCCGTCGGCCATCATCTGTCGCACGGCCGAGACGAGCACGGTCATGCCGAGATCCTTGAACGAACCGGTGTGCGAGTTGCCGCACTGCTTCACCCAGAGCTCGCCGACGCCGATTTCGGAGGCCAATCGATCCGCTCGCAGCAGATGTGTGCCGCCTTCGCCCATCGAGACGATGTTCTCGTCGCGAATCGAGGGAGCCACCCATTCCTTCTTTCCCCACACGCCGGAGCCGTAGGGCGGCGCGCAGCGCCGATACCGCGCGTCGAACAGGCTCTTCCAGTCATCCGGCGTCCGATCGCGAAGGGCATCCATGTCATGGACGACCTCGAAGAGATCGGCACACCGCGGACAGCGATAGACGGCGCTGTCGAGGGCGTGCGCGCCTTCACACCCCGATGCGCAGCGCAGCTCCGCATGAAAGCTCACACGATGGCCGATCGTCATGGGAGCGGCGGCCCGGCCGCCAGGGCCTCTCCGGCGAATCGATCGTGGAGTCGCGCGACGAGCTTGTGGGCGTCGCAATCGTCGACAATCACCGCGAACGCGGCGGATCCGCTCGGCCGCGAGACGAGATGAACCGGCCCTTCGTCGAGGACCGCGAACGCGCCCATGACGAGGCCGGGCTCGCTCGCGAGCCGGTCGCCAACGGCGCAGACGGCGGCAAGTCCGTCCCGCATCTGCACCTGCGCGAACGCGGCGACGCGCGCACGGAACGCCGTGAGATCGAAAGCCTGATCGATCGCCACCACCAGCCGATCGCGGTGGATCTCGCCGACGACGAGGCTGATGTTGGCGTCGGCGAGCGACTGCAGCGCGCGCGCCGCGAACGATCCGTCCGGCGGCCGGTCCCTGGCGGTGATCTCGACGAGGCTGACGCCCGCGCGCGAGGTCACCGCGGCCGACCGCCCGTCGCCGGCGCCGGACGCATCGATACGGGTCCCGGGCTCCTCGGGCCTGCGCGAATTGCGCACGATGACGGGGATCTCGCGGGCGGCCGCCGGCTCGATGGTCCTCGGGTGGAGCACTTTTGCCCCGAACCGCGCGAGCGTCTCGGCGTCTTCGTAGGACAACGCCGGCAGCACGCGCGCTCCGGACACGACTCGAGGATCCGCCGACAGCACGCCGTCGACGTCCGTCCAGATCTCGATTTCGTCCGCCATGAGGCAGGCGCCGATCACCGCCGCCGAATAGTCCGAGCCCCCGCGTCCCAGCGTGGTCGTCGATCCGTCCGGCGCCGATCCGATGAAGCCGGCCGTCACGACCACGCGATCGACGGCGAGCGCCGGCCGGACGAGGCGGCCGACCGCCTTGTCGGTCGCCTCGAGATCCGGCAGCGCGGCGCGGTGCCGCGCGTCGGTACGGACGATGTGCCGCGCGTCGATCCATTGGGCGGGAACGCCGGCATCCGCGAGAAAAGCCGCCAGGAGCCGGCTGCTCCACAGCTCGCCGCTCGCGATCAGCTTGTCCACCAGCGCCGGCGACGGCTGACCCGCCGCCGCGATCGCGTGAACCGTCTGCGCGGCGCCGCGGGCGATGCCTTCGATCGCGGCATCGAGGACTTGGCGGGGATACAGCGTCCGCACGCGCGTCATCGTCTCGCGGTGCCGCCGAGCAAGGTCGTGCAGCTCCCCCATCGCCGCAACGGCGTCTTTCGCGGCCAGGTGCGCAATGGCCAGCAGCGCATCGGTGGCGCCGGCAAGCGCCGATACCACCACCACCCGCGCGCCCGGGCGCGCGCCGACGATCGAGACGACGCCCGCGATTGCCTCCGCGTCAGCCACCGAGGTGCCGCCGAATTTCAGAACACGCATCACGCTTCTCCAGAAAAGAAAAAACCCGCCGGAAGAACGCTTCCGGCGGGTTGCATCGTGCGCTGATTCCAGGAACGCTTCAGATCATGTGATGCACACACCACCGGCTCCGCGAATCCGCTGCTGGCGAATTCGCGGATTGTTCGTCGTGGTAGTGACCGGCGCGCGGTGCGTCACGCGCGCAGTATACACGTTCGGCTCATGCGATGCCGTCATGCGTCCCATGACCAAAAGCTATTGGAACCGGCGCCAGTCGATCCGGTACTTGCGAATCTTGTAATTGACGATGCGCGACGTCGCGTGAAGGAGGCGCGCGGCCTTCGCGCGATTCCCCCTCGCCATCTTCAACGCGTCCTGAATGATGTCCTTCTCGAACGCGGCGAGCGACCCGCTGAGCGAGAGCGTCGCGGACGCGTCGCCGGTATCGGCCATCTGCAGCGTCGGCGGCAGATGATGGGCGTGGACGACGTCGCCGTCGCAGACGAGCACGGCGCGCTCCATCACGTTCTGGAGCTCGCGGACGTTTCCAGGCCAGTGATAGGCCATCAGCATGTCGATGGCGGGCGTGGCGATGCGGCGGATTCGCTTGCGATGATCGGCGGCCAGCCGCTCCAGAAAGTGATCGGCGAGCAGCAGGACGTCGGTCTTGCGCTCGCGGAGCGGCGGCACGAAGATCGTGAAGACGTTGAGCCGATACAGCAGGTCCTCGCGGAACGCGCCCGCCGCGATGGCGTCCTCGAGGTGCTTGTTCGTGGCGGCGATCAGGCGCACGTTGACCTTCACCGGCTCGACGCCGCCCAGTCGCTCGAACTCGCGCTCCTGCAGCACCCGGAGCAGCTTGACCTGAATCGAGGGATTGACGTCTCCAATTTCGTCCAGGAAGAGGGTGCCGCCGTCGGCGCGCTCGAAGCGCCCCTGCTTCCGCGCGGCCGCCCCGGTGAAGGCGCCCTTCTCATAGCCGAACAGCTCCGACTCGATCAGCGTGTCGGGCAGCGCCGCGCAGCTCACTTTCACGAACGGCTTCGCGGATCGCTGGGAGTTGTAATGGATCGCCTGCGCGATCAGCTCCTTCCCGGTGCCCGACTCGCCGCGGATCAGGACGGTCGTGTTCGTGCGCGCGACCTGCATCATCTGCTCGCACACGGCGTGCATCGCGCGGCTCGTGCCGAGGATGTGCGAAAAGTCGTAGCGCTCGCGCAGCTCTCCCTGCAGCCGGACGTTTTCCTGCACGAGCCGCTCGCGTTCGGCCTCGAGCAGGCGCTGGACCTTGATCGCATGCGCGATCATCGAGGCGACGACGCCGAGGAACTTGCCGGTGCGTTCGTAGTCGCGCTCCGCCTTGAAGCGCAGCTCCAGGCAGAGGACCCCCGCTGCGCGCCGATTCAGCAGCAGCGGCACGCAGACGAACGTCCGCTCGTCTTCGCCAGGACGCCGCTCGCCGAGCGCAGGCTCCCGGCTCGCGCGCGGCACCACGACCGGACGCCCGGTCGCCAACACTTGACGCGGGAGGGCGCCGGCGGCGACGCCGGCGGGCCATGTCCGATCGCGCGCGCCCATCGCGGCGACCGTCTCGAGCGGCGAGTGCTCGCGGGATTCGAGCGCCACGGCGCTTCGGACGGCATCGTGCGACTTCTCGAGAATCTCGAGCACGCGATGGAGCGATGCCTTGAAGTTCGTCGCGTCGGCGAGCGCCTGGCTGACCTCCAGGAGCGACGTGAGCTTCCGGATCTCTCCGGTCTGACGGCCGGCGCCGACATCGACGCGGCCTTCGGGGGACGGATGCGCACCGCTCAGTAACGACATCCGGCCTATCCCGTGTTCCGCATGCCGGCGGCGATGCCGCTGATGGTGACCCGGAGCGCCTTCTCGAGCACCTCGATCGCGCGCGCCTCGTCGCGGCGATCGCAGAGGCGCCGGAGCCTCCGCAGCAGCTCGACCTGCACCAGATTGATCGGATCCACGTACGGGTTGCGGACCTCGATCGAACGCCGCAGCACCTCGTTGTCGGCCAGCAGCTCACCATGGCCCGTGATCGCCAGCACCGCGGAGGCCGCCCGATCCAGGCGCGCGCGCAGCGACGCGCCGAACGGCTGAAGCTCCGGCGGAGCCAGGTGCTGATCGTACTGCGCCGCAATCCCCGGATCGGCCTTGCCCAGCGTCATCTGCAGCAGGTCGATCAGGGATCGAAAGAACGGCCAGTGCAGATACATTTCGCGGAGCGCCGCACGATCCTCCCCGCTCACGTCGCGGCCGTCCAGTTCCTCCGCGCCCAGCCATGACGCCAGGAGCAGACGGGTCTGCATCCACGCGAACTGCCACGGGATCGCGCGCAGCCCGCTCAAGCCCTCGCCTCCGCGCCGCGCGGGACGGCTGCCGATATGGAGGCCGTCGAGCGCCGCCTCGGGCGTTACCGCGCGGAAGTACGGCATGAATCGCGGGTCTTCGTACACCACGCTTCGGTAACTCCTCTCCGCGGCGCCGGCCACCCGCTCCATCGTCTCGCGCCACTCCCGGTTCACCGGAGGAGGCGTCGACAGTGCGGCATCCAGCGTGGCCGACGTGTACACTTCGAGCGTCCGGATCGCGATTGCCGGAAGCCCGAAGTTCGCCTGAATCATTTCGCCCTGCTCGGTGACGCGCAGCGTTCCGTCGACCGATCCGGCCGGTTGGGACTGAATCGCGAGATAGGTTGGGCCGCCGCCGCGGCCGACGCTCCCGCCGCGGCCGTGAAAGAGGGTCACCGCCGCGCCGTGTCTGCGGCACGCGGCGACGATCGCTTCCTGCGCCTTGTAAAGCTCCCAGGCGGCCGCGACGCGCCCGATTTCCTTGGAGGAGTCGGAGTAGCCGACCATCACTTCCTGGCGATTGCCGGCGGCCGTCACGCGCGCGCGATACCACGGAATGGACAGCAGACGATCGACGACGTCACCGGCCGCGCGAAGATCGCGAGCGGTCTCGAACAGCGGCACGACGCGCAGCGGCGGGGTGACCCCGGACCTCCGCTGCAGGTACTCGACGGCGAGGACGTCCGACGGCTCGGCCGCCATCGTAACGACGTAGGCACCGAGCGAATCGGGGGGAATGGCGGCGATCGCGTCGAACGTCTGAAAGACGTCGGCAGTCCGCGGGTTGTACGGCAGCGCGCCGCGCCCGAGCGGTCCGTCGCCGGACAACGCCGAGACCAGGAACTCGATGCGGGCCGATTCCGCGCCGGCGGCATATCCAGGGCGGCCGGCATGCCGCGCGATGAGATCGATCGCTTCCGTATGGCGCTGCGCGTCCTGCCGGATGTCGAGCCGCGCGAGGGTGAGACCGAAACACGACAGCCGTCTGAGCACGTCGGTCAGCAGACCGTCGGCGATCAGGCTGTTGCCGGTCTCGCGCAGGGAGTCGAAGCACAGACGCAGAGGCCGTTCCAGATCGGCCGCGGTCCGGTAGACTTCCTCCGCGCGCGCACCGCCGCGGGCGCCGGGCCGCGTCGACAACTGCTCTTCGATCGCGCGCCGGGTGGACTCGAGATGCCGCTGGACCTGCCGGAGGAGCGCGCGGTACGGCTCCGACGCGCCGCGCGTGAACGCCAGCAGCGCCGCGCTCGCCTCCGACATCGACAGCTCTTCACCCAGCGCCCCCACGTCGCGCGCGTACATCGTCAAGGCGATCCATCGGGATCCAAGGCAGGCGCGGCGCGTGACCTCCGGCGTAATCGCCGGGTTTCCATCGCGGTCCCCGCCTATCCACGATCCAAATCGCACGGGCGCGGTGTCCAGCGGGAGTCCGCTCCCCGCCAGCGACGTTAGCGTCCGATCGAGCGAGCGGAGGTACTCGGGGACGGCGTTCCACAGCGTGTGCTCGAACACCGCGAACGCGGAGCGAACCTCGTCGAGCGGCGACGGACGATCGCGGCGGATCTCCTCGGTTTCCCACGCCGCGGTAATCTCGCGCCGGAGCGTCTCGATCGCCGACTGACGCTCGTCCGGCGTCAGATCGAACCGGTCGAGCACGGCGAGCGCATCGGCGATCGCGTTGTATTTGCGCTGGAGCGTGCGCCGCATCATCTCGGTCGGATGCGCGGTCATCACCAGCTCGACGCGCAAAGCGAGGATTGCCTCCCGCAGCCGTGCCGGCGTGACCGTCGCGGCGAGCCGCGGCAGCGTTTCCGCGAGGGAGCCCGGCTGCGGTCGCGCGGCGGGATTGAGCTGATACGCGCGCCGGCGGCGGATCCGGTGGTGCTGCTCCGCGACGTTCGCCAGATGGAGAAATTGCGCGAACGCCCTGGCGACAGGGACGGTCGCCTCGAGCGGCATCGCCGCGAGCTCCCCAGCCAGATCGCAGAACGCCTCGCCGTCGCCGTCCCCCGCGCGGCGCCGCGCGCGCTTGGCGCAGCCGCGAACGCGTTCGACGCGCTGGTACAGATCCTCCCCTTCCTGCCGGATCAGCGTCTCGCCCAGCAGCTCGCCCAGCAGCCTGACGTCGTCTCGCAGCGGCTTGTGCGAATCTTCAGCCAGCATCGTGGCCTCGCGGCGGTCCGGCATGTCCTTCTATAATCGCGCGAACCTCATGGCCCCGCTCGCTGAACCGTCCGCCGTCGTCGCCGCCGAAGGCCACCTCATCGACTCCCAACTGCTGACGCGCATCTTCGACACGGTCATCGAGCGCGGCGGCGCGTTCGAAGTCCTCGCCTTCGAGATCGGCCGCACGAACGACGAATTCTCGCGGCTGACCCTGAAGATATCCGCCCCAGATCGGCCGGCGCTCGGCGAGCTGCTCGAAGCGCTGATTCCGCTCGGCTGTCACGCCGCGGCCGAGCACGATGCGCAGGTTCGCGACGCGGATCGGGACGGCTGCGCGCCCGATGACTTCTATTCGACGACGAACCAGCGGACGCAAGTGCGTCTCGACGGTCAGTGGCTGACCGTGGAACGCCAGCGGATGGACGCCGCCATTGTTGTCACCGCCGGACGGGCCGCGTGCCGGAAGCTCCGCGACATCCACGCCGGCGATCGCGTCGTTTGCGGGCTTGCGGGCATTCGCGTGACGCCTGAATTCCGCGACCGGGACCGGGCGGCCTTCACGTTCATGTCGAACGACGTGTCGTCCGAGCGCCGCGTCGAGGTCAGCGTCACGCGTGTCGCGCGGATCATGCGCGAGGTGAGAGCGTCGGGGCGCCGCATCGTGTTCGTCGCCGGACCGGTCGTGGTGCACACGGGCGGCGCCGGATATTTCGCCGCGCTGATTCGCGCTGGTTTCGTGAACGTGCTCCTCGCCGGCAATGCGCTCGCGGTGCACGACGCGGAGCAGGTGCTGTTCGGCACATCGCTGGGCGTCGATCTCGAGGCGGGCGCGCCCGTTTCGGGCGGGCATCGCCATCACATGCGCGCCATCAACGCGCTCAATCGGGCCGGCGGCATCCAGGCCGCCGTGGATGCGGGCGTGCTGACAACCGGGGTGATGTTCGAATGCGTGCGCGCCGGCGTACCGTTCGTCCTCGCGGGCAGCGTCCGCGACGACGGCCCGATCGCCGACACGGTGACGGACATCGTCGAGGCGCAGGATCGGTACGCGGCGGCGCTCGAGGGCGCGGGAGTGGTGATCGTGCTGTCGACAATGCTTCATGGCATCGGGGTCGGAAACATGCTTCCTGCCTGGGTTCCGGTTGTCTGCGTCGATATCAATCCGGCGGTCGTCACGAAGCTCGCCGATCGCGGCTCTTCCCAGACGATCGGCATCGTTACCGACGTCGGATTGTTCCTGCACCAGCTCGCCGCGCAGCTGACGTCGTAGGGGCGGTTCGCGAACCGCCCTACGATGGCGCCGGCAGATCTGAATGGCCCATGAGGTACTCGTCCACACCACGGGCGCAGCTCCGGCCGTCCGCGATGGCCCATACGATCAGCGACTGGCCCCGCTGCATATCGCCCGCCGCGAAGACGCCCGGCACGTTGGTCATCCAGGAGGCGTCCCGCCAGACACTGCCGCGCTCGGTCATCCGGACGCCGAACTGCTCCAGCATCCCCGATCGCTCCGGCCCGGCGAATCCCATCGCGAGCAGAACCAGATCGGCCGGGAGCTCGAAGCGCGAATCGGGCACGGGCTCGAACCGCTGCCGGCCGTCGATCGTGCGCCGCTCGACACGGACGGCCTGGAGCGCTGTCACCTGACCCGACGGGTTGCCGAGGAAACGTTCCGTCGATACGGCATAGAGACGCTCGCCCCCTTCTTCGTGCGCGGTCGACACGCGGAAGATCTGCGGCCATTCGGGCCACGGATTGTCGGGACCGCGGCTGTCCGGCGGGCGCGGAAGCAGCTCGAGCTGCCGCACCGCCGCGGCATGCTGCCGAAGCGCGGTGCCGAGGCAGTCGGCGCCGGTGTCGCCGCCGCCGATGATCACGACCTGCTTCCCCTCGGCGGTGATGCTTTCGGCCGGCGACAGCTCGTCCCCCTCGCAGCGCCGGTTCTGCGCCGTCAGGTACTCCATCGCGAAGTGGATGCCCTGCAGATCGCGTCCGGGCACGCGGAGATCGCGCGGCAGCGTCGCGCCGCCGGCGAGCACGACGGCGTCGAAGTCCGTCAGCAGATCGTCCGCCGTCACATCGATGCCGACGTGGCAGCGGGTTCGGAACACGACGCCTTCCGCGTGCATGAGGCCGATACGGCGCTCCAGCAGCCGCTTCTCGAGCTTGAACTCGGGAATCCCGTAGCGCAGCAGACCGCCGATGCGATCCGAGCGCTCGAAGACCGTAATCGTGTGGCCGGCGCGATTCAGCTGATCGGCTGCGGCAAGGCCGGACGGACCCGATCCGACAACGGCCACATGTCTGCCGGTGCGCGCGCGCGGCGGACGCGATCCGATCCATCCTTCCTCGAAGCCGCGATCCACGATCGCGGCTTCGGTGCCCTTGATGGTGACGGGCGCGTCGGCGAGGCCGAGCACGCATGACGCCTCACACGGCGCCGGGCACAGCCGTCCGGTGAACTCCGGAAAGTTATTGGTCGCGTGCAGGCGCTCGCTCGCCGCGCGCCACTGGCCGCGATACACGAGGTCGTTCCAGGCGGGAATGAGATTGCCGAGCGGACAGCCCTGATGGCAGAACGGAATCCCGCAGTCCATGCATCGCGACGACTGGTCCCGAAGCGTCTGCTCCTCGTATGGCAGGTAGACTTCGCGCCAGTCGCGCAGCCGCTCCGAAACCGGCCGCGCGGGCGGCTTCTGGCGCGCGACTTCGAGAAAGCCCGTCGGCTTACCCATGTGCCACCGGCGCGTAGGCGAGCGACGACACCGCCGGGCCCGCGGCCGCGGCGGCGCGCACCGCACGCTTGAAATCGCGCGGCGCAACCTTCACGAACGATCGGGCCGTTCGGCGCCAGCCGTCAATGACCGCTTCCGCCACCGTGCTTCCCGTCAACGAGGCGTGCGTCTCGAGCAGGACGCGGAGTTCCGCTTCGTCCTCTTCGGCAAGCGGATCGAGATCGACCAGCTCCCTGTTGCACCGAGCCACGAACGAGCCGGACGGGTCGAGCACATACGCGATGCCGCCGCTCATGCCCGCGGCGAAGTTCCTGCCCGTCTTCCCCAGCACGACGACGCGGCCGCCGGTCATGTACTCGCAGCCGTGGTCGCCGACCCCCTCGACGACGGCCGTTGCGCCGCTGTTCCTGACGGCAAAGCGCTCACCGGCAATTCCGCGAACGTACGCTTCGCCGCTCGTCGCGCCGTACAGGACGACGTTCCCGGCGATGACGTTCTCTTCCGCGAGGAAGCGCGCCGCCCTCGGCGGAACCAGGACGAGACGCCCGCCCGACAACCCTTTGCCTACGTAGTCATTCGCCTCACCTTCGAGACGCAGCGTGATTCCGCGCGGCACGAACGCGCCGAAGCTCTGCCCGGCCGATCCGACGCAGCTCACGCGGATGGTGTCGTCGGGAAGCCCCTGGCCTCCCCATCGGCGCGTCACTTCCGATCCGAGCATCGTTCCGATCGCCCGATCGACGTTACGGACGCGCCGCTCGACGGCGATCGGCTGCCCATCGAGGATCGCGTCGCGGCACTCGTCGATGAGATCGCGATCGAACGCGCGGTCGAGCTGATGGTCCTGCGCCTCGACGCGCCGTCGCGGCGAGCGCGAGACGACGTGTTTCAGCATGCTGCTGTAATCGAGCCCTCGCGCCTTCCAGTGATCGATCGCCGGACGCACGTTCAGGCGATCGACCATTCCGATCATCTCGTCCATCGTCCTGAACCCGAGGGCCGCCATGTGCTCGCGCACTTGCTCCGCGATGAAGCGGAAGAAGTTGACGACGAACTCGGGTTTGCCCGTGAATCGCTTGCGGAGGGCGGGGTCCTGAGTCGCAATCCCGACCGGACAGGTATTGAGATGGCAGACGCGCATCATGACGCAGCCGGAGACGACCAGCGGCGCCGTGGCAAAGCCGAATTCCTCGGCCCCGAGCAGCGCCGCGATGACGACGTCGCGGCCGGTCTTGAGCTGGCCGTCGACCTGCACGACCATGCGCCCGCGCAGCCCGTTGAGGCGCAGCACCTGCTGCGTCTCTGCCAGCCCGAGCTCCCATGGGATACCCGCGTGCTTGATGCTCGTCAGCGGAGCCGCGCCGGTTCCCCCATCGTGGCCGGAGATCAGGACGGCATCGGCGTGCGCCTTCGCCACACCGGCGGCGATCGTGCCGACGCCGGCAACGGAGACGAGCTTCACCGAGATGCGGGCGCGCGGGTTGGCGTTCTTCAGGTCGTAAACGAGCTGCGCCAGGTCCTCGATCGAATAGATGTCGTGATGCGGCGGCGGCGAGATCAATCCGACGCCGGGCGTCGCATAGCGGACCTTCGCAATCCACGGGTACACCTTCGAGCCTGGCAGCTGGCCGCCCTCGCCGGGCTTGGCGCCCTGGGCCATCTTGATCTGGATTTCATCGGCGTTGACCAGATACTCGCTCGTGACGCCAAAACGTCCGGAGGCGACCTGCTTCACCGCGCTCCGGCGCCAGTCGCCGTTCGCCTCGCGCCGGTAGCGCGCCGGATCCTCGCCGCCTTCCCCTGTGTTCGACTTCGCGCCGAGGCGATTCATCGCGACCGCCAGGGTCGTGTGCGCCTCTTCGCTGATCGACCCGTACGACATCGCGCCCGTCGCGAAGCGCGTCACGATCCGATCGACCGGCTCGACTTCGTCGAGCGGGACCGGCGTGGATGCCGGCTGCAGTTCCAGAAGGCCACGGAGGGTAGCCAGGCGGCGCGACTGGTCGTCCACGAGGCTGGTGTACTCCTTGAAGACGGCGTACTGGCCGGAACGTGTCGCGTGCTGGAGCTTGAACACGGTTTCCGGCGTGAACAGGTGATGCTCGGCGCCGCGCCGCCATTGATACTCCCCGCCAACCGCCGGCGCTGCGCTGTCGGTGCCGCGCAGCGCATACGCGCGCCGATGCCGTTCGATGGTCTCGCGCGCAATCTCCTCGAGACCGAGGCCGCCGATGCGGGACGGCGTGCCGGTGAAATGCTTCGCGATCAGCCGTCCGTCGAGGCCGATCGCCTCGAATATCTGGGCGCCGCAGTAGCTCTGCAGCGTCGAGATCCCCATCTTGGACATCACCTTGAGGATGCCTTTGTTCAGCGCGTGAATGTAATGCTCCACGGCGGCCGGGTACGCGATGCCGCGGAGATCGCCTTCCCGGATCAGATCGGCGATCGTCTCGAACGCCACGTACGGATTGACGACGCCGGCGCCGTATCCGAGCAGGAGCGCGCAGTGATGGACTTCGCGCGCGTCGCCGGACTCGACGACCAGTCCGCAGCGCGTGCGCATCCCCATGCGCACCAGATGATGATGGACGGCGGCGGTCGCCAGCAGGCTGGGCATCGGCGCCAGGTCGCGATCGGCGGCGCGATCCGAGAGAATGACGATCGTGTAGCCCGCCTCGACGGCGTCGCCGGCTCGGCGCTTCATCTCGTCGAGCGCCCGTTCGAGGCCCGTCCCGCCGCGCCGCGGATCGAACACGGCCGGAATCGTGATCGAGCGGAACGCCGGCAGGTAGACGTGGCGCAGCCGGGCGAGCTGATCGTTGTCGATGACCGGATACTCGATCTTGATCTGGCGGCAGGAGTCGGGACGCGGATCGAGCAGATTGCCCTCCGGCCCGATGGTCGACGACATCGCGGTGACAAGGTGCTCCCGGATCGCGTCGAGCGGCGGATTCGTGACCTGGGCGAAGGTCTGCTTGAAATAGTCGTACAGCAGGCGCGGACGATCCGACAGCACCGCAAGCGCGGCGTCGCTTCCCATCGAGCCGATCGGCTCCTCGCCCGTGAGCGCCATCGGCGCGATCAGCAGCTGCAGATCCTCATCGGTGTAGCCGAACATCCGCTGCCGGCGAGCGACCGTCTCCGGGCCTGGGCCCGGCAGGTAGGGCGGCGCCGGCAGATCGTTGATGTCGACCAGGTTGTCGCGCAGCCATTCGGCGTAGGGATGCGCCGAGGCCAGCTCGTGCTTGATCTCTTCGTCGGAGACGATCCGGCCCCGCACCGTATCGACCAGGAAGATCCGTCCCGGATGCAGCCGCTCCTTCAGGACGATTTCTTCGGGCGCCAGATCGAGCACGCCGGCTTCCGACGCCATCACCACGAGACCGTCGCGCGTGACGCAGTAGCGCGACGGACGCAGACCGTTGCGATCCAGCACCGCGCCGATCGCCGCACCGTCGGTGAAGGCGATGACGGCAGGGCCGTCCCACGGCTCCATCAACGCCGAGTGGTACTCGTAGAACGCCTTAAGCGCCGGGTCCATCGTCTCGTGGCCGGACCACGGCTCCGGGATCATCATCAGTATCGCGTGGGGCAGCGAACGTCCCGCCAGCATCAGCAGCTCGAGCACGTTGTCGAGCGTGGCCGTGTCGCTGCCGCCCTCGCGGATGATCGGCAGGATCCTGCGCAGGCCGTCGCCAAAAAGCGGCGACCTCAGCAGGCTCTCGCGCGCGCGCATCCAGTTGATGTTGCCCCGCAGCGTGTTGATCTCGCCGTTGTGCGCGATGAGCCTGTAGGGATGCGCCAACGGCCAGGACGGAAACGTGTTGGTGCTGAAGCGCTGGTGCACGAGCGCCAGCGCGGATTCCATGTCCGGATCGGCGAGATCCGGGAACGTCGGCTGGATTTGTGCGGCCGTGAGCATGCCCTTGTACACGAGCGTCCGCGATGACAGGCTGGGTACGTAGAACTGCTGACGGTCCGCCGCCGGCAGATCGTCGACTGCATGTTCGATCCTCTTGCGGATCACATAGAGCGTCCGCTCGAACGCCATGGAATCGATCGCCACGAGGTCGGCCGTCTCCTGCGAAGCGCCGACGAACACCTGCTCGATAACGGGGCGCGCCGCGGCGGCGGCGCTGCCCGCGTGGCTGTCGTCCACCGGCACATGCCGCCACCCAAGCAGCACCTGCCCTTCTTCGGCGACGATGCGTGCCATCAGCCGCTGAATACGGAGGCGGGCGCCGTGGTCTGTGGGAAGGAATACCGCTCCGGCGCCATAGCGGCCCGCCGGCGGCAGGCGAATGCGCGACGAGGACGCAGCCTTTCGCAGGAAGCGGTCCGGCATCTGGATGAGAATGCCGGCGCCGTCGCCCGTGTTCGATTCGGATCCGCACGCGCCGCGGTGCTGCAGGTTGATCAGCACCTCGAGGCCGCGCGCAATCACGGAGTGGGAGCGGCGTCCTGCAATATCGACGACAAAGCCTACGCCGCAGGCGTCGTGCTCGAACGCCGGATCGTAGAGGCCGACGCCTCCCACGGGATCGCATGTCTGCGTCGTCACGCAGCCGTTATCGCAGACGCGAGTCCATTAGCAAAATACAATGATCACATCGTGCCCATGCGTACCGGAGATGGGTCAGAGATCCCGTTCGCCCGTTCTGATTCGATAGGACTGCTCGACGGGCAGGACGAAGACACGGCCGTCGCCGATTTCCCCCGTGCGGGCCGCCTCGACGATGGCGAGGATGGCTTCTTCGGCGATTGTGTTCGTGACGACGACCTCGACCTGCATTTTGGGAAGGAGGCTGACGTTGTACTCTTTCCCGCGGTAGATCGCGGTGTGCCCTTTCTGCTTGCCGTGGCCGCGGACCTCGGTGACGGTCATCCCCGAGATGTTCAGTTTCGCCAGCGCGTCCTTCACGTCATCCACCTTGTTCGGTCGGATGATCGCCTTCAGCAGCTTCATTCGTTGTCCTCCAGCATGTGTTGCAGATCGCCGGTGAGCGCGCGCTGATCGGCCGGCGTCAGCTTCGCGCCGTGCTTCGTGATGTGGAATACGTCGATCGCGGTTTGTCCCTCGGTCGAGATCAGGACGAGATCGATCGCGCAGTCGCGCGCGGCAATCGCATGGCTGATGCGGTAGAGCAGACCGGGCGTGTCCGGTGCGACGATCTCGAGGACGGTGTATTTCCTGGACGCGCCGCCATCGACCCGCGCGACGGGCGGATCGCCCGCCGGCCGGCGCCGTCGGAGACCGCTCTGCCGCCCACGGAGCCGATCGATCGCCGTCGAGCGTCCGGCGACCACGTCTTCGAGCGCGTGAAGAACGATATCCGGCGCGCCGGGATTCAGCGCGAGGAAGCGCTCGGCGTCCGTGAACTGGAACACGTCGAGCACGAGCCCGTTCGGATTGGTCATCGCGTGCCCGCGCAGGATGTCCATGCCGAACGACGACAGCACTCCGCAGATGCTGGCGAAGAGCATCGGTTTGTCGAGGGTGACGAGCGTCAGCTCCCAGACCGACTCGGCCGGCTCGAGGCGCAGGTGGACCTCGTCGGGATGGATGTCGCGGGCGAGCCGCACGTGATGATAGATGGCGTGCCGATCGAACACCTGAAGATAGCGGCGCGGGAGTCCCTCCAGAAACGCGGCGACCTCTCCGGCGTCGAGGTCGGCCGGGCGCCGGGCGACGCATTCGGCGGCGGCGGCCTGCGTCCGCTCGATCAGATCGTCGCCGTACTGCACCGTCAGGTAGTTGTAGGTGTCGACGTAGAGACGCCAGAGAAGATCCTCATTCCATTTGCTCAGCGTTCCGGGACCGACGGCCGCGACGTCGGCCAGCGTCATCAGACAGAGGAGCTTCAGCCGCTCCTCGCTGCCGACGAGGGCGGAGAACTCCCGCACGATCTCGGGATCCTCGGTGTCGCGCCGGAACGCGACCTGTGACATGCGCAGATGGTGGCGGATGAGGAACAGGATCGTATCCTTCGGAACGCCGGATACATCCAGGCCGTCCAGCAGCGCCTCCGCCATGCGCACGCTCTCCTCCGCGTGATCCTCGTCGCGCCACTTGCCGACATCGTGCAGCAGCAGTGCGAGGACGAGCAGCTCCGGGCTTTCGAGCTCACGAAGAAGCGTCGCAAAGCGATGGCGGGGCTCGGATTCCACCGCGAGCCGCTCCAGATTGCGGATCGCCTGCAGCGTATGCTCGTCGACGGTGTACTTGTGATAGAAGTCGCGGATCACTCGGCACGTAATCGCCTGAAACGGCGGGATGATGCGTCCGAGCAGGCCGCAGTCGTGCATCTCCGACAACCGCGCGTACAGTCCCTGGCGCGGAGCGAGAAACCGCAGCAGAGCCGCGCGATGGCGTGCGGTTGGAAGCACGTCGCCGACCGCAAAACGATCCACGTGCCTCCGGATCGCGTCCAGCGTGCCATCCGACACGGAGACGCCGGCGTCGAGGGCCGACTGGAAGGCCGCGAGCCACGTCTCGGGCTGCGCGGCGGCCTTCGGCGCGTCGATGAAGCCGATCCCGTCGCGCGTCCGGCCGAGGTTCTCCGCGACAGGCACCGGCGCTCCGCGGCGCGCGCGGTCGAGCACGCGCGCCACCGCGCGGGCGCGGCCGAAGTATTCGGCCATCAGCGCTTCCACGCGCTGTCGTGCCGAGGCGCCCGCATAGCCCAGGAGCCCGGCGAGCTTCTCCTGAATCTCGTGACCGAGCACGTTGTCGTTCCGCCGCCGTTCCAGGTGAACGAGCGATCGCAGGCGCAATAGGAAGTCCTCCGCCTGCGCCAGCCGGCCCGCGTCTTCACCCCGATCGAGGAGCGCGCCATCGGTCAGAGCCGCGAGCGTGCGGGCGGCGGAAACATCCCGCAGCCCGCCCGGCGCCTCCTTCAGGTCCGGCTCGAGTTGATACAGCGTTTCGTTGAACTGCGCGTGCCGCGTATCGATGAGGCGCTCCAGTGCGGTGAACACGTGCGCGCGCACTCGGGGAGTGCGAAACGCGGCAAGGGCCTCCTCGAACAGCATCGAATCGCCGGCGACCAGCCGCGCGTCCGACAGCGCCAGGAGGAACTCCGGATTGTCGGCCTCCAGCCGCGCAACATCGTCTCTGTCGCGAACCTGATGCCCGACGATGAAGCCGGCGTCCCACAGCGGATGGAGCAGCCGCCGCAGGAACCGCTCTTCAGCGTCCCCGACGGGGCCGCCGAAGAGGATCAGCAGATCGATATCCGAGTAAGGGCACAAGTGCCGGCGTCCGTACCCGCCGAGAGCCGCCAGCGCGACGGCCTGCCCCGGCGGGCGGGCCGCCGCGTGCAGGCGCACGATCTCTGCGTCGATCCGGCCTGCGTATCGATCGAGCGCCGCCGCGCCGCTTTCACCCGACAGAATCTCCAGGCCGATCTCCCGCCGCGCCTCGTCCGGCAGCACATCGAGTCCTGCGAGCCGCACCCGTCAACCTTTGGTGCTGAACGAATACAGCACGCCGAACCCGATCGAGCTCTGCGTCTTCTTCAGCGCGCCGGAGTGGGCCTTGAAGACCGCGGCATCCGACAGATCGCTGCGGTACTCGATTCGCCACAGGAACGTGTCGGTCGCCTTCAATTCCAGGGTCGTCGTCACTTCCTTCAGCGTCTGCGGCGTTCCTGTCGTGAACCCGGAGGCGTCGTCGTACCATTCGAGCCGCGGCGAGAACCCGACGCGTTTGCCCTGCAGCTTCGCGTACGCGGCGACGCCCTGCCACCGTACTCTCGCGCCGGCGATGGTGTCCGTGCCGTAGTCGTAGTTGCCCATCAGGCTCAGCACCTTGTTCACCGTCACGATCGCCGTGGAGTCGGACAGCTGGCGCCAGTCGTGGTCGTCGTTGGTCTGCTCCGGACCGGCCATGTAGTTCTGCACGAGCGAGAACGCCGCGGTTGGCTTGTAGGCGATCTGCGCGCCGAGCGTCTTGGCGCTGTTGTTCTCGACCACGTTGTTCCAGCCGTTCACGATCGTGCCCATCAGCGAGATTGTGGCCGTCGGCGAATAGGTCGCTCGCACGCCCGAGTGGTAGTACGGAATGGCCAGCGCGAAGAGCAGCGAGCGCGAATAGTTCCAGTTGTCCTTCGCCTCGATCACTTCGGCGCCGTGCTGCGTCACGAATTTGCCGACGTCGACCTGCAAGCCCTTGCCGAGCGGCGCGAGGTAGCTGATGAATCCCTCCTCGATGTTCTGAAGCACCGCCGGAGAGCCCCCGGGCTCGAGGCTCTGGACGATTGTGGTCGCCGGGCCGACGCTCAGCTTCGCCTTGAAGCCGGCGCGCGAATCCGCGGTCGGCGTCTTCGTGATCCAGATCTGCGCCATGCTCACGCGGAACTGATCGTGGCGGGTGTCGAAGTTGCGATACGGGGCGTCGCCGTCCGGCTTCGTCGAGAACCAGTCGTAGTGGGCGTCGATCAAGCCCCCGACCTCCGTCCCGTGAAAAAACGTGGACAGATCGGACTTTGGATCGGGCGGAGGCGCCGGCGCGGGAGGTGCGGCCGGGGCGTCCGGGGCCGGTGTCGGCGCGGCGGCGGCCGGCGGCTGCGCCGGCGTTTCAGACGACGGTGTCTGCGCGTACGCCAACCCGGGGGCCGCGGCCAGCGCCGCGGCGGTCAGTCCAACGAGCGTTTTCATCAGTGCGGACATGGTGTCTCTCCTCAACAGCGTTTTCGATCAGCTCTTGCCAGCGAGCGGCTCCAGGACGGCGTGCGGCATCGCCGTGACGGTTGCCGGCTCGTGGCTGCTGATGCCTTCGGGGCCGGGTGTGAGGACGAAGTCCGGATAGCCGGAGACGCCCATCTCGGGAACGTCGAGTCCGCCGATTTCGGCTTCCGCTGAGACGCGGTTGCCTATCGTGATTTCGACCAGCTTGAAGAACGCGTAGAAGACGCCGAAGATGAACACGGCGCACGTGAACGTGCCGATTACCTGCGCGGCAAACTGACGCGGATCGCCGTAGAAGAGCCCGCGCACGGTGCCCGGCACGCCGTTCCACCCTTCGCCGTAGACGCCGTCGGCGAACAGGCCCAGCGCGATCACGCCCCAGGCGCCGTTGACGCCATGGACGGCGACGGCGCCGACCGGATCGTCGATCTTCAGCGTGCGCTCGATGAAGAGCGCGGCAGCGACGACGAGCACGCCCGCAACGACGCCGATGATCACCGCCGACACGCTCGTGACGAATGCGCAGGGGGCCGTGATCGCAACCAGGCCCGCGAGCATGCCATTGGCCATCATGCTCGGGTCGGGCTTGCCGAAGCGCCTCCAGACGAAGAGCATCGCTGAGAACGCGCCGGCCGCTCCGGCGAGCATCGTGTTGACGGCGACGATGCCGATGCGGAGGTCGCCGCCCGCGAGCGTGGAGCCGGGGTTGAATCCGAACCATCCGAAGGCGAGGATGAACGTGCCGATGATCGCCATCGGGATGTGATGGCCGGGAATCGCGACGGCCTCGCCGTCCTTCGTGTACTTGCCGATGCGCGGCCCGAGCACGATCGCGCCGGCGAGCGCCGCCATCCCGCCCACCATATGGACGACCGACGAGCCCGCGAAATCCACGTGGCCGTGGCCCAGCCCGAAATTTGCGCCGAGCTGCGACAGCCAGCCGCCGCCCCACACCCAGTTGGCGTACAGCGGATACGCGAACATCGCCATGAAGAAGCCGAAGATGACGAATGCCGAGAACTTCCACCGCTCCGCCATCGCCCCGGTCGGGATCGTCGCGGCCGTGTCCATGAAGACCATCTGGAACAGGAACAGCGTGAACACGCCGACGTCGTAGGTGTCGCCGCTGAGGAAGAAGCCCTTCAGGCCGAACAGGCCGAACGGTTTCCCGAGCAGCGTGACCGCGAACTCGTGATTGAGCGGCGCCGTCCCGCCGAGCGCGGCGACGGCGCCAACGCCGCCCATCTGCAGTGCGTAGCCGCAGACCCAGTAGCCGAGCATCCCGATCGCGTAGACCATGAAGTTCATGCCCATGGTGTGCGCGACGTTCTTCGCGCGCGTGAAGCCGGTTTCGACCATCGCAAAGCCGGCCTGCATGAACATGACGAGGAACCCTGTCAGCAGCGTCCAGACGATGTTGATCGCGATCTTGTTGTGGCCGACCGTCTCCATCACTTCCGGCAGCGTGGGGTTCTTCGGATCTTTGACCGCGACGTCTTTCGCCGTGCCGGTCGACGCGCCGGTTGGATCACCCGCGGCGGCCGCCTGCGCCGGCGCCTGCGCGCTGACGACCTGCGCGGGGAGCAACGGCGCGAGCGCCATGGCCAGCACGAAACCCAGGAACAGTCTCCGGAGGACACTCGCACGCATGGTCATTCACATCCTTCCTTCCTCATGTGGGGCCGCCCGCGTCATCGACGTCGAGCCGTCGCCGGGGCGTCTCAGCAAGAGCAACGCCACGCGTGCCTATGGCGCGCGATCGAGACACGATCGAAGAATGACCGGCTCTGAATGGTGCGAATCCGCAATCGCGGACGGCCCGATTGAAGCGACAAGAATGTCGATCGCGACGCGGGAGATCGACACGAATGTCGATCGGCGCCCTCGACGTCGCGCGCGGCATGGCGGCGATCGCGCCGTCACGTGACGCGCGATCGGCGGACGCTTCGGCCGAAGCGACAGAACTGTCGATCCGCGATTACCGTACGACGCAAATGTCCGTCGGCCGGCGTCGCGCAGGCGTCCGCCGCACGTGCGTCCGGCGGAGAACGCGTTGGCCGCGTCCATGCAGGCGAACGCGTCGACGTGTCACACCTGCTGCAGTTGGTGCTCGTGCTCGCCCTGGTCGTCGCGTCAGCCAAGCTGGCCGGCGCGGCCGCCGTGCGCGCGAGTCAGCCGGCGGTCTTCGGCGAGATCCTCGCAGGATTGCTGCTCGGGCCGACCCTGCTGAACGTGCTTGGCTGGCCGGTCTTCGGCGCCTCCGATGCGGCGCCCCCGCTGCTGTCGATCGTTCAGGATCTCGCCGACGTCGGCGTCATCCTGCTCATGTTCGTCGCCGGGCTGGAGACCGATGTGTCCGAGCTCCGGCGGGTCGGCCGCGTCGCGTTCTGGTCGGCGGCCGGCGGCGTCGCGCTGCCGATGGCCGGCGGGATTGCCGTGGCGTCATGGCTCGGCGTGTCGATCTTCTGGGAAGGGATCTTCATCGGCACGATCCTGACCGCCACGAGCGTCAGCATTTCCGCGCAGACGCTGATGGAGCTCGGCGTCGTGCAATCGCGCGAAGGATCGGCCATCCTCGGCGCCGCCGTCATCGACGACGTGATGGGCATCGTCGTGCTCTCGGTCGTCGTCGCGTTCGCCCAGACAGAAGGGCGCGGGGGTGTCGGGCAGGTCGCGATGATCCTGGGTCGCATCGCGCTGTTCTTTCTTGCGGCCTGGGTGGTGCGGCCGCACCTCGACCGCATCGCCGGGTGGGGAGATCGGCTGGGCGTGAGCCAGGGATTGCTGGCGACGGTCCTCGTGGTCGCGCTGCTGTTCGCGTGGGCCGCCGAGTTCATCGGAGGCGTGGCGGCAATCACGGGCGCTTACGTGGCCGGCGTGTTTCTGACGTCCAGCCGGTTCAAGGAGCGCATCGACCAGGGTGTCCACCCGGTCGCCTACTCGCTGCTCGTACCGGTGTTCTTCATCAGCATCGGCCTGCGTGCCGACGCCCGGACGATCGGCGCGCATCCCGCCCTGACCCTGGGACTGATTGCCGCAGCCGTGCTCGGCAAGATCGCCGGCTGCGGGGTGCCCGCGCGGCTGTGCGGATTCTCGCCGAGGCAGTCGCTGCGCGTCGGGGTCGGCATGATTTCTCGCGGCGAGGTGGGATTGATCGTCGCCGCGTACGGCCTCGCGCACCACCTCGTCGGCCGGGACGTGTTCTCCGCCGCCGTGCTCGTCATCCTCGTGACAACGATGATGACGCCACCGCTTCTCCGGATGACATTCGATCGGGAGCGGCAGGGGACGGTGACCATCGAGGAGGCGATCGCTCACGCGCCCGCGCCCGATGGGTCGCTG
>DATJFE010000053.1:0-10516 GCA_035495955.1 Vicinamibacterales bacterium | reverse complement strand
CGACGCCAACGTGCTCGCCATGGGCGGGCGCATCGTCGCGTTCGGCCTGGCGGACGAAATCGTCGCCCTCTGGCTGATCACACCGTTCGAGGCAGGGCGGCACAAGCGCCGCGTCGATCAGATTCTGGAGATAGAGAAGGGAAGTTTGTAGCTGGTCGTTGGTGGTTGGTCGAACAACGAACCACAAGCGACAGACTACAAACCACAAACTATGAGCAACGACATCCTGACCCCGTCCCGCTGGCGCACGCTCGCGGCGACCGATCCCGAGATCGCCGACGCCATCGCCAACGAGCGTCATCGGCAGAACAGCGGCCTCGAGCTCATCGCCTCGGAAAACTTCGTCAGCCAGGCCGTCCTGCAAGCCACGGGGTCCGTGCTCACGAACAAGTATGCGGAGGGGTATCCGGGAAAGCGCTACTACGGCGGGTGCGAGTTCGTCGACGTCGCCGAGTCGCTGGCCATCGCGCGCGCCAAGGAGCTCTTCGGCGCGGACCACGCCAACGTCCAGCCCCATTCCGGCGCCCAGGCCAACATGGCGGTGTACTTCACGCTGCTCAAGCCCGGAGACACGGTCCTCGGAATGAACCTGGCGCACGGCGGCCATCTCACGCACGGACATCCGCTCAACTTTTCCGGGAAGCTCTACACGATCGTCCCGTACGGCGTGCGCAAAGACGACGAACGGATCGACTACGAGGAACTGGAGCGGCTGGCCCACGAGCACAGACCGAAGATGATCATGGTCGGCGCCAGCGCGTATCCGAGAATCATCGACTTCGCGCGCATCGGCGCCGTCGGTAAGGCCGTCGGGGCGCCCGTCGTGACCGACATGGCGCACATCGCCGGACTCGTCGCCGCGAAGGTCCATCCGAGCCCGGTGCCGCACTCCGACTTCGTGACCACGACGACGCACAAGACGCTCAGGGGCCCGCGGGGCGGAATGGTGCTCTGCCGCGCGCCGTATGCGAAGGATCTGGACCGGACGACGTTTCCAGGGATCCAGGGCGGCCCGCTGATGCACATCATCGCGGCGAAGGCCGTCTGCTTCAAGGAGGCGCTCGAGCCCGGTTTCGTGGACTATCAGAAACAGATCGTCGCCAACGCGAAGCGGCTGGCCGAGGGCCTATCGACGGCGGGGTTCCGCCTCGTCAGCGGAGGCACCGACAATCACCTCATGCTCGTCGACGTCTTCTCGAAAGGCATCACGGGAAAGGCCGCCGAAGCCGCTCTCGGCAAGGCCGGCATCACCGTCAACAAGAACGCGATCCCCTTCGATCAGAACCCTCCGATGGTGGCGAGCGGCATTCGCATCGGCACGCCGGCGATCACGAGCCGCGGCATGCGGGAGCCTGAGATGGACCGCATCGCCGAGTTCATCGCCCGCGTTCTCGCCTCTCCCGAGGATGGGACGGCGCTGGGACGAATCAAAGTGGAAGTCGAGGCCCTGTGCCGGAAGTTCCCGCTGTACCCGGAGGCGTAGATCTCGCGTCGGCCGTCGATGCCGTGTTCGCCCCCGGCGGCCCGCTTTCCGGAGCGCTCGACGGATTCGAAGCGCGTCCCGCGCAGATCGAGATGGCGGCGGCCGTCGCCGAGGTCTTCGCGGACGGCGGCGTGCTGCTCGCCGAAGCGGGCACCGGCACCGGCAAAACCCTCGCCTATCTCGTTCCCGCGATCCTGAGCCGCCAGCGGGTGCTCGTTTCGACCGGCACCAAGAACCTGCAGGAGCAGATCTTTTTCAAAGACCTGCCCGTCCTGAAGGAGGCGCTCGGCATCCCGTTCACCGCGGCCTATATGAAGGGACGCGGCAATTATCTCTGCCTCCACCGGTTCGACGCGCTCAAGGAGGGTCCGGCGATCCATTCGCACGACGAGGCGCGCGCGCTCGAGGCGATCGGCGACTGGTCGCGGCGGACGGAAACGGGCGACCGCGCCGAGATCGAAGACCTGCCCGAGGATCTGCCGTTCTGGCCGGATATCGCCGCCACCAGCGAGAACTGCATCGGCGCCGAGTGCCCCCGCTTCGGCGACTGCTTCGTCACGCGCATGCGCCAGCGCGCAGCCGAGTCCGACGTGGTGATCGTCAATCATCATCTGCTCTGCGCCGACGCGTCGGTCAGACAGTCCGCGTTCGGCGAAGTCATTCCCTCGTGCCGATACGCGATCGTCGACGAGGCGCACCAGCTCGAAGACGTGGCGACGCAGTACTTCGGCCGGGCAATCAGCAACTATCGGTTCGACGACTTCGCGCGGGACGTCGATCGCGCACTTTCCGCAAACCAGGTGCCGGATCCCGACAATGCCGAGGCGCTTCGTTCTGAGATCGATCGGGTCCGCGACGCGGCGCGAATCGTATTCGGCACGCTCCAGATGCTGCGCTTCGATGCGGGATCCGGCCTTCGATCCGGGGCCGGGCAGGCCGACAGCCGCGTCCGCGTCAACACGCACCTGCTCGAGCGCGCGGCCCCCGAGGCCGCCGCGCTCGTGCGGGCGCTCGAAGCGGTCGAAGCGACGATTGCGCTGACGAAGGCGGCGGCGGAAGACCTGATCGCGCTCGGCCGCCGCGCCTCGGAGCTTCGAGAGGACGTCGGCTTCCTGGTCCGCGCCGACGATCCCGGCCACGTGTACTACCTCGACATCCGGGGCCGCGGCGTCTTCCTCCGGGCCTCGCCGATCGACGTGTCGCAGATCATCCGCGAGATGCTGCTCGATCGCATGACCGCGACGGTGCTGACGTCCGCGACGTTGAGCGTCGACGGGCGGTTCGACTACGTTCGCGGGCGGCTCGGCGTCCGCCGGGCGCACGAAGCGCGGCTGACGTCGGAATTCGACTTCGCGCAGCAGGCGATTCTCTACCTGCCGAAGAAAATGCCCGACCCGCGGTCCCCGCTCTTCGTCGAGGCCGCCGCGCGGGAAGTCGTCGAAATCCTCCGCCGCACCGACGGACGCGCGTTCGTGCTCTTCACGAGCTACGCGAACCTTCGCCAGGTGCACCAGTTCGCCTCGACGCGGATTCCGTATCCGCTCCTCGTCCAGGGCAGCTCGCCGCGATCGGCGCTGCTGCGCGAGTTCAAGTCCACGCCGAACGCCGTGCTGTTTGCGACCTCCAGCTTCTGGCAGGGCGTCGACGTCGTCGGCGAGGCGCTGAGCTGCGTGATCATCGACAAGCTGCCGTTCGCATCGCCCGGCGACCCGATCACCTCGGCCCGGATCGAGGCGATCAACGCGGACGGCGGAAACGCCTTTGGCGAATATCAGATCCCGCTGGCGATCCTCGCTCTGCAGCAGGGGCTGGGCCGGCTGATCCGTCACCGGACCGATCGCGGCGTCCTCGCGGTCCTGGACCCCCGGCTGCGGACGATGGGATACGGACGGCGGTTTCTGGCGTCGCTTCCGCCCGCCCCTGTAACGCACGACCTCGCAGCGCTCGATATCTTCTTTGGCCCCTAGACCCAGGGTCGGGCCACTTCGAGCGGAATCGAGCCATGATGCATGAGGCGTGTGCGGCGGTACGGCCCATCCTGAAGTGGGCCGGAGGCAAGCGGCAACTGCTGCCCGAGCTGCGGCCGTTTTTTCCACGACATTTCAGGCGCTATTTCGAGCCATTTCTCGGCAGCGGCGCCGTGTTTCTCGATCTCTACAACACGGGCGGCCTCGACGGACGTCAGGTACGCCTCTCGGACATCAACGCCGACGTGATCGGCTGCTACCGCGCCGTTCGCGACTCGATTGACGAAGTTGTCGCGGCGCTGCGCGCCCTGGAAGCGCGGTACCGCGTCGAGGGGGCCGCGCTCTTCTACGACATTCGCGACGGCGCCTTCAACCCCCTTCGCCGCCGGCTACAGGCCGGGGGCGATCCGTTGCGCGGTTATACGCCGTCGCTCGCGGCGATGTTGATCTTCCTCAATCGAACCGGTTTCAACGGACTGTTCCGGGTGAATGCGCGAGGAGAGTTCAACGTCCCGGCCGGCCGCCACGCGCATCCGACGATTTGCGACGAAGCCAACCTGCGTGCGTGGCACGCGGCGCTTCGCCGCCGCGGCGTGACGCTGGAGGTCTGCACATTCGAAGAGGCGCTCGTGGATGTCGGCGCGGACGACTTCGTGTACCTCGATCCGCCGTACGCGCCGACAAGCGGGACCGCGCGATTCACCGCGTACACGGCCGGCGGCTTCGACGCCGACCGGCAGCAGGCTCTGCAGCAGACCGTCATCGCGCTGGCGTCGCGCGGCGCGGCGGTGCTGCTCAGCAATTCCGCCGTCCCCCAGATCCGACGGCTGTACGCCAATCACAAAGCGGCTCGGTCCGCCGGGTTGCGGGCCACCACCGTGGCGGCGCGCCGCGCGATCAACGCGCGCGCCAGCGCGCGCGGTCCGGTTCGCGAGTACCTCATCACCAATGTCAGCCGCCGGGCGGTGTAAAATGGTCGGCGGGTCTTTAGACTCGCCACCTTTTTACTGGAGGATTCCATGACGGGCGCCATCGTCCGCCGATCGGCCGCGATCGGTGCGCTGGTTGTCGGGCTCGTGTTCATCGCGCTGCCCGCTTCCGCGCAGAACGGCAGCATCAGGGGGAAGGTCCTCGACGCCCAGGGCAACCCGGTCGAAGGGGCCAAGATCGAGATTCAGAGCCTCGACAAGGGCGGCCGGCCGCTCGAAGTCAAAACGAAGAAAGACGGCACCTACATGCAGGTCGGGCTCTCGCCGGGCCAGTACAAGATTACGGCTTCGAAGGGCGACCTCGCGCAATCGCAAAACAGCCGGATCGGCCTCGATATGTCGACGCTGGACTTCAAGCTCGTGCCGGGAGGCGCCTCCGGCGGGAGCAAGGAAGACGCGGCGAAGGCGAAGGCCAAAGCCGAGGCGATGAACAAGGCGTTCAGCGAGGGCGTCGAGCTGAGCAACCAGGGAAAGAACGACGAGGCCGTCGCGAAGTTCCAGGAAGTGATCGCGGCGGTGCCGACCTGCGCCGAGTGCTATGCGAACATCGGCACCGTGCAGACGCGCGCCAAGAAGTACGACGAAGCGGAAGCCGCCTACAAGAAATCGCTCGAGATCAAGCCCGACTTCGCGGAGGCGTACAACGGTCTGGCCAACCTCTACAACACCGAGAAGAAGTTCGACCAGGCGGCGGAGATGAGCAAGAAGGCGATGGAGCTGACCGCGGCGGCGCCCGCGGGCGCGGCCGGCGCGGCGACGACTGGCGGCAACGCATCCGGCATCTTCAACCAGGGCGTCATTCTCTGGAACGCCGGCAAGATTCCAGAGGCGAAGGCGCAATTCGAGCAGGCCGTCAAGCTCGATCCGAGCCTCGCCGATGCGCAGTACTGGCTCGGCATGGCCCTCGTCAACGGCGGCAACACCGCCGAGGCGAAGCCGCACTTCGAGGCCTACCTGAAGCTGGCGCCGACGGGACAGTACGCGGACACGGCCAAGGCGATCGTCGCGTCGATCAAGTAGCGTGTGAACGACATCGCCGTCAACCTCGCGGCGGTCCGGCAGCGGATCGCCGCGGCGGCTGCGGCCGCGGGCCGCGACCCCGGATCCGTGCAGCTCCTTGCGGTCTCCAAGACGTTCAGCGCCGACCACGTCCGGGCGGCCTATGCGGCCGGGCAGCGCGACTTCGGCGAAAACAAAGTCCAGGAAGCCCTGCAGAAAATCGAGGCAACGGCCGAATTAGAGATCAGGTGGCATTTGATCGGCCACCTCCAGTCGAACAAGGTCCGCAAGGCGGCTCCCGCCATGGCGGCGATCCATTCGGTCGACTCGGTAGATCTGCTCCGGCGTATCGACGCGGCCGCAGACGAGCAGGGCACGTCGCCCGAGCTCTATATCCAGGTGGATCTGGCCGGCGAGTCGACCAAGTTCGGGGCGCCTGAGGCCGACGTGCCCGCGCTGGCGCGCGCGGCGCTTCAGTGCCGCGCCGCGCGGCTGAAAGGACTGATGCTGCTGCCCCCGTGGTTCGACGATCCCGAACTGGCGCGCCCCTATTTCCGCCGCCTGCGGGAGCTGCGCGATCGCCTGGTCGAGGACGGGATCGACGGGTCGCGCCTCCACGAGCTGTCGATGGGCATGAGCCACGACTTCGACGTCGCGATCCAGGAGGGGGCGACGCTGGTCCGCCTCGGAACCGCGATATTCGGCAAACGATTAGTGAGGACATGATGTTCGACCGCACGTCACCGCCGCATCCGGCGGACGATCCCGGCGCTCCACAGCCCCCCGAGCGCGTGATGCGCATCACGCCGCTGGACATGCGCCAGCAGCGCTTCAAGGGCGTCATGCGCGGCTACGATCGCACGGAGGTCGTCGCATTCCTCACGGAGGCGGCCGACGACTACGAGCACGCGATGCGCGAGATCGATCGGCTGCGGGCCGATTTGATGCGCATGGAGGCGCTGCTCGCGGAGCACCGGCAGCGCGAGAACACTCTGCGCGACACGCTGCTCACCGCGCAGCGGCTGTCCGAGGAGCTGAAGGAAGTCGCCCAGGCCGAGGCCAAGCTGATCGTGCGCGAGGCGCAGGGGCGCGCCGATCTGCTGCTGCAGAAGGCGCAGGGTCGGCTGGAAGAGCTGGACCACGACGTCAACGAGCTCAAGCTGCGCCGCCGCGATGCGGAGGGGCAGGTCGAGGCCACGATCCAGGCGCTCTATCGCGCGCTCGAGTTCATGCGAGACCAGGACCAGACCCGCTCGGACGACAAGCTCCTGCTCCATCGGCCGCGCCAGGCGGATACGACGGCCGCCAAGGCGCCTGAGCCGCGCGCGGCCACCCTTGACGAACGAAAAGCCTCGAGCTGAGCCCGACCGGCATCGCGCCGACGAAACCGGCGCGTGCCTCGATATCCGGGTCGTTCCGCGATCCCCCCGCACCCGCGTCGACGGGATGCGGGGCAGCGCGATCCTGATCCGGCTGGCTGCGGCACCCGTCGACGGCGCCGCCAACGAGGCGCTGATCGCGTTCCTGTCCGACGCCCTCGACCTTCCCCGCCGCAACATCCGAATCGTCTCCGGCGAGACGTCCCGCGACAAGCGCGTGCAAATCGAGGGGTGCGATCGCGCTACCGCAACCGCCCGCCTGCTGGGATAGCATTCCAATCGGGTAATCGGGTAATCGGGTAATCGGCACCAATCGACAATCGCCAATGCGTCGATCGACAATCTAGAATCGCCGATTCAATCGCCACTCGACAATCTGCAATCGCCAATGCTCGTCATCCGACACCTCCGTCAACTGATGACGTGCGCCGGTCCCGCGCCGCGCCGGGGTCCGGCGCAGCGCGATGCGCCGATCGTTGTCGACGGCGCCATCGCGGCGGACGGCGAACGCATCGTCTTCGCGGGGGCTGACGCCGATCTGCCGCCCGCGCTGCGCCGCACGACCGGCGGCGGGATCGACGGACGCGAGTTCTCGGCGGTGCCCGGCTTCGTCGACGCGCACACGCACGCGCTGTTCGCCGGCGATCGCCGGAGCGAGCTGCGGCGAAGGCTCGACGGCGCGACCTACGCCGAGATCGCCGCGGAGGGCGGCGGCATCGTCGCCACCGTGCGCGCCACCCGGGACGCCTCCGAGGGCGACCTCGTCGCGGCGGCGCGGCCGGGTCTTTCCGCGATGCTCGCCGGGGGCACGACGACGGCGGAGATCAAGAGCGGGTACGGACTCGATCTGGCGAACGAGCTGAAGATGCTGCGCGCGATCCGCCGCCTCGACGCCAGTCAGCCGATCGATCTCGTGCCGACGTTCATGGGCGCGCACGAGATCCCGGTTGAATATCGCGAACGGCGTGACGAATACGTGCGGCTCGTGATCGACGAAATGATTCCCGCCGTCGCGCGCGAGCGGCTGGCGTCCTGGTGCGACGTGTTCTGCGAGACCGGCGTCTTCACGCCCGCCGAATCGCGGCGGATCCTGGAAGCCGGCAAGGCCAGCGGGCTCGCGCCACGCATTCACGCCGACGAGCTTGGCGCCAGCGGCGGATCGCTGATCGCCGCGGCGGTCGGGGCGCGTTCCGCCGACCATTTGATCTTCGTGCCCGAGGAAGGCATTCGCGCCATGCGCGACGCCGGCGTCGTCGCCACGCTGCTGCCGGCCGCCGCATTCTATTTGAAGCTGGGACGGTTCGCGCCGGCGCGCGCGCTGATCGACGCGGGCGTGCCCGTCGCGATCGCGACCGATGTCAATCCGGGGGGCGGGTTCTCGCCGTCGATGCCGTTCATCATCGCGCTCGCGTGCTTCGGCATGGGACTCACCTTCGAGGAATCGCTCGCGGCGGCAACGATCAACGGCGCGTATTCGCTCGACTGCTCCGATTCGGTGGGCAGCCTCGAACCCGGTAAGCTGATGGACGCCGTCCTCGTTCGCGGGGACGCCGTCGACTTGATTCGAATCGGATCGCCCGTGGTCGCGGCCGTCTTCAAGCGCGGCGAGCCGGTCGTCGGCGCCTCCGCCCTCGCATCACGATTCTCGGATGCCCTATGACACTCATCGATCTCAGCGTGAAAGATCTTCTGGCCGCCTTTCAATCGCCGAATCCGACGCCCGGGGGCGGATCGGCGGCGGCGCTCGCGGGGGCGCTCGGCGCATCGGTCCTCGCCATGGCCGCCGGCCTGCCGAAGTCGCGGGCCGTCACCGAAGAAGACATCGAGCGCCTGCACGCCGCCGGCAATCGCTGCGGCGCGCTCGCCGCGGAGCTGGCGACGCTCGTCGACCGCGACAGCGAGTCGTACGAGCTCGTCATGGCCGCTTACCGCAGACCGAAGGGGACCGACCGGGAGAAGTCCGCCCGTTCCGCGGCGATCCAGGCCGCGCTGCAGGTGGCCATCGCCGCGCCGCTTGACACGATGCGCGCGTGCGCCGCGGCCGCCGAGCAGGGGGTCGTGATCGCCGGGCTCGGCAACCCGTCGGCCTCGAGCGACGTCATGGTCGGCCTCGAGCTGCTCAACGCCGCCCTCCGCGGCGCGAAACTCAACGTCGAAGCGAACGCCACGAGCGTGAAGGACGTTGCTTACGTCGCGAAGGCGGCAGCCGACGTCAGGGAGTTCGAGCGCGCCATCGCGCACGAGACGGCGGCATGCAGCCGGGCGCTCGGGCGCCTCGAGGCATGAGTCGAGGCTTCGCCCTCAAGGCGTGGTGTAGTCGAACTCGAACCGCCGCGGGTTCCCGGGGACGACCGGCACCATCACGGCGTAGGCGTACTTGATGACGACGTGATCGCCGGCGCCGACGACGGTCTTGCGCTGGATCTCGATGAAGTCCGGATCCAGCGGGATCTGGTTGTCGGCGGCGGCTTCCATCACCTTGCTTCGCAGTACCTCGTCCGGCTTCCCCGCCCCGAACAGGGCGACCTCCTTCACGGCGTCCTTGAACTGCTCCGCGTGGAAGTAGACGAGCGCCACGCGGATGCCGGCGTTGGCCACGGCGAGGAACAGAACGATGCCGATTACCCGCTTGACCATGGAGGCGTCCGGTTCACCGTATCTGTCGGAAGAGCCGTTCCCAGCGCGTCTTGGTGAAGAAATGGGTGACGACCGATCCCAGCCGCTTGATCGACGTCATGAGGCCCTCGTCGAGGTAATCCTCGCGGCCGGACTCGTACGACCAGTAGATCAGCAGCGCCTTGCCCTTCACGTAGCCGCGCGGCAGAAATCCCCAGTACCGGCTGTCCTGCGAGTTGTCGCGGTTGTCGCCCATGACGAAGTAATGATCCGGCGGAACGGTCACCGGCGCGAATTGCTCGCGCACATCCGACGAAGTGACTTCCTGGTACTCGGTCGACGGCGGCGTGAGGAAGTGCACGTACGGTTCGTCGAGCGGTTTCCCGTTGACGTAGACCTTCTTGTTCCGCAGCTCGATCGTCTCACCGGGCAGCCCGATGACCCGCTTGATGAAATCGCGATCCGGCTCGTCGGGGTACTTGAAGACGACGATGTCGCCGCGGCGGATGGGACGGACCGGAAGCAGCGCGCGGCCGATCGCCAGGGGCGTCGGCCCGAAGATGAACTTGTTGACGAGGAGGTGATCGCCGATCAGCAGGTTGTTCTCCATCGATCCGGTCGGGATCTTGAACGCCTGCACGACCCACGTGCGCACGAAGAGCGCGAGAATCACCGCGATGATGATCGATTCGACGTACTCGCGGACCACGGACTTCTTGAACGCCGCCGGTGCTGCTGCCTGCATCGCTCCTGCCTGTCGCCTCAGTCCTGGCCGACCTTCAGCACGGCCAGGAACGCCTCCTGGGGAATCTCCACGCGGCCGACCCGCTTCATGCGCTTCTTGCCTTCCTTCTGCTTCTCTAGAAGTTTGCGCTTTCGGGAGATATCGCCACCGTAGCACTTCGCCAGCACGTTCTTCCGGAGAGCCGCCACGGTCTCTCTCGCGATGATCTTGGCGCCGATCGCTGCCTGGATCGGAACCTCGAACTGCTGGCGCGGAAT
The DNA here is from genome assembly GCA_035495955.1 of Vicinamibacterales bacterium. Classification (GTDB taxonomy): domain Bacteria; phylum Acidobacteriota; class Vicinamibacteria; order Vicinamibacterales; family 2-12-FULL-66-21; genus JAICSD01. The sequence goes on along the minus strand of DATJFE010000053.1, from coordinate 81 downwards.
GAGCTGGCGCATTTTCGTGACGAGTGCTCGACCGCGATCGTAAGCATGATCCTTGTGCACGATCAGCGAGAGGGCGTCCAC
>DATJFE010000052.1:0-34144 GCA_035495955.1 Vicinamibacterales bacterium | reverse complement strand
GCGTAGGCCAGGCCGCGCTTCTCGCGGACGTTCTGGAACAGCCGCGAGCTCATCGAACCGCCCAGCAGCGTGTTCAGGATGTAGCTGACGTAGCGATCCTGGTGGTTCTGCGGATAGCTGTTGGTCCCGAGGCAGACGTGGCTCTGCTCCAGCTCTTTCGCGCGGACGATCACCTGCGGCGAGACGTGGGGCGCGCTGTCGTCGTACGCCTCGCGCAGCGACGGCAGCCGGCTGAAGGCGCCCGCGATGATATCCCTCACCTGGGCATGCTCGATGTTGCCCGCCGCCGACACGATGAGATTCGGCGCGACATAGGCCGTGCGGAAATAATCGCGCAGCGTCTCGGGCGTGAAGGATTCCACTGTCTCCTTGGACCCGAGAATCGGCCGCCCGAGGGCATGTCCTTCCCAGAAATGCTGCGTGAAGAGCTCGTGGACGAGATCGTCGGGCGTGTCCTCGACCATCTTGATCTCTTCGAGGATCACCTTCTTTTCCCGGTCGAGATCGTCCGCCTCGAAGCGCGGATTCATCACGATGTCCGACAGCAGATCGACGGCCGTCGGCAGGTGCTCGTCGAGCACCTTGATGTAGTAGCTCGCGTATTCCTTCGCGGTGAACGCGTCGAGCTGTCCGCCGACCGAATCGATTTCCTGGGCGATGTCTTCCGCGCTGCGCGTCGCCGTCCCCTTGAAGAGCATGTGCTCGACCACGTGCGCGATGCCGCTGCGCGCTTCCGGCTCATGCCGCGAGCCGCGCGTCAGCCACACGCCGATGCTCACCGAGCGGACATGCGGCATCGACTCGGTGATGAGACGAAGACCGCTATCCAGGACCTCGCGTGTGACCATGCGTGTTCGGAGCCGCTAACTGCTTGTATGGAAAGGAATTACAGGAGACGATTCGTAGATCGATGTTACCATGCGCCGCCTCTGTCGCGCAACCGCCGCGCGGCCGAGAAGTGATCCGTCGAGCTGCGGAAGGACGTGCTGGACGACGGGCGTAGAATGGAAGATCCGGACCTCGCAATCATGCTTGCCGAATATCGCCACGATCTGGCGGAGATGGACCTCGCGGAGCTCGAGCAGGCGCTCGAGGCGATGGGACATCCGCGTTTTCACGCACGGCAGCTCTACCAGTGGGTCCACAAGCGAGGCGTCACCGATTTCGCGGAGATGACGGATCTGGCCCGCGACCTCCGCAGCAGCCTCGCCGCGGCATTCCGCGTCTCGACCCCCGATATCCTCCGGCGCGACACCTCAATCGACGGCACCACGAAGTTCCTGCTCAAGCTCGAGGACGGCCAGCGCATCGAGGCGGTTTTCATTCCCGATACGCCGGCCAATACGTTCTGTCTGTCCACACAGGTTGGCTGCGCGATGCGCTGCGGCTTCTGCCTCACGGGGAAAATGGGCATCGTCCGCAACCTCACGGCCGGAGAAATCGCCGGTCAGGTCCGCGTGCTGGCCCGCGAGCTTCGGATGCTGGACGCGCGCTTCAACATCGTGCTGATGGGCATGGGCGAGCCGCTGCACAATTACGACGCGGTGATGAAAGCGCTGCGGATGCTGGCCGACGAGCACGGCCCCGCCGTCAGCCCGCGCCGCGTGACGCTCTCGACGGTCGGCGTCCTTCCGGCGCTCGAGCGCCTCGCGACCGAGCCGCTCATGCCCAACCTCGCGATCTCGCTGCATGCCACGACCGAGGAGCAGCGCGATCTGCTCGTCCCGATCAACCGCAAATACGGATTGCGTGAACTGCTCGACGCGTGCCGTCGCTTCCCCGTGAAGCGTCGGGATCGGATCACGTTCGAATACGTGATGCTGAAAGACGTGAACGACAGCGACGATGACGCGCGCCGGCTGGTCCGGCTGCTGAGCGGCATCAAGGCGAAAGTGAATCTGCTGCCGCTCAACGAGGCGGCGGGCATACCCTACGAGCGGCCGGGGGATGCGCGCATCAATCGCTTCGCGAAGATTCTCGCGGATCGGGGCCTGACCGTCTCCGTCCGCAGGTCGCGCGGCCGCGACATCCGCGCGGCGTGCGGGCAGTTGATCACTGAATCAGCTCGCCAGAAATCGCCCGGACAGATTCTGGCGAATCTAATCGCGACGTAATCCGCACCCTGACGCGCGCGTTTCGCGCCAATCCGAGCCCGATTCTCACCTTCAAATAGTTGTCCGTCACCACCAGGGTTCCGTCCTCCAGCGTCAGACCGGGACGGACCGTCCCGGTCTGCGACTCCCGGAAGCGAGACGCGAGCTCCGCGCCGATCCGGCGCAGCTCGTTTCCCCGCTCGCGGATCACGCCGCCGTGGACTTTCCCATCCATCCTGGACGCCTCGGTCCCCGGGCGATCCGAGTACGGAAACACGTGCAGGTGCGTCAGCGGCGACGACGGGAGATAGTCGAGATTCGTGGCGAAGTCGACGTCCGACTCGCCCGGGAAGCCGACGATCATGTCGGATCCGATCGAGGCGTGCGGCAGGCGCGCGCGAATCCCATCGACGAGGCTGCGGTAATAGCCGAGCGTATACGGTCGCCGCATCGCCGCGAGCATGCGATCGCTGGCGTGCTGCAGCGGCAGATGGAAGTGCGGCATGAAGCGGCCGCTGCCCGCGACGAGATCGACGACCGCGGGCGTGCAGTCCATGGGCTCGAGCGAGCTGACCCTGAAGGTCATGTCGCCGCCGAGCCGATCGAGCGCTCGGAGCAGGTCGAGCAACGAAGACGAGGGACTCAGGTCGCGGCCGTACGAGCCGAGGTGGACGCCCGCGAGGGTGATTTCCTTGAAGCCTGCCGCCCCTACGCGCCGGATCTCCGATACGAGATCCTCGAGCGGCAGGCTGTGCGATCCACCGCGCGTCGCCGGAATGATGCAGTAGGCGCAGCGCTCCTCGCATCCGGTCTGCACGCGAATCGTAAAGGCAGTCCGGCCCGCAACGCCGGGCTCGATGCGCGACAAGCCGCATCCTTCGGGTCCCCCACGCTGTGCGCGGAAGAACTCGAGCTTTTCTGTGTTGGATACGACCCGGACGACGTTCGGCAGCGCGGCGACCTCCGCGGCGCAGCGCGTCGCGTAGCAACCGGTCGCCACGATCCGCGCCGCCGGATTCTCGCGCGCGATCCGGCGGATCGCCTGCCGCGCGCCCTGATCCGCCGTCGCCGTCACCGAGCAGGTGTTGACGACGACGAGGTCGGCGTCCCGAGAGGCGGTCTCGACTCCGCCGGCCGCGCGCAGATCTCCTTCGATGCGAAGGGAGTCCGCCTGATTCACGCGGCAGCCGAAGGTGATGACGGAATAATTCACGGTTGTCGGTCGTCGGTTGTTGGTTGTTGGTTGTCCGTTCCCCGGTATCCGATAACCGGCATCCGACATCAGCTCTGTCCCAGTTTTGCCGCAGCGGCCTCTACTTTCTCAGCGAGTTTCCTCTTGTAGTCCAGGAGCTTCGCGGCGATCGCGGTGTCGCCGACGCCGAGGATCTCGGCCGCAAGGACGCCGGCGTTGGTGGCGCCGGGCTTCCCGATCGAGACCGTCGCCACCGGCACGCCGGGAGGCATCTGCACTGTCGAGAGCAGCGCATCGAGCCCCTTGAGCGCGGACGAGTCGATCGGCACGCCGATCACCGGACGCGTGCTGTGCGCCGCCACGACGCCGGCCAGATGCGCGGCGGCGCCGGCGCCGACGATGAACACCTTCACGCCGCGCCCGGGCGCCTCGCGCACCAGCCGGGTCACCCGCTCGGGTGACCGGTGCGCGCTCGCGACGGTCATCTCGCTCGAGATACCGAACTCGTTCAGCGCCTCGACGGCCGCCTGCATCACCGGCGCGTCCGAGTCCGACCCCATCAAAATCAAAACGTCAGGCATGCGTCACGAATTTACAGGAGACCCGGAGATCACGAGAACTCTTTTTGTTTTCTGTCTCCCGCACTCCTGAGCTCCTGTGAAGAGAGCGCCTTCATTCCTATGTCCCGCCGGTACTGCATCCCTTCGAACGATATCAGTTCGACGGCTTCGTACGCGCGATCAATCGCGGCGCGGTAATCGGTGGCCGTCGCGACGACGGTCAGCACGCGGCCGCCGGCCGCGACGACCTGATTGCCGTGCTCGCGGACGGCCGTTCCGGCATGAAAGACCGCCACGTCCGGGAGCGAAGCCGCGGCGTCGAGCCCCGCGATCGTCCCGCCGGTTTTCACGGGCCCCGGATAACCGGCGGCGGCGAGCACCACGGCCACCGACACCTCGCCGCGGAGGGTGACGCGATCCGCGTCGAGACGGCCGTCCGCGGACGCCGCCAGCAGCGGCAGCAGCTCGCCCCCGACGAGCGGCATCACCGCCTGCGCTTCCGGATCGCCGAAGCGCACGTTGTACTCGATAACTTTGGGGCCGGCGCAGGTCATCATCAGCCCCGCGTAGAGGAACCCGCGATACTCGGTGCCTTCGGCGCGCATGCCGCGCAGCACCGGGTCGACGATCTCGCGCATGATCCGCGCCTCCATCGCGGCATCGACGAGCGGGCTGGGCGCGAACGCCCCCATGCCGCCCGTATTCGGCCCGCGATCGCCGTCGAAGATCCGCTTGTGATCCTGCGCGGACGCGATCGGAATCGCGCGCGTGCCGTCACACAGCGCGAAGAACGACACTTCCGGACCCGTGAGGCACTCTTCGATGACCAGCGTCGCGCCCGCGTCGCCAAACTGCCGCTCGTCCATCGCGGCGCGGATCGCCGCCTCGGCGTCCTCGCGATCCGCCGCGACCACGACGCCCTTTCCCGCCGCCAGTCCGTCCGCCTTGAGCACCACGGGCAGTCCGAATTCGCCGGACGCGATCACGCGGCGCGCGTCCTCGGATGATTCGCACACCCGGTAGCGCGCTGTCGGGATGCCGTGGCGCGCCATGAACGCTTTCGCGAAGACCTTGCTGCACTCGAGCTGCGCCGCGGCACGCGACGGACCGAAAACGCGGCGCCCTTCCCTGCGAAATCGATCAGTGACGCCGCGATCGAGCGGAAGCTCCGGACCGATCACGGTGAGGTCGATCGACTCACGTTCGGTGAGCGCGAGCAGCGCATCCGGATCCGCGGGATCGACGGCCGTCACTGACGCGATGGCCCGCATGCCGGCGTTGCCGGGCGCGCAGATCAGCGCCGACACGCCGGAGTCGCGCGACAGCCGCCAGGCGAGCGCGTGCTCGCGCCCGCCGGCGCCGACGACGAGCACCCTCATGTTCGCCCTAAGTCTCGTTGATGTAAGAGGTTGGCAGCCATAAGGACGGGCGCAGCTTTCTGCCGGGGATCGGCGGATTCCTGTGATAGCCTAGCGTATTCCGACGGATCCAGATGGCCCACAGAGAGCGGCACGTCGCCCCGAGCGACGACCTGGGAGATGTCGGCCGCGAAGGGGGTGTATTCGAGCTTGGCTGAAGTGAAAGTGCAGGATGGCGAGTCCATCGAGAGCGCGCTTCGCCGGTTCAAGCGGAAGGTGCAGCAGGAAGATATCATCAAGGATATCAAGAAGCATTCCTTCTATCTGAAACCCGGCGACCGCCGCCGCGCCAAGCAGGCGCTGGCGCGGAAGCGGACGCGCAAGAAGCAGCGCCGCGAATCGGATTAGCGTTGGGGCCGGGGCCCGGATGACCATGCCGGGGTCCCGGCATCCCGTCAGGGTGGCGGGATAGAACGGGCGAGTGAGAGAGGTAGCGATGGAGTTCGAGGACAAGACCCTGAACTGCGTGGACTGTGGGGCCCCGTTCGTCTGGACCGCCGGCGAGCAGTTGTTTTTCGCCGACAAGAATTTCAAGAACGAACCGAAGCGCTGCAAGAACTGTAAAGCCAAGCGCGCCGCGCGTCCGTCGGGCGGCGGCGGCATCGGCCGCGAGCGTGTGGAGACGACCACCAACTGCTCAGCCTGCGGCAAGGAGACGACGGTGCCGTTCCGCCCGACGCAGGGCCGGCCCGTATTCTGTCGCGAATGTTTTCAATCGCGTAAGTTTGCAGGCGCCGGAGGCGTATAGATCCAGGGCGCGCTCCCGGCGCGATCGGCAGGCCACGCCCCGGGCGTGGCCTTCGTCTTTTCATGGACCTGTCGCGCCGCTCGCGACGTCTAAGGCGACACAAACATCCCCATCACATGCGCACTCAAGCCACGCTTCTTCTCTGTCTCGCTCTAGCCGCGGGCTGCGGACGCGGCAATGGCCCGGCTGGCGGCGGCGCAGCCCAGCCGGGTCGCGGCGGCGGCGCGCCGGCCGCGGGCGTGACGATCGTCACCCTCGCGCCCACGCCGATCGAGGAATCGTCGGAGTTCATCTCGACCGTGCGCTCGCTGCACTCGACGACGGTCCAGCCGCAGGTCGAAGGCCGCGTGACGAAGATTTACGTCAAGTCCGGCGACAACGTGAAGGCCGGCGCTCTGCTCCTTCAGATCGACCCCGAGAAACAGAGGGCAACGGTCAACAATACCGAGTCGCAGCGCGCGGCGCGGGAAGCCGACGTGGCGTACTGGAAGGCGCAGGTCGAACGGCTGCAATCGCTGCTCAAGGCCGGCGCCATCAGCCAGAACGAGTTCGACACGGCGCAGCACAATCTCGACACGGCGCAGGCGAATCTGTCCTCGCTCGACGCCCAGGTCCGTGAAGGGCGCGTCGAGCTGCAGTACTACCGCCTCACCGCCCCGACCGCCGGCGTCGTCGGCGACCTGGCGATTCGCGAGGGCGATCGGGTGACGACGTCGACCGTCATCACGACGATCGACGACAAGGCCGGGCTCGAAGCGTACATCGACGTGCCGGTCGATCGGGGGCCCGACTTGCGCATCGGGCTGCCCGTCCAGATTCTCGATCCGTCGGGCCGCGTCATCGCGACCAACCCGATCTCGTTCGTGGCGCCCCGCGTGGATCCCGCGACGCAGACGGTCCTTGCGAAGAGTCTGCTGCGCCAGGCGCCGCCCGCCATCAGGGTCCAGCAGTTCGTTCGCACCCGGGTCATCTGGCGGTCGGCGCCCGGCCTCCTCATCCCGATCACGGCGGTCTCGCGCGTGAACGGGCAGTACTTCTGCTTCGTCGCGGAACAATCCGACAAGGGCCTGGTCGCCCATCAGCGGCCGGTCCAGGTCGGAGAGCTCCAGGGCAACGACTACGTCGTCAAGGGCGGCCTCAAAGCCGGCGATCGGCTGATCACCGCCGGCATCCAGAAGATCGCGGACGGCGCCCCGGTGAAGGCTCAGTAGGAATGTTCGTCAACACGTTCATTCGCCGGCCGATCCTCGCGTCGGTCTGCTCGCTGGTGATCATCCTGGCAGGGCTCGTCGCGATCCCGACCATGCCGATCGCGCAGTTTCCGCCGCTGGCGCCTCCCAACATCTCGGTGACCGCCGTCTACACCGGCGCGAACGCGCTGGAGGTGGAGACGGCTGTCACGACGCCTCTCGAGCAGGCGATCAACGGCGCCGAAGGCATGCTCTACATGACGTCGTCGAGCTCGAGCTCGGGACTCTCGACGATCACGGTTACGTTCGACGTCACGCGCGACCAGGACCTCGCGCAGGTCGACGTGCAGAACCGCGTCTCGACCGCGCTCGGCCGTCTGCCGACGGAAGTGCGGCAACTGGGGGTCACGGTCGCGAAGCAGTCGACGGGCTTCGTGCTGGCGGCCGGGGTCTTCTCCGAGCAGGGACAGTACGACTCGCTCTTTCTCAGCAACTATATCGACGTCTACGTGAAGGACGCGATCAAGCGCGTGCCCGGCGTCAGTGACGTCACCATCTTCGGCGAGCGCAAGTACTCCATGCGGCTGTGGCTCGATCCGCAGCGCCTCGCGGCGCGGCAGATCACCGCGGACGACGTGAACAACGCGCTGCGCGCGCAGAACGTGCAGGTCGCGGCCGGGGCGCTCGGCCAGGCGCCCGCGCCCGCCGGTCAGCTCTATCAGCTCTCGGTCCGGGTCGAGGGACGGCTCGCCGAAGCGTCGGAATTCGACAACATCATCGTCAAGGCCGGCAGCGGCGGCTCGCTGGTGCGCGTGAAGGACGTCGGGCACGCGGAGCTCGGCGCCGAGACGTATTCGACCCAGCTCCGCTTCAACGCCCGCGACGCGGTCGGCTTCGGCGTCATCCAGCTCCCTTCGGCCAACGCCCTCGACGTGTCGCGGAACGTCCAGCAGGAGCTGCTGCGGCTCTCGAAGAACTTCCCGCCGGGGATGCGGGTGCAGATCGCGCTCGACACGACCGAGGTCGTGCACGACTCGATTCGCGAAGTGCTCAAAACACTGGCCGAGGCGATCGCCCTGGTCGTGCTCGTCATCTTCATCTTCCTGCAGTCGTGGCGGAGCACGCTCATCCCCGCGATCACGATCCCGGTCTCGCTCGTCGGCGCGTTCGGCTTCATCAAGCTGATGGGCTACTCGATCAACACGCTGACGCTCTTCGGCGTCATCCTCGCCACCGGCATCGTCGTCGACGACGCGATCGTGGTCATCGAGAACATCGAGCGCCACATCCAGGAATATCGCGTCTCGGCGCGCAAGGCCGCCGTCGACGCGATGGGCGAAGTGCTCAGCGCGGTCGTCGCGACGGCGCTCGTCCTGATTGCGGTGTTCGTGCCGATCGCCTTCTTCCCCGGCACGACGGGCCGGCTGTATGCGCAGTTCGCGATGACGATTGCCTTCGCCGTCGCCCTGTCGGCGTTCAACGCGATCACCTTGACGCCCGCGCTCTCGGCGCTGCTGCTCGAGCGGAGCCACCACGGCAAGAACCGCTTCTTCGCCTTCTTCGAGCTCGGGATCGCGCGCGGCACGAGCGCGTATGTCGCGGGGCTCAAGCGCGGGATGCGCGTCCGGTGGGGGATCGTCGCGGTCTTCATCATCCTGCTCGGCGTCACCTATTGGGTGTTCGGCCGCGTGCCGCAGTCGTTCGTGCCGGACGAAGACCAGGGCTACTTCATCGCGCAGGTGCAGGCGCCGGCAGGCGCGTCGCTCGAATACACCGGCAACATCGCGAAGCAGGGGGAGCAGATCATGCTGCACGACCCCGACGTGCTGGCGGTGTTCTCGGTCATGGGTTTCAGCTTCAGCGGCGCGGCGCCGAACCAGGGAATCATCTTCGCGCGGCTCAAGCCGTTCGAGCAGCGCCGCGGGTCCACGCATTCAACGCAGGCAGCCATCGGGCGCATCATGCCGAAGCTGCTGTCGATCCCGGGCGCCATCGTCGTCGCGTTCTCGCCGCCGTCGATTCCGGGCCTGAGCCGCTTCGGCGGCTTCGAGTTCCAAGTGCTCGATCAGACGGGGACGGACATCAGCACGCTCGCGCGCGGCGCATATGCGGTCATGGGCGCGGCGAACAGGTCGCCGAAGCTGCAGGGCGTCTTCACGCCGTTTACGGCAAACGATCCGCAGATCGTCGTCACCATCGATCGCCAGCGCGCGCTGGCGTCCGGGCTCCAGCTCTCCGAGATCACCGGCGCGCTCCAGACGTTCCTCGGATCGACCTACGTCAACGACTTCCAGTTCAACAACCGCGCCTATCGCGTCTACGTGCAGGCCGACCAGCGATACCGCTCGAGCCCGGACGACCTGAAGGCGCTCTACGTGCGGTCGCGCAACAATCAGATGGTGCCGCTCGAAAGCGTCGTCAACATCAAGGAGACGACGGCGCCGCAGGTCATCGGGCATTTCAACCTGTTCCGATCGGCGACGCTGAACGGCTCGCCGAAGCCGGGCGTCAGCTCGGGCAACGCGCTGAAGGAGATGGAGCAGATCGCGGCCAACGTCCTGCCGGCGGGGATGACCTACGCATGGTCGGGCATTTCGCTGGAGGAAACGAAGGCGGGCCGGCAGTCGCTGCTCATCTTCGGCCTGGCGCTGCTGCTGGTCTACCTCACGCTGGCGGCGCAGTACGAGAGCCTGGTCCTGCCGTTCACGGTTCTGCTCGGCGTGCCGCTGGCGGTGCTCGGCGCACTGTCTGCGCAGTGGATCCGCGGTCTGTCGAACGACGTGTACTGCCAGGTCGGACTCGTGATGCTGATCGGGCTGGCGGCCAAGAACGCCATCCTGATTGTCGAGTTCGCCGAGCAGCTTCGCGAACGCAATCTGTCCATTCTCGAGGCCGCGGTCGAGGCCGCGAGGATCCGCCTGCGCCCGATCCTGATGACCTCGCTGGCATTCATCCTGGGTGTGCTGCCCCTGGTCTTTGCGTCCGGAGCGGGGCAGGAAGCGCGGCATTCGGTCGGCACCGCGGTGGCGGGCGGCATGGTGGTGTCCACGTTCCTGAACATCATCTTCATCCCGGTGCTGTACGTCGTGGTGGAGACCGTCCGGGAGCGCTTCATCGGGGTCACCCACCGGGGAGGCGAGGCCGAGGCCTAAATCGCTGATACGTTTGACACTATTCGAATCATCGTAGTACGCTGGCGGGTCTTTTTCACGTCGACTACGTAGGGCTGCCGGAGCGGCTGGGAGAGAGAGGGCTATGCAGATCGAGGAACGGCTCGTGGACGGTGTCACGATTCTCGACCTGAAGGGCAAGATGACGCTCGGCGAGGGCGACGAGCTGCTCAAGGACAAGATCAATTCCCTCATCCAGCAGGACCGCAAGCAGCTCCTCCTCAATCTCGAGGGCGTGCCCTACATCGACAGCGCGGGCCTTGGCGAGATCGTGCGGACGTACACGACCGTCAGCCGCCAGGGGGGCAAGCTGAAGCTGCTCAACCTGACGAAGCGGATTCAGGATCTCCTCGCAATAACGAAGCTGCTGACCGTGTTCGAAACCTACGACACGGAAAAAGAAGCGATCGCCAGCTTCAAGTAGGTCCGACGCCGGCCCGCCACGCGACAACTCGCGCATGGCGCAGACCACAATACCAGCCATCACCACCGACGCCGCCTCATCGCGTCCGGTCGCGCTCAGCCTCCTGAAATCCCTGCGCCCGGCGCAGTGGACGAAGAACCTGATCGTGTTCGCCGGGCTGCTCTTCGGGCAGCGCGGGACGTCCCCCGCATTCCTCGATGCGCACGCCATCGGACAGGCGATCGCCGCGTTCGGCATCTTCTGCGCGCTGTCGGGCGTCGTGTACCTGATCAATGACGTCGCGGATCGCGAGGCCGATCGCATCCATCCGCTCAAGCGCCATCGCCCGATCGCATCCGGCGCCGTCCCCCCGGCCCTCGCCATTGCGACGGCGGCGGCGCTGGGGATCGTCGCCCTGGGAGGCGCATGGATGCTGCGGCCGGCGTTTGCGGTGGTCGCGCTCGGCTACGTCGCGCTGCAAACCGCCTACTCCGGGCCGCTCAAACACGTCGTCATCATCGACGTCCTGGCGATCGCGATCGGCTTCGTGCTGCGGGCCGTGGCGGGCGCGGTGGCGATCGACGTTCCGATCAGCCACTGGCTCCTGATCCTGACGGTGCTGCTCGCGCTCTTTCTCGCCTTGAGCAAGCGCCGGCACGAGCTCGTGCTGCTCGCCGACGGCGCCACGGGCCACCGGCCGATTCTGGAGGAATACAGCCCCTACCTGCTGGACCAGATGATCGCGGTGGTCACGGCGTCCACGTTGATTTCCTATGTGATCTACACCGTCAGCCCCGAGACGGTGCAGAAGTTCCATACCGACTATCTGGGCCTGACACTCGTGTTCCCTCTCTACGGCATCTTCCGCTATCTCTACCTGGTCCATCGGAAAGAGGGAGGCGGCAGTCCTGCCGACATGCTGCTCAACGATCGACCGCTGCTCGCCTGCGTGGCCTTGTGGGCTGTCGCGGTGGCCGCGATTCTCTACGGAACAAGTCTCGTCAATGGCTAAAACACAGGTGTCGATTCTCCGAACGTCGCCGGCCACGGTGCTGCGCGACTATCACTCGCTGATGAACCTTGCGGGGTATCAGGACGTCGTCCGCAAGGACGCCGATACCGCCCTCAAGGTCAATATCTCGTGGCATTTCTTTTTTCCGGGCAGCTCGACGACGCCCTGGCAGCTCGACGGCGTGATCACGGCCATGAAGGAGGACGGGTACGATCCGGGCCTCATTCATGCCTGCCATAACCGAACCGTGGTCATCGACGCGCATCTCGGCGAGCGCGAGAACAAACAGATCAACGTCGTCGAAAAGCACGGCCTGCGGAACATCCACATCTACGAGACCGAAGAGTGGATCAACATCCGCGAGGCGGTTGGGGATCTCACGAAGAAGTTCACCTGCCTGAACGAGGTGTACCCCAAAGGATTCATGATCCCGAGGCGCTTCATCGGCGAGAACATCATCCATCTGCCGACCGTGAAGACGCACGTGTTCACGACGAGCACGGGCGCGATGAAGAACGCCTTTGGAGGTCTGCTGAACGAGCATCGGCACTGGACGCACCCCGTCATCCACGAGACGCTCGTGGATCTGCTCATGATTCAGAAGAAGATTCACCGCGGCGTGTTCGCCGTGATGGACGGCACGTTCGCGGGCGACGGCCCCGGCCCGCGCTGCATGGTGCCGCACGTGAAGAACGTGCTGCTGGCCAGCGCCGATCAGGTGGCGATCGACGCGGTCGCGGCGAAGCTCATGGGCTTCGACCCGATGCAGATCAAGTTCATCAGGATGGCGCACGACCTCGGTCTCGGCTGCGGCGATCCGCGCGACATCGAGATCGTCGGCGACGCGTCGGCCGCGGCCGAGAACTGGCACTTCGTCGGTCCATTCAAGAAGATGACCTTCGCGTCGCGGATGCAGCACAAGATCTACTGGGGACCGATGAAAAAACCCATCGAATGGTCCCTGAAGACGGTGCTCGCGCCGTGGGCGTATATCGCGAGCGTGATCTACCACGACAGTTTCTGGTATCCGCTGAATGCCAGGCGGATGATGCAGCAGGTGCTCGAAAGCCCCTGGGGCCGGCTGTTCCGCAACTGGGAGCGGCTGACGCCCGACGCGAACGGTTTCCCCCAGGTCGGCGAGGGCGCGCCCGAGATCACATTGACCGGCGGCAAGGCCCTCGTCCGCTCGCTGGGCATTCTGGGAACCTGCATCGCGCAGGCGCCGGAATTCGTGACGCGCCGCAGAAAACAGAACATCACATGACTGACTTTTCCATTCGCTCCGACAATGTCGACGTCGAGCAGATCATGCGGCAGATCCGCTCGCGGATCCGCGAGAAGCGCGGCGTGGACTACACCGAGGAAGAGATCCGGGAACTGGCGAACGTGAAACTGGAGAAGTTCATCGACCCGAAGGGCGTGCGGTCGAATCTCCTCGAGGAATATCGTCGTCTGGCAAGCGCGGAGCCGTCCCCGCCGAACTACGCGTTCGGTGAGGAAACGCTGTACGAGACGCACCGCGCGCCCGTCCGCTGGCTGCGGTCGCTCTTTCGGCCGCTCCTCAAGCTGCTGTTCAATCCGAACCCGCTGATTCAGGCGCTTCATATCCAGTCGCAGTTGAACGAGCGCAGCGCCGAGCGGCACGCGCGTCTCGACGCGCTCCACTATGAAGTGATCCACAACCTCGTCGTGGAGCTGACGAGAACCGGGATCGAGGTGAAGAGCCTGAAGATGCGGCTCGAGTCGATGGCCAGCCGGCTCGACTTCGACGAGCGCCGGGCGCGGGCGCTCGAAGGGGTCGTGCAGTACCGGCCGGGCGCCGTGCCGCCGCTGCAGCCGCCAAGCGGCCAGCCGCGGCGCGACCAGGGACCAAGGACGCAGGGACCCGGGACTCCGGGACCCGGGACAGCGGGACCAAGGACGCAGGGACCCGGGACACCGGGACCGGGGACGCAGGGACCCGGGACGCAGGGACCGAGGGACCAAGGACCGAATGCGCTCGATAACGACGGCAACGAGCGCCGCTCGCGCCGGCGCCGGCGGCGCGGACGCCGGCGGGGAGGTGGATCCGGCGCAGATGTGGCCGCGGGCTTGAGCCCGCGGCTCCCCGGAGAACCACAGGCCCACGACTCGGCTTCATCCACGATCTCCGACCTAAAGGTCGGGCCAACAGGTGAAGCCACAGCCGCGCCTGAATCTGCACCGGAGCCAGCTCACCGCTCGGAACCGCCGTCGGAATGAAGCTCGCTGTCGTCGTCCAGCGCTATGGCGCGGACATCAACGGCGGCGCGGAGCTGCACGCCCGCTACATCGCCGAACGGCTGTCGCTCTATGCCGAGATCGAGGTCGTCACGACGTGCGCGCGCGACTACGTCACCTGGAAGAACGAGCTGCCCGAAGGCATCGAGCGCATCAACGGGATCCAGACCCGCCGCTTTGCGGTAGACCGGGAGCGCAAACCGAACGACTTCGGCAAGCGATCCGTGCGCGTCTTCGAACGGACGCACTCCCTCGCCGACGAGCTCGCGTGGCTTGAAAGCGAGGGGCCGGCGAGCCCGGCGCTCGTGCGCTACATCGAGCAGGCGGCGGCCGCTCTCGACTTCATCATTGTCTTCAGCTATCGCTACCACTACGCATGGCACCTGGCCAGGCGCGTGCCGCAAAAGACGGTGCTCGTGCCGACCGCCGAGCGCGATCCCGCCATCGGGCTGTCGATGTTCGGTCCGACGTTCCGCGGCGTGCGGGCGATCATGTACAACTCGCCTGAAGAGCGCGCGATGATCCAGGCGGCGACCGGCAACGCGTCCGTGCCCGGCGTCGTGGTCGGCGTCGGCTCGAACGTGCCGGAACGGACCGATCCGAACCGGTTCCGCCGCACGTTCAACATGGACCGGCCCTTCGCGATCTATATCGGGCGGATCGACGAGAACAAGGGCTGCGTGGAGCTGTTCTCGCACTTTCAACGCTACGCGGCGGCCTTTCCGCGCGGGATGGATCTGGTGCTGGTCGGCAGCGCCGTTCTCGACGTGCCGAAGCACCCGCGGATCCACCACCTCGGCTTCCTGGACGATCGCGACAAATTCGACGCCCTCGCCGCTTCCGATCTGCTCATCATGCCGTCGTATTACGAGAGCCTGTCGATGGTCGCGCTCGAAGCCTGGGCGCTCGGCCGGCCGGTGCTCGCCAACGGGCGCTGCGACGTTCTGAAGGGGCAGTGCATCCGCAGCAACGCCGGCCTGTACTACGAGAGCTACGAGGAATTCGTCGAGGCGCTGTTCTCTCTCGAATCGAACGGCCCGCTCAACGCGACGCTCGGGCGAAACGGGCGCGAGTACTTCCGCCGGCACTACGCGTGGCCGGTCATCGAGCGCAAGTACCTCGACATGTTCGCGCAGCTGAAGCGCGATCCCGTGGCTTCCGCCTGTACGCGGAACGAAATGGAACCGCTACCCGGCTGGTTCGCGCGGCGGCGACGGAATCTACCGCCCGCGCGCGAGGCACTCGAGCGGATCCCGCGCGGCGCGAGACTTCCACGTGAAGCGGATTCTCCGCCTGAAGGGGACGTTCCGCCTACACTCGACTCTCCGCCTAGAGGCGGAAGCCACAGGCGCGAAAGGCAGACCGCGTGAGCGCTGTGCGCGTTCACCAGGTGCTCGCGACGCTCGGATACGGCGACGCGATCGGTCACGAGGTGGTGGGCATTCAGCGGGTCCTCCGCGCCGCCGGCTATGAGTCCGAGATCTTCGTCGAGACCGCCGACCGCCGCGTCGAGGACCTGACGACCGACTATCGCGACATGGTCGGCGCGATCGCCCCCGAAGACGTCCTGATCCACCACTTCTCGATCGGATCCCGCGCTTCGCGCACCGCCTACGCATTGCCCGGTCGGATGGCGCTTGTCTATCACAACATTACGCCGCCCGAGTACTTCCTCGGCGTGCACAAGGATCTCGTCAAGCTCTGTTTCCGCGGACGCCGCGAGCTGACCGCCTACGTCCGGCGCTGCGAGCTGGCGCTCGGCGATTCGGAGTACAACAGGCAGGAGCTCGAAGCGCTCGGTTTCCGTCCCACCGGCGTACTCCCCGTCGTCCCGGACTTCTCGCATCTCGACGTCGAGCCCGACACGATGACGGCCGGCCGCTTCGACGACGGCTGGACGAATATCATGTTCGTGGGGCGGGTGATCCCGAACAAGAAGTTCGAAGACGTCATCCGCGCGTTCCACGTCTACCGCACCATTCACAACCCGCGCTCGCGGCTGCTGCTGGTCGGATCCTACAGCGGGTTCGAGAAGTACCTCGCGATGCTGCACCACCTCGTGGCGACGCTTGCCACGCCGGACGTCCATTTTCTGGGGCACGTCTCGAATGAAGAGTTGACGGCGCTCTACGACGTCGCGGACCTCTTCCTCTGCGCGAGCGAGCACGAAGGCTTCTGCGTGCCGTTGATTGAGAGCTTCTACAAACGCGTCCCAGTCCTCGCCTACGCCGCCACCGCCGTGCCCGCGACGATGGACGGCGGGGGCGTCCTGTACGAGACCAGAGATCCACTCGAGATCGCCCGGATCATGGACGCGATCCTCGATGCGGGGGATGTCGAGGATCGCATTCTGGCGTCGCAGGACGCGGCGCTGGCGCGGCTGCTCGGCAGGGATTTCGATGCCACCCTGGTTCGATTCACCGAACAGGTGCGTGGCACCGCCGCCCGTCCGGCCCCGGAGGTCCCGTACGACTTCTGGGCGATGTTCGATCAGGCGGAGCGGCTCGAGGAGCTGCGCCAGTTCCGGCCGGCCGTCTTCCGCGCCTTACCGACGTGAAGATCCACCAGTGGGTCCCGGCGGCGCATCGGGGCGACGCAATCGGCGACAGCGCGCGAACCGTGCGCGGCTTTCTGCGGCGCATGGGCCACGAGTCGGAGATCTTCGCGCTGACCATAGACGACGATCTGCGGGAGGACGTCCTGCCCTTCGCCGACGGTGCGGCGACGCGCGGCGACGTCACGATCTTTCATTTCGCGCTGCCGTCGCCGATGACGGAAGCGTTCGCGCGGCTGAGCGGCGTCAAGGTCCTCCAGTACCACAACATCACGCCGGCGTCGTTCTTCGCCGCCTACGATTCCAGTCTCTTCCGGCTGGCGGCGCTCGGCCGACGGGAGCTGGCGTCGCTGGCCGGCCGGGTCGATCTCGCGCTTGGCGATTCCGATTTCAACCGGCAGGAGCTTGAGGCGGCCGGGTTCGCGCGAACGGGCGTCATGCCGATCGCGGTCAACACGGAACGGATCACGCACGCGCCGCCGCGACCCGCGCTGGAGCGGATTCTGCGCGACGGCCTCATCAACATCCTCTTCGTCGGCCGCATCGTCCCCAACAAGAAGATCGAGGATCACATTCGGCTGGCCGAGATGTACAAGCGCTACGTCGACAGCTACTACCGGTTCATCTTCGTCGGGCGGTACGACGGTCTGCCCCGCTACTACGCGCAGGTCTGCGCGCTGATCGACGAGTACGAAATGCTTCCCGATCGATTCTGGTTCACCGGCCCGGTGCCCGACGAAGATCTGGCGGCCTATTACCGATGGTCGGACGCGTACGTTTCACTCAGCGAGCACGAAGGCTTTTGCGTGCCGCTGGTCGAGGCGATGGCGGCTGACGTGCCGGTCGTCGCGTACGCGGCGGGGGCGGTCCCGGAGACGCTCGGAGGCGCCGGGCTGCTCTTCGCGCCGAAGGATCTCGAGGTCGCCGCGGAGCTGCTGGGCAGCGTCGTGTACGATCGCCGCGTGCGCGACGGCGTTCTCGACGGCCAGCGGCGCCGGCTGCAGGATTTCGCGCCCGCGCGGATCGAAGCGCGGCTCCGGGAAACACTAGGAGCACTCTTGTAATGTCGCGCGTACCATGAAAATCGCCTTCGTCGTCCAACGCTACGGCACCGAGATCCTCGGCGGATCCGAGTACCATTGCCGCCTCATCGCCGAGCGGCTCGCGCCGAAGCACCAGGTCGAAGTCCTGACGACCTGCGCGCAGGATTACATCACCTGGAAGAATGAATACCCCGAGGGCACCGACCGGATCCGCGGCGTGACCGTCCGTCGGTTCGCGAACGCGACGACGCGGGACCTCGACGCGTTCAATCGCTACTCCGAATGGATCTTCAACTCGTCCCACACGCGCGAGGACGAGATGGCATGGCTGCGGCAGCAGGGGCCGTGGTGTCCGGCGCTGCTCGAATACCTCGAGAGGAACCACCACCAATACGACGTCCTTGTCTTCTTCACGTATCTTTACGCCCCGACCGTCCTGGGCGTCCGGATCGCGCCGCAGAAGACGATTCTCGTCCCGACCGCGCACGACGAGCCCGCGATCCATCTCGAGATCTACCGGGACATGTTCAGCGCGCCGGCGGCGATCGCGTACAACACGGAGGTCGAGCGGCGCTTCCTGACGACGCATTTTTCGATTCGCGCGGTGGAAGAAGAAACTGTCGGCTGCGGCGTGGATCTGCCGCAGGCGCAGGTGTACCAGCGCGAACGCGGCGAGGACGCGTCCCCCGACGTCGCGAGAGACGATCCGGACGCGGGCGAGCCCATCCCCGAAGAGGAGCAGCCGCCGAGCTGGCGGCCGCACCTCGCGGCCCGCGGCGTGCTCTTCAAGCGGCGGCACCGGCTGCACGGGCCGGTCGCGCTCTACGGCGGCCGCATCGATGCGGGCAAGGGATGCGAGGAGCTGATCGAGTACTTCAGCAGCTACGTTCAGGAAGGAGGGGACGCGTCGCTCGTCCTCATGGGCGTGAAGCTCATGCCGCTGCCCGAGGAGCCCTTCATCCATTTCGCCGGCCGTCTGCCCGATCCCGAACGGCTCCAGGCGCTGGAAGCCGCAACCGTCATCACCGTTCCATCGCCGTACGAGAGCCTGTCGCTGCTCGCGCTGGAAGCGTTCGCGGTCGGAACGCCGATTCTCGCCAACGCACGGAGCGACGTGCTCGTCGACCACTGCCACAAGAGCAACGCCGGACTCTACTACGCGGATCGCGACGAATTCGTCGAAGCGATGAAGCTGCTCGTCGGCGATCATCGGCTCCGTGCGGCGATGGGCCGCAACGGCCGCGCCTACGTGCGGAAGAACTACCGCTGGGACGTGATCATCGCGAAGTACGAGCGGATGTTCGCCAAGCTGCGCGGGCGATAGTGCCGCGGATTGCGCGGAATACGAGCCACGGACGACGCGGAATACACGGATCTCTCTAACGGGGACTGAAACGCCATTGTCGCTCGCAGACGGCGACTGCAACCGGCATCGTTACTCCCGCTGGGAAGGCCTGTCACGAACGATCTCACGCAGAGGACGCCGAGCTGCCGATGGCGGCTGCGGTAGAACACGCGTCAGCCGAGCGCCTCTGCGCTCTCTGCGAACTCGGCGTATGTCTATCCGTGTGGTCCGCGTTGTCCGCGGCCGATTCCGTCCGCGTGATCCACGTTGTCCGCGGCCGATTCCGCCCGTGTGGTCCGCGTTGTCCGCGGCCGATTCCGTCCGCGTGATCCGCGTTGTCCGCGGCCGATTCCGTCCGCGTGGTCCGCGTTGTCCGTGGCCGATTCCGTCCGCGTGGTCCGCGTTGTCCGCGGCCGATTCCGTCCGCGTGGTCCGCGTTGTCCGCGGCCGATTCCGTCCGTGTGATCCGCGTTGTCCGCGGCCGATTCCGTCAGTGTGATCCGCGTTGTCCGTGGCCCCGAAGCTCCGCGGCGTACGCCGCGGCCGCCGCGATGATCGCGCGGTTCTCGGCGGGACTCGGAACGCTCCCGCCGGTCGCGCAGTAGAGGACGGCGCGCGCCACCTCGCGGCTGTCGGTGATCCACCGGCCCAGCCAGCGGCGGAATGGCATGAACGGCCGCATGACGGTGTCGCCCCAATACGGTGTCGACCGTCCGTCGACCGGATGGATGTAGCCGGGCCGGAACACCGTCAGCCGCGATCCGAAGATCCCCGCGAGATCGTGCTCGGTCTCGGCCTTGATCCGCGCCCACGGCTGCGAGCTGGCGGACGATGCGCCCTGGCCGCTGACGAAGCAGAACCGGATCGACGGATTCGCAATCGACGCCACGCGCGCGCATGCGAGGACGTAGTCGTGGGTGACGCGCCGATACTGCGCCTCTCCGCCGGCGTGGTACCACGACAGTCCCAGCGCGCAGAGCACCGCGTCCACGACGGCGAGCTGCGGGCCGAGCGCGGAGAAATCCGAGTAGTCCTGATGCAGGATCGTCGCGAGCTTCGGATGGGAGTGCACGATGGGCCGGCGTGCGACGGCGATGACAACGCCGACGGATGGATCGGCCAGCGCTTCCCGCACGAGTGCGTCGCCGACGACCCCGGTCGCGCCCAGCACGAGAACGTTCACGCGGCTCCCCTTTGCAGGACCGGCGTCAGTCGCGGTCTGCCGCGAGGACCTCGGGCTCGCTGTCGGGATCGGCGGCGTCGCCGGCGGCCCCCGGCGCCGTGCCGTTGGACGCCTTCTTGCGGCGCGGACGGATGTCGTGCCGTTTGATCATCTCGTTCAGCGTCGTCGGCTTGATGTGGAGCAGCTCCGCGGCGCGCTTCTGGACGCCGCCGGCCGCCTCGAGCGCAGACTCGATGAGGCCGCGCTGGAACGACGCCTCGGCGTCCCGGTAGGAAATGCCCTCGGGCGGGACCACGAACTGCGGCATCTGGAAACGGCGGCTGGAGCGGACGTGATCCGGGATCAGATCGGCGTCGATCCGCGGGCCCGACGACAGGACCGTGGCGCGCTCGATCACGTTCTCGAGCTCGCGCACGTTCCCGGGCCAGTCGTAATCGAGCAGCAGATCCAGCGCCTCGGCGCTCAGCTCGAGGCCCGGCTTGTTGTTCTCCTCGCCGTACTTGTCCATGAAGTGCTGGACGAGCAGCGGGATGTCGTCCTTGCGCTCGCGCAGCGGCGGCAACTGCACCGTGATGACGTGGAGCCGGTAATAGAGGTCCTCGCGGAACTTGCCTTCCTCCATCATCCGCTTCAGATCGTTGTTGGTCGCCGCGATGATGCGGACGTCGACCTTGATCGTCTCGACGCCGCCCAGCCGCATGAACTCGCGCTCCTGAATGACGCGCAGCAGCTTGGCCTGGGTCTCGAGCGGAATGTTTCCGATCTCGTCGAAGAAGATGGTCCCTTTGTCCGCCAGCTCGAACAACCCTTTCTTCGGATAGACGGCGCCCGTGAAGGCCCCCTTCACGTGGCCGAACAGATTCGACTCGAGCAGGTCTGGCGGCAGGTTGCCGGAATTGACGGTGATGAAGGCGCGATCCGCGCGTGCCGAATTCTGGTGCAGCGATCGCGCGACGAGCTCCTTGCCCGTGCCGCTCTCTCCGTTGATGAGGATGGTCGTCCGGCTGGGCGCTGCCTGAATGATCAGGTCGAACACCTGCCGCATCCGCCCGCTCTTCCCGATGATCTCCCCGAAGCGGTTGACGTGCGCCTGCAGGTTCTGCCGGAGCGCGCGGTTCTCGGCGACCAGCCGCTTCTGGGCAAGCGCGTTGCGGAGGACCGCCAGCACTTCGTCGTTCTTGAACGGCTTGCTGATGTAGTCGAAGGCGCCCCGCTTCATCGCGGAGATCGCGCTCTCGACCGAGGCGTAGGCCGTGATCATCAGCACCGGGAGGTCGTCGTCGATCTTCTTCAGCTCGTCGAGCGCCTGGACGCCGTCCATCCCCGGCAGCATCACGTCGACGATCGCGGCGTCGAACGGCATCCCGCGCGCCGCCTCCAGCCCCGCGGCCGCCGTCGACGCGAGACGCACCTGATAGCCCTCGCGCGTCAACAGCGCCTCGAGGATCTCCCGCATGATTTCTTCGTCGTCGATGACGAGAATCGTGCCGCTCATGATCCCGATCGCCGCGCGCGCGCGGCCTCCGCCAGCGGGAGCCGGATCGAGAACCGCGTGCCCTGGCCGACGTGGCTCTCGCAGGCAATCGTGCCGCCGTGCTCCTGGATGATGCCGTACGTGATCGAGAGGCCCAGGCCGGTGCCCTTGCCGATTTCCTTGGTGGTGAAGAACGGATCGTAGATGCGCGACAGCAGGTCGGCCGGAATTCCCGACCCCGTGTCCGCGACCTCGATCGCCGCGCCGCCGGGATCTTCACGGGTGGCGATCGTCAGCCATCCGCCCTTCGGCATCGCGTCGCGCGCGTTCAGGAAGAGGTTCAGGAAGACCTGCTGCAGCTTGTGCTCGATGCCCTGCACGATCGGGGCGCTGTCGGCCAGTTCCTTCCTGACCTGGATGCTGCCCGTCCGAAGCTGGTGATCGAGCAGCGACAGCACGTCGTTGATGACGGCGTTGATGTCGCACGGACCGCTGTCGACCTGCGCCGGACGCGCGAGGTTCAGCAGGCCGTTCACGATCTTCGCCGCGCGGAAGGTCTGCCGCTCGATTTTCTCGAGCACCTGCGTCGACGGATCGTCGGGCTGCGCCCCCTCGAGCAGCATCTGGGTGAAGCTCGAAATGCCCGTCAGCGGGGTGTTCACTTCGTGCGCCACCCCCGCGGCCAGCAGGCCGATCGACGCCATCTTCTCGGAAATCTGCAGTTGCTCCTCGAGCTGTACCCGCGACGAGATGTCTTCCACGATCAGAATCGTCCCGGCGATGTGCGCGTGGGAATCGCGCAGCGGCGTCGCCCCGACGTTGACCAGCAGGCGCCGCGCCGGCTCGTGGCGCGTCGAGAGCGGAATCTTGTAGTACGCGGCCCCCTCGGGCGCGCCCACCGCGGCGCTTCGAATCATGCCGGCGATGTGCGGCTCGAAGAGCGCCTCCGCCGCGCACCCGACCGCGTCTTCGTGCCGGACGCCGTACAGCTCCTCGAGCTGCCGGTTCCAGCGAATGACGCGGCCGTTGCGATCGACCACGGCGAGGCCGTCGTTCAGCGACTCGAGGATGTTCTCGCTGAACTGCCGCATCCGCTCGAGCTCGTCGGCCTTCGTGCGCAGCTGCCTATACAGGCGCCCGTTTTCCAGCGCCGTCGCCGCCTGGGCAGCCACCGCCGCGAGCAGCGCCATGTCTTCGCTGCTGAGCGGCTCGGCGCTCGCCTTCCGGCCCAGCGCCATCACCGCGATCGTCCCTTCCTTCGAGACGCACGGAACGAAGTAATGGATCCCGGCCTCGCGCCACGTCTCCACTTCGCGGGCGTCGAGCCGCCGCAGCGCGAGCGTCTCGTCGAACGCCACCGTGTGCCCCGAAATCAGCCGCGTGGCGACCTCGGACCCGCGGGTCAGCGCCGGAGGCGCGTCGGCGAAGCCGGCGTGGACGATTGTCACGAAATCGGCGGCGTCCTCCGAGACCGACGCCGGAGCGAGCATCAGCGCCATGCGATCGACCAGCAGCGTCTCGGTGACGCGGTGCAGGAGGCGCTCGCTCAGGCGCAGCAGGTCGAGATCGCTGTTCAGATCGCGCGCGAAGCCGACGAGCGCGCGCCGGTAGTCATAGCGATCGCGGTAGTAGACGCGGTCGAGGCCGGCCTGGATCGCGTCTTTCACCGGGCGCGACAGCAGCACCACCACGAAGGTCGCGAGGAGCGCGATGACCGGGTTGCGCTGATCGGCGTCGCGTAAGAAGATCGCGCCGGCAATCCGCAGCAGCACCGCGTAGATCGCGGCGATCGCCGCCAGCGCCGCCGCGTACACGAGCGCGCGCTTGATGATGACCTCGACGTCCATCAGCCGGTAGCGCACGATCGCCGACGCAAAGGCCAGCGGGATCAGCCCCAGGAGCAGCGCGGTGAATTCGAAGCCGCGCAGCGGCTCCATGCCGAACGCGAACGGCAGCGCGTAGCCGAACGCGAACGGCACCGCGCCGAGCGCCGACCCCCAGATGATCCAGCGGAGCTGGCGCCGCGCGGTGACCGACCTCACGTGCCGCAGCGCGCGGATCATGATCGCCAGACCCGCCAGCAGGCTCACCGCGAGATAGATCAACTGGCCGCGCTGCACGATCGTCGACACGCGCGTCAGCACGTCGCCGTGCGCGCCGCCGTTCACCACGCTGGCGACCGAGAGCGCTCCGAGGATCAGCGCCGGCACGTAGATCGCCGGAACCAGCTTGCGTCCCGTCTCGCTCCTCACCCACGCGTCGGCCCTGTCGGGAAACACAAGCGCGAAATGCAGGAGCAGCGGCGGCAGTAGGAGCTGGGCCGTCAAGTCGCCCCAGTAGAACGTCCAGTCGAGCGGATCCAGTTGACCGGTGAAGGAAAACGCCATCACGCCGAAGAAGGCGACGGTCAGCCAGAAAAAATGCAGCGTGGCCTGGTGATCCGGACGACGAAGCCGCACGGATGCGCCGACCAGGAGCGAGAAGACGCCGACCGCCGCCAGCGCGAAATACAGGCCGCGCGGGCTCGATGGAACGGGCGCCACCTGGATGTTCATCTGCTGCTTCGCGCCCAGCCGGAGGATCGTGTAGGTCAGCGTCCGGCCCGCCGCACTGGCGTGCAGTACCGCCACCGCGTCTTCGACCCGATCGATCGGCGCGCCGTCGATGGCCAGCAGCACGTCGCCGGGCTGCACGCCGGCACGCGCGGCGGCGGTCCCTGCCGCGACGTCCGTGGCGACGACATCGCCGTTGATCGCCCGCCAGAGAACGCCGTCCTCCACTTCCGACCAGGAGGCGCGCCGGATGATGTTCAGGGCCGCCAGGCACAGCAGGATCGCGATGACCATCGTCGTCGAGGTCGATCGGACCCACACGCGGCGCTGATTGAAGCGGTTCATGAGTACCGGTTGTATCCAGCAGAGGCTAGCAAACCGCATACCCCGGCATGGGACACTGCATCGTGAGACAAGCCTTTTATTTTCAGGCGGTTATACCATAAAACGTCGGCTGGAAGCCGTGTCGTCTCCAACCGGTTGGGCACACCGTCCAAAGGAATGGATCGCTGAAGAAAAAGATCGACGAGCGCCGGCTCGAAAACTAGAACCGGACCAGGACGCCGCCGATGACCCGCTTGGGCGGACGGATGACGAGGAGCTCGTCGTAGATCGAGCCGGATTCGTTCGGATCGCGGAACAGATTGCGCAGCCCGACGAGCACTTCCCAGCGCGCCGCGCGGCTGAACGGCATGAATGGCAGCGCCTGATTCACCTGGACGTCGAACCGGTAGTCGAGAGAGGGGCGCGTCGGGTCGTTGCCGCGCGTGAAGGCCGTGTTCACCTTGTAGAGCACGAACACGCGCGTCGCGGTCTGCGGCACCTCGGTCTCGAGCGACGTGGTCAGATCGTGGATGTCTTCGTTGCGCGGCCGAATCGCCGCGGGCTCCCAGATGGCGATGGCGGCCATGTCGCCGCGCGAGACCCACTCGGTGTGCATCACGCTGTAGTCGATCGAGCCGCGTATCCGCTGCGTCGATGCGCTGCTCAGGCGGACGGCCCAGCCGTCGGCTTCGACGCCGCCGCTGCTGGCGACGAAGTAATGTCCTGGAGATCGCGGACCGCCCTCGACGGGCACGTCGAAGAGCGTCGCGAGCTGATCGCTCACACGCTGCTCGATCCGGCGGACGCCGAGTACGTACGTGCCGCTGAACTCGCGATCGATCCCGACGTCGAGAAAGCGCGCGCGCTCGACGCGCAGGTTCTCGCCGGCCAGCGGAGCGAAGGTCCGCTCCGGCGGCAGCCACGGGCCCACGGTCGTCGGCGCAAGAAACTCTTCCGCGCCCGGCGCGAGCATCCGCTGCGCGACGTGCGCGGTCACGTGCGTCGCGGTGAACGGCGTCAGCGTCAGGCCGATCCGCGGACTGATCAGCGAGCGGTTCAGCAGGTAATCGTAGTGCGCGTAGCGGGCGCCGTACTCCACGGCGAGCCCCGGCGTGATCGTCCATCGATCCGCACCGTACAGCTCGCCGACATTGCGGGCGTCGTCGGTCGGCGGCGTGCCCGGAAGCGTCAGGGGGCGCAGGCGCGCCGTCTGGTACTGCTGCGTGCTGTACGAAACGCCGAACCCGTAGTCGTGGCTGCTCGACGAACGGGACGTGAACGAACCCGCGAGGATCCAGGCGGCCACGTCGGACTGGCTCATCGACGCGTGCACGTCCCACCGGCCGAACGCGGCGGGGGCGCCGATTGAAACGTACGCCACGCCGCGCGGGACGAAATCGGTCGCCAGGATCGAGCCGTCGGCCAGCGCGGACGTCGTCAGGAAATTGATCTCGCCGGAGAAAGGCGTGCCGGTGAAGAACGTCGTCGCCATGCTGGCGGCGCTGTCGAATGCGCGTCCGAAAATCGACGAGACCGGCGCGGGCACGGGCTGATCGGCCGCGGCATCGGCAATCGACACGACGTCGCCGTCCTGCTTGAGCACG
The DNA here is from genome assembly GCA_035495955.1 of Vicinamibacterales bacterium. Lineage (GTDB taxonomy): Bacteria > Acidobacteriota > Vicinamibacteria > Vicinamibacterales > 2-12-FULL-66-21 > JAICSD01. The sequence continues at coordinate 8,020 of DATJFE010000052.1, read as the reverse complement.
CTGCGCTTGATGTGGCGCAGCCGCCACGCGGTCTCCGTATGGTTGTCGCCGCCGTCGGCGGTTGGATTGTCGCCCGCCGGCAGGGCGACGCCGGCGGTCAGGACCTGGCGCCCGGGCAGCACCGAGTCGTCCACGCGGCGCAGCCGGATGCTGTCGACGTCAGCCGTGCCGGACGGTCCCACGCGCACGCCGTCGCGCCGCGTCGACACGTAGCCGGCGCGGTTCACGCGCAGCACGTACTCGCCGGATGGAAGCGCCTGGATTCTGAAGCGGCCCCGCAAGTCGGTCGTGACCATGCGGGTCGAGAGCGGGCTGAGGGCCGACACCATGGCGTCGGCGAGCGGCGCGCCGCGGTCGTCGAGTACGACGCCCTGGATGGCGCCGATCGACAGGCGGGCCTGCTGGGTGCGCTCGACGGGAAGGAACTCGGCGCTGAGGCGCACCGGCGTCTGCGCAGACGCCACCGACCCCGTCAATCCGACGATTGCCGCCGCCGCGAGGAGCCCGGTCAGGCGTGTCATTGGACTGCTCCGTAAGAGTACTACGGGGTGACCGTGAAGTTCACGTTTTGTGTAACAGCCTTGGTACTCAGTTTATCGGTGATTTTTATCTCGAGCCGGTAGGCGCCCTCGGGAAAACTCTGCAGCGGAATCCCCTGTCCGGCCTGAATCGCCGCGTTGCCGGCCGGGTCGAACCCGGCGCCCCCGACGTTTTCCGACGTGAACGTCTGGGGCTCGGTGCTGTTGAAGCGCTTTTCCGCGCCGGCTTCCTGCCGATAGAAGGTGTAGGTGGCCTCCAGGTTGAACTTCTTCTCGGGCGACACCATCGGGTTGTAGATCTGCAGCAGGACGATCAGCTCCTGCGATTTCTTGAACTTGTGGTCCGGCGACAGGATGATTTCCGTCGAGCCGAACGCATACGGCCGCTCCGATTGCTGTTCCGGCGGGATGGGCGCCGAGAGCTGATCGACGCGCTCGGCGAGAATGACCGTGCTCGTCGTGAATTCGCCGTTCGAATAACTGGGCACGTCGAGCGGCTGCTTCAGCACCGACGACTTGCCCGCCGCGGCGCCGCGCTCGTGCAGGACGATGTAGAGATCGTAGCTGCCGGAAGGGACGCCGATGCCGCGGAGGATCCGGACCGGCTGGCCGGGCGCGGCCGGTTTGAGATCGAGCAGCGCGACATCCTCGTACGGATAATTAGGCCCCGCCGGCGCGGCCGCGGGCGCCTTCGCGTCGTTCTTCTTGTCCTTCTTGTTGTCTTTCGCGTTCTTGTCGGCGGGCGCCGGCGCGGCCGGGGCGGGCGGCGCGGTCATGCCGCGCGGCGTCACGCGCAGATAGAGGGTGACCGCGCCCGTCGACAGTTTCGACGAATCGATCGTCATCGTCAGCGGCACCCACACGCGCGTGCCCTGCGCCCGGAGAAAGTCGGTCTGCAACTGGATCGGGAAATCGGCCGCAGCCGGCTGGCCGGACATCGCCGCATCGGCGAGCCGGACGGCAGTCTGGATTTCCTGCTGCTGCGCCGCCGCCTGCGCCTGCGCCGCGGCGTCGGGCTTCTGATCTGCCTTCGGGGCGGGTTTCTGCGCAATGACGGCGCGGCCGCACAGCAGCGCCACCGCGCCCGCCATGACCACGCGCGAAAACCCCATTCCCCGACGCGACAACGGCATTTCCGTCTCCTTAACTTCTGGATCATAAGCTCCTAACAATAGGGAGTCAAAGCCCGGACGGCCGATCCGGGACGTCGTCAGACCGTCAACTGGCAACTGGCTACCGGTACCGATAAGATCACTCGTCTATGCCGCGCGCGCCGCGCCTGGTCGACGTCAGCGTTCCGCTCGCGGCGGGCATCGCCACCTATCCCGGCAATCCCGAATTCGAGATGACGCCCGTCAAGCGGATCGCCGCCGGCGATTCGTCGAACAATTCGCGCCTCGTGATGGGCACCCACACCGGCACGCACGTCGACGCGCCGAAGCATTTCTTCGACGATCGTCCCGGCGCCGACTCGTTTCCGCTCGAGATGCTCGTGGGACGCGCCCGCGTGATCGACCTGCCCCACCGCGGCGGGATCACCGAAGCGCATCTGGCGGCGGCGGGCCTCCGCGAGGATCTGCGCGTGCTTCTGCGCACGCCGAACTCGGCGCTGTGGAGCTCCACGAAGGGGTTCTACACCGACTACACGTACGTCACGGAGGGGGGCGCGAAGTTCCTCGTCGCCCAGGGCGTGAAGGTCGTCGGGGTGGACTATCTGTCGGTCGAGCAGTTCAAGAAGGCCGGCGCGCCGGCGCACCACGTCCTGCTCGGCAACGGCGTCATCGTGATCGAGGGGCTGAATCTCTCCGAAGCCGACGCGGGCCAGTACGAGATGTACTGCCTGCCGCTGCGGCTGGTCAACGCCGACGGGGCGCCCGCCCGCGTCGTGCTGAAACGGTGAGCGGCGCGGGCCGCGCGGCTGAACCATGCTGGACGACGTCGTCGTGATGGTGCTGGCGGGGGGCGTGGGCGAGCGGCTGTACCCGCTCACCAAGGAGCGCGCGAAGCCCGCGGTGTACTTCGGCGGCCCGTATCGCATCATCGACTTCACGCTGAGCAACTGCCTGAATTCGGGGCTTCGCAAGATTTTCATCGCGCTGCAGTACAAGTCGCTCTCGCTGACGCGCCACCTCCGATTCGGCTGGAGCGTGGTCGCCGACGAGCTCGGCGAGTTCGTCGAGGTGCTGCATCCGCAGAAGCGCGTCGGCGAGCACTGGTACCAAGGGACGGCCGACGCCGTCTACCAGAACCTGTATTCGATCCAGCGCGAGGAACCGAGGCAATTGATCGTCCTGTCGGGCGATCACGTCTACAAGATGGACTACGCGCGCATGCTGCGGTTCCATCTCGATCGCGGGGCCGGGGCGACGCTGGCCGTCATCGACGTCCCGTCCGAGGAGGCGTCCCGGTTCGGCATCATGCAGGTGGACCGCGACGATCGGCTCACGGGCTTTCTCGAGAAACCGAGCAATCTGCCGCCGGGCCAGCACCTGGCGTCGATGGGCATCTATATCTTCGACGTCAACGTGCTGCTGCCGGCGCTCGAGGATGACGCGCGCGCGGCGACGAGCCACGACTTCGGGAAGGACATCATCCCGTCGCTGATTTCGAAAGTGCCCGTGTACGCGTACCGGTTCACGGACGAGAACAAGAAGGCGTCGAAGTACTGGCGCGACATCGGCACGCTGGACGCGTACTACGAGGCCAACATGGACCTCTGCCACGTCAATCCCGAGTTCAACCTTTACGATCCGGAGTGGCCGCTTCGAACGCACCAGGTGCAGGCGCCGCCGGCGAAGTTCGTCTTCGCCGACGAAGGTCGCCGCTGCGGCCACGCGCTCGATTCGGTGATCTCCGCCGGGTGCATCATCTCGGGCAGCACGATTCGCGGCAGCGTGCTGTGTCCGAACGTCCGCGTCCACAGCTTCTGCCTCATCGAGGACAGCATCCTCATGCCGGGCGTCCGCATCGGGCGCCACGCGCGCATCCGGCGCGCCATCGTCGACCGCGACGTCTTCATTCCCCGCGGCGCGCAGATCGGCTACAACGCGGACGAAGACCGGCAGCGGCATACCGTCAGCGACGGCGGCGTCGTCGTCGTCACCAAGGAAGAGGAACCCTTCCTCGCGGAAATCGACGAGCGGGCGCTGCGGGACGAGGCGGAATTCGACGCGCGGGGGTCGGGATGATGAGAATTGGGGAATTGGTGAATTGCTCGTGCTGATAACCAGGGTTCACGGCCGCGAAATCCTCGACTCGCGCGGCAATCCGACGGTGGAAGTGGATGTGACGCTGGACGGGCGAATCGTCGGGCGCGCGGCCGTCCCTTCGGGGGCCTCGACCGGCGTCCGCGAGGCGCTGGAGCTGCGGGACGGCGACTCTTCGACAAGCTCAGGGTCGTCCCCAGCGCCGTCGAGGGATGACAGGCGCCGCTATCAGGGCAAGGGCGTCGCGAAGGCGGTCGCCAACGTGAACGGCGAAATCGCGGCGGCGCTCGAGGGCGCCTCGATGGATCAGCGGGCCGTCGACGAGCGGATGATCGCGCTCGATGGCACGCCCAACAAAGGCCGCCTGGGCGCCAACGCCATCCTCGGTGTCTCGATGGCCGCAGCGCGCGCCGCGGCCATCGCCGGCGGCGTGCCGCTGTACGTGCACCTCGCGCGCCTCTACGAAAACCAGCGCGACGCGTCCCCATCGCTGCTGCCGGCGCCGATGATGAACATCCTGAACGGCGGAGCGCACGCCGACAGCAGCGTCGACTTCCAGGAGTTCATGGTCATGCCTCTCGGCGCCGCGTCGTTCGCCGACGCGCTTCGCGCGGGCGCGGAGATCTTCCACACGCTCCGCGGCATCCTGAAGAAGAAGGGCTACGCGACGGGCGTTGGCGACGAAGGGGGCTTCGCGCCCAGCCTCAAGTCCAATGCCGAGGCGCTCGATTTGGTCCTGGAGGCCGTGACGCAGGCGGGCTATACGCCCGGCAAAGACGTCTTCATCGCGCTCGATCCCGCCGCAAGCGAGCTATGGGACGAGAAGGCGCGGCGCTATGAATTCAGCAAGTCCGGCGAGCGGTCTCGCTCGGCGGACGACATGGTGAAGATGTACGAGGACTGGGTGAGGCAGTATCCGATCGTCTCGATCGAAGACGGGCTGGCCGAGGGCGACTGGGACGGATGGAAGACGCTGACCAGCACGCTGGGCGGCCGCATTCAGCTCGTCGGCGACGACATCTTCGTCACCAATCCGGAGATTCTCGCGCGCGGCATCAAGGAGAAGGTCGCCAATTCGATCCTGGTCAAGCTGAATCAGATCGGCACGCTCAGCGAGACGCTCGACGCCATCGGTATGGCGCGCGGCGCAGGCTATACGACCGTCATCTCCCACCGCTCGGGCGAGACGGAAGACACGACGATCGCCGACCTCGCCGTCGGGACGGCCGCGGGCCAGATCAAAACCGGATCCGCGAGCCGCACCGATCGGATCGCGAAATACAACCAGTTGCTGCGAATCGAGGAGGAGCTGGGATCGCGGGGCGCCTACGCCGGCGCTTCGGCGATCAAACAATTAGTGAATCGGTGAATTCGTGAATTGGTGATTCATCAAGCACCCATTCACAAATCCACGAACGACGCCATGTACAAACTCGTCTTGCTTCGCCACGGCCAAAGCACGTGGAATCAGGAGAACCGCTTCACGGGATGGACCGACGTCGATCTGTCGGACCAGGGAGTCGCCGAAGCGCGCGAGGCCGGCCGGTTGATGAAGGCGGAGGCTTTTGAGTTCGACCTCGCCTTCACCTCCGTGCTCAAACGCGCCATCAAGACCCTCGATCTCGCGCTCGACGAGATGGATCGGCTCTGGATCCCGGTGACCAAGCACTGGCGGTTGAACGAGCGCCATTATGGCGCGCTGCAGGGGCTCAACAAAGCGGAGACCGCGGCGCAGCACGGCGAGGCGCAGGTGAAAATCTGGCGGCGCAGCTACGACATTCCGCCGCCGCCGCTGGCGCCGGACGACGAGCGCTGTCCGGGGCGGGATCCGCGCTACGCCGGCCTGAAGCCGGGCGAGCTGCCGCTGACCGAGTCGCTGAAGGATACAGTCGCGCGATTCCTTCCCTACTGGCACGAGACCATCGGGCCGACGGTGAAGAACGGAGCGCGGGTCCTCGTCGCCGCGCACGGGAACAGCCTGCGGGCGCTCGTCAAATACCTGGACGATGTCAGCGACTCGGATATTGTCGAGTTGAACATCCCGACAGGCATCCCCCTCGTCTACGAGCTGGACGAGCGGCTGAAGCCGATTCGTCATTACTATCTGGGGGATCCGAACGCGGCGGCGGAAGCTGCGGCCGCGGTCGCGCACCAGGCCGCGAAAAAATAACTCCCAACTACGACAACGCCCAACTCCACAAGGCGATCTCCTTGGAAGTTGGGAGTTGGAGTTGAGCGTTATCGCAGTCGATCTCTTTATTCGACCTCTTTCTCCTGCGTCTCGTCGGCGGCGATCCGGAGCGACCGGAGGAAGCGGCGATCGTTCGCGCTGATCTCGAAGGTGCGGCGCTGCGCCGCCGGCAGCGCCTTCTGCTGCTGCGGCACCGCGGTGCGGGCCAGCGCGCCGGGCTGCGTGCGATTCACGAACCCGATCACGGCCTCGAGGGACACTTTCATTTCGAACCCCGCGGCGCGCGCGCGCTCGCGGCAGGCCTCCACGCGGGCATCCTCACCGACTGCGGCTGCAATGGCGTCGGATAGCTCTTTGGCCATTCGGTTCACGACGTCATCCATTCGAGACCTCCTCGCACCGCCGCCGGAGCTGGGAACCGGAGGCATGTCCCGATAGCTCCGCCGTGGGGTATGGCGGTAGTGCTCGGGCGCCAAAGTTAATCATATGAAGGGTTTGGGGCGTGGGAACGCAGGACCATTGTAAACTCATGGTCCAGCACTGTCAATGGATGAACTCCCCGGAGTGTTCCCTTTTACACGCGGCATCCAGCCGACGATGTATCGGGGCCGGCTGTGGACGATGCGGCAGTACGCCGGATTCGGCTCCGCGGCCGAGTCCAACCGCCGTTATCACTATCTCCTGAGCCAGGGCGTCAGCGGCCTGAGCGTCGCGTTCGACCTGCCGACGCAGATGGGGTACGACTCCGACCATCCTCTGGCCGAAGGCGAGGTGGGTCGCGTCGGCGTCGCCATCGATTCGATCGCGGACATGGAGGAACTCTTCGCCGGCATTCCGCTCGGCGACGTGTCGACCTCGATGACCATCAATGCCACGGCCATCATCCTGCTCGCGCTCTACATCGCGGTCGCGCGACGGCAGGGAATCGAGGTCCGCGCGCTGTCGGGCACCATCCAGAACGACATCCTCAAGGAGTACGTGGCGCGTGGGACCTACATCTATCCCCCGCGCGCGTCGCTGCGGATCGTGACCGACGTGTTCGCATACTGCGATCGCGAGCTTCCGAACTGGAACACGATCTCGATCAGCGGGTATCACATTCGCGAAGCGGGATCGACGGCGGTGCAGGAGGTTGCCTTCACGTTCGCGAACGCAATCGCCTACGTGAAGGCGGCGGTCGACGCCGGGCTCGACGTCAATCGCCTCGGGCAGCGTGTATCGTTCTTCTTCAACGCGCACAACGATTTTCTCGAAGAGGTCGCCAAGTACCGGGCGGCGCGCCGGCTGTGGGCCCATATCATGCGCGATCGGTTCGGGGCGGCGAATCCGCGCGCGCAGCAACTGCGTTTTCATACGCAGACCGCGGGCAGCACGCTCACCGCCCAGCAGCCCGACAACAACATCGTCCGCGTCGGCCTGCAGGCGCTGGCGGCCGTTCTCGGCGGGACGCAGTCGCTGCACTGCAACGGCCGCGACGAAGCGCTGGCGCTGCCGACGGAAGAGTCCGCGCGGATCGCGCTCCGCACGCAGCAGATCCTCGCGTGGGAAAGCGGCGTGGCGAACACCGTCGATCCGCTCGGTGGATCCGATGAAATCGAGGCGCGCACGGATCGCATCGAACGCGAAGCGGTGGCGCTGCTCGCCAGAATCGACGCGCTCGGCGGAACGCTGGCGGCGATCGAGTCCGGCCACATCCAGCGCGAGATCCAGGATGCGGCCTACCACGCGCAGCAACGCATCGACGCCGGCGAGGCGATCGTCGTGGGCGTCAATCGCTTCAACCGCACGGGCGCCGATCGAGCTGCCTCGGGCCGAGCCGGGCAGCCCGCCGCCATCGACACGCTGCGGATCGACCCCGAAATGGAGGCCCGGCAGATCGAGCGCGTCCGGCGGATACGCGCCGCGCGCGACGAGCGGGCCTGGCGCGCCGCCCTGGAGGAGGTGACGAACGCCGCGCGCGGAGCCGATAACCTCGTACCGCCGATCGTCCGCGCCGTGGAGGCACAGGCGACACTGGGTGAGATCGCCGATGCGATGCGGGAGGTGTTCGGAGAGCACCGGGAAATCGATGTCTGAAGATCGGA
>DATJFE010000051.1:0-9170 GCA_035495955.1 Vicinamibacterales bacterium | reverse complement strand
ACGACCGAGCGGATGATGTCGGCGCGGGTCGCGCCGAGGGCGATCCGAATGCCGATCTCCCGCGTGCGCCGGCCGACCGCGAACGAGACAACACCGTAAACGCCGACCAGCGCGAGCACGATGGCGGTTGCGCCGAGCACGCCGACCATTCTCACCAGCGGCATGAACTTCGAGGCGATCCCCGCGTCTGCCGCCGCCAGCGTCGTCGGAACCGCGACGGCGTCGGGCGTCATGTCACGCAGCACACCGCGGACTGCGGACTGAAGCGTGCCTGCGTCGCCGTCGAAACGAAGAAACAGCACACCGCTCGACGGTGATGCCGGCGGCGGCACGAAACCCTGAATCGCGTCGGCGGTACCGGCCGTGAATACCGCGTCGGCGTGCACGACGCCGACGATCTCGAAACGCCGACCGTCGTCAGCGGCGACGCGGGCGCCGATGGCGGTACCGTCCTGCCACCAGACCCGGGCGAGCGCGTCCGAAATCACGAGCGGCCGCATCGACGAATCGGCGGCGGGATTGAACCCGTGCCCCTGCAGGATCGGCTGCCGCATCGTCTCGAAGTACGATGGCGACACGACGCTGAGAGGAACGCGGCGCCGCGTCTCGCTGCCGCGTCCCTCGACGGCAATGAACGGAGCTGCCGACGGCCCGTCCCCGGCCGCCGCGGCATAGGCCACCGAGCGAACGCCCGGCAGCGCCGCCATGCGCATGGAGATGGCCGCCATGAAGGCCGCGGATGGGGCACGGGGAGGCTGGTAGGCCGCGATCATGACGTGCGCGGCGTCGACCGACGGATCCCTGAGCGCGATCGCCCGCTGGGCGCGCAGGAAAATAGCCGTTCCGGCGAGCAGCACGAGGGTCATGCCGATCTGGGCGGCGATGAGCGTGTCGCGCATGCGCGATCGTCCCCCGCTGCGCGACAGCGGATCCTGCCCCGCCAGCATCGGCGTCAGGCGCTGCCGCAGCGATTCGAGCGCCGGCGCCAAGCCGGCGGCGACGCCCGCGGCGAGCGACGCCACGGCGAGATAACTCAGGACGATGAGGTCCGGATCCATCGGGTAATACGGCATCATCGGAAACGCACGGCGCATCGCGCCGGGCATCTGCCATGCCAGCCAGACACTCGCCGGCATGCCCGCTACGGCGAGCAGAACACTCTCGGTCAAGAGCATCCGCACCAGTCGAGCGCGGCTGCATCCGATGGCCAGCCGCGTCGCGATTTCCCGCTGGCGGGCGACCGCGCGCGACAGCAGCAGCAGCGTCACGTTGCCGCACGCGATCAGCAGCACGAGCCCGACGCTGCCGAGAATGAGCGGCATCACGAACATCGCCACCGGGCGAACACTCGGATCGTGGATCAGCGCGCCGTTTGTCAGCGCGACGGCCGTGAGGCGGCCTGGGCTCAGCGAGTCCTGCTGGCGCATGAGCACGCTCAGCTCGGATGCCGCGGCCGCGATCGAAACGCGCGGCTTCAGCCGGCCGTCGACCCAGAGCCACGCCGTCGACGGATCGTCGAACGCGCTGGCGCCTCGGGTGACCATCGGCTCGACGGAGTACGGAATCCACACGCCGCCTCCGCGGAGCCGGCCGGGGAACGCCGGCGGCGTGACGCCGACGATCGTGAAGAGCTGGCCGTTCAGGACGAGAGGCTTTTCGAGAATGTCCGGATCGCCGCCGAACTGCCGGCGCCACAGCTCGTCGCTGATGACCGCGACCGCCGCCCCGGGCGGCGAACACTCTTCGGACCGGAACGTCCTTCCTCGCTCGAGACGATCGAGTCCGTAGGCGTCGAAGAAATCGCACGAGACCAGCAGCGTCAATTCGGTCGACGCCGAACCCTTGCCCATCCGGATGCTCCGCACCGTCCAGGCGGCGAGCGTCCGCAGCGTTGAAGTCCGGTCGCGCAGGGCGACGTAGTCGCGGGTCGAAAAGGCGGGTGATTCGTGGACCGGCACGCGCGCGCCCGAGTATGCCGGCTGCAGGTGCACGAAGCTCTCGGGATCCATGGTGACACGCGGGCGGAGGAGCAATCCGCTCAGCACGGAAAAGACGCCGGCATTGAGCCCGATGCCAAGCGCAAGCGTGATGATGGTGGCGAGCGAAAGCGTGGGGCTCTTGCGGATCAGCCTCAGCGCAAAGCGAAGATCGTGCGCGAGCGCATCCATTTATCTCTCGACACTACGATACGGCGCGCCGCACGGTTCCCTGCCGCGCGGCGGCCAGGCTGACCGCGTATCCAATCGCAAAGCAGATGGCCGTGCCGGCCAGCACGTACCACGTCCATGCCAGTTTCGTCGTCCACCAGATCGCGAGCATCGCGGCGGCCGCGGCCGTCATGCCGGTGATGACGCCGGCGGCGTTGGCGGTCCGCGTCAGGACGCCGAGCAGGAACGCGCCGAGCATCGGACCGTAGACGATCGACGCCACCGTCAGGCCTGCGGTGAAGACAGAGCCCCACCCGCGCGCCACGATCGCTATCAGGATCAGCACGATGCCCCACCCCGCCGTGCACCATTTGGACAACCTCAGCAGCACATCGTCCGGCGTCTTTCCACCCGTCAACGGGTTGTAGAAATCGAGGACCGTGGTCGATGCGAGGGAATTGAGCGAGCCGCTCAGGTTCGACATGGCGGCGGCGAAAATCGCCGCGATGACCAGACCCGAGATCCCGTGGGGCAGCGTCGTCACAATGAACCTGGGAAAAATCTCGTCGTTGGTCGTGATGGACGGGCGCGGCACGTGCTGGTAATAGGCGAACAGCATGATGCCGATGCCGAGAAACAGCACGAACTGGGCGAGCACGATGAAGCCGCTCGTGACGATTGCCTTCTGGCTGTCGCGCAGGTTCCTGCACGTGAGGAGCCGCTGCACGAGCAACTGATCGGTCCCGTGACTGGCGTTGGTCAGGAACGTGCCGCCGATCAGTCCGGCCCAGAACGTGAAGGGCACCGTGAGGTCGCGCGTAAACGAGAATACCTGGAGCTTTCCCGCCGATCGGGCTGCGGTGACGATGCCCGGCCATCCCCCGGGCGTGAGCTGCACGAGCTCGTAGGCGGCGAGCAGCGAGCCGCCGACGTAAATCACGAACTGGATCAGGTCGGTCCAGATCACCGCGGCGATTCCCCCCTCGAACGTGTACACCAGCGTCAACACGCCGACGATGACGATCGACCAGAGCCAGAGGTGCGGGACCGATGGCAAGCTCGAGGCCAGGACCGCCGACAGCACGAGCGAGGCCGCAAAGACGCGGACGCCTTCCGCGAGCGCCCGCATCACGAGGAAGAGTGACGCCGCGACGTGCCGCGTCGCGGAGCCGAATCGCCGCTCGAGCAGCGCATAGGCGGTCAGCAGGTCGCCGCGGAAGTACGACGGCAGAAAGAGTTTCGCGATGATGAACCGGCCGGCGACGTAGCCGACGAGCACCTGCAGGTAGGTCAGCGTGCCCCCCTGCTCCGGACGCGCGAAGGTGCCGTACGCGAGCGCCGGCACGCCGATGAGCGTCAACGTGCTCGTTTCCGTCGCCACGATCGACAGACAGATCACGATCCACGACGTGTTCCGCGCGCCGACGAAATAGTCCTTGACGCTCCGCTGCGACTTCTTGAACCGCATCCCGAACACGGTGATGCCGGCCAGGTACAGCAGCAGGACAACGTAGTCGACGCTCGAAAAACCCATATCAATCGGGGAATCGGGGGATCGGGGAATCCGGTAATCGGGTAATCGGGTAATCGGGTAATTTGGTAAGGTAACGGCGGCCAGATTACCAGATTACAAAATTACCCGACTACCAAATTTCCAAATGACCCTGACCGCCTTCGACTGGTCGGTGATCGCGGCCTACTTCCTGTTCAATCTCGGGATCGGCATCTACTACGCGCGCCGGGCGGGGCGGAGCACGCAGGAGTTCTTCCTGTCCGGCCGGGACGTGCCCTGGTGGCTCGCCGGCACGTCGATGGTGGCGACGACGTTCGCGGCCGACACGCCGCTGGTGGTGACGGGGCTGGTCGCCAGCTACGGCATCGCGGGCAACTGGCTGTGGTGGAGCATGGCCATGAGCGGCATCATGACGGTGTTCCTCTATGCGCGCCTCTGGCGGCGGGCGGGCGTGATGACCGACGTCGAGTTCGCGGAGGTGCGCTACTCGGGCCGCCCCGCCGCGGTGCTGCGCGGATTCCGGGCGCTCTATCTCGGGATCCCCATCAACTGCATCGTCCTCGGCTGGGTGAACCTGGCGATGCTGAAAATCCTGATGGCGACGCTCGGCCTCGACCGCGACGCCGCGCTGCTGGTCCTGCTCGGCATCCTGGCGTTCACCGCGTTCTATACGACGATCTCGGGGCTGTGGGGCGTGCTGGTTACGGATCTGTTCCAGTTCGTCCTGAAGATGGCGATGGTCATCCTGCTCGCCGTGCTGGCCGTCCGCGCCGTCGGAGGCATCGACGCGCTGCAGATGAAGATCGCCTCGCTCGACGCGGCGCGCGGCGTCGGCTCGCGGCTGACGTTCTTTCCGGCGCGCGGATCGGCGTGGATGCCGGCGATCACCTTCTTCGTGTACCTTGCCGTGAACTGGTGGGCGAGCTGGTATCCCGGCGCCGAACCCGGCGGCGGCGGCTACGTGGCGCAGCGGATCTTCTCGGCGAAGGACGAGCGGCAGGGCGTGCTCGCGACGCTGTGGTTCAACGTCGCGCACTACGCGCTGCGCCCGTGGCCCTGGATCCTGACCGCGCTGGCGACGATCGTCCTGTATCCGAATCTCGTGGACAAGGAATCGGGCTACATCAAGGCGCTGGTGGATCCGGCGGTATTTCCCCCGGCGCTGCGCGGGTTCATGCTCGCGGCCTTCGCCGCGGCCTACATGTCGACCATTGGCACGCAGCTCAACTGGGGCGCGTCCTACATCATCAACGACTGGTACCGTCGGTTCGTGAAGCGCGGCGCCACCGAGCGCCACTACATCGTCGCGTCACAGCTCTGCACGGTCGGGCTGACGGCGATCTCGATCTTCGTCACGCTGCACCTGGACACGATCGGAGGCGCATGGAAGCTGCTGCTCGTGACCGGCGCGGGCACCGGCACCGTTCTGCTGCTCCGCTGGTACTGGTGGCGCATCAACGCGTGGTCCGAGGTGTCGGCCATGATCGCGGCGGCGATGGTCTCCCTCACGCTCCAGACGCGGTGGCACTGGAACAGCGACGATCCCGAGCAGTTCGCGTGGCTGATGCTCGTGACCGTCGGCCTGACGACGATCGCCTGGGTCTTCGTCACATTCGCGACCGCGCCGGAGCCGATGGAGACGCTCGTGGCTTTCTACCGTCGCGTACGGCCGGCCGGCCCGGGCTGGGCGCCGGTCGCCGCGGTGGCGGGCGTGCCTCCGATCCGCGAGTCGTTGATCCGCTCGCTCGCGGCGTGGGTCCTGGGCTGCGTCCTGATCTATGCGCTGCTGTTCGGGATCGGAAGCCTGATACTCGGCCCGCGGCTCGTCGGCATGGGCCTGATCGTCGCCGCCCTCGCGGCGGGCGCCCTGATCTTCAAGGTCTTCGAGCCCGAGCCCGAGGCGGGAGCGTATGGATCCGTACTATAAGAAGATGATGCTCTGGCTGGCGGCGGCATTGTTCGCCTCGATCGCCGCCGCGTTCCTCGTCGTCGAGCTCGTGATAAGGAAATACGGTTCACGGTAGACCGTTCACGCTCGACGGTTTTGAAACCGTTTACTGTTTACTGTTTACTCCCTATTGCGGGACGAGCGTTACGATCGTCGTGCGATCGGGCGGGAAGTACTTGGTGAATGCGTCCTTCACGGAGTCGACGGTCAGCGCGTTGATGCGCTCCAGCCGGCGCGCGATGATCGCGGGATCCTGGCCCCAGAGCTTCACGGCTTCGAAGCGCCCCAGCCAGTAGCCGTTGGTCTTCAGCTGCGTTTCGTAGTTGCGGCGCGCGGTCTCCTTCGCCTTGTTCAGCAGATCCTCGCTCGGGCCCTCTTTCTTGAACCGCTCGACCTCCTGCATCACCCGCGCGGTCATCTTTTCGATGTTCTCCGGCGCGGCGCCGAAGTTGATCTCGATGTGCCCACCCCCGCGTTGCGGCGCGTACTGCGACAGGTCGACCGACACGGTGTAGGTCTGGCCCAGCTCCTCTCGGAGGATGTCGCGCAGCGCGATCTCGAGCACGTCGGTGGCGGCAAGCGCGCGCTCCTGCTCCATCGGATCGTTTGCCGGCGGCTCCGCATAGTAGCTCAGCACGGTTTCGCTCTTCGGCTCGCGGCCCTTCTCGACCTTCGCGCGGTCCGACACTCCCGGAAACGCGATGCCGACGTCCTTGAAGTCCGATGCCGGCTTGCCCGTCGACGGCAGCCCGCCGATGTAGCGCGCGAGCAGCGGGAGAGCCTCGTCGCTCTTGAAGGCGCCGACCATGAAGAACGTGAAGTCGGCCGCATTCGAGAACCTGTCGCGGTAGAACTTGATCATCTTCGCCCTGTCGAGGGCGGCGACGCGCTCGGCGGTCAGCGGCTTCGACGTGTAGTGGTTCGACGTGTTGACTTGCTCCAGCTTGTCGGAGAACAGGGTCTGCGGGCTGTCGAGGCGGTTGGCGACGGCCGCGGAGAGCTGACGCTTCATCAGCTCGAAGGCTTCCGGATCGTCCCCCGGCTGCGTGAAGCGCGCATAGAGCAGCTGCAGTGCCGTCTCGAGCTGCGCCGGCGCGGCAGAGCCGCTGAAGCCGTGCGTGGAGAGCGACGCAAACGGCGAGGCATTGGCCAGCTTGCCCGCCAGCAGCTTCTGCAGGTCGAGCGCCTTGAGGCCGGCGGCGCCCGAAATGGACACGTACGACGTAGCGAACGACGCCTCGAAGAAGTCCTCCGGCGCCGCCAGCGACGTGCCCCCCTTGGCCTGCATCGCGAACACGACCTGATCGTTCTTGAAGTCCGTCGGCTTCAGCCAGGCCTCGACGCCATTGGCGAAGGTGACGATCGTGAGACCGACGGCGTCGACGGTGCGCGTGGAGACGATCGCCGCGGGCTCCGGCTTTCGCTCCACAATCTCACGCGTCGTCGTCGTATCGTTCCACGGCGTGACGGCCGCGGCCTCGACGTTCGCGATGGTCGTCTTCAGCTCGTCTTCGGTGGGGACTTTCACGCCGGGCTTCTGCGGCGATGTGGCCAGAATGACGCGCGCGTCCTCCGCCAGGAGCGTCTTGCCGAGGGCAGCGGTTTCCTGCGCGGTGATGCCGGGCAGGAACTGCTGGACGAGGCGGTACTCGTATTCGATCCCGGGCGTGGGCTCGTGCTCCAGAAAATAATTGAGGTACTCTTGCGCGAAGGATCCGCTCTCCGTCTTGTCGCGCTCCGTGTAGGCGCGCTCGTAGTAGGCCGCCATCCATTTCTTCGCGCGATCCAGCTCGGCGGCGCCGAATCCGAATTCGCGGGCGCGCTTGGCTTCGAGCGCGACGGCGGCGAGCCCTTCGGGAATCCGCCCGTCCTGCACGCTCGCCGACAGCGACTCGGTTTCGACATCCGAGCTCAGGCCGTCGCCGTACACGCCGGCGCGGAGGAATTTCGCATCGGCGCGGCGGGTGATCTCGTCGAACCGTTCGTTCAGCATCTGCTCGAAGAGACGCTGCACGAGATCGCGGCGGTAGTCTCCCACCGTGTTCTCGGGGGCCCGGGACCGCTTGCGCAGCAACGTCACCGAGGACTGCGTGATTTCCGGATCCGTCACGACGCTGACGAGCGTTTCCTTGTGCAGCGGCACGTCGACCCTGCGCGGCGGCGGCGCCGGGGTCCGCGCCTGCAGGCCGCCGAAGGCTGCCTTGATCCCGTCCTCGAGCTTCTGCACGTCCATGTCGCCGACGGCGACGAGGGCCATGCGGTCGGGGCGATAGAAGGTGTCGTAGAACGCCCGCAGACGCGCCGGCGCGAACGTTCTGATGATGTCCGGCTTGCCGATCGGCAGGCGGTCGGCGAATCGCGAATGGTAGAAGAGGATCGGAATCTGCTTGTCGCGGACGCGCGACTGCGCGCCCAGGCCGCCGCGCCATTCCTCGATGACCACGCCCCGCTCTTTGTCGATCTCTTTCGGATCGAGCGTCAGGCCTCCCGCGAAGTCCGCGAACGCGGTCATCCCCTTTTCGACGATCTCAGGCTTGTCGGACGGCAGGTCGAGCATGTAGACCGTCTCTTCGAAGCTCGTGTAGGCGTTCACGTGCGGGCCGAGCCTGGCCCCCGTCGATTCGAAGTAAGACACGAGCTGGCCAGGGGGAAAGTGCGCGCTGCCGTTGAACGCCATGTGCTCGAGCATGTGCGCGAGCCCCTGCTGGTCGTCGGCCTCGTCGAGCGATCCCGTCTTGACGGCGAGCCGCAGCAGCACGCGGTTGGCCGGACGACTGTTCTTGCGGACGTAATAGGTCAGCCCGTTGGGCAGCGTCCCGGTCTTGACCGCGGCGTCGAACGGAATCGTGTCCTGCGGCGAAAACGCGCGCGACGCGCCGGACGGCGCAGGCGCCTGGGCCTGGCGCGCCGCGATGGGCGCCCACGCGGACGTGACGAGTGCGGTGACGAACGTCACGCGGAGGAGAACGGGCTTCATAGAGGGACTGTAGCACGCAGGTCTCGGGGGTCGGGTGTCGGGGGTCGGGTGTCAGGGGTCGGGTGTCGGGTGTCGGGTGTCGGAGATTGGGAGCTGGGAGTTGAGGAGTTGGGAGTTAATTAGACGCGCCGGACAACTCGCGCTCGAAGTCCGCCAGCAGCGTCGCTTCCGTGTCGACGAGCCGGCGTATCGACTCGACGTACGACTGCACTTCGCCGATCAGATCGGAAGAGACCGTACCCTCACGTGCGCCCGCCGCGAGCAGTTGCACGGCGGCTTCGAGTCGGCGGGCCGCGCGCTGCTGCGCTTCGGACTGGGCGAGAAGGTCGCTGGCGAGAGCGACGAGTGCGTGAAGCGGATCGTTTTTCGGCTGCACAGCTAGCGCGGAATGCGGCACGAAGATACGTCCGTACCGGCGGGAATGCAATCCCCAATCGCATAAACTGTCAAAGCTCGTTAGAAGTGTCCCCGGTTTCCGCTCGTTAGAAGTGTCCTCCTGTTGAAGAAGTTGGCTGTGGGCGCTGTGCGAAACGCGTTCTGTGCGTTTTGCAAGGAGCGGTGGACGCGTGCTCTCCGCGTCCACCG
>DATJFE010000050.1:0-81732 GCA_035495955.1 Vicinamibacterales bacterium | reverse complement strand
GATCACGCGGACAGGCGGGCCGCGGAGCATGCGGAGCACGCGGACAGGCGGGCCGCGGAGCATGCGGATCACGCGGACAGGCTGGCCGCGGAACACGCGGATCACGCGGACAGGCGGGCCGCTGAGCACGCGGAACACGCGGACAGGCGGGCCGCGGAGCATGCGGAGCACGCGGACAGGCGGGCCGCGGAGCATGCGGATCACGCGGACAGGCGGGCCGCGGAACACGCGGATCACGCGGACAGGTGGGATGCGGAACACGCGGACAGGCGGGCCGCCGAACACGCGGAGCACGCGGACAGGCGGGCCGCTGAGCACGCGGATCACGCGGACAGGCGGGATGTGGAACACGCGGATCACGCGGATCGAGCGACCTCCTGGCTTCCCTGGTTCCTCCACGGCCTCGCGCTGGCGACGCTGCCGTGGATGCACACGCGATTCGCCGTGCTCGCGGCGACGCTCGGCGGTCTGATCCTCGTACGGCTGGCGCGGGCGCCGAATCCGCTCGGCAAGGCCATCGCGTTCCTCACCGCTCCCGCGCTGAGCGCGCTCGGGTGGCTGTTTTTCTTCGCGATCGTTTACGGCACCCCGGATCCATCCGCACCGTACGGAGGCCGCGTCGACAACTCGTTCGCATATCTCCCCGACGGACTCGGCGGCGTCCTCTTCGATCAGGGATTCGGACTGCTGGCGACGGCGCCGGTGCTGGCTATCGCGATCGCCGGCTTCGCGCGCACGAAGCGCCTCGCGCTCGAATGGATCGTGATGGCGGTGCCGTATCTGCTCTCGGTCACCACGTTCGCGATGTGGTGGGCCGGCATGAGCGGCCCCGCGAGGTTTCTCGTGCCGCTCGTCCTGCCGCTGGCGATCCCGGCGGCATGCGCGTGGGCGGCGGCCGATCCGCGTAGTCCGTGGCCAAACGGTCCGCGTAGTCCGTGGCCAACCAGTCTGCGTAGTCCGCGTAGTCCGCGGCCAAATAGTCCGCGGCGTCCGTGGCCAAGTGGTCTGCGGCCCGTGATGGCGGCGGCGCTCGTCGTGAGCATCTGGCTGACGGCGGTGATGGCCGGCGCCGACGGCGGCCGGCTCGCGTACCACACGCGAAACGAAACAGGCGCGACGGACGCGCCGTGGGTCGATTGGGCGAGCCACCTCGTGGATCTGCCCTCGGCGTTGCCGGCATTCGTACCGCTGCCCGTCGGGACGCCCGTGGGCGCGCGCGTCGCGGCCGCGCGGTCGGGCTTGGCGGCGACGCTTCCCTGGATCCTGAGTCTCGGACTCGGCGCCTGGCTGATCGTCGTCTCGGTGCGTCGGTGGCATCTCTCACGGGACCGCACGATCGCTGTGGCGTCGCTGACTTTCGGCTGCGCCGCGATGGCCGCGATGTCGGTGGTCTGGAAGCTGCACGCGGTGGAGCCGATCACAATGGTGCCGGCCCAGATGGACCTGCTGCGGCGCGTCGCCGACGGCGGAGCCGCGATCGTCGATCTGGTCGACCATCGGCGGCTCACCCAGGCGGAAGCGCTGGCGATACCGATCCAGGTACCGATCCACCGCGTTGCAAGGGGCGGCGGTCCGCGGGCGCTGAATCGTCCGGTGGCCGCGTTCCCGATGCTGACCGCCGGCTCGTATCTCTTGTCGGCCACACGACACGGCTCCGGCGACGGCTGGATCATGGCCGGCGTCGGCACCGATCAGTTCGCGATCGTCACGCAGCCGATCGCCGCGTTCGATGCGGGCGTTCGCCTCGATCTGCCCGTCGGCGTCCGCCTGCTGTCCGTCCGCGCCGACGAAGGGGCGCGCGAGCAGCTCGACAGCGTCGTGCTGCGTCCGCTCGCGCAGTACTCAACGCGCGCGTCGAGCCAACTGGCGCGGCATGCCGTCCGCTATCCGGATGGCGTGGTATTCTTTCTGGACGATCGCGCGTTTCTGGAGCCCTCGGGATTCTGGGTCGGCGGAGCGAGAGAGACGTCGGTCGTGCTCGCGCCGGACCGGCCGCGTCAGTCGCAGCCGCTCACGCTGCGCAATGCCCCGGTGGAAAACACGGTGACGCTGGAATCAGGCGTGTGGCACGAATCGCTCGCGCTCGCAGCCGGAGAAGTGCGGACGATCGAAGTGCCGCTGGACGCCGCCGGCGGCACCGCGCTCCTGCGCATTCGATGTTCGTCCGGCTTCCGGCCCTTCGAGCACGATCCGAACAGCCGCGACGGGCGCTTCCTGGGCGTGTTCGTCGAGAAGCATCAGCCGTGAAACTGCGAGCGGTAAACAGTAAACGGCAGACGGCTCGCCAACGGTTCTTTCAGAAACGCGCGACGCCGCCGAAATACAGCCCTTTGAGCTGCATCGTCCCGTTGTCCTTCTTGACCTTGTAGAACACGTCGAACGAGCGGTAGCCGACCTGCGCGCCGAAGTTGTCGGTGAAGTTCACCGTGCCGTACAGATCGAAGTCGTAATACTTGCCGCCATAGTCGTCGCTGTTGACCGCCCTGTCCGGCAGCTTGAAGAAGGTGAACTCGCCCGTGATCGAGATGTTCGGGACGACGTAGCCGCGGCCAATGAAGCCGATCGCGGGGATCGGCGCCTTGGCTTCGGTGAATTCGATGCCGGTCGTACCGGCGACGTTTGCGGTGAGCGACGCCTTCACGTCGGTATATTTGAGGTCGGCGACGAATCCCGCGAAGCCGCGATCGCGGTACACGAAGTCCCACTCGTAGCCGAACCGGTACGCCTTCCACGACAGATCGCTCGTCACCGGAACGCCGACGTTGTACCGCTGGCCGTTGAAGACGAACGAAGTTTGAATCGTCTTCTGCGCCGTATATGAGATGGGCGTGTACTCGAAGCGGAACTTGTGCTTGGTGGCGGGCCGGAGCACCAGCTTCAACTGTTTGAACGTCGTTTTTTCGATGCCCAGCGTGTTCACGAAATCCACCTGGTCGCCCAGGATCCCGAGCGACTCGCTGGAGATGACGATGTCCGGCGTCGGATTCCAGATCGTACCGGCGACCTCGACGTGATATGTCTCGCCGGTCGCGCGGTTCGAGGCGGTGCGCCGCCGCGCGCCGTACTGCGCCTCGGCGGGCGCAGCGGCCAGGCCGGCGGCGATCAGACAGAGAAGGACCGTAGACAGACGCGTGCGCATGATCGCTCCCGCCCCGGGAAGTTAGTGAATTGGTGAATTGGTGGTTTTGTGAATTGGCAATTCACCACATCCCCAATTCACGAATGCACCAATCAATTGTGACGGCGAGCCTGCTGGGAGAAGGCCCGGTCAGGATAGCACAGGACGCCGGCCGACCCTATTCCGCGTATTCCGCGTATTCCGCGTACTCCGCGGCCTCCGCGGCCTCAGGCTTGCCCCGGGTTGGATCCGATCGGTATACTCCGCGCCAGCGGACATGACCAAGGCCAGACCGACACGCCGCACCGATGACGCCCCGCACGTGGAGCGCGCGTATCGCAACCTGAAAGCCGGCATCGTCGAGGGGCGGTACCGTCCCGGGGCGTCGTTGTCGGAAGTCAGCCTGGCGAGCGAGCACGGCATGAGCCGCACGCCCATCCGCGAAGGTCTCGCGCGTCTCTGGCAGGAAGGCTACCTGGATCGCGTCGTGGGGCACGGCTATTTCGTGGCGCGCGTCACCGTTCAGCAGATCCACGACACGTTCGACGTGCGGCGGCTGCTCGAAGGCGCGGCAGCCGCGCGCGCCGCGGATCTCGCGTCGGCCGAGGACATCAGTCAGTTGCGCAGCCTCGCCCTTGTGCCGATCGGCCACGGCCTCGACTATCGCCAGTCGGAGACCGCGAACGTCCGGTTCCATCTCGCGATCGCCGCCTGCGCGCGCAACGGCCTCGCGCTCGAACTGATCGAGCGCTGCCTCGCACAGGTGGATCGGTTCATGTCGCTCGGCGTCAATTTCGGGCAGTTCACCGAGACGGCGACCGCCGCCCATCTGCAAATCGTCGATGCGATTGCCATGCACGATCCCGCCGGCGCTCGCGCGCGAATGGAAGAGCATCTCGACTGCGGGAGCCGACTGATGAAGGACGCCCTGCTCCGCGGCCAGCTCGCCGGCGTCGGCATCGCCTAGCAGCCCGCCACCCCGTCATCAGAAAAGCAGCGGCATTGCGCTTGCTGGATACTGTTCGTATCCGGTTGGGGTATCGCAAGGATCTCTATATGCTAGTGAGAGTTACGTCGAGTGCTCACCGGTGTAGATCCAAGAATTGCGACCTCGAGTCCAAGAATTCGAATAAAGCCGTCTTGGGAGGACAGCGAATGACTAGAAGACTGTTGGGGACCTTGTTTATGGTCCTGCTGGCGATTCCCGTGTCCGCCCAGCAGGGGACGACGGAACTGCGCGGGCATGTGGTCGACGCACAGGGAGCGGCGCTCCCCGGCGTGACCGTGACGATTCGGAACCAGGCCAGCGGCATGTTCCGCGAGACCCAGACGAGCGCGGACGGGTCGTTCATCGCGAGCGGTCTGGTTCCCGGCACGTATGAGATCTCCAGCGCGCTGCAGGGGTTCAAGAAGTTCTCACGCAGGGATCTGCTGCTCGAAGTGGGCAAGACCGCGAGCATCGAGGTCAAGATGGAGGTCGGCTCGTTCGAGGAGGTCGTCACGGTGAGCGCGGAGTCGCCGCTGGTCGACGTCACATCGAAGGAAATCGGCGGCAACATCACCAGCGAGACGCTCGTGCAGCTTCCGAGCGTGAACGGGAACTTCGTCGGCTTCGTCGGGCTGCTTCCCGGGATCGTTCCGTCGATCAGCACCGAGTCGTTCGGCTCGGATTCGATCAGCGTGAACGGCCAGGATCCCCGCAACAACAACTACATGCTCGACGGCGGCAACAACAACGACGACGTCATCGGCCAGCGCGCAGGCACGCAGGCGCGGACGCCGATTGAAGCGATCCAGGAGTTTCAGGTCCTGACCAACCAGTTCGACGCCGAGTTCGGCCGGACGGCCGGCGCGGTGATCAACGCGGTGACCAAGGCCGGGACGAACCAGATCCGCGGCAGCGGCTTCGGCTACTTCCAGCGGAAGGACTTCACGGAGAACGACTTCTTCGGGAAGGAGAAGGGGCTCGCGAAGCCGGACACGAAGTACGACCGCTGGGGCGGCACGGTCGGAGGTCCGCTGGTGAAGGACAAGCTGCACTACTTCGGCAGCCTCGAGCGGTTCTCGATCGATCGTCCGAACTCGATCAACATCCCGGCCCGCCCGGAATTCAACGGCACGCAGACGACGAAGGATCGCGTCTGGAACACGATCGTCCGCGGCGATCATCAGATCAGCCCGAACAACACCTACAGCATCCGGTGGCTGCGTGAAACGTCGCCGCAACTGAACCAGATCATCGGCGCCGTGACCCCGGCGGCCGCGCGCGAGGAGTCCGACGTCGATCAGACGCTGTCTGGCGTGGTCAACACGGTGCTCTCGAACACGAAAGTCAACACCCTGCGCACGACCTGGACGCGGGAGAACGTCGCGTTCGCGAACCACTGCTTCAACACGAACGGGCGGGATCTCTCGAAGTGCCAGCCGACGCTCGCGTTCCAGACCTTCACGGATCAGCAGGACAACACGGCGCAGGCGCGCATCGACGACGCGCTGCAGTTCGACGAGACGCTGGCGTGGTTCATCCCCGGAAAGCACGGCGACCACGACATCAAGTTCGGCGCGCAGTACGAGTACACCGGCGCGCTGAACCTGAATCAGGGCAATCTGAACGGGACCTTCTCGTTCGCGCTGAACAACGGTCCGTTCAACCCCGCGGATCCCCGCACGTATCCCGACCGCTTCTCGATCCGGGTGGGCGGCCAGAGCCGCGTGTACGAAAAGATCCACTATTTCGCCGGCTTCGCCCAGGACAAGTGGCGCTTCAATCCGCACCTGACGCTGAGCCTCGGCGTTCGCTACGAGCTCGAAGCGATCCCCATTCCCGAGACCGACGATCCGCTCGTCACGAAGTATCCGAAGGACACGAACAACTTCGCGCCGCGCCTCGGCCTGACCTACGACCTGGGCGGCGGGAAGAGCGTCGCGCGCGCGGGCTACGGGCGATTCTTCGAGCGCGCGCACCTGGAGCTGATCGGCGGCCTCTTCACCGGCACGCCGTTCACGAATTCATTCACGGCGACGTTCCCGACGGCCGGCCCGGACTTGAATCCGCGCAACGGCCTGTTTCCGACCGATCCCTTCCTCACGGCCGGGCCGGTCATCAACACCGCGGAGCTGAATGCGCGGTTCCCCGGCGGACAACTGCTGCGGAACACGAACGCGACGTGGGACAACCCCGATCGGGTGAACGGCCGGACCGACCAGTACACGGTGGGCTACGAGCGCCAGCTCGCGAACAGCCTGGCGGTGTCGGTCGACTTCGTGCACGAGATGGGGCGCGATCTGCTCATGGCGATCAACCTCAATCCGCAGCAGCGCTCCAATCCGAACGTGAACGCGTCGACGCTCACCAGGATCGGGAGCCCGACGCTGACGACCGCCATGGCGGCGCTGCGCAACAAGTACGGCGCGTCGTTCGTGGACTTCTCGGGCGCCGTCACCCAGTTCGTGAACACCGGCCAGATCGACTACAACGGCGTGATGCTGCAGCTGAAGAAGCGCTTCAGCCACAACTACAGCGCGCAGGTCTCCTACACGTATGGCGACTCGCACGGGAACTTCTCGGGCTCGGGCGCGCCGATCAGCAACTTCCAGGTCGGACAGGACATGCACCTGGATCTGAACGAAGGACCGACGGACAACGATATCCGCCACAACTTCACGGTGAGCGGCACGGCGTTGATCCCGCATACCTACGGATTGAACCTGAGCTGGGTGGCCCGCTATCTGAGCGGCTATCCGTTCGGCCTGACGAACAGCGCGCTCGATGCCGACCTGAACGGGATCCAGGCGGAGCCGCTGCCGGCCGGCGATTATTCGCCCGCCTCCGGCAGGGACCCCTACACCGTGAAGGGCTACAAGAGCGAGCGCAACGGCGCCCGCGGCCCCACGTTCTTCGACACGGACATCCGCTTCGGCTACCGGATCCCGCTGTCGCACCAGCGCCGGCTGGAAATCGCGGCGGACGTGTTCAACATCACGAACCACACGAACTTCGCGAATCCGAGCGGCAACCAGACCTCGGCGCAGTACCTGCTGCTGACGGCGTACAGCACCAGCTACTCCCCGCGCAAGCTGCAGCTCGGCGCGAGAATCCAGTTTTAGATAGAGATAGAGAAAGACGGAAGGCGGAAGGCGGAAGACCTTCTCGTCTTCCGTTCTCCGTCTTCCGTCTTTTGTATGCTATAGAAAGTGTTTCGTCGCCTCCTTCCCTATGTCAGCCGTTATCGCCGCGCGTTCCTGATCGGTCTGGTCTGCGTCGTCCTGACGACGGCGTTTCAGCTTCTCGGGCCGTGGGTTCTCAAGTTCGCCATCGATGATTTGAACCGCGGCGTCACGCGGCAGAAGCTGCTGCTGTATGCCGGGCTGCTGCTCGGCGTGTCGCTCGTGCGGGGCTCGTTCCTGTTCCTGATGCGCCGGATCATCATCGCGGCGTCGCGCGACATCGAGTACGACATCCGAAACGACTTCTTCGCGCGGCTGGAGCAGCAGCCGCTCGGCTACTACCATCAGCGGCGGACCGGCGACCTGATGTCGCGCGCGACCAACGATCTGAACGCCGTCAGGATGATGATCGGCCCGGCCATCATGTATTCCGCGCAGACGGTGCTGGTGTTCGTTGTCACGATCGCCCTCATGGTCGCGATCGATCTGCGCCTGACGCTGATCGCGCTCATTCCGCTGCCGTTCGTCTCGCTCGCGGTCCGCTATTTCGGCAGCGCGATCCACAAGCGGTTCGAGTCGATTCAGGCGCAGCTCGCCGACGTGAGCGCCGTCGTCCAGGAAGCGCTGTCGGGCGTCCGCGTCGTCCGCGCGTACCGCCAGGAGTCGCACGAGATCGCGCGGTTCAACGCGGCGAACGAGGAGTATCTCCACCGCAATCGCGTGTTGATCCGGCTCCAGGGCGCGTTCTATCCGAGCATGACGCTGTTTCTCGCGCTGGGATCGCTGCTCGTCCTGTGGCTCGGAGGACGTGAAGTGATTCACGGGCGCATCAGCCTCGGCGAGTTCGTCGCGTTCAACGGCTATCTCGTGATGCTGAGCTGGCCGATGATTGCCTTCGGGTGGGTCACGAACATCCTGCAGCGGGGCCTCGCCTCGTGGGGACGGATGCTGGAGATTCTGGACCACGAGCCGGCAATCACCGATGCAGCGGCGACCGAAGCCGGCCGTGCCGCCGCGATGGACGGCGCGATCGAGATTCGCGATCTGACGTTCCAGTACCCGGGCACCGCCGCGCCCGTCCTGAAGCACATCACCCTGCGAATCGAGCCCGGACAGACCGTCGCGCTGGTCGGCCCGACCGGTTCCGGAAAGTCGACGCTCATCAGCCTGCTGCCGCGCCTGCACGACCCGCCGTCCGGCACGGTGACCGTCGGCGGCGTCGACATTCGGGAAATTCCGCTCGCCCGGCTGCGGGGCGCCGTCGGCTTCGTGCCGCAGGAACCGTTTCTGTTCTCGGACACGATTGCCGAAAACGTGGCCTTTGGGGCCGCGGAGCAGGGAGTTGCCGCGAATGACGCGGAAGCGAAGGAGGCCGCAGATCAGGCAGATCACGCGGACGCCGCGGATCACGCAGATCACGCGAAGGCCACGGATCACGCAGATCACGCGGAAAGGGAATCGAAGCGTTTGGCGTATTCCGCGTACTCCGCGGCCACACAGGAATCGAAGCGTTCGGCGTATTCCGCGGACTCCGCGGCCACACAGGAATCGAAGCGTTCGGCGTATTCCGCGTACTCCGCGGCCACAAAGGAGTCGAACCGTTCCGCGTATTCCGCGTATTCCGCGTACTCTGCGGCCGTTGTCTCCGCGGCGTCCGTGGCCCGGCTCGACAAAGATGTCGCCGACTTTCCCCGCGGCTTCGATACGACCGTCGGGGAGCGCGGCATCACGCTGTCGGGCGGCCAGAAACAGCGGACGGCGCTCGCCCGCGCGCTCATGACGGACCCGAGGATTCTGATCCTCGACGATGCGCTGTCTGCGGTGGACACGTATACGGAAGAGGAGATCCTGTCGCGCCTGCGCGGCGTCATGCGGCAGCGGACCTCCATCATCGTCTCGCACCGGATCTCGACGGTTCGCGGCGCGGATCAGATCTTCGTCCTGCACGACGGCCGGGTCGCGGAGCGCGGGACGCACGACGATCTCGTGCGCCGCGACGGTTTGTACGCCGCGATGTATCGCAAGCAGTTGCTCGAAGAAGAGCTGCAGGCGAGTTAGCAGCGAGAAGCGACCGGATCGGAGCGAGCCGAATGAGGCGGGCGAGCGCGAAATGATCGACGAAGACATAGTCGGCAAGGCCTACGATGCGCGGCTGATGCGGCGCCTGCTCGCCTATCTGCGCCCGTACTCGATCCATGCCCTGCTGGCCCTGGCGGCGATCATCGGGAATTCGGCGCTGCAGCTCGCGCAGCCGTACCTGATGAAGATCGCGATCGACCGCTACATTCCTGCGTCCGATGTCGCGGGCATGAACAGCATCGCGCTGGCGTTCCTCGCGATCATCGCCGCGTCGTTCTGCCTCGAGTTCACGCAGACCTGGCTGCTCCAGAACACGGGCCAGCGCATCATGTTCGACATGCGGATGCAGATCTACCAGCACCTGCAGCGCCTGGATCTGCGCTTCTACGATCGCAATCCCGTGGGCCGGCTGATGACGCGCGTCACCACCGACGTCGACGTCATCAACGATCTGTTCACGTCGGGCGTGGTGTCGGTGTTCGGGGACGTGTTCACCCTGGCGGGCATCATGATCGTGATGCTCACGATGAACTGGCGGCTCGCGCTCGTCGCGTTCGCGGTCCTGCCGCTCATCGTGATCGTGACGCAGTGGTTCCGGCGCAACGTGCGCGAATCGTATCGTGCCGTCCGGCGCCTGATCGCGCGCATCAACGCCTATCTGCAGGAGCACATCACGGGCATGTCGACCGTGCAGCTCTTCCGCCGGGAGGCGCGCGCCTATGCGCAGTTCGAGGCCATCAACCAGGAGCACCGGCAGATCAACATCGAATCGATCTTCTATTACGCGGTGTTCTATCCGGCGGTCGAGATCATCGGCGCGCTGGCCTCCGCGCTGACGATCTGGTACGGCGGCGGGCGCGTGCTGCAGGGGTCCCTGACGCTGGGATCGCTCGTCGCGTTTCTGCTGTACTCGCAGCGGTTCTTCCGGCCGATCTCGGACATGTCGGAGAAGTTCAACATCCTGCAGGCGGCGATGGCCTCATCCGAGCGCATCTTCAAGCTCCTCGACGAGCCGGTGACCATCCAGAGTCCCGTCCTCCGCAGCGTGGAACGCAAAGGCGGGAAGGCGGGGCACATCACTTTCGAGGGGGTGTGGTTCGCCTACAACGCCACCGACGCGGGAGAGCCCGATTTCGTGCTGCGCGACGTCTCCTTCGAGGTGGCTCCCGGACAGCGGGTCGGCATCGTGGGCGCCACCGGGGCCGGGAAGTCGACGCTGATCAACCTCCTGCTGCGGTTCTACGATGTCTCGCGCGGCCGCATCCTCGTGGACGACGTGGACGTCCGCGCCATGGATCTGCACGACTTGCGATCGCTCTTCAGCCTCGTCCTGCAGGACGTGCACCTCTTTTCGGGCACGATTGCCGACAACATCCGCCTCGGCGCGTCCGACATCAGCGACGCCGACGTCCGGCGGGCGGCGGCCACGGTCCACGCCGACGCGTTCATTGCGCGCCTGCCCGCCGGCTACGCGTCGCCGGTCGCCGAGCGCGGCGCGACGCTCTCGGTGGGTCAGAAGCAGTTGCTGTCGTTCGCGCGCGCGCTGGCCTTCAATCCGCGCATTCTCGTGCTGGACGAGGCGACCTCCAGCGTCGACACGGAAACCGAGATTCTGATCCGGGATGCACTGCACGTGATGATGTCCGGCCGCACGACGATCGCCATCGCCCATCGTCTCTCGACCATTCAGGACATGGACAAGATCCTCGTCCTGCACAAAGGCCAGCTCAGGGAAGCCGGAACTCACCAGGAACTGCTCGCGCTGCGCGGCATCTACTACAAGCTGTACCAGCTTCAGTACAAGGAGCAGGAGAGGGACGCAACTCCCATCTCCCAATTCCCGACTCCACAGGACGCGCCGCTCGAAATGCCGGCGCAGCGATCCTGACGCTTTGCGTAGTTGGGAGGTGCGTCTAGCGAATTTCGATGGGCCGCGACGGAAGAGGAGCGACCGGCTCCGCGTCCCGTTGAACGGCTTCCCGCTGCCGGAACAGACGTTCGATCAGGTTCGGCGTGCTCGCCTTGGGGTTCCATCCGAGCCGGAGGACGTTGATGGCGACATCCTTCCGTCCGAGCGCGAGGGCCTCGATGCAGCTCCACATGTAAATGTCGATGTGGCGTCCCTGGACGGCCGGGCCGGTGTCCATGATCGTGTAGATCCCGTTGTATCGCTCGCCCAGCTTGTAGACCTGAATGACCGAGCCGACCGGCAGCAGGTCGGGATCCGCCGCCGCAATGCCCGTCCGGACGTTGACCCCCGACGCGGTCGTGGTCCCCTTGCAATAGGCGGTGGCTGTAAACCTCAGGTGGACGGCCGCGGCCGGCAGGGGCGCCTCGTCGATGGACATGGCCTCGGCCTGGGCCGGGCCGGCGACGTAATGGAAGTCCATCACCGTCGCCTCGTAGGTGAGGACGAAGCCGGCGACCACCGTGGCCGTTGCGGCGAGCTTTCGACCGAGCGAGCGCGAGATCGAAATCAGCATGCTGGCCCGGTTGGGCACCTACCACTATAGGGGCGGACGCCCCTGCAGTCAAAGCGGATCTGCCTGGGGGCGATTATTGTAAGTTATTGATTCGACGTAGTTTGCTGATGAGCGGCGAGCCGGCGGCGGTGCGCCTGGATCATGGCGAGCGCCACACGGTAGGCGACGGAGGCCAGGACGATGGCCCCGATCGTCGAGCCCAGGGCGTAGGCCCAGGCCAGGGGGGTCAGGGCATGGGCCAGTCGGCGGAAGTCGGCCCACGAAGCGTCGGCGAAGGCGGCGCTCAGCTCCCGCAGCAGCCGCGGGTGGACCTTCACCCGGAGCAGGGCCGCCCCCAGCATGGTCGCGAGCGTGTAGTAGGCCGGGAGGATCCATGGCAGGTTCGAATAGATCCCCAGCAGCACCGCCACCCGATTCAGGTTGAATGCGAAGGCGCAGATGAGCCCGAGGACCGTATGCAGCCCCAGGAGCGGTGAGAAGCCGAAGAAGACGCCGAGCGCATAGGCCGCCGCCGTCCGTTGCGGCGTATCGTGCGTGTGCAGGAGCTGATCGAGCCAGCGGCGCGTCTGCGGCGAAGTGGGCATCGGCTCAGAAATGGACGAACCCGGCCGGCAGGGGTTCCGGCCGGCCGTTCCGAATCATCACGATCGCCGGATCGCCGGTCAGCCGGCCAATCCGCGTAATCGTCACGCCTCGCGCCTGCCGCGCGACCGTGGCGAGGCGGCCGCGCGCGCGCCTGGGCGCGGCGAAGAGCAGCTCGTAGTCATCGCCGCCGGCCACCGCGCTGAGAATGGCGTCTTCACCGGCGCGCTCGAAGCACGCGCGCGCGGCGGCCGGCACCGGAATCGCGTCCGCGTCGATCGCCGCGCCCGTCGCCGACGCCTCCGCGATCTGCCGCACCGCATCCGCCAGGCCGTCGCTCAGATCCATGCAGGCGCTGGCCGCGCGATTGCGCCCCAGGAGCGCGCCCACGCGGACGCGCGGATGCGGACGCCGATGCCGCTCGGCACAGGCCCTCAGCCCGGCCTCGTCCAGGGGTTCTCCGGCGCGCAGTGCCGCGAGTCCCGCCGCCGCCGCTCCCACTTCGCCGGTCACGTAGAGGTCGTCGTCCACGCGCCCGCCGGCGCGCGTCAGCACGCGTCGCGGACGCACGAATCCGACGACGGTCACGTCGACGACGAGCGGGCCGGGCGATCGCGTGATGTTGCCGCCGGCCAGGGTCACGCGCGCCTCGCCGGCGAGCGCGAGGAAACCGTCCACGAGCGCGTACACCTCGTCGGCGGACGGGTGATGGGGAAGGCCGAGGGACAGCAGCGCGAGGCGCGGCGTGGCTCCCATGGCGGCGATGTCCGAGAGATTCACGGCCAGGGCCTTCCAGCCGATATCCGCCGGCGCGCTGAAGCGGCGATCGAAATGGATTCCTTCGATCAGCGAATCGGTCGTCAGCACTTCCAGCGCGCCGCGCTCCGGCTTCGCGACCGCCGCATCGTCGCCGATGGCGACCGCCAACCATGGCGGCGCCGGTGGCACGCGCGCGCGAATGCCGGCGATCAGCTCGCGCTCGCCCGCCCCGACCCGCGTCGAGGGGCCTGCGCTCCGTGGATCAGCGGGCGATTTCAACAGCCCGGGTTTCACGGATGACGGTCACCTTGATCTGGCCGGGATACTCCAGCTCGTTCTCGATCCGCTTCGCGATGTCCTTCGAAAGCCAGACGGTCTCCTCGTCCGACACGCGATCGCTTTCGACGACGATGCGGATTTCGCGGCCGGCCTGGAGGGCGAACGCCTTCGAGACGCCCTGGAAGGAGTCGGCGATGCTTTCGAGCTTCTCGAGGCGCTTGACGTACGACTCGAGGATGTCGCGGCGGGCGCCCGGACGCGCGGCAGAGATCGCGTCGGCCGCCTGCACGATCATCGCCTCGAGCGACGGCCAGTCGATGTCCATGTGATGCGCGGCGACGGCCTGCAGGACCGGTTCGCTTTCGCCGTGCCTGCGCAGGAACTCGAGGCCGAGCTCGAGGTGCGTCCCCTGGAGATCGCGATCGATCCCCTTGCCGATGTCGTGTAGAAACGCCGCGCGCGCGGCGACGTGGCCGTTGAGGCCGAGCTCCTTCGCCATGATTCCCGCCAGGAACGCCACTTCGCGCGAGTGATTGAGCACGTTCTGGCCGTAGCTCGTGCGGAATTTGAGGCGTCCCATCAGCCGGAGCACTTCCGGATGGAGATCGTAGAGGCCGAGCTCGAACGCCGCCGCCTCGCCCTCCTTGCGGACGGTGTCTTCCATCTCCGCCTTCACCTTCTCGACGATCTCCTCGATGCGCGCGGGAGGGATGCGGCCGTCGGCAATCAGGCGCGCGATGGCCTGGCGCGCCACTTCGCGGCGGAACGGATCGAACGACGACAGGATGATCGCGCCGGGGGTGTCGTCGACGATCAGCTCGACGCCGGTCGCCTGCTCGAGCGCCCGGATGTTCCGGCCTTCGCGGCCGATGATGCGCCCCTTCATGTCGTCGCTCGGCAGATCCACGACCGAGACGGTCGTTTCGATCGCGTGCTCGGCGGCGCTGCGCTGGATGGCGTCGGCGATGATGTGCTGCGCGCGCTGGCCGGCGCTCTCGCGCGCCTCGGCTTCGAGACGCTTGACGAGATTGGCGGCGTCGCGGCGCGCGTCGGTCTCGATCTGCTTGAGGAGGAGGTCGCGCGCCTCCTCGGCGGTCAGGCCGGCCACGCGCTGCAGCTCGCGCTGGCGATCGGCGAGGACCTGCTCGGTGCGCACGGCCGCGGACTCGGCCCGCTTCTGCAGCTCCGCGACGGCGGCCTCGCGCTTCCGGAGCTCGCGCTCGAGCGTGTCGGCGGCGGCGATCCGATCGGCCAGGGCGCGCGTCCGATCCGCAAGCCCCTGCTCGAGCCCGATGATTTCCTGCTGGCGATCGCGCGCCTTCTTCTCGGCCTCGGCGAGCAGGGCGTGCGACGTCTCGCGCGCCTCGAGCTGCGCTTCCTTCTTGACGGTTTCGGCGTCGCGCCCGGCCTGGGCGCGGAGCTGCCGCGCATGCTCTTCGGCGCGGCCGACGATCTCGGCGGCGAGGCGTTTGCGGCTGGCGATCCACCAGGCGATAGCGGAGAGGGCGGCCGCGGCCCCGGTGGCCGCGAGGACGAGGTACACGGCGGCAAGGCTCATCGTACCTTCTATCTGCTAACGGCGACCGGTCGCCGGGCTGTCTGGTGAAGAAAAGGCCCCCGCTTTGCCGTGTGGGGAGGTCGTTTGAACCTGGGTTAAACCAGGTGGAACCGCTGTAATCGCCGCGCGTCAGGCTTCCTCGTGCAGAGGCATGCACACGGCGCGGCGCCGCGATTCGCTTAGATGGAACATTGGCTCAAGACGAGCCTCCGAAACCATCACGCGCAAAGCAGGGAACTCGAACCCGGAACGATCTTAGTGTGATCCCGCGGTCCGGGCAAGCGGGGTTTCGAGCGCGGTCGCCGGGAGGGGGGGACCCAGGGCCAGGTCCAGCATGCGCTCGAGCTCCCGCGCGCGTTCGGAGAGGTCGCTGCGGTGGGCGTCCCCCTCCTCGCGCGCGCGGAAATATTCGTCGGCGATATTGAGGGCCGCGAGCACCGCGATCTTCAGGGTGTCGCCGGCGGTGGTCTCCCGCGCCGCCAGCGCCATCTTCTGCTCGACGTACGCCGCGAGATCCGCGACATAGCCGCTGTCGAGTTGCGTCCGGATCGGATAGCGCTGCCCGCTGATTTCGACCGTCACGAGACGCGATGGCTCCATGCGGCTCCCTACAGATTGAGGGCGTCGATCTGCTTGAGCATGTCTTCGACGCGGCCCCGGATCTGCTCGCGCTCGGTCCGGAGCGCGGCGAGCTCCGTGCCCGCGCCTTCCGCGTCGCTCAGCCGGGCGCGGGCCAGATCGAGCTCCCCCCGCAGCCGGGCGTTTTCGTCGTTCGCGCGGGCGTACTCCGACCGGGTGCGGTCGAGCACTGCCACGAGCTGTTTGAGCTTCTGCTCGAGGCGATCGATCGCCTCGAAATCAATGGAGGGGGTCGCCACCGCCGCCTTCGCCATCTTTCTGAACTCCTTCTTATCTACCGTCGCACCGCCCCGTGCCTATCCGCCAGCGCGGCAACGATTTGATCCATGGCCGCGTCGACTTCGGCGTCGGTCAGCGTGCGCTCCGGCGAGCGGAACGTCAGACGCAGCGACAGACTCACGCGTCCTTCGGGCACGCCCTTGCCTCGATAGCGATCGAACTCGATCGCCTGCGTCAGCGTCTCGGGCGCCGCCGACCGGATAGTGCCACGAACCGACGCTGCAGGCAAGGTGTCGTCGACGAGCACCGACAAATCGCGGACGATCGAGGGAAAGCGCGGCAGAGGCGCCGCACGGAGATCGTCGCCGCGCTGGAGCGCCGCAAGCGCGTCGACGCTCAACTCGAATGCATAGAGCGGTTCGCCGGCCGGGAAGCCGCGCGCGTCCGCAACGGCCGCCGCGATCTGGCCGACCAGGCCGATCGTCCGCCTGAAGGCGGAAGCCACACGTGCAGATCCCGCAGATTCCGCGACAGATCCCGCGGCCGCCTTCAGGTGGACGATCTCGGCGGAGCGGCCCGGTACCAGATACGGCACGGATGCCGGTTCGAACTCCGCCTCGACACCGAACGCCGTCGCGATCGCTTCGACCACGCCCTTCACGTCGAAGAAGTCTGCCGGGCGCGCCGCGCCCGACCAGTGCGCGGGCGATCCCGCGCCGGTCCATACGCCAGCGACCGCCCGGACTTCACCATCGGCGGCGAAGCGCGTGCCCACCTCGAACAGGCGGACGTCGTGGTGTTCGCGGCGCCGGTTGTGCGCGGCCGCGTCGAGCAGTCCCGGCAGCAGCGACGGCCGGAGCACCGCGAACTTTTCCGAGAGCGGGTTCGCGACCGAGACGAGCGCGTGCGCATCGTTTGCGGCGAACGGCGCGGCAGCCGAGGCTTCGATGAACGCGAAGGTCATCGCTTCTGACATGCCGCACGCGGTCAACACCTGGCGCAGGTGCCGATCCCGAACCGTCCGCGCGTCCGGCGGCGGCTGGGGGGCCGTCAGCGCGGGAAACGTAGCCGGGAGCCCGACGTAGCCGTCGTGGCGGGCGACTTCCTCGATCAGGTCGATTTCGCGCAAGACGTCGACGCGGAAGGTCGGGACGGTGACGTGCCAGGAAACCTGAGGTTCGGGGTTCGAGGTCACCACGAATCCGAGAGGCTCGAGCCGACGCGAGATCTCCGCGTCGGCCACACGCATCCCCAGCACGCGCTCGATCCGTGACGCGCGCAGCGTCAACGAGCGCGGATGGCGGGGCGACGGATAGCGATCGACCATCGGGCCGATCGGCTGCGCGGCGCCGATCTGCTGCAGAAGCACGGCGGCGCGCGCGATCGCCGCCGGCGCGGCGTCGATGTCGGCGCCGCGCTCGAACCGCGTGGACGCCTCCGTCTTCAACCCGAGGCGCTTGCTCGTCCGCCGGACGGATGCCGGCTTGAAGTAGGCGCTCTCGAGGACCATCAGCGTCGTCCCGCCGCCGATCTCCGAGGAGGCGCCGCCCATGACGCCGCCGATGGCCTGCGGCCGCTCGCCGTCCGCGATCGCCAGCATGTCCGGTTCCAGCGCGCGATCGACGCCGTCGAGCGTGCGGATCGTCTCGCCCGGCCTGGCCCGGCGGATGTGCAGCGCGCGTCCGCCGAGCTTCTCGTAGTCGAACGCGTGCGTCGGCTGACCCGTCTCGAGCATCACGTAGTTCGTGACGTCGACGATCGGGCTGATGCTGCGCACGCCGCACGCCTCCAGCCGATCCCGCATCCACTCGGGCGTCCGCCCGGTCGAGCTCACCTCGAACACCTGCGCGCAATAGCGCGGGCAGAGCTCCGCGTCCTCGATCGTGACGTCGATCGGCTGCGGCTGGCCGGCCGGCGGCATGCCGCGCTCGGGGAGCTGCAACGGGAGGCCGTAGGCCGCCGACGCTTCGCGGGCGAGGCCGACGACGCTCAGGCAGTCGGGCCGGTTCGCGGTGATCTCGAAATCGATGACCGGCTGATACCCGTGCTGGACCGAGGCGACCTCGAAGCCGCGCTGCGCCAGGGCCGCGGCAATCGACTCGGGATCGCCAGGCACCTTCACGAGCTCGCACAGCCAGTGGTAGGGCAGCCTCACAGCGGAAACTGCTCCAGGAAGCGCAGGTCGTTCTCGTAGAACAGGCGGATATCCTCGACGCCCCACTTGAGCAGCGCGAGCCGCTCGATCCCCACGCCGAAGGCGAAGCCGGTATAGCGCTCGGCGTCGTAGCCGACCGCTTCGAACACCGCCGGATGAACCATGCCGCTGCCGAGCACCTCGATCCAGCCGGTGCCCTTGCACATGGCGCACGCGCCCTCACCGGTCCCCGTCGTGCCGGCCTTCGGCGGAACGAGTCCGGTGCCGTTGCACGCGACGCAACTGATGTCGAGCTCGCCGCTCGGCTCGGTGTACGGGAAGAAGCTCGGGCGGAAGCGCGTCCCGCGGTCCGCGCCGAAGAGCTCGCGCGCGAAGCTCACGAGCGTGCCCTTCAGATCCGCGAGCGTGACGTCCTCGCCAACCACGAGCCCTTCGACCTGCGTGAACATCGGGGAGTGCGTGAGATCGAGCCCGTCGCGGCGGTAGACGCGGCCCGGCGCGATCAGGCGGATCGGCGGCCGATGGGTTTCCATGTACCTGATCTGCATGCCGGACGTGTGCGTCCGGAGCAGCGTTGCGGGACGCTCGCCGGCGGGTATCGGCGACGCCAGATAGAGCGTGTCCTGCATGTCGCGCGCGGGGTGCTCCGGCGGCATGTTGAGCGCTTCGAAGTTGTGATAGTCGTCCTCGAGCTCGGGACCTTCGACGATGAGGAAGCCCATACGCAGGAAGATGGCTTCGATGCGCTCGCGCAGCAGCGTCAGGGGATGGCGATGGCCGAGGAGCGGCGGCCGGCCGGGCAGCGTGACGTCGAGGGCGTCGCCGGGCGGACGCCGGGCGAGCGTGCGCAGCGCGGCTTCCAGCCGGCTCTCCGCGTGCAGCTTCAGTGAGTTGAGCGCGGGACCGCGCGTGCGCCGCTCTTCGAGCGGTGCGCTCGCGAGATCCTTGAGGAGATTGGAAATGACGCCGCCCTTGCGCGCCAGATACCGATCGCGAACCGCACGGAAATCTGCCTCGCTCTTGATGGAAGCGATGTCCTGTTCGATCGTCCGTTGCAGTTCGGCGATGTCCATGCGGTTCGGGCAGTCTTTACAAAAAGAGGCCAGCCGATCAAGCGATCAGGAGAAATACTCTCCTGGCCTCCCGATCTCCTGACCTCCTGCGATCGTGACGGGGCGCGCTGCTAGGCCTGGGCCGCCGCGCGGGCCTTCGGCCGCGCAGCCTTGTGCTCGCCGGCCGCGGGACGCTTCGCCTGCGGCGGTCGCGCATCGGACGCGACCTTCACCAGGCGCGCGAACGAGGCGGGCGACGACACGGCCAGCTCCGCGAGGCTCTTGCGATCGAGCGTGCTGCCCGCCGCCTTCAGCCCCGCCATGAACTCGCCGTACGTCAGCCCGTTCTCGCGCGCCGCGGCGTTGATCCGCATCACCCACAGGCGCCGGAAATCGCGCTTCTTGCGGCGGCGGCCGACGAAGGCGTACTTGAGCGCCGTGTCGACCGATTCTTTCGCGGATCGATACAGCTTGCTCTTGGTCTGGTAGAAGCCTTTCGCGCGAGCCAGAAGTTTCTTGCGCTTCGCGCGGCGGACGTTCCCTCTTTTTACTCTCGGCATTTTTTATCTCCGCTCGGTGGGGCCCCTGTAGATTCCCCACCTCGCTGCTCGCGGTCGCCTTCGGCGACGTCCCTCCGGCGCTCGCTTGCGGCCGCGGGCGCTTCTGTCTCCTGACTTCCGTCTTCCGTCTTTCGTCTTTCTTAATACGGAAGCATCCGTCGCAACTTGGCCTGGTCCTGAGGCGACACGGTCGTCGTCCCTTTCAGCTTGCGCTTGCGGCTGCGCGTCTTGCTCGTCAGGATGTGCTGCTTGAAGGCGCTGCCGCGAACGAACTTGCCCGTCTTGGTCTTCTTGAAGCGCTTGGCGGCGCCGCGGTGACTCTTGAGTTTCGGCATCGTGTTTCCTTTACTTACGTCGCTCGGGCCGCCGCTGCGCGGCGGGTTCCCTCCGGCCCTCGCGTGCGGCGCTATCCTCGCGCGCGGCGCTATCCCTCGCTCAGCTCCGCCTTCGCCGTTTTCGCCGCCGGCTTCTTGCCGCCGACCTTCTGCGACAGGATCGTGTGCATCTGGTTGCCTTCCTGCCGCGGCATGTTCTCGGGCACGGCCACGTCCGCGAGATCGTCGATCAGCCGCTCGAGGATGCGGCGCCCGATCTCGGGGTGCGCCATCTCGCGGCCGCGGAAGAAGATCGTCGCCTTCACCTTGTCGCCGTCGGCGAGGAAGCGCTCGATGTGCTTCTTCTTGAACTGGTAGTCGTGCTCGTCCACCTTCGGCCGGAACTTGATTTCCTTGACCTCGATGATTTTCTGGTGCTTCTTCGCGGACCGCGCGCGCTTCTGCTCCTGGTACTGATACCGCCCGAAATCCATGATGCGGCAGACCGGCGGGTTGGCCGTCGCGGCAATCTCGACGAGGTCGAGCCCTTTCTGTCGCGCGATGGCCAGCGCCTGGGGCGGCGGCATGATTCCAAGCTGCGAGCCGTCCTCGTCGATGACGCGGACTTCCCGGACCCTGATGCGTTCGTTGACCCGCGTGCGATCGTCGCGCCGCGGACTTCTATCAAAAGCGATAAGCGCCTCCTAGCAAATGACCCGGAATTCGTTCCTGCGACACGTCAACTCGCCGCCGCCAGTCCCGCCGCCGGTTCGCGCTTCGCGGCGACCTCGCTCAGCGCGAGCCGCACGAATTCGTCAACCGGCCGCGCGCCCTGATCGCCGCCCGCGCGGCTGCGCACCGACACCGTCCCGTCCGCCGACTCGCGGTCGCCCGCCACCAGCATGTACGGAACCTTCTGGAGCTGCGCCTCGCGGATCTTATATCCAATCTTCTCCTGCCGGTCGTCGACCTCGGCGCGCAGCCCCGCCGCGGCCAGACGATCGCGGACCGACGCCGCGTACGCCGCGTGGCGATCGGCGATCGGCAGGACGATCGCCTGCACGGGCGCGAGCCACAGCGGGAACGCGCCGGCATAGTGCTCGATCAGCAGCGCGATAAAGCGCTCGAAGCTGCCGAAGATCGCCCGGTGGATCACGATCGGCCGGTGCTCGGCGTTGTCGGCGCCGATGTATTTCAGCTCGAACTGCTGCGGCAGCTGGTAATCGAGCTGGATCGTCGCGCACTGCCACTTCCGGCCGAGGGCGTCGGTGACGGCGAAGTCGATCTTGGGTCCGTAGAAGGCGCCGTCCCCGTCGTTGATCTCGTAGGCGACGCCGGCCGCTTCGAGCGCCTTCTTCAGCTCGCTTTCGGCGTGATCCCACGTGGCTCGCTCCCCGAGGTACTCGTCCGGCCGCGTCGCCAGTTTCATCTCCGGCTGGAGTCCGAAGTCGTCGTACACACGTTTGACCAGACGCAGCAGCCGCTCGACTTCTTCGCCGATCTGATCTTCGCGCAGGAAAATGTGCGCGTCGTCCATGATGAATTCGCGGACGCGCGTCAGTCCGCTCAGCACGCCAGAGGCCTCCATGCGGTGGAGCACGCTCTGTTCGTGGATCCGGAGCGGCAGGTCGCGATAGCTGCGGACCTCGCTCCCGAAGAGCAGCATGTGCCCAGGGCAGTTCATCGGCTTCAGCCCGGACTGCTCCTCGTTGTCCTGGGACTCGATCAAGAACATGTTCTGCCGGTAGTGCGCCCAGTGGCCGGACTTCTCCCACAACGCCTTGTTGAACACCAGCGGCGCCCGCACTTCGACGTAGCCGGCCGGGAACAGCACGTCGCGCATGTAGTTGCCGAGCAGGTGGACCAGACGCGTTCCCTTTGGCAGCCAGAACGGCTCGCCCGGCGCCCACGGATGGAACCAGAACAGACCCAGTTCGCGGCCCAGCTTCCGATGGTCGCGCTTCTTCGCTTCCTCGACGCGCTGCAGATGCGCCTGCAGATCCTTCTCGCTGAGGAACGCCGTGCCGTAAATCCGCTGCATCGGCTGGTTTCTGGCGTCCCCCTTCCAGTAGGCGTTCGACGCGCTCAGGACCTTGAATCCCTTCAGCCGGTTCGTCGACGGGACGTGCGGGCCCACGCAGAAATCGACGAAGGTGTCGCGGTCCTTGATCGTGTAGACCGACACCTCGGGCTGCCCCTCCGTCTTTTCCTGAATCAACTGGACCTTCAGCGGCTCGCCGCGCCTCGTGAAAAAGTCGATGGCCTCCTGCCGGGGCCACATCTGCCGCGCGTAGGGCAGATCCTGCGAGGCGAGCTCCTTCATCTTCTTCTCGATCGCCTCGAGATCTTCCGGGACGAACGGCCGATCGACCACGAAATCGTAGAAGAAGCCGTCATCGGTCGCCGGCCCGATGCCGCACTGCGCGCCCGGAAAGAGCTTCGTCACCGCCGCCGCCAGCAGATGCGCCGTGCTGTGCCGGTAGAGCGGCAGGGCCTCCGGGCTGTCGCTGGTGACGATCCTGACCGAGGCGTCCTTCTGGAGCGGGTGCGTCAAATCGACGAGACGCCCGTCGACGACCGCGGCGAGGGCGGCCTTCGCCAGCCGCGGAGAGATCGCGGCCGCAACGTCGGCGGGTGTGCTGCCCGCCGGCGCGCGACGGCTCGATCCGTCGGGAAGCGTGATGGCGATCTCGTTCATTCCAGGTGCTCGGAGTGCGTAAGGTGCGCCGGGTGCGCGCAGTGCACTTCACGCACCTTTCGCACCACTCGCACGTCGCGCACCCTGAATTTGGTAGGCGCGAGTGGAGTCGAACCACCGACCTCCTGCGTGTCAAGCAGGCGCTCTAACCACTGAGCTACGCGCCTATGTCTTGAAAACACAGGCCTTGCCGAAAACGTCAAGTTTAACAGAAATTACGCCGCTTTTCTGATGCGCTCGATCGCGGCGTCCAGAATCGCGTCTTTGGTAGGAGGAGGCTGATCGAAATCGAGGTCCGGCTCATCGACGCCCAGATCCGGCGTCAGCCCCCGGCCCTGAATGATGTCGCCGCCCGGGGTCAGATACCGCGAGGACGTCAGCCAGAGACCGCGGCCGTCGGGCAGCTTGACCAGCTTCTGGATGCCGGCGCGGCCGAGCGTGCGCTCGCCGATCATGTCCGCGCGCTTGTTGCCTTCGAGCGCGGCCGCGAACAGCTCCGCGGCGCCCGACGTGCCCGTCGTCACGAGGAGGGTGACGGGCAGCGCGATCGATCCATCGCCCGGCTTGGCGGCAATCGTTTCGCGGATCGCCGTCGGAGATACCTTCTCCACCGGCTTGTCGCTCGGCGCGGCCTTCTCGTCGCGTCCCGCAATCATCGCCAGCGTGCCCGACTTCACGAAGAGACGCGCGGTCTCGATGCCCTTCTCGAACGGGCCTTCGGCGGTATGACGGAGGTCGATCACGAGGTGCTTCGCGCCGGCCTTCGCGAGCTCGGAGGCGCGCGCCTGGACCTTGCCGGCGACGTCGGATTCAAACGACGCGATGCGCAGATAGCCGATGTCGGGTCCGAGCATCCTGCCAGAGACGAGCGCCGTTGGCGTCTTCTCCCGGACGAGATCGATCTGGCGCGGCTCGGCGGCGTTGCCGCGGATCACCGTGAGCGTCACTTTCGATCCAGGCGTGCCGCGCAGCAGACGGACGCCTTCGAAGACGGAAAGGTCGCGCGCCGGCTTGCCGTCGATGGCGCGGATGTAGTCGCCGGTCTGGAGGCCTGCCTTCGCGGCGGGCGAGTCGTCGCGGGCGGCAATCACGCGCAGGTAGTACTGGCGCGTCAGTTCGATGCCGACGTCGCCCGTCGGCGTCCCCGCGCACGCGGCCGTCGCCACGGCGGACGCACACGGCCCGGCGGCTTCGACTTCCCGCACGTCGGCCGCGGTCAGATAGGAACTGTCGGGGTCCAGGCCGTCGGCCAGTCCTCGCAGCGCCCCTTCCATGACCTTGTCGACTTTCGGCTCCTCGACGTAATTGTTGAGAATCAGCGACACGACGTCGTCGAACACGCGCAGGTGCTGGAACGTCTCGTCGCCGCCGGAGGCCTTGCCGCGCAGTCCGCCAAGGATGATGAACGCAAGCAGCGGCGTGGAGATCAGCAGGACGGACAGACGGGTACGGCTAGTCATGAAAGATCAAGGCCTCTTCAGCCATTGTAGGGGATCCACGGCTTTACCGTCGACGCGCAGCTCAAAATAGAGGGACGGGTTGCCTGATGGGTTCCGACCGGCCAGCCCGACCGTCGTGGCCGGGTCGACCCGATCGCCCTTTTTGACGGACACGCTGCCCAAATGGCCGTAGAGCGAGTAGGCCTTGTCGGCGTGCTCGACGATCACGAGGTTGCCGTAGCCCGCGAACGGATCGGAGAAGGCGACGATGCCGTCGTGGATGGCGTGAACCGGGGCGCCTTCCGGCAGCGACAGCTCGATGCCGTTGGCGACCCCAGCCGCCGCCCCCGTGTGAGGCCGGCCGAATCTGGAGGAGACGACGCCCGCGGCGGGCCAGGGGAGCGCGCCCTGGAACGGACGCAGCGGCAGAGCCGCGGCGGGCGCGCTGCGTCCGGCGGCCATTTGCGCGAGCGTAGTCTGGAGCTTCTGCTGGGCCTCCTGCAGCTCGCCCGTCAACTGCGCGTTGAGATCGCGCCGCGCGTCGATGGAATGCACGAGGCTGGTGCGAGCGGCGACGGTGCGTTCGACGGCGACGCGCGCGGCTTCCGCTTTCGCCTGAAGGACGGCCAACTGCTTCGCGCGCGTTTCGAGCGCGGCGCGCTCCGCCGCCAGCGACGCGAGCGTGCGGTGATGCTCTTCGATGCGGTCGCGATCGATGCGTCCGAGGGCGGCGGCCGTCCGATACGCGCGGCCGACGTCGCGCAGGGTGTCGACGTCCAGCAGCAGCCGCCAGTACCCCGGCCGGCCCATCTTGTAGAGCTGCACCAGGCGCGCCTCGACATCGGGACGCTGGCGGTCGGCTTCGCTCTGCAGCGTTCGCGCGCGCGCGTCGGCGTCGGCGAGTTTCTGCCGTACGTCCGCCGCATCGCGATCGACAGCCGCACGCTCCTCCTGCCTGATCCGGCGTTCCACGTCGAGCCTGGTCAGCTCGACGAGGAGCGTCTGCTCCTGCTTCGCGAGGGTTTCGGCTTCGCGCTGCAGCGCGGCCAGCCGCTGCGCGGCGCGGCGCGACATCGCCTCGGCCTGCTTCGCCGCGGTGTCCGCGGAGGCGGGCTGCCGATCGGGCGGGGACTGGGCGGATGCCCCGGCGACCGCTGCGACGATGAGGACTGGCGCGATCTTCCGCCTGAAGGCGGAAGCCACGCGGCCGCGCGCGTGCGCGATCCTAGAAGAGCGGCTTGCCATCGATGTCACTGGGCACCGAGAGACCGAAGAACCGCAGGACGGTCGGCGCGATGTCGATGATCCGCGGCGCCTTCGTCGCAATCGGACGACTGGAAACCAGGATCCCGGCCGTGATCGCGTAATCGTATCCGCCGTGATCGGCGCTCCATTTGCGATCGTTCTTGTAGACGATGCCGGGCGGCGAGCCGCCAAGCGTCGTCTGCCACGAGACGCGATAGCCGTCGTTCATGCCGACCTGCAGCTCGGCCGCGTTGCCGAGGTACGGGCCCGAATAGATGTCGTCGCGCTTGTACACGGCGCGGACGATCGGCGCCGCGTCCTCGGGGTCGGTCATCGTGAGGAGCTTCCGGCTCAGATCGTCGGCGAGCGCGGACGCTTCGGCGCCCGGACTGACGATGCCCTGCGATTCGCGGCCGCGAAGATTGAAATAGATCTGCCCGATCCCCATCGCGTAGGCCCGGGTCCCGCTCCAGTCGACGTTCTCCCAGAACGTGCCGCCGCCGAAGAGATCCGCGAGCTTCTTGTCGGCGCCCTGCTCGCCCTTCAGCGTCATGTAGCCGTTCTGCACGAGCCACGTGTTCAGGTTCACGGCCTTTCGCCACGAGTGAAACCCGTGGTCCGACACGATCAGGACGGGGACGTCCGGGCCGGCGCGCCTCACCACTTCGCCCACGAAATCGTCCGCGTGGCGGTAGACGCGCTCGATCGAATCGCCGAATTTCGCGGCGAGCGCGGCGTCGTACAGCGGGTGCTTCGGATCGATCAGCCGCCACATCATGTGCTGGACGCGATCGGTGGATTCGATGACGCCGACGAGCAGGTCCCAATCCCTGGCGTCGAGGCGATGGAGGATGACCCGCGCGCGATCGTCGAAGGCGACCATCAGGTCGTCCATGAACGTCTTTTCGTCCATGCGGCCTTCGTTGAGCGGCCACGTCGCCTCGGCCCAGCCAAGCGTCCGGTAATTGCCGATCTCGTGGTACAGCTCGCCGGAGAATGCGGCGGGATACGACATGGGCACGGGCGGATCGTC
Source organism: Vicinamibacterales bacterium (assembly GCA_035495955.1). Classification (GTDB taxonomy): domain Bacteria; phylum Acidobacteriota; class Vicinamibacteria; order Vicinamibacterales; family 2-12-FULL-66-21; genus JAICSD01. Next base: position 55,353 of record DATJFE010000050.1, on the reverse strand, counting down.
GGGCTTGAAATTCACGGGCGAGACATAGAGCTGCAGCTCGTTGCCCGCGTTCATCAGCAGCATCTGCACCATGCCGTGCACGCGCACGAGGGCGTTGACCGTAAAGGTCAGATCGATCCACGGGGTCCACGCGCCCTGCTGCAGTTGGATCGTCCGGCTCTCGATCTCGAGGCCGGCGGTCTTCGCCGCGCGATTCCATTGGATGGTGAACGGGATGCGGACGTCCTGCACGGCCTGCAGTTCGGCGAGTCGCGCGCGATCGCTTTCGCTCAGTGACGGACCCTTGCGTCTGATCTCTTCGATCTGCTGGCGCACGATCGGGCTGGGCGGCCCTTCGAGGTCGCTGCTGGCGCGATCCCCCTCGAAGACGAGCCGCTTCAGGATGCCGCCCATCTCGGTGTTGCCTTCCTCGTAGCGGCTCAAGTCGGTCGCGTAGTACGAGAAGGTCCCCATCGTCCCGCGGATGTCGGGAAGGGGGAGCCCGGAGAGCAGGCGGCCGTTCTCGACTTCTTCGGGCGGGAAGGTGACCGGCACCGTGAGGACGTCGGTCCGCACGCCCTGCCGGCCGGCCGTCACCCAGAACGACGTGCCGCCGCGGATCGAGTGGATCTTCGGCTTCGAGACGGGGAAGTAGTTGAAGAGGAATCTGGGCGGCGTCCGCGTCACCATGCCGAGGTCCGGCAGGTACGAGGTCGTGTCGCGGACGAGGAAGTCGTAGATGTTGTGCTTGCCGGCGTTCACGCCGGTGGCAAACGAAGCCCACGCCGTCGGCGACTCCGGCGAATGGGTCGTCTGCAGCGGGTAGAAGCCGCCCTGGCGTGCGAGCTTCGCGATATTCGGCAGCTTGCCGTCGGTCATCCACTTGTCCAGCAGATGCGGGTCCATCCCGTCGAAGCCGAGGATGATGAGCTTCTGCGAGTATTTGGACGGAGGCCGGCGGCCGCTTCCGGCGCACGCGGGCGACAGCGCGGCGACGGCCACGACGGCTGCCGCAGCGAGTCCGGCGGAGATTCTCATTCGCGTGAGCGAATTATAGCGTGTGAGGATGGAAGTCCTCTGCCGAGGACACTCCGCGCTCTCGGGGTCAGATCTTGATTTTCGACGCGAGGGTCGTGCCAACGGCCGTCGAAAATCAAGATCTGACCCCGGTGTCCTCTGCCGAGGTCGCGCCGCGTGGTACGCTGCCGTCGTGCGCGCGCTGGGGATCGACTATGGCGAACGGCGCATCGGGCTTGCGCTGTCCGACGCGACGGGACTCCTCGCCTCGCCCTGGAAAACGATCCACAACGATGCCAACGTCGGCGCAGCGGCGCAGCGCCTGGCGCTCGAGATGCAGGCGCTCATCGCCGAGCCGGATGGCCTCGACGCCGTCGTGATCGGGCTGCCGCGACGGTTGAGTGGGGAAGACAACAACCAGACGGCGCGCGCGCGGAAACTCGCCGCGCTCCTCGCGGCCGACGTGACGGTCCCGATCACGCTGCAGGACGAGCGGCTGACCAGTCACGAAGCCGAGGAGCTTCTCGCGCGCCGCGAGCGAGACTGGCGCCGGCGCAAACACCAGATCGACGCGATGGCCGCCGCGATCATCCTCCAGGATTTTCTGGACGAGCGGCGGCGTAATCCCTGATCCCGGATCCCTGATCCCTGATCCTGAATCGCTTATCCTGAATCCCGAATCCTGAATCAAAATGAAGCGACTCGCTGGATTGCTGTTCCTCGTCATCGTCGCTGCGGCAGGCGTGGCGGCGTGGTTCTACACTGGCATCGATCGGCCCTTCAAGGGCTACGACGCGCCGGAGCAGTTCGTCGAGATCCCGCAGGGCGTGGGATCGGCCGCGATCGCGAAGCGTCTTGCCGACGCCGGGGTCGTCCACGACGCGAACAGCTTCCGCCTCGCGCTGTGGATCACGGGTCAGGGACGGCACCTGCAGGCCGGCGAGTACCGGTTCGATCGGCCGATATCGCCGCGCCAGGTTGCCGACAAGATCGCGCGGGGCGACGTGTACGTCCGGCCCATCACGTTTCCCGAAGGGTTGACGATCAGGCAGATGGCGGCGCTGTATGAAAGCAAGGGGTTCGGACCCGCGCAGGACTTTGTCGACGCCGCGAAGAATCGCGCCTTGGTCAGCGCGCTCGATCCCGACGCGCGGGACCTCGAAGGCTACCTGTTTCCCGACACCTACGCGCTCCCGCGGAAAGCGACCGCCGAGCAACTTGTCCAGCGCATGGTCGCGGCGTTCATGAAGGCGATGACCCCGGATCTGCTAGACAAAGCCGACGCGCGCGCGCTGACGATCCGCCAGTTCGTCACGCTCGCCTCGATCGTCGAGAAGGAGACGGGGAACAAGGAAGAGCGGCCTCTCGTGGCCGCCGTCTACACCAATCGCCTGAAACTCGGCATGCCGCTGCAGTGCGACCCGACCGTCATCTATGCGCTCGAGCGCGCCGGCCGCTACAACGGCAACCTGACGCGCGATAATCTCCAGTACGACTCCCCGTACAACACCTATCGATATCCGGGTCTGCCGCCGGGCCCGATCGCATCACCCGGCCGCGCCTCGCTCGCCGCCGCGGCGACGCCCGCGGACGCCCCGTACTTGTATTTCGTCAGCAAGAACGACGGCACGCACGCCTTCGCCGCGACGCTCGAAGAACACAACCGCAACGTGCAGCTGTATCAGGTGCAATACTTCAGGGAAAAGAAACGATAACTGCAAACTCCCCAGGGACAATTGGTGAGTTGGTGAATTGGTGAACTTGAATTCGCGAATTCACGAACTTCACGAATTCACCAACCGTCGCTGGGAGTTGAGGAGTTGTGAGTTGACGCGGCCTTTTACCGCCCCCCGCCCCACTTGAGCTTCTCCCGGAGCAACTGGAAGTAGGCGCGCTTCGTGGATCTGACGATCCGGAGCCGGCGGGCGGCGCGGCCGACGGTGACGAGATCGCCGGGACGCAGCGGGAAGCCGGCCTGTCCGTCGAACGTGACGAACACTTCATCGTCGACTTCCATGATCGGGCGGAGGTGGATTTCGGAGGCCGCCGGAATCACGATGGGGCGGTTGGTCAGCGTGTGCGGGGCGATCGGCGTGAGCAGCATCGCATCGACCTCGGGGTGGACGATCGGTCCGCCGGCCGCGAGGTTGTACGCCGTGGATCCGGTCGGACTCGCCACGATCAGGCCGTCGGCGCGGACGCGCGTCACCGGCTCGCGACCGACGGCGACGGCGATCTCGATGATGCGCGACATCGCCCCCTTCGTGACGACGATGTCGTTGAGGACGATGTGCTCGGCAAAGGGCGCCTCGTCCCGCACGGTCCGCGCGGTCAGCATCGCCCGTGAATCGATGTCCGCGCGGCCGTCCAGCGCGGCCTGCATCGCATCGTACAGCTCCGGCAGCGTGATCTCGGTCAGGAACCCGAGGCTGCCGAAGTTGACGCCGAGGATCGGCACGTCGGTGCCCGCGCGCGCGATGCGGTTCGCGGCGCCGATCAGCGTGCCGTCGCCGCCGAGCACGACGATGAGGTCGCACTCCCGAGGGAGTGCCGCGGCCGACACCGACAGCGGGCGATTCGGCTCGCCCGCCAGCCGCGCGGTATCGGCCTCGAACACCGGCTGCACGGCGCGCGCCTCGAGCCAGCCGGCCAGCTCCCGCAGCACCTCCGACGCGGCCATCAGGCCGCGTTTCGCCAACAGTCCGACGCGCGTGATCCGATCAGCCATGTCGCAGATGCAGGAAGAACTCGCGGTTGCCTTCGGCGCCCGTGATGGGCGACTCGGTCGTCGCGAGCCGCGTCAATCCTAGCGCATCGGCCGCGGCCGAGACCTCCCCGATGACGCGCGCGTGCACCGCGGGATCGCGCACCAGCCCGCCCTTGCCGACTTCGTCGCGTCCGGCTTCGAATTGCGGCTTCACGAGCGCGATCAGATCCGCAGCCGGACCCAGCAGCGGCACGATCGACGGCAGCACCTGCCGCAACGAGATGAACGACAGATCCATCGTCGCGATCCCGAAGACGCGCAGGTCCGCGGGCAACTGGCCGGCCGTCAGCGCGCGCGCGTTGACCCGCTCGAGGACGAGGACCCGCGGATCGCTCCGGATCGTCCAGTCGAGTTGTCCGTGTCCGACGTCAACCGCCGCGACTTTCGCGGCGCCGCGCCGCAGGAGGACGTCCGTGAACCCGCCAGTGGACGCGCCCACGTCGAGCGCGAGACGACCGGCCACGTCGATGCCGAACGCATCGAGCGCATGGGCGAGCTTCACGCCGCCGCGGCCCACATACGGATGATCCGGCTCGACCAGGGTCACCGCGGCATCGCCGTCGACGGCGTGTCCGGCTTTCGATACGACGGCGCCGTTCACCCGCACTTGTCCGGCCAGGATCATCGCGCGCGCGCGCTCGCGCGACGCGACCAGCCCGCGCGCGACGAGAAGCGTGTCGAGTCTGGAGGTCTGCTTCAATGGCTTCGGGAGATGACCCATCGCGCGATCGCCGGCAGCTGTCCGTCGAGCCGCACAGGCTGCAGCGCGTCGAGCGCGCGGACGACGCATTCCTCCGCCATGCGCCGCGACGAGTCGATCCCAAATAGAGCCGGATAGGTAGGCTTGCCGGCCGCGGCGTCCTTGCCGGCGGTCTTTCCCAGATGGTGCGAGGCGCCTTCGACGTCGAGGATGTCGTCGATGATCTGGAAGGCGAGACCGAGCTCGGTCGCGAAGCGCTGGATCGCGTCCAGTTGCGCGTCGGTGGCGCCGGCCATGATCGCGCCCGCCGCCGCCGACGCACGAATCAGCGCCCCCGTCTTTCGCGCGTGCATCGCGCGAAGCCCGTCGGCGTCGAAGCCCGCGCCGGATCCGGCGGCTTCGAGATCGATCGCCTGGCCGCCGACCATGCCGCATGCGCCGGCAGCCTCGGCAACCATCCGGATGGCGCGCACTTTGCGCGCGCCGGCCCCCGTGTCCGACGGCTCGCGCGCCATCAGCGCGAAGGCTTCGGTCAGCAGGCCATCGCCGGCGAGGATCGCCATGCCTTCGCCGAACACGACGTGGCTAGTCGGCCGTCCGCGCCGCAGCACGTCATCGTCCATCGCCGGGAGATCGTCGTGCACCAGCGAGTAGGTGTGAATCAGCTCGAGGGCGCACGCGGCGGGAAGCGCCAAGGCGCGGGCGCGCTCGGCATCGCCGCGGTTGACGAGCGCGATCGCTTCGGCGGCCGCCAGCGCCAGCGTCGGACGCAGGCGCTTCCCGCCCGCGAAGACGCTGTATCGCATCGCCTCGTCCACGCGAGCTGGACAGTCGGGAGATCGAGGCAGGAACACGTCGAGCGCGGCGTCGATTTCACGCCGCCTGGCGTCGAGCCAGCTCTGGAGGTCGCTCACCGGCCGCGGTCGTCGCCGATCGGAGCGTCGCCCGAGAGCGACGCCGGGGCGGCTTTGATTTCGCCGCGCTCGTTGAGGATCTCGACGCGCCGTTCCGCCTCCTCGAGCTTCGAGTGACAGAAGCGCGACAACTGGACGCCGCGCTCGAAGAGCGCCAGCGATTTCTCGAGCGCGAGGTCGCCCTCCTCGAGCGTTTTGACGATCGTCTCGAGCTCGGCGATGGCGGACTCGAAGTCCTTGATCGTTGGATCCATTCCTCTTTCTCGCAGGAGATCAGGAGGACTCTACATGGTCTTTCTCTTGAACTCCTGATCTCCTGTTAAAGATTCTTGTCGTCTACGCGGCAGCCGATTTCGCCGTTCGCGAGCGTGACGCGCACGGCGTCGCCCGGCAGCACGCTGGCCGCGCTGCGAATGATGGCCGACTTGTCGGCGTTCCAGCAGACAGCATAGCCTCGTCCGAGGACGGCCAGTGGACTGAGATTCTCGAGCCGGCCGGCCAGCGTCCGGAGGCGCGTGTCCGCCCCATGCTGCGCGCGGCGCGCCGCGGTCAGCAGCCTTCCCTCCGCGACACGAAGGCGTCCGTGGATCTCGGCGAGGCGGCGCGCGAGGTCGCGCTGTTCCAGACGCTGCCGCAGGGCGCGGTAGCGGCGCGCCCGCGTTTCAATCAACAGGCGCATCACGGCGCGGAACTGATGCGTGACCTCACCGGCGTGGCGGCCGCGCATCGCCAGCCGTGTGTGGAATCCCGCGAGGCCGCGCCGGCTGCCGAGCACGTGGACCACGTTCCGGCGCCGCTGCAGGTCGTTTTTCGCGGCCGCGCGGAGACGCCCCGTCAGCCGGTCAATCCGGGCGCAGAATTCGTCGTTCGCGGCGACGACCATTTCCGCGGCGGCAGACGGCGTCGGCGCGCGCAGGTCGGCGACGAAGTCCGCGATCGTGACGTCCACTTCGTGGCCGACCGCGGAGACCACCGGGACGGGGCACGCGGCGATGGCGCGCGCGACCCGCTCTTCGTTGAACGCCCAGAGGTCCTCGATCGATCCGCCGCCGCGCCCGACGATCACGACGTCGACGCCCGGCGCCTTCGCAATCATCCGCAGCGCCGTCGCGACGTCGGCGGCGGCATCCTCGCCCTGCACGCGCGCGGGCCGAATCAGAACGCTTGCGTTGGGCGCGCGCCGCCTCAGCACGTTCAGGATGTCCCGCAGCGCGGCGCCGTCGAGCGACGTAACGATCCCGATGCGCCGCGGAAGCGCCGGCAGCGGACGTTTGCGCGCGCTCTCGAAGAGGCCTTCGGCGTACAGCTTCTTCTTCAGTTGCTCGAAGGCGAGCTGCAGGGCGCCGAGCCCCTTCGGCTCCACGTGCTCGCAGACGATCTGATATTCCCCCTTCGGCTCGTACACGCCCAGACGGCCCCGCGCGACGACGTGGAGGCCGTCGACGGGCTTGAACCGAAGGTAGCGCACGGCGGTCCGGAACATGACCGCCTTGATCTGCGCGCCGCCGTCCTTCAGGGTGAAATACATGTGCCCGGTGTTCCAGACCTTGCAGTTCGACAGCTCGCCCTCGAGCCACACGTCGCCGAAGTGATTCTCGACCAGGCCGCGGATCTCCGCGGTGAGTTCGCTGACCGAATAGATGCGGCGCGCGGCAGCGGGCCGCGCGGGAGCCGGCGCATCGGGAACGGAGCTGTCCTCGTCCTCGAACGGCGTGTCGAAGAGATCCGACATGGCCTCAGCGTCCCGCGGCAACCTGCGCGGCAAGCGCGTCGACTTCCTCGGACGAGAGATTCAGACGCTGGATCGCCGTCGCCTTGCCGCTCGCGCGATCGGCGGTGACGATGACGGCGTTCAGGCGCCCGGGGCCTGTCGAGGCTTCGAACTTCGCCGGCATGCCGGTGACGAAGCGGGTGAGAGCGAGCTCCGTCGTGACGCCGATGACGGACTCATGCGGCCCGGTCATGCCGGCATCCGTCATGTACGCCGTCCCTTTCGGCAGGATACGCTCGTCGGCGGTCTGCACGTGCGTGTGCGTGCCGAACACGGCGGTCACGCGGCCGTCGAGGTGCCATCCCATCGCGACCTTCTCGGACGTCGCCTCGGCGTGGAAGTCGACGATGATGACGCGCGCCCGCGCGCGAACCGCCTCGATCTCCTTCAGCACGACAGCGAACGGATCGTCGAGCGGCTGCATGAAAATGCGGCCCATCACGTTGACGACGGCGATCGGTTCGCCGGTGCGCGTCTGCCCGACGTAGCTGCCGCGGCCCGGCGCGCCGGCGGGGAAGTTCGCGGGCCGCAGCAGCTTCGGCTGCCGGGGCACGTACTCGAGCACTTCCTTCTTGTCCCAGACGTGATTGCCGCTGGTCATCGCATCGACGCCGTACCCGAGGATCGTGTCGGCGATGTCGCCCGTCACGCCGAAGCCCGCGGCCGAATTCTCGACGTTGGCGATGACGAAGTCGAGCGACTCGCGCTCGATCAGCGCGGGGATCGCGCGGCGCGCGATCTCGCGTCCAGGCTTGCCGAAGATGTCGCCGACGAAAAGGATGCGCATGCTAGGAGCGGATCGGGATGCGCGTCAGACGGCCCCGGCGTTCGCTCTGCCGGGGCAGCACGATCCGCAGCTCGCCGCCCGCGAGGACGGCGCTCGCGCGGCCGGTGTCGAACGCGCCCTCGAGCTTGATCGCGCGGCCGAACCGGCCGAACGCGCGCTCGGCGATGTGAAAGGCGGCATCCGAATGTCCGCACAGCGCCGGCTGCTTGTAGCCGGTGACGAGCAGCACGTTGCGCGCGAAGACGATGTCAATCTCCGTCGCGGACACGCCGGGCACGTCGAGCAGCACTTCGAGGGCCGCACCCGTTTCGATGATGTCGAGGGGAGGGGTGCACTCGGCGGCGGCCACGTTCTGATCGAGCAGGTGCCGCAAATCGTCGGGCAATTCGCGGCGCTCGAGAAAAACGCGAACCATCCGCCCATCTTAGCACCGCGCGCGCAAAGGGCCGTGTTTCCTGTGGTTTCTGGGCCTCTCGTAAATATTAGTTATATATACTAAAATTACATGCTTGACAAAGACTCAGTATAGCGATATGCTGGATTCCGTGATGATTTCTTCTAGGAGGCTACCGATGACTCTGGTTCGCTTGAATCCCAGTCGCGAGCTAGCGTCGATGGAAATCGACCAGCTCAACCGTATGTTCGAGGAGTTCTATGGCGGCGGGCGGGCATGGGTGCCGCCCGTGGATATTTTCGAGACGAAAGACCGTGAATACGTCATCAAGGCCGAGCTGCCGGAGATGAAGCGCGAGGACATCACCGTCACCTTCGAGGACAACGTGCTGACTCTGTCGGGTGAGCGGAAGAGCGGCTTTGACGCTGCCGACACGATCCACCGCAGCGAGCGCGCCTACGGGGGCTTCAGCCGATCGTTCACGCTGCCGCCGACCGTCGACGGCACCCGGATCAGCGCGGCTTACAAGGACAGCGTGCTCACCGTCCGCATCCCGATGCGGGAGGAAGCCAAGCCGAGACAGATTGAAGTTGTCAGCTGACCGGCGACACTCACTATACTGATCGGATGGTTGAGCACGACTCGCACGCCGCGCCGCCGGAAGGCGACGCGGCCACGCAGGAGCCGGCGGCGCCCATCACGAGCCGGTTCCTCTTCGTCGACGTTGCGGCGCAGCGCGCGAAGCAGCTGCGCCGCGGCGCCCTGCCGCGCATAGAACGGCAGCCTGCCGGCCCACACAAGCTCGAACGCCTGGCGATGGAAGAAGTGCGGCGCCGCGTCATTCAGTACACGCTGCCGACCGGATACGACGGGAAAGGCGAAACGAAGTAAGCACAGCCGCGGCGGAACTTCCCGGCACGGATCGGCGTAAGGAGTCGATATGGGCGCCATCGTCCTGGCCGGTCTCGCGGTTGCCGCCGTGGCCGTGTTCGTCATGCTGGCCCTCGTCGGGCTCGTCGTTCGGATGGCTCTCCGCCTCGTCCTGCTCCCGCTGCTGCTGATCAAGTGGATCGTGATCGGCATCGTCATGCTGGTCGTCGGCCCGATTCTGCTGCTGATTGGGCTCGCCGGGTTCCTCGCCGTCGCTCTCGGTCTCGCGCTTCCGCTTCTGCCGCTGATCGCCGTGGCCGCGCTGATCTGGTTCCTCGTCAGAGCGAACCGGCGGCGTCCGGCCGTCGTATAGGCATCCGCCGCTCGAGCGCGCCCGCCGCCCGCAGAAGTGTCGCCTCATCGAACGCCCTTGCGGTCAACTGCAGTCCGACCGGCAGTCCTTCGCTCATTCCGCATGGAATGCTGATCGCGGGCAGGCCCGCCAGGTTCGCCGCGACGGTGAAGACGTCCGACAGATACATCTGCAGCGGATCCGCGGTCCGCTCGCCGATTCTGAAGGCGACCGTCGGACTGGTCGGCACCGCCACCGTGTCCACGCGGCTGAAGACTTCCTCGTACTCGCGGCGGATCAACGCGCGGACCTGCTGCGCCTTGCGGTAATACGCGTCGTAGTACCCGGCGCTCAGCACGAACGTCCCGATCATGATCCGCCGCTTCACCTCGGCGCCGAATCTGGCGCGCGAATGGTAATAGACGTCGGCGACTGTCTGGGCGTCGGCGCGCGTGCCGTATCGCACGCCGTCGTACCGCGCGAGGTTCGAGCTCGCTTCCGCATTCGCGACCAGGTAGTAGACCGGAATCGCCAGCGACGCGTGGGGCAGTTGCACATCGGTGATCTGCGCGCCGGCCTGCTGCAGCTCGCGGACGGCGGAGTCGAACGCGGCGCGGACGCCCGGCTCGACTCCCTCGTTCAGCAGATGCCCCGGAACGCCAACCCGGAGTCCCGCGACGTCTCCACTCAACGCGGCGCTGTAGTGGTCCACAGGCACCGACGCGCTGGTCGCATCGCGTGGATCGGGACCGGCGATGGCTTCGAACAGGCAGGCAAGATCCTGCACCGATCCGGCAAACGGACCGATCTGATCGAGGGACGAGCCGAAGGCAATGAGCCCGTAGCGCGACACCCGCCCGTAAGTCGGCTTGAGGCCGAGCACGCCGCACAACGCCGCGGGCTGGCGGATGGATCCGCCGGTGTCCGATCCCAGCGCCAGAGGGACCATGCCGGCGGCAACCGCCGCAGCCGATCCGCCGCTCGATCCTCCCGGGCTTCGATCGGCCGCCCATGGATTGCGGGTCGGGCCGAACGCCGAATGCTCGGTGGACGATCCCATCGCGAACTCGTCGCAATTCGTCTTGCCGACGATTACCGCGCCGGCGCGCTCGAGCCGCTCGATCACCGCGGCGGAATACGGCGGCACGTATCTTTCGAGCAGCCTCGACGCCGCGGTCGTCGGCATCGATCGGGTACAGATGTTGTCCTTCACGGCGACGGGAACGCCGAGAAGTGGCGCGTCTGCGGGCGGGTTGCGATCCAGCCGCTCGGCGCGGGCCATCGCGCCGTCCACGTCCACGTGAAGGAATGCGTGGATGCCCGGATCGAGTCGCGCGATCCGATTCAGCGCGTCGCGGCACACCTCCGCGGCCGAAACCTGGCGCGCGGCGACGGCGTCGCGGATGTCGGCGGCGCGCGCGGGGACGCTCACGATCCCAGCACCCGTGGTACTTTGAAGAGGCCTGTGGCGCGATCAGCCGCGGGCGCCTGGCCGAGCACGGCCTCGCGATCCAGCGAGGGCTCCAGGTCGTCGTCTCGGCCGCCCGGCCCGGACGCCGTCAGGGCCGCCGGTTCGACGGCCGTCGTATCGACCTGCTGCACCTGGTCGGCGTAGGCAAGGATCGCGGTCAACTGCGCGGCGAACAGCGCGGTCTCGTCCCCGGTGAGCTCGAGACGCGCCAGCGCGGCGATGCGCTCGACGTCGGTCCGCGTCAGGATGTCGGCCATGAGGTGATTGTAGTCGGAGGTTGGAGGTTGGAGGTTGGGGGTTGGAGGTTCGAGGTTGATGCTGAGGCCTGCGGCGGTCGCCGGAACCTGGTATCCCGCGAGTGCGGGTGCGCTCGCGCGCGAGGTCGACAACTATGTCGCGGCCGTCGACGCGGACACGATCCCGCGCGGACGCCTCGATGCGGTGATTGCGCCCCATGCGGGGCTGATGTTCTCCGGGCCCGTCGGCGCCTGCTCGTACGCGGCCGCGGCGAGCGCGGGGCCGTACGACGCGGCCATCCTCGTCGGTCCCTCGCACTTCGTCGCCTTCGATGGCGTGGCGCTCTATCCGTCCGGCGCATTCGACTCGCCATTCGGGCCGGCCACGATCGACGAGGGGCTCGGCGACGAGCTGCGACGCGCGGCATCGATCGTCCGTCCGCTTCTCTCGGCCCACGCTCGCGAGCATTCTCTCGAGATGCAGCTGCCGTTCCTGCGCCGGCTGCTTCCCGACGCCAGAATCGTTCCGCTCCTGATGGGACGTCAGACCCTCGAGACCATCGATGCGCTCGCCGCGGCGCTCGCGTCGGTGGGCGCCGGGCGGCGCGTGCTGCTCGTGGCGAGCACGGATCTGTCGCACTATTTCGACGCCCGAACCGCCGAGACGCTCGACGGCCGCGTCCGCGCGTGCGTCGCATCGCTGGATCCGGCGCGGCTGCTGGGTATCTTCGAGGAATATCCGGAAGGGGAGCGCGGACGATTCGTCGCCTGCGGCGGCGGCCCGGCGATCGCGGTCATGAAGGCCGCGAAGGCCCGCGGCGCCCGGCACGGCCGCGTGCTCCGATACATGCACTCGGGTCAGATCTCCGGCGACAACAGCGGCGTCGTCGGCTACCTGGCCGGCGCGCTGGGCACGTTCAGCGAACGAGCGACAGCGAGTGAGCCACGCGAGCGGAGCGGGGATCAAGGGGCCCCCGCGAGCGAGCGTGTCGGGGGGGCCGGCGGGACGAAGCCCCCCGTCAAGCCTGATGTTTACTGAAGCGCAGCAGCGGGCGCTGCTGGAGATCGCCCGGGCTGCCGTGATCGAGTCGACGACCGGACGACGTGTCGAGCGGCCACATGCGGGAGATTTTCCGGAGGCCACCGGAGCGTTCGTCACGCTCAAGCGGGACGGCCGGCTGCGCGGCTGCATCGGCACGCTGCAGTGCCGGCTTCCGCTCGCCGAGGAGATCGCGCGGGTCGCCGTCAGCGCGGCGCGCGAAGATCCGCGTTTCGCGCCGCTGGCCATTTCCGAGCTGGAGGGCCTCGACGTCGAAGTATCGGTGCTCGGTCCTCTCGAGCCGATCGATCCGCACGATCCGGACGCCATCGTGATCGGCCGCCACGGACTTGTCGTGGAGCTGGGGCGACGTCGCGGACTCCTGCTCCCGCAGGTCGCGACGGAATGGGGATGGGACCGTCGCATGTTTCTTTCGCAGACCTGCGTCAAGGCGGGGCTGGCGCCCGACTCGTGGCAATGCGGCGCGGCGGTCTATCGATTCGCGGCCGACGTCTTCGGCGGCTGAACGAGCCGGCGGAGCGTCTGCAGGTTCATGCGGTCGAGTGGATCGATATCGCTGCGGCGGCGCGTCTGCGGCGTGTCCACTTTCGGCGTCTCCAGCAGCATCGGCAGCTTCGCGAAGCGCGGGTCGTTCAGGATGCGGCGGAACGGCGCCAGTCCGAGACAGCCCTTGCCGATGTGCTCGTGCCGATCCACGCGGCTGCCGCACGGCTTCTTCGAGTCGTTCAGGTGAAACGCCTTGAGCCGCGACAATCCGACGATGCGGGCGAATTGCCGGAATGTTTCGTCATATCCCGGCTGCGAGCAGATGTCGTATCCCGCCGTCAGCAGATGGCAGGTATCGAGGCAGACGCCGACGCGCGGCGATCCGCCGAGCCGATCGATGATCTCGGCGAGGTGCTCGAAGCGGTGTCCGAGATTGGTCCCTTGTCCCGCCGTGTGTTCGAGCAGGATCCGCGCCTTCATGTCGGGTCGCGATTCGAGGATTTCCGCAAGCCCGTCCGCGATCAACTTCAGCCCCACGCTTTCCGTGCCCGACGTGTAGGACCCCGGATGCATGACGAGCGCGTCGAGGCCGAGCGATTCGGCCCGATCGAGCTCGTCGCGAAGCGCGTCGATCGATCTGCGGCGCAGCGCCGGATCCGCGGCGGCGACGTTGATCAGGTAGCTGTTGTGCGCGACGACCGGTCGAATCTTCGTCTGGCGGACGCGTCGGCGGAAGAGCGCGATCTCCTCGGGCGGAATCTCGCGCGCGCGCCATTGCCCGGCGCTTTTCGTAAAGATCTGAAGCGCCTGGCACCCGCTCGCTTCCGCGCGGTCGACGGCGCGCGGCAGCCCACCGGCAATCGAGAGGTGCGCGCCGAGACGGGGCATCCTCAGAGGATACCTTCGAGTGTGCTATGTACGTCGGCATGCGCAAGATGCTTCCGATGGCCGCGATCGCGCTGGCGTTGTCAGTCGTGCCCCGTGCCGACGTCGCCGCCTGGGGATTCGGCGGCCACAAGTTCGTCATGGACCGCGCAATCGATCTGCTGCCGCCGCAGTTGAAGCCGTTCTACGACCGGTTCCGTGCGACGCTCGTCGAACGGTCGATCGATCCCGATACGTACCGGACGGTAGGATTCGTGGACGAACCGCCGCGCCACTTCCTCGACATGGATGCATACGGGTCTTTTCCGTTCGGGGATCTGCCTCACGACTACAACACCGCCGTCGCGAAATACGGCGAGGCGCTCGTGATCAAGAACGGCACCGTGCCGTGGCGGGCCGAGGAGATGTACGGCCGGCTCCGGGACGCGTTCCGGGACCTGCCGAGAAACGATCTGTCCCGCGAGGACGTCAAGCTCTTCTCGGCGGTACTGGCGCATTACATTGCCGACTCGTTCGTGCCTTTCCACGCGTGCGTCAATTACGACGGTCAGGCCACCAACCAGCGGGGCATCCACGCGCGCTTCGAGTCGGAGCTGTTCGATCGTTATCAGAACAGGCTGCACGTCATCCCCGCGCCGCTGACGGCGATTCCGAATGTGCGCGAGTTCGTCTTCACTACGCTGACCGACAGCTTCCAGGCCACCGACCCCATCCTTGCCGCCGATCGCGAGGCGATCAAAGGGCTTACGCTTTATGACGACGAGTACTTCGCGCGGATGTGGGAGAAGACCGGCCCGATCATGGAGAAGCGTCTCGCGGGAGCGGTGAGCGGTGTCGCCTCCGCCATCACCCAGGCCTGGGTGGATGCGGGCCGGCCGGCCCTGCCGGCCGACGCCAATCCGCGGCCGCCGCGCCCGATCAAGCGATAGCGGGTTGTTGTTGGAAGGTGGAAGACGGAACGCGGAACGCGGAAGACGGACGTCAGGGCGGCGGCGGGCCGCTGCGGCGCTCGATGTAGTGCTCGAACGGCCCGAGCACCAGCAGCACGACGAGCGTGATGGCGCCGCCGACGATCGCGAGCCGGTACAGGCCGCCGCCGGCGGCGACGCCGAGAGCCGCGTTGACCCAGACGGTGGCCGCCGTCGTCAATCCGTGCACACCCTCCCGCTGGTGCAGGATCGCGCCCGCGCCCAGAAAGCCGATCCCGGTGACGATTTGCGCCGCGATGCGGGTCCGATCGGACGGGTCGGCGGCGAGCGTCAGCGACGCGATCGTGAAGACGGCCGATCCGAGCGCAATCAGGATATTCGTTCTGAATCCGGCACTTTTGCGCCGCAGCTCGCGCTCGGCCCCAAGCAGTCCGCCGATGGCCGCCGCAAGGAGCAGGCGCTGAACCAGCTCGGCGTTGGAGAGTGACGCTGTCATCGGCGGATGCGTGGCACTTCGATTGCTATTCCCTTGGCAGGAGGTCCGATGCTCTGGACGATTGTAGTGCTGCTGCTGGTGTTATGGCTGCTCGGTTTCGCGATGCACGTCGCGGGCGGGCTGATTCACGTCCTGCTCGTGATCGCGCTCGTGATCATCGTGTTGCGGCTGCTCACCGGACGGCGAGTCTAACCGATCTCCGCGCTATATTTGCGCGATGGACGTGTTTCTGGTGCCGGTGGCTCCGGATCGATACGAGCTGTATTGCGAGGAGCCCGACGAGCCGGCGCCAGTCGTGGACGAGCAGGCGGCGCCCCCCGGGGTCGTCCGCCGCATCACCCACCGCTTTCGCGAGCAGCTCGCTGAAGCGGAACGCGAACGGCGGGGCGGCGGGGCGGCGGGAGAGCCTCCCGCTTCGTTCCTCGCGCGGCTGAAGGCCCGCTCGCTGAGATGGATCGCCGAGTCGATCGCCGAGCAGCGGCTATTGTGGCAGTTGCGCGGACGCGACACGGCGCTGCTCGTCCATCCCGACGATCTCACCGACGCGCAGGCGCGCCAGTTGCTGCGGCGCTCGCTGCAGCGCGATTGGGAGCGCCATCGGTTCTGGCTCGCCATCGACAGCCTGTGCGGCGTGGGATCCATCCTGCTCATTCTGCTGCCGGGTCCGAACTTCATCGGCTACTACTTCCTCTTTCGCATCGTCGGACACTTCCTGTCCGTGCGCGGCGCGCGCCAGGGTCTGTCGAAGACGAACTGGACGCTCGAGCCGAGCGCGCCCCTCAGTACGCTGCGTACCGTCGTGACCGACCCACCCGACTCTCGGGCGACCCTGGTGCTCGAAGTCGCGTCGGACCTGCACCTCGAACACCTCGCCAGTTTCTTCCAGCGCACGGCGATTCCTTGACAATTGGTGGGTTGGTGAATTGGCGAGTTGGTGAATTGAATTCGTGAATTCACCAACTCACCAATTCACAAATCGAGTCGGTCTTTGGGAGTTGGTTATACTGCGCTCGTTGAAACTGAAGGACTTAGCGGCGCGGCTCGATTGCCGGCTGGAAGGCGACGGCGAGGTCGAGATTTGCCGCGTCGAGGGAATCGAGCGGGCGCGGCCGGGCGACCTGACCTTCTTCGCCAATCCCAGGTACGCGACCGAGCTGCGCGCGACACAGGCGTCCGCCGTCATTCTGGCGGAACGCGCCGAGGCCGGCCCCGGCGCGGGCGTCGCGCGGCTTCGCGCGCAGAACCCGTATCTCGCGTTTGCCCGCGCGGTCGCGTTGTTCGCGCCAGCCAGCGCGGCGCCCGCGGGCATCCACCGCCTGGCGGACGTCGCGGCGACGGCGACGGTGGCCCCCGATGCGTCGGTCGGGCCCTTCGTCAGCGTCGGCGACCGCGCGCGGATCGGAGCGCGGACGGTCATCTTCCCCCACGTGACGATCGGTCCGGACGCGTCGATTGGCGAGGACTGCGTCATTCACGCGCGTGTGTCGATCCGCGAGCGCGTCACGCTCGGCAGCCGCGTCGTCGTGCAGGACGGCGCGGTGATCGGCAGCGATGGATTCGGGTTCGCGCGCGCGGGCGACGGCACGCACCAGAAGATTCCGCAGGTCGGCGGCGTCGTCGTGGAAGACGACGTGGAGATTGGCGCGAACGCGGCGATCGATCGTCCGGCGGTCGGCGAGACCCGCATCGGCGCGGGCACGAAGATCGACAATCTCGTCCAGATTGCGCACGGCGTCACGATCGGCCGCGACGTGCTGCTCGCCGCGCAAGTCGGCGTCGCCGGCAGCACGACGATTGAAGACAGCGTAACGCTTGCCGGCCAGGTGGGCGTCGCCGGCCACCTGACGATCGGCAGGGGCGCGATCGCGACGGCGCAGACGGGCATTCCCAATTCCGTCGACGCCGGCTCGCTCGTCTCGGGCTATCCCGCCATCGACAATCGCGACTGGCTCAAGTCGTCTGCGGTGTTCCGGCGCCTCCCGGAGCTGAAAAAGAGCGTGGCCGATCTTCAGCGACGGCTCGATGCAGTCGAGGAAAGGCTCAAGGCGTAGGCGCGGCTCACCGTCATAGCTCATGGGATAATCGGGATCCCATGCCCCTCCAAGGGTTACGGCGACGCCTCGCGGTCGCGGTTCTGGGCTGCGCGCTGACGCTGGCGCCGGTGGCGCGCGCCGCCGTTCGTCCGCCTCGTCTCGATTACACGATGACCACGCTCCCCAATGGGCTCAACGTGGTGTTTCTGGAAGATCATTCGACGCCGATCGTTCACCTCCAGATCTGGTATCACGTCGGCTCGAAGAACGAGCGTCCTGGACGGACGGGGTTCGCGCATTTCTTCGAGCACATGATGTTCAAAGGCTCCAGGAACGTCGAGCCGGAAGGGCATCCTTCGTATATTTCCAGCGTCGGCGGCCAGAGCAACGCCTATACGAATGAAGACGCGACGGTGTTCTGGGAGACGGTCCCCTCGCAGTACCTGCCGCTCGTCCTCTGGCTCGAAGCGGACCGGATGGCTTCTCTGCGCATCGAAGAAAAGGCGTTCAAGAACGAGCGTGAGGTCGTCAAGGAAGAGCGCCGGATGCGGATCGAGAACCAGCCGTACGGCCGGCTGCAGGAGCTCATCTCGGATCAGGCCTTCACCGTCCATCCCTACAAGCATCCGGTGATCGGCAGCATGCACGATCTCGACGCGGCGTCGGTCGACGACGTGCGGGAATTCTGGCAGACCTACTACGTGCCGAACAACGCCACGGCGGTTCTTGTCGGCGATTTCGACTCGACGGAAGCGCTGGCGCTCGTCACGCAGTACCTGGGCCGAGTACCGAAGTCCGACAAGCCCGTTCCGAGGGACATTCCGAAAGAGCCGCCCCAGACCAGGGAAAAGCGCGTCACGCTGAACGACGAGTGGCCGCTCCCGGCGGTTGTCGTCGCGCACCACATCACCTACGACGGGCACCCCGATTCGTATCCGCTGCACATCGCGTCGAAAATTCTGTCGGACGGACAGAGCTCGCGGATCTATCGCAAGCTCGTCTACGAGAAGCGGCTCGCGCTGGCCGCGTTCGGGGGGGGCAACATCATCGAAGATCCCAACCTGTTTTTCGCCGTCGCGATCGTGCAGCCGGGGCACACGACGGAGGAGACCGCGAGCGCGCTCATCGGCGAGCTGGATCGGCTCCGTGACGAGCCGGTCTCGGCCGCGGAGCTTCAACAGGCGAAGAACCAGTTCGCGCGGGACTACATCCTGATGCGCGAGACCAATCAGAACAAAGCCGAAATGCTCGGCCACGCCGTCGTGATCCACAACGACATCAAGACCGCCGACGGCGAGTTCGACATCTTCCAGCACATCACGGCCGCCGACGTGCAGAGGGTTGCGAAGACGTACTTCACGCCGGAAAACCGCCTCGTCCTGACGATTCTGCCGAAGAGTGCGGGGAAGGGAAGCGCGCGCTGATGCCTTCGCGATGCGCTTCGGCGAGACACGTTCTCGCGGCCGTGCTCGTCGCCGCGGCCCTGGCGATTCCCGCGTACGCGAAGCAGCAGAAAAACTGGCCGTCCGAGCGCCCGCCGCGTCCGCTGCCGGCGCACGACGTCAAGTTTCCATCCTACGCGCTCCGCACGCTCGCAAACGGGCTCCAGGTGATCGCGGTATCGCATCACGAGCAGCCGGTCGTCAGTCTGCGGCTGATCGTCCGCGCGGGCGCCGCCCAGGATCCCGACAACCGCCCCGGCGTCGCCGCCATGACGGCCACGCTCCTCGATCAGGGGACGACGACGAAATCGGCCGAGCAGATTGCCGACGCGATCGATTCGATCGGCGGCTCGCTCGGCACCGGGGCGAATCCCGACATGACGTCGATCAGCGCGATCGTGATGAAAGACAGCCTGAGCTTCGGGCTCGATCTGGTCTCCGATCTCGCGCAGCATCCGGCGTTCTCGAAGGACGAGCTCGATCGGCAGCGCCAGCAGACGCTCTCCGGCATGCAGGTGAGCTACGACGATCCGGAGTTTCTCGCCAACGTCGTCTTCGATCGGCTCGTGTTCGGGTTCCATCCGTACGGCCGGCCGCAGGGTGGAACGCCAGACACGGTCGCGGCGCTGACGCGGGACGATCTGATCGCCTTTCACCACAAGTGGTTCGGGGCGAACAACGCGATTCTCGCCATCGTCGGCGACGTGACCGCGGAGGAGGCCTTTGCCGGCGCGGAACGCGCGTTCGGAGGCTGGGCGAAGGCGGCCTCCAGCATGCCGGCCCCCACCGACCCGCCGGCGCCGACGCGGCGCGTGGTCGTGATCGACAAGCCCGGTGCGGTGCAGACGGAGATCCGGGTTGGCAACATCGCGATCCCGCGCAGGCACGACGATTTCATGGCGCTGGATCTGGCGAGCAAGATCCTCGGGGGCGAGGGTGCCAACCGGCTGCACCGCGTGCTGCGATCGGAACGCGGCCTGACCTACGGAGCCTCGGCCGACTTCAACGCGCTCCGGCAGACGGGCGACCTCGTCGCGACGACCAACACGCGATCGCAGACCACGGGCGAGACCTTGCGTCTGATGGTTGACGAGATCTGGAAGCTGCAGCGCGACAGGGTCGGCGATCGCGAGCTCGAGGGCGCGCAGGAATATCTGACGGGCTCGTTTCCCTTGACGATCGAGACGCCGAGCCAGATCGCGATGCAGATTCTGAACGCGGTGTTCTTCGGGTTGAATCTCAACGATCTTCAGACGTATCGCGAACGCGTTAATGCCGTCGGTCCCGATGACGTGCAGCGCGTGGCCAGGCAGTACCTGCACCCGGATCGACTGACGGTGGTGCTCGTCGGTGACGCCTCGGCGTTCGTCAAGCAGCTCCCCGGCGCGGGCTTCGACAAGTTCGACGTGATTTCGACGGCCGATCTGGATCTATTCGCGGCGGACCTGCGAAAGAAGACGCCCGCCTCGGGGGCATCGGGCATTCATCCGGCATCCTACGTCGCGTTGGCTCCGCAGCGCGGCGAAGGCGAGGCGCTCCTGCGCAAGGCGGTCGCCGCTAAGGGCGGCCTAGCGAAGCTGCAGGCGATCAAGACTGTTCGCCTCGAAGGCACGATGAAGATTCCCGCAATGAGTCCACGGCCGTTTCCCATCGTCACGTCGATCGAGTATCCCGATCGCTTTCGGCAGGATGCCGACATGCCCGGCGGCAAGGTCGTGCAGGTGTTCGCCGACGGCCGGTTCTGGATTCAGGAGGCATCCGGGGTCAGCGAGCTGCCGGCCGACGCGCGGGGCGAAGTGCAGTCGCGCATCCAGCGCGACCTCGTGCAGGTGCTGGTCGGCGCGAGCACGGGCAGGCTTGTCGTCCGCGGCGTCGATTCGGACGATCCGCTGCTCGAGGGTCTCGAAGTGTCGGGCGGGGGCATGCCGCCGCTGACGCTCTTCATCAATCGCGACAACGGCCTGATAGAGAAGGCGCGGTATGAGGACGGCGCGTCGGGCCGGAGCGAGGAATCGTACAGCGACTACCGCAACGTCAACGGGATCCAGGTGCCATTCCACACCGTCGTCCGCCGCAGCGGCGCGCCGCCGATCGAGCGCGACGTGCGCACCATCCACTTCAACGTCCCACTGCCGGCGGGACTCTTCGCCAGGCCTTCCTAGTCCAGCTCGAGTGGCCGATCGCCTGCGCGTGATGATCTCGTGCGGCGAGCCGTCGGGCGATCTCTATGCCGGCGCGCTCGCGGCGGAGATCCTGAAGCTCGAGCCCGGTGCCGCGATCACCGGATTCGGCGGCGAGCGCCTGCGCGCAGCCGGCGCGTCGCTCGTGCGCGACTTCGGAGGCGTCTCGGTCACCGGGCTGACCGAAGCGCTGCGCGTCATTCCGCGATCCTGGCAGAACT
The DNA here is from genome assembly GCA_035495955.1 of Vicinamibacterales bacterium. Classification (GTDB taxonomy): domain Bacteria; phylum Acidobacteriota; class Vicinamibacteria; order Vicinamibacterales; family 2-12-FULL-66-21; genus JAICSD01. The sequence continues at coordinate 34,363 of DATJFE010000050.1, read as the reverse complement.
ATCGCGCGCTGATCCACGCCGCGGAGGCCCACCGTCCGGACGTGTTCGTCCCGATCGATTTTCCGGACTTCAACTTCTTCGTCGCGCGGGCGCTTCACAAGCGCGGCGTTCCGATCGTCTACTACATCAGTCCGCAGCTCTGGGCCTGGCGCCGCGGCCGTCTGAAGACGATGCGGCGCGTCGCCGATCGCGTGCTGGTGATCTTTCCCTTCGAACAGGCGTTCTACGACGAGGCCGGCGTCCCGGCCACCTTCGTCGGACATCCGCTGCTCGAGCTGGCTCCGAGGCCCATGCCGCGCGATGCGTTTCTGCGGGGACACGGCCTCGATCCGACCAGACCGGTCGTGGCGATGCTGCCAGGCAGCCGCCGCAACGAGCTGCGAACGATCCTGCCGGATCTGGTGCGGACGGCGGGCATCATCGCGGACCGGCGTCCCGACGCCCAGTTCCTGATCGCGCGCGCGCCTCACCTCGACGACGGGCTGTTCGGGCCGCTGGCCCAATGGCCGGCGCACGCGGCCGCGCCGGTCGTCGTCGAAGGCGCGACCGACGGCGTGCTCGCGAGCGCCGATGTGGCTGTGGTCGCGTCGGGCACGGTTACCGTGCAGGCGGCGCTCCACGGCTGCCCGATTGTGGTGGTCTATCGTGTGGCGCCGCTGACCTACGCGCTCGGGAAGCCCCTGCTGCACGTCGACACGTACGCGATGGTCAACCTCGTCGCGGGGCGGCGCGTCGTGCCCGAGTTGATCCAGGACGCGTTTACGCCGGCGGCCGCCGCTGCGGAGGCGCTGCGCGTACTGCTCGATCGTGAATATGCGGCCAGGGTCAGGAACGACCTCGCCGACGTTCGCGCGAAGCTCGGCACCGCCGGCGCGAGCAGGCGCGCCGCGGAAGCCGTGATCGAAGTCGCACGAACGCGCGCGAGGACGCGATAGACTGCCCTGATGCGCCGAGCGACTTGCCTCATCCTGCTGGGTCTCGTCAGCGCGCCACTCAGCATCCGCGCGACGGTCCTCATTCCCATCGAGTTCCGCGAGCTCGTCACCACCGCGCCTGTGATCGTCCATGGACGCGTGGTCGACGTCAGGGCAGAGTGGATCGACGGCCGCCGTTCGATCGAGACGTTCGTGACCGTCGAGGCGAGCGACTACCTGAAGGGGAACCTTGGCGACCGCCTCGTCGTGCGCGTGCCGGGCGGCCAGCTCGGACGGTACCGCACGGTGTTCGTTGGGGCGCCGGCGTTCCAGGAAGGGGACGAGGTCGTTCTGTTCCTCAGGCTCGCGGACGGATCGGCGCCCTGGATCGTCGGACTGAGCCAGGGTGCGTTTCGGGTCGTCGCCGATCCGTTGAGCGGCAGGCGGATGGTGACCTCGCCCGTGGTGATGAGCAAGCCGGGCGACGCGCCGGAAACGATCGTTCGCGGCGACCTGCGCCGCCGACCGCTCGATATCGACAGTTTCCGAGCCCTGGTGCGCCAGGCGATCGAGCAGGGGCCGCGACAGTGAAGCGCTCGCTGCTCACGGCCGCTGCCGTGCTCGTTGGGCTGTCGGCCGGCGGTCCGGCGCTCGACGCGTACTTGAAGCTCGGCACCGACGAGGGCGGGCGGCTCGTGAACCTCCGCTGGAACACGTTTCCGGTGCGGTACTTCATCGTCAACCGGGACGTCCCGGGCGTCACGGCGCCGCAGCTCCAGCAGGCCGTCGATCGCGCGTTCGCGACGTGGGCGGCCGTTCCCAACGTCCCGCTGTCGTCTCAGTTCGTGGGATTCACGTCCGCGGATCCAGCCGGCAGCGTGAACGCCAACGTGATCGGTTTTCAGGCGCGGCCGGAGCTCGACCGCGTACTCGGCGCGACGACGTTCACCGTCGATACCGCCACCGGCGAGATTCTCGACTCCAACATCTTCCTGAATTCCACCTTCGCATGGTCGGTGGCGGCGGGAGGCGAAGCGGGGCGGCACGACGTGGAGTCGATCGCGCTTCACGAGATCGGCCACTTACACGGGCTCGGACACTCCGCGCTCGGCGAGACGGAACTGAACGCCGGCGGCCGCCGCGTCATCGGCGCCGAAGCGATCATGTTCCCGATCGCGTTCTCGGCGGGCAGCCTGAACCGCGCGCCCCGCGCCGACGATATCGCGGGCATCTCCGACATTTATGGAAACGATCGATTTCGAGCCGCGACCGGCAGCATAGCCGGACGCGTCACGAAGAACGGCGCGGGCATTCTCGGGGCGCACATCGTTGCCTTCAATCCCGCTTCGGGCAAGCTCGTGGGCGGCTTCACGCTCTCGCAGGACGGGACGTTCGTGATTGCCGGCCTCGAGCCCGGACCGCAGATCCTGCGCGCCGAGCCGCTCGACGACGGGGATGCCGGGAGCTTTCTCGATGCCTCGCTGAACATCGATCTGGATTTCCGGCCGGCGTTCTACGACCGCCTGGTCACCGTGCCGCGCGGCGGCACGTCGCGCAGTATCGAGCTGAAGGTCCAGCCGAAGTGACTGCCGGCGCGATGGCGATCTGGCTGCTGCTGGCGCAGGCGGGAAGCGTGGCCCGCGCAGGCCGCTTCGAGATTTCAGGCGCCGCGATCTGGACGGGCGGCTACGACGCCGGCGGACAGCCGGCGCTCGAGACGCGCAATCCGTCCACGGGGTCGTCTCCGCTGACGCTGTTCACGGTCGACTCGCGTCTGGTCGCCGCTCCGGGCGTCGAGGCGCGCCTCGGCCTGTACCTGTCGCGCCGTCTCTTGGTGGAGGGCTCATTGCAGTTCAGCCGACCGGTGCTTCGCAGCCATCTCGCAGCGGACTTCGAATCCGCGGCGGACACGGATGCCGAGGCGACGATCGCGTCCTACACGATCGCGGGGTCGGCGCTGTATCACTTCGGGCGGGGCCGCCTTCGCCCCTTCGTCAAGGCGGGCGGCGGCTATGTGAGAGAGCTCCTCGAGGACAACGCCGCAGTCGTCACCGGAGCCGAGGTGCACACGGGCGGCGGCCTCCGCTGCGCCCTGACCAAAAGCGCGCATCCGCTGTGGCTTCGCGTCGATGGCGCGGTGTCCGTTCGCGAAAAGGCCGTCGCCTTCGATCGGAAGCAGAAGATCGTCCCGCAGCTCGCCGGCGGCCTCAGTTGGCGGTTCTAGTCTTATCCCGAGGGGCTTCGCCCCTCGCAGTCCCCTACACGCTCACTTGCTCGCCGCTTCGCCGGCTCACTCCGTTCGCGTGGCTCGCTCGCGGCGCTCGCTCGCGGGGCCAGCCGGCATTCTTGAGATGGCTTCTAGCCTCTGAAGCGGGTAATGAGATGGTTCCAACATTCCAAGATTCCGTGTTCCATCGTTCGAGATTCGATCGTCGAGGGTGTCGATCGTCGGCTTTCGATCGCGGCAGTCCCTGCGATACAGTCGCGCTGATGGACGGTTCAGCCGGCGCGATCTCTCTCCAGAGCGTGCATGTCGCGCGAGGCGCGGCCGGCAACGTCCTCCGGGGCGTCGACCTCGACATCGCAGGGGGAGAAACGGTCGCGCTGGTCGGCCGTAGCGGCGCGGGCAAGAGCACCCTGCTGAAATCGATCAACGGCCTGATCGTCCCCGACGCCGGCCGCGTGATCGTCGAAGGCCGCGACACGCGCGAATGGAACCCGTACGACCTTCGCCGGCGGATCGGCTACGTGCTCCAGGAGATCGGCTTGTTTCCGCACCTCTCCGTCGCCGAGAACGTCGGGGTCGTCCCGAGGCTGCTCGGCTGGGAGGCGCGGCGCACGGTCGCCCGCGTCGCCGACGTGCTGGCGCTCGTCGGCCTGCCGCCCGAGACGTACGCGAACCGCCGCGCGTGGGAGCTGTCGGGCGGGCAGCGGCAGCGCGTCGGGGTCGCCCGCGCGCTGGCGGCCGATCCGCCCATCCTCCTGATGGACGAGCCGTTCGGCGCGCTCGATCCGGTCACGCGCGCGGAGCTGCATCGCGAGTTCCGCCGCATCCAGACCGCGGTCCGCAAGACCGTCGTCATCGTCACGCACGACATGGCCGAGGCGTTCGCGCTCGCGACGCGTATCGGCGTGCTCGACGCCGGGGTCATCGCGCAGCTCGACGACCCCAGGACGCTCGCGCGCTCGCGGGACCCGCGGGTGCGCCCGCTGCTGGAGCCGCTGCTCGAAGCGCGCGCGCTGCTCTCATGACGCTGGTGCGATTTCTCGCCGCGCACCGCGCCGAGTTCGCGGGTCTGCTGCTCCAGCACATCCTGCTCGTGGGCGCGTCCACGGCCGCCGCGGTCGCGCTCGGCGTTCCGATCGGGATTCTCGCCGCGAAGCGGCCGCGCCTGGGCGCGCCGGTCGTCTGGTTCGCCAACGTCGTGCAGACGATTCCCAGCCTCGCGATGTTTGGGTTCCTCCTTCCGCTGCCGCTCGTCGGCGGGCTTGGCGCGCGGGTCGCGATCATCGTTCTCATTCTCTACGCCCTGCTCCCCATCATCCGAACGACCGCGGCCGGCGTGGCAGGCGTCGATCGATCGCTGGTCGAAGCGGGGACCGCGCTCGGGATGACTCCGCGCCAGCTTCTCTGGCAGGTCGAGATGCCGCTCGCGCTCCCATCGATCGTGGCGGGCATCCGCGTCGCCGCGGTCATCGGCGTCGGGACCGCCACGATCGCGGCGGCGGTCGGCGCCGGCGGACTCGGCGAGTACATCTTCCGTGGGCTGTCGATGGTCGATCCGACCGTGATCCTCGCCGGGGCGGTACCGGCCGCGGTGTTGGCGTTGCTCGTCGACGGCGGGCTGCTGCTGGCCGAGCGCGCGTTCCGCGCCGGCCGCCGGACGGGGCGTGCGCTGATCGCGGCCGGCACGGCTGCCGTCGCGTGCCTCCTGGCCGTCGCTCTCGTATCGGCCCGGATGGGGACCTCCCGCGAGAACGTGATCCGCGTCGGCTCCAAGAACTTCACCGAACAGATCGTGCTGGGCGAGCTGATCGCGCAGCATCTCGAACGGCAGGGCGGAATGACCGTCGAGCGGCGGCTCAATCTGGGCGGCACGTTCATCTGCGATCGCGCGCTCCGATCGGGCGACATCGACGTGTACGTCGAGTACACCGGCACCGCCGACACCGCCGTGTTCAAGGACGCCGTCGAGACCGATCGTGCCCGGGTTCTGGCGCGCGTTCGCCAACGCTACGCCGAGGGCGGCCTGACGGTGCTGCCGCCGCTCGGTTTCGAAAACACCTTTGCCATCCTCGTCCGCGGCGACGACGCCCGTCAGCTTCGCCTGCGCACGATCGAAGACGCGGCCGCCGTGTCCCGATCGTGGACGGCTGGGTTCGGCTACGAGTTCCTGCAGCGCGCGGACGGTTATCCGGGCCTCGCCCGGACGTACGGCCTTGGTTTCCGCTCCGCGCCGAGAGCCATGGATCTGTCGCTGATCTATCGGGCCCTCGCGGAACGCCAGGTCGATCTGGTGGCAGGCGACGCGACCAGCGGACTGGTCGACGCCTACGGCCTCGTCATGCTTCAGGACAATCGACACTACTTTCCGCCCTACGACGCCGTGCCCGTCGCGCGGCGCGCGACGCTGCTGCGCTATCCCGCCGTCCGGATCGCCCTCGAATCGCTGGCCGGGCGCATCACGATCGACGACATGCGTCGGATGAACCGCGCGGTCGATTCCGACAGGCAGGATCCTGCTGACGTCGCCCGAGCGTTTCTCGCCCGGCTTGAACATGGACGCCCGACTAAGGGATGATCGGAGGATGGCTACGATAGAAGAAGGGCGCCAGCGGCGAAGTGAGGAAATGATGGTCCCGCAGAATTCGTTCCAGACACGCGCGACGCTCACCGCCGCCGGACGCCGTTTCGAGTACTTCGGGCTGCCTGCGCTCGAGCGGATCGGCTATCCCGGCGTGGCCCGCCTGCCGTACTCGTTGAAGATTCTCCTCGAGAACCTCCTTCGCCGCGAAGACGGCCGTTTCGTCGATCGCGACGACATCGAGGCGCTCGCCAGGTGGGACGTCACTTCCCGAACCGCCCGCGAAATCGCCTTCATGCCCGCGCGCGTGCTGCTTCAGGACTTCACCGGCGTGCCCGCGGTCGTCGATCTGGCCGCCATGCGCGACGGCGTCATCCGGCTCGGCGGCGATCCGAAGAAGGTGAACCCGCTCCAGCCGGTCGAGCTCGTCATCGATCATTCCGTGCAGGTCGATCATTTCGCGGAGCGCAACGCGCTCGAGCTCAATGCCGGACTCGAGTTCTCGCGCAACCGCGAGCGTTACACGTTCCTGCGCTGGGGCCAGACGGCGTTCGACAATTTCAAGGTCGTCCCGCCCGACACCGGCATCGTCCATCAGGTCAACCTCGAGTATCTGGCCCGTGTGATCTTCAGCGAGGCGACGTCAGACGGGACGCTCGCGTATCCCGACACCCTCGTCGGGACGGATTCCCACACGACGATGGTGAACGGGCTTGGGGTGGTCGGCTGGGGCGTCGGCGGGATCGAAGCCGAAGCCGCCATGCTCGGACAGCCGATCTCGATGCTGATTCCGGACGTCGTCGGCTTCCGTCTGACGAATCGTCTGCCGGAAGGCGCGACCGCGACCGATCTCGTCCTCACGATCACCGAGCGTCTGCGGAAGCTTGGGGTCGTCGGAAAGTTCGTGGAGTTCTACGGACCCGGGCTCGAGTTCCTGACGATCGCGGATCGCGCGACGCTCGGAAACATGTCGCCCGAGTACGGCGCCACCATTGCCATCTGTCCGATCGACGACATGACGCTCGACTACCTCCGGCTGACGGCGCGGAACGAGGACCACGTAAAGCTCGTGGAGGCCTACGCGAAGGAGCAGGGACTGTTCCGGACCGCGACGTCGGTCGATCCGGTGTACACCCAGAGCATCGAGCTGGATCTGAATACCGTGGAGCCAAGCATCGCAGGGCCGAAGCGCCCGCAGGATCGGGTTCCGCTCAAGCAGTCCAAGGTCAGGTTCCAGCAGGCCCTCGAGGTGATGCTGGCGGAACGGAAAGCGAAGCCGACGAAGGAGAAGCCGGGAGAAACGACCAAACCGGAAGAGACCGCGCCGGTCGCCGCGGCCGTCGCTGCCGCCACCGCGACAGCCGAGGCCGACGTGCCGGGCATGGAGGGTCTCGATCACGGCGCCGTCGTCGTCGCCGCGATCACCAGTTGTACGAACACCTCGAATCCGAGCGTCATGATCGGCGCGGGACTGCTCGCGAGAAACGCGACGCGGCTCGGGCTGAAGACCAAGCCGTGGGTGAAGCCGAGCCTGGCGCCCGGCTCGAAGGTCGTGACCGATTACCTTGGGGCCGCCGGGCTGCTCGAACCGCTGGCGGAGCTTGGATTCAATCTGGTGGGCTACGGATGCACGACGTGCATCGGCAACAGCGGTCCGCTGCCGGAGCCCGTCTCGTCGATCGTGAAAGACAAGAACCTCGTCGTCGCGTCAGTGCTGTCGGGCAATCGAAACTTCGAAGGCCGGATTCAATCGCAGGTGCGCGCCAACTACCTTGCCTCGCCACCGCTCGTCGTCGCCTACGCGCTCGCCGGGCGGATGCAGGTCGATCTGACATGCGATCCGCTTGGCACGGGCACCGACGGCGCTCCGGTCTACCTCCGCGACATCTGGCCGAGCGAGCGTGAAATCCAGGAGACCATGCTCGGCGCCGTCAAGCGCGAGATGTTCCGCGATACCTACGCGCACGTCTTCGACGGCGACGACCGCTGGCGGTCGCTCGAGATTCCGGCTGGCGAGCGCTTCAACTGGGACGAGCAGTCGACCTACATCCGCAATCCGCCGTTCTTCGAAGGACTGACCCTCGAGCCGACCCCGCCGACCGATATCCACGGCGCCCGCGTTCTCGCGCTCCTGGGCGACAGCGTGACCACCGATCACATCTCGCCGGCCGGATCGATTCCGCCGGAGAGTCCGGCGGGACAGTACCTGATCGCGCGCGGCGTGCAGCCGCGCGATTTCAACTCGTACGGCGCGCGCCGCGGCAATCACGAAGTGATGATGCGCGGCACGTTCGCCAATATCCGGCTGCGCAATCAACTCGCGCCAGGGACCGAGGGGGGCTGGACGGCGCTGCTGCCCTCCGACGAGGTGACGACGATCTACGACGCATCGGTGGTGTACCGGAACGCCGGCGTGCCCCTCATCGTGATCGCGGGCAAGGAGTACGGGTCGGGCTCGTCGCGCGACTGGGCGGCGAAGGGCACGCTGCTGCTCGGCGTGAGAGCCGTCCTTGCCGAGAGCTTCGAGCGCATCCATCGCAGTAATCTCGTCAACATGGGCGTGCTGCCGCTGGAGTTCAAGAACGGCCAGAACGTCGCGTCTCTGAGGCTGACGGGACGGGAGAGCTTCGACGTCGTCGGCATGAGCGCCTCCCTGACGCCCGGCGGCGAGGTGATCGTCCGCGCGACGGCCGCCGATGGATCGGTGAAGGAGCTGACCGCGACGGCGCGCATCGACACGCCGGAGGAGCTCGTCGCGTACCGCAACGGCGGCATCCTTCCGTACGTGCTGCGGAAGCTGGTTTCGTGACTCTCTAAAGTTCCGGGGTTCCCGCGTCCATATAATCGATCCCGTGACGTCAGAGGACGTGAAGGCCCGCGCGGTCGAGCTGGGCTTCGATTTGTGCGGGATCGCTCCCGTAGGAGCGCACCGCGAGCTGGCGTTTCTGAAGGAGTGGCTCGCGCGCGGCTGTGCGGGCGAGATGCACTACCTTCACCGCACGGCGGAGCGCCGACAGGACGTTCGACACGTGGTGCCGGGCGCACGGTCCGTCATCTGTCTCGGGACGGCGTACAACACCGATCGACCGTATTCGACCGAGATCGCCGGCACATCGACGGCCCTCATCGCGCGTTATGCCTGGGGCGAGGATTACCACGAGGTGATTCAACGGCGCATGGACGCGCTGGTCGCCTGGATGCGCGAGCGCAGCGAATCCCCGTTCGACGCGCGCGGGTATGTGGACACCGGTCCCGTCCAGGAGCGCGTCTACGCGCAATACGCGGGGCTCGGCTGGATTGGCCGCAATACCTGCCTGATCAATCCCGACGCGGGATCGTGGCTGTTCCTCTCGGAGATCATCTGCAGTCTCGCGCTCGCGCCGGATGCGCCGGCGCTCGATCAATGCGGAACCTGCCGGCTCTGTCTCGACTCGTGCCCGACCGGCGCGCTGGTCGACTCGCACGTCCTGGACTCGACGCGATGCCTGTCGTATCTGACGATCGAGCTGAAGGGGCCGATACCGGTCGCGCGCCGCGAGGCGCTGAGCAACCACGCCTATGGCTGCGACGTCTGCCAGGAAGTGTGTCCATGGAACGCGCAGCCGGCTGACAATGATGGGGAGAGTCCGTGGCTTCCCCGCGCCGTGTTCGACGGCCGCGCGCTGGGCGAGTTGTGGCGGACTCCCGACGCCGCGCTCCGCGCATCGCTCAAACACAGCGCGATGGCACGCGCGGGGGTGAAGCGGCTGCGCAGGAACATCGCGGTCTGTTCCGGCGCCACGCGCGACGCCGACGCGCTGTCTGCTCTCGCGGAAGTCGACGAGCCGGCCTGCGCCGATCCGCTCGTCGCCGAACACGTGGAATGGGCCCTGAGTCGCGCCCGTGGCTAAGAAGGACAAGGGCAGAGCTGAGTCTCGCGCGAGGAGCACCGGCCCGGCCGTACCCGAGCTGATCCCGAATCGGCCGACGCTGACGGCCGTGCGCGATGCCGCCAAAGACTGCCGTGCATGCGATCTCTACAAGCGGGGGACCCAGACCGTCTTCGGGGAAGGACCGCGGAAGGCGGAAGTGATGATGGTGGGGGAACAGCCCGGCGACGCCGAAGATCTCGCCGGCCATCCGTTCGTCGGCCCCGCGGGACGACTGCTCGACCGCGCGCTCGATGAAGCCGGCATCGATCGTAAGATCGTGTACGTCACGAATGTCGTGAAACACTTCAAATGGGAACCGCGCGGGAAGCGCCGCATTCATGCCAAGCCGAACGGCGCAGAGATTGCCGCCTGCCGTCCCTGGCTGGAAACGGAAATTGCGCTGGTGAAACCGCGCGTACTCGTCTGCCTTGGCGCGACCGCTGCGCAGGCGCTCCTCGGGAGCTCGTTCAAGGTCACGCGCCAGCGCGGGACCTTCGTTCCCTCGCCGCTCGCCCCTCGGGTCACCGCGACCGTGCATCCTTCGTCGATTCTCCGCGCGCCCGACGAGGAGAGCCGGCACGCCGAGATGAAGCGTTTCGTCGACGACCTCAAGCGTGTCGCGGCCGAGCTCGGATAGCCGGAGTCATCTGATGTCGGAACCATTCCGCACGGCGCTGCTGCTGTCGATGCCCCAACTGCTCGATCCCAACTTTTCGAGAACCGTCGTCCTGCTCTGCGATTTCACGCCGGAAGGCGCGTTCGGCCTGGTCCTGAATCGCCCGACGGACGCGCGCGCCGTCGAGATGGTGCAGTTGGAACCGCCGGTCGCGATCGGCAACAATATGCCGCTCTGGATCGGTGGACCGGTCGAGCCGCAGCGCGGCTGGGTGCTCGTCGCGGACGAGCCGCACTCCGACTTCAAGTGTCTCCGCGACGGCCTGTACCTTTCCACGTCACCCACGCTGCTGCGCGAGGTGCTCGAAGCGCGTCCGGCGCCGCGCGCGCGCGTCCTTGCCGGGTACGCCGGATGGGGGCCCGGTCAGCTCGACGACGAGCTCGCGCATTCGGCATGGCTGATGGCCGATGTCGATCTGGACATCGTCTTCGACATGCCCGCGGAGACGATGTGGGAAACCGCGATTCGTCGCCTCGGCGCCGATCCATCCACGCTGACGACGAGTCACGGCGTGCATTGATTGGCGCGTGCATTGCACTGTGGTCGCTCCATAACCTTGAGGAGGGTCCATGGCCGAAGACACCAATCCACTATACGAACTGCTCGTCGATCAACTCAAAGACCTCTACAGCGCCGAGAACCAGATCGTGAAGGCGCTTCCGAAAATGGCGAAGAACGCGACGAACGAGCAGCTCCGTATGGCATTCGAACGCCACCTCGAAGAAACCCGCGGGCACGTGGTCCGGCTCGAACAGATCGCCGAAGAGATGGACGTCAGCCTGCGCGGAAAGAAGTGCAAGGGGGCCGAAGGGCTCATCGAGGAAGGCAAGGAAGCCATCGATTCGTTCGAAGACGACGTGCTGGATGCGGCGATGATCGGCGCGGCGCAGCGTGTCGAGCACTATGAAATCGCGGCCTACGGCACGGCGCGCACGCACGCGTCGATGCTCGGCCTCAACAGGATCGCGAAGCTCCTCCAGCAGACCCTGGACGAAGAAGGGGCGACCGACAAGAAGCTCACGCAGCTCGCCGAGTCGGTCGTCAACGTCGAGGCGCTGCGCAGATAATTGGTGGGTTGATGAATTGGCGGGTTGGTGAATTCAATTCACGAATTCACCACTTCGCCAATTCACCAATTCATTTTCCGAGCACTTCAGCGAAGAACTCGAGTGCTCGGGGATCCCGCGACTGGCCGAGCCAGAACATCGCCTGCTTTCGCACGACAGGATTCTGGTTCGTCCGGGCCACCTTGATCAGGAGCGGCACTCCCTCGTCGCGCGGGAGCTGGCTGAGCGCGAACACCGCGCGCCTCTTGACCTCGGTGTCGGGATCGTTCGCGATCGCCGAGGTGATTTCCGCGGCCGCCCGCTCGCCGGCTTTCTGCGCGACCCAGAACAGCGCGTCGCCGCGCACTCTCGGGCTCGAATCCTCTTTCGCGAACTTCAGGAGCGCCGGGACGGACCGATCGTCGCTGTGCATGGCGACCGCCGCCAGCGCGCCGCCCCGCAACTGATCTGTCCCCGCCGTGACGAACGTCGAGAGCAGCGCGATGGAATCGGCGCCGGCGACGGCGTCGAGCCAGTAGATCGTGCGTCCGCCCGCGTCGAGCTCGCAGTCGGGCGAGAAGATGCGGATTTTCTGGACCGCTTTTGCCTCGACGCGGTAGAGCACGACCATCGTCTCGGGTCCTTCGAGGCGGATCGGGCCCTGGTTGGGGAGCGGCTGTCCCTGCGACGTCCGCACGGACCGGTCGCCAGGCTCGAGCCCGCACGTCGCCAGCCGGCCGTTGGTGATCACGACGCCGTCGGAGATCCACGTGTCGCCGTTGCAGCAGAGCCGTCTGTTGCCGTCGCGGACCGTCGGCACGCTGTAGCCGATCCACGCGGGGTCGGCCTGCGCCGCGACGAGCCGGCGGAACGTCTGGTCGAGGCCGCCGCCGGCCGCCTCGGCGACCAGGCGGCCGTTGATGACGCGTGGCTGCTCACCCGCCGTCGCCAAAGGCTTCGGCGAGGCGAGCGCGCCGGTTGACACGAACGCGATGAGCACCGGAAGGGCGGCTGCGCGCATTGGCGTCTCCTACTTGTTCAGCAGCTCGAGGAGATAATCGGTCGCCGCCTTGGAGTGCATCAGCGACAGCTTCTGCACCATCTCCTTCTTCATCTCCAGATCCGATTCCTTGCGCGCGAGCGCGACCAGGCCCTCGGCGTTGTTCTGGATGAAGAGCGCGTTGATCACGGCCTTGCGGATCTCGGCATCCTTTGTGGAGCCGTAGATCTCCACGAGCGCGTCCGCCGTCCGCTTCGATCCCATGATGCCCAGATTCCGGACCGCCAGCAGCCGCAGCTCGGGATTCTGCTCGCCCTTCGCCAGCTCGATCAGCCGGGTGGCGTTTCCGCCGACGAACATCGCGCGGATGACCTGCTTTTTCACCTCGACGCTGGATTCCTTCTGATAGAGCGTCCACAGCTCGTCGTGCGCGCCCATGACTCCGAGCTGCCGGACGGCTTCCGCGCGGAGATCGGCGTTCTGCTCCGACTGCGCGGCCGTCAGCAAGCGGTCCTTTTCACCCGCGACCATGAAGGCATTGAGGATGCGCTTCTTCAGGTCGACGTCCGAGGAAGACCCGTAGATCTCGGAGAGCGCCGCGCGGCTCTCGCGCCCGCCATGGATCCCGAGGTACTGGACGGCCTTCATCTGCAGATCGGGGTTGCCGTTCCCTTTCGCGATATTCACGAGCACCTCGCGGGCCCGCGGCGAACTGCTCTGCGCCAGCACGAACAGGGCGCGCGCCTTCAGGCGGGGCGACCCCGTGCCCTGGAGCATCTTCTGCAGCATCGGCACGGCCTCTTCGGACGAGTTGTTCGCGAGCGCCTGAAGCGCCATCAGCTTCATGTCCTCGTCGGTTTCGGTGGCCGGATTCACCTGGCCGGACTGGCTGCGTACTTCGACCTCGAGCGCTTTCGCGTCGCCCAGATAGCGGCTCTTCGGATAGTCCTTGAGCATCTCGCTGAGGGTCGCGAGCGCCTCCGGCCGCTGGCCCAGCTTGTTCTGCGCGTACGCCTTCCAATAATGCGCGGCATCCGACTTTGGCCCCTTCAGCTCGATCACGCGATCGAAGTTCTGGACGGCGCGGTCCCATTTCGACGAGTCCAGCGCGGACTGGCCGGAATCGTAGTACTGATTTTCACGATCGCGATCCCGCAGCGCGCGGTCCCGCTCGCGCTGGGCCTCGTCGCGCGCCCGCTGGGCCTCGTCGCGCTCCCGCTGCGCCTCATCCGGATGGGCGGCGCTCAGCGCCGCGTCGCGTTGCGCGCGCCATTCCGCCCGAAGCTCCGCGGGCGCGGCCAGGGTGTACGTACTTTGCGCGAATGCCGGCCGGCCGATCGCCAGCGCGGCGGCGAGCGCTGTCACTGTCAACGTCTGTGTCTTCATGATCGTTTTCTCTCTGATTAGGAACCGAGCGTCGATGGGCTCGTCCGCTCTTGAACAGCGGCCTTCTGCCGCGCGCGCACCTGGGACGACACCACCCTCACCTTGAACAGAAGCTCCTTCGATTCGATGCGGCGCCGCATCGAACCGAGGTCCTCCTGCGAAACCGTCGCCGGACCCGCCGCGACGTCGACGAGCACGCGTTCGAGATCGTCGAGGAGCGACGCGATCGCCGCGTCGCCCGTGGCCGCCGCGGTCTGCCGATAGAGCCGGTTGGCCGCGACGAGCTGCTCCGCCCGCGATCGTTCAATGGAAATGTCGACGGGCCCACGATCCTCGTCCGCGCTCGTGAGCTCCACGAGGACCATCTGCGATCGATCGAGATGTTCGCCGAGATCGACGAGGAGGATCCGCTCGCGGATCTTCTCGGCCGATTGCGCGGCGGGCGCCGTCGGGAGCGTGCGCGGCAGCAGCCGGCCCGCCAGGAACGCGCCGCCGATCAGCGCGACCACACCCGCCGCAAATGCGAGGCGGGCCGGCGAGAAGACGAACCACGACAACCACCCGCCGGGCCGATCGAGCGCGGGCTCGAGCCTCGCCCACGCCGTGCGCTCGAATCCCGCCGGCGCCTCGAAGGCCGGCGCGCTGTCGACGTACGCCATCACGCGCTGCAGTCTCGCGTAGTTGGCCTGGCACTCGCGGCAGCCGCCGAGATGCGACTCGGCGCGGGATTCCTCCGCCGCCGGCATCTCGCCGTAGTAGTGCAGCACCAGGTCGTCGTCGTTCAGGTGGTTCATGGTCATCGTTCCCGTCAACCTTCCGAGCCTTCCACAAAGGGTTCGAGCGCGAGCCGCATCTTGCGCACGGCGCGGAAGATGCTGTGTTTCGCCGCGTTGGCCTTCAGCCCGAGCGCGCGGCTGATTTCCTCGATCGACTGGCCCTCGAAATGGCGCAGCACGAAGGCCGCGCGCTCCATCGGGGTCAGCCCGTCCATCGCGCGCGTGACCTGTTCCTTGACTTCGGTGCTCAACATGAGCCGCTCCGGCGACGGATCGACCCGCGAGTCGTCCACGGTGTCGAGGGTCTCCAGATCCGACGCGTCATGCCCCGCCTCCTGATGTCTGCGTCCGCGTATCAAATCGATCGAGCAGTTCACGGCAATCCGATGGAGCCACGTGCCGAAGTTCGCGCGCGACTCGAAGCGTCCCAATTGCCGGTACGCCTTCAGGAACGTCTCCTGGACGACGTCTTCGGCATCGTGCGGGCTGCCGGTCATGCGGTGCGCGAGCCTGTAGACGGCGCGGCTGTGGCGCTCGACCAGAGCCCGAAAAGCCTCGCTGTCACCGCCCCTCGCGAGTGCGACGGCGTCGGCGTCCGTATGCGGCATCCGAATGATTAGACGGGGGTTGCGGGCGGCGGTTAGCTCCGCCGTGTATCAGCGCCCGACAGGCGCGGTAGGAATGATATCGCGGGTCAGATCCGCGCGAAATCCTGCGCGTCTTCCGGCAAGTCGGGTGATTCGGGCTGGTCGGCGGGGCCCGGCACCTCGGTCGAGTGGACGTGCTCCAGGATCGTGCGCATCCGGGCGATTTCTGCGTTCAGGGCCTTGATGCAGCCTTCCTGCGTCTCGTGCGGAGTTGGGGTCGCGACCCCGCAAAAGGGACAGATCGACATCGGCGGATCCTCGTCCGTCTTTCGCAGGGGCGAAGGTCGGGCTGCAACGACCGTTCCCGGTTTACAGCGCAGCTAGGGCGCGGGCCAGCCCATCGGACAGCGGCGTGGTGCGAAGCCCAAGATCGCGCATGGCCTCGCGGCTGTCGAGCGACCAGTCGTGCTGGAAGATTTCCACCACACCGCGCGTCAGCGGCGGCGCGCGCCGGACGAGCGCCGCGTACGCTTCGCACGCCAGAGCGGCCGACATCGCCGCCAGATACGGCATCCGGCGCGGCAGCGGCCGTCCGCGTCGATCGCGCAGGAATTCGAAAAGCGCCTGCTGCGGCGCGTTGACGCCGCCGACGACGTATTCGCGGGCAGGCGATGGATGGGCCACAGCCGACACATGCGCCTCCGCCACGTCGTCGACGAATGAGTAGGACCATGTGTGTTCGAGGCCGATCGCGCCCGGAAGCCGTCCGGCCAGGTGATCGCGCATCAGGCGTGCCACGAGATTGCCTTCGGTGGCGGGACCCGGCCCGTAGACGACTCCGGGATACAGCGTGACGACGGGGGAGCCATCCGCCGCGGCGCGGCGCGCGACGTCGCGCGCCGCCACTTTCGTGCGCTGATAGTGGTTGGCCGTCAGCGGATGCGGACTGTCGGCCGGCGGCAGCGCGAGAAACGACGAGGTGTAGACGAGGCGAGGAACCTGCTGGCTGCGGGCGGCGGAGAGCACCGACTGCAGTCCGCCGACGTTGACGGCGTCGAACTCGGACGGCTCGCGGCGCCAGAGCGCCACGAGCGCGGCGGCATGAACGATGGCATCCATGCCCCGCGCGGCGGCGGTGACCGCGCGCGTGTCGCGGATGTCGCCGTCGACGGCGCGGCCCGGGAGCCCGGCGGCCGTCGCGCGCCGGGCGAATACGACCGGCTCGTGCCCCGCGCGGTCGAGCGCCCGCACGATCGCCGATCCGAGATAGCCGCTGCCGCCCGTCACCAGCACCCGCATCGTAGACAGATTACTCAATTACCGATTACCCGATTACGTGATTGCCCGATTACCCGATAAACTTGGACGGATGTTTCGGCAGCGGACCGGCTCCGTCGTGTGCGCCTCGTGCGGGTCGCTCGTCGGGGTCAACGACGACAAGTGTTACATGTGCGGACGGCGGAATCCCGGCTTGTGGGGATTCGGGCCGGTCCTCCGGCGGTTCGAGAACGAGTTCGGCTTCACCACGGCGATCGTCTATGGGTGCGGCGGGCTCTACGCGCTGTCGCTGCTCCTGACGGTCCTGAGCGGCGGCAACCTGTTCGGCGGATCCATCTTCACGATGTTCGGGCCGAACCCGTTCGCCGCGAACGCACTGGGCGCGGCCGGCGCGGTGCCGGTGTTTTTCGCGGGACGCTGGTGGACCCTCCTGAGCGCCGGATGGCTGCACGGCGGCGCTCTGCACATTCTGTTCAACGTAATGTGGGTGCGGCAGCTTGGCCCCGCCGTCGCCGACATGTACGGCTCGGCCCGGATGGTCATCATCTACACGATCGCGTCGGTCTGCGGATTCTTCCTCAGCTCGTTTCTCGGCGCGTACGCCGCCATCCCGTTCTTCTCAGGCGCGGGTTTCACGCTCGGCGCGTCCGCGCCGATTTTCGGGCTGCTCGGCGCGCTCGTCCACTACGGTCATCGCGGCGGCAGCAGCATCGTCCGGTCGACCGCCATGAATTACGCCGTGACGATGTTCGTCTTCGGATTCATCATGCCCGGCATCGACAATTCCGCCCACCTGGGCGGGTTCGTCGGAGGCTATCTGGCAAGCAAGTGGCTCGATCCACTGAAGCCTGAGCGGATGGATCATTTCATCGGCGCGGCGCTCTGCCTGATCGCCACCGCGCTGGCCGTCGTCGCGTCGCTCGTCACCACGCTGCCGCTCATGCGCGCCTTCGCCAGGGGCTGATGCGCAAACCGGTCGTGGCGATTACGGGGGCGGGCGGAGAAATCGGGCACGGCCTGATCGAGCGGCTCGCCGAGCGCGGCGATCGCCGGATCGTCACGATCGACATCTCGCGCCTCGACGAATCGATCGCGAAGAAAGTCGACCGCGAGATCACGGGGTCGATCACCGATCGCGCGCTTCTCGAGCGGCTGATGGCGGAGTTCGAGGTCGATCTGGTGTTCCATCTGGCGGCGCTGCTGTCGACGCGTTCCGAGTTCACGCCGGTGGCGGCGCACGAAGTCAACGTCGAGGGCACGCTTCGCCTGCTCGAGTTCGCGCAGCACGAGGCCGAATCGCACGGCCGTCCTGTCGTGTTCATCTATCCCTCGTCGATTGCCGCCTACGGATTCCCGGACCTCAACGCGAAAACGCGCGCGCAGAAGGTCCGCGAGGACGAGCATCTGCATCCCACGACGATGTACGGCTGCAACAAGCTGTACTGCGAGCTGCTCGGCACCTATTACGCCCGACACTACAAACAGCTCGCGGCGGAGGCGGCGAGCGGCAAGGTCGATTTCCGCTGCGTTCGTTTCCCGGGCCTGATTTCCGCGGCGACGATGCCGTCTGGCGGCACGTCGGATTACGCGCCGGAGATGATTCACGCGGCGGCGAAAGGCGAGCCGTACGCCTGCTTCGTCCGGCCCGACACGCGCATTCCGTTCATGGCCATGCCCGACGGCGTGGACGCGCTCCTGGCCCTGGCGTCCGCGCCGCGCGCCGCGCTGCATCGCATGGCGTACAACGTCGGCGCCTTCAACCCGTCGGCCGAGGAGATCCGCGACGTGGTCGTCGCCGCGTTCCCCGACGCGAAGATCACCTGGGAGATCGACGCCAAGCGCCAGACCATCGTGGACTCGTGGCCGGTCGACGTCGACGACGGCGCCGCGCGGCGCGACTGGTCGTTCCATCCGCTGTACGACTTCGACCGTGCGTTCCGCGAGTATCTGATCCCCGGCATACGGAAACGGTACGCGGACCATCTCAGGAAAGATGACGAATGCCCAAACTGACGGTTGAAGGCTACGCCCCTGTCGACGTGGATTTCGGGAAGCGGCTGGTCCTCGCGCTGGAACAGGACGTCCACGTCGATCAGCTGCACGCCTGCGGCGGGAACGCGCGGTGCACGACGTGCCGCGTCGAGTTCATCGCCGGCGAGCCAGGGATGACGACGGCTGCCGAGAAGCAGGCGCTGGCCGCGCGCGGACTGTCCGGGGTCCGGCTCTCGTGCCAGATCGTGTGCGACCACGACATGACGGTCCGCGCCATCAGCCGGCTGGAGGGCAGCGGACGGCCGGATCCGGGGCCGACGCCTCTGCCGACCATCCAGCCGCCGCCGGAGTGGATGCCGAAGTAGTGCGATGATCCCTGCGGCGACGCTGCTCGAGGCCTACGCGAACGGGTGGTTTCCGATGTCGTCGGCGCCGGGCAACATCCAGTGGTATTCCCCGGACCCCCGGGGAATCATTCCGCTCGATACGTTTCACGTTCCCCGGCGTCTGGCGCGCAGCCTGCGCCGGCGGCCGTTCGAGATCCGGGTCGACAGCGCGTTCCGCGCGGTGATCACCGCCTGCGCGCAGCGCATCGACGCCGAAGGCAACTGGATCGACCACGAGATCATCGAGAGCTACTGCGGCCTGCACGAGCGCGGCTTCGCGCACTCGGTAGAGGCGTGGAAGGACGGCGCGCTCGCCGGCGGCCTGTACGGCGTGGCGCTCAAAGGGGCGTTCTTCGGCGAGTCGATGTTCCACCATGTGGACGACGCGTCGAAGGCGGCGCTCGCGGCGCTCGTGGAGCGGCTGAAGGCGCGCCGCTATCGGCTGCTGGATACGCAGTGGGTCACCGAGCATCTCGCGCAGTTCGGCGCGCACGAAATCCCGCGCCGGCACTACCTGCGCCTGCTCGACGAGGCGCTCCGGATCGAGGCGACATTCGGATAGAACGTCCAACCTCCAACGGCCAAAATGTTCACCTTCGGAGTTGGGAGTTTGTCTTAGTGGACCGTGTAAGGTTCGCTGAGCGTGAACGGCGCGATCTTCGCGTCGAACCGCTCGCCGTTGGCCGTGACCATCTGATAGGTGCCCTCCATGAGGCCGAACGGCGTCGTCAGCGGGCAGCCTGACGTGTAGGTGAACGATTCCCCCGGCGCGAGCACGGGCTGCTTGCCGACGACTCCGGGTCCGCGGACTTCTTCGACGTGCCCCGTTCCATCGGTGATGATCCAGTGGCGGGTGAGCAACTGCGCGGTCTCCGTCCCTTCGTTCGTAATCGTGATGGTGTAGAGGAAGAACCACTGGTTCTGCGCCGGCTGCGACCGTTCGGGCGCGTACTCGGACTCGACGTGCACCTTGATGCCCCGCGTCACGGCGTCGGACGTGAACATGGATCAATGATAATCGGGCAATCGGGGAATCAGGTAATCGGGGTATCGGGGTATCGGGGAATCGACGTTGCCGACTCGAATCGTCGCCGGACTCTGCGAGACCTGCGCGCACGCAAAGGTGATCGAGAACGATCGCGGCTCGACGTTCTACCTGTGCGAGCGATCGAAGACCGATGCCCGCTTCCCCCGTTATCCGCGCCTGCCTGTGGTCGCCTGTATTGGCTATGATGAGAAGAGATGCACAGAATCCAGCCGGCGCGGCTGAGGCCGGGCGTTTCGCTCCGCGACATTCCCGATCGCAGCCGTGATACGGGCGCGGCGGCCGACGATCGCCTGATCCGCGGCAAAGCGCTGATCTTCTGGGACCGCAAGAGCGCCGCGCCAGGGAAGCTCGACGCGATTGACACGGACCAGATCACGCCCGCGGCCGATTGCGTGTCCGAAAGCCTCGACACGCTCGACGAGCGCTGGAAGGCGGGATCGTTTCGGTACCTCATGCCCGATTTCCGGGCGCGCGTCCACGCCGGCGAGACATTCATCATCGCGGGCGATCGGTTTGCAATCGGATCGTCGCGGGAGATGAGTCCGGCGGGCCTGAAGGGTGTCGCCGAAGAGGTCGGCCGGCAGATGGTCGTGGTCTGCGGCCACAACATGGGCGATATCTTCCGCCGCAACGCCTTCAACCTTGGCCTCCACGTCGTGCAGAGCCCGGATGCGGTGGCCGATGCGCGCGATGGCGACGAGCTCGCGTTCGATCCCGCGACCCGGAAGCTCACCAACGTCACGCAGGGAAAGGCCTACGATCCGGTGCCCCTGTCGCCGAAGGAAGAGGAGATCCGCCGCGGCGGCGGGATTTTCGAAGTCGGGCGGCGTGAGTTTCGCGCGTCGGTGGAGACGGCGCCGTCGATCGACTGGCCCGACGAGGCGTCGGCGCGGCGCATGACGAGCACGGAACAGATTGTCTGGGCGCATCGCGTCGACAAGGACCTGAAGCCGTCGGACCTGAAGCCGGGCACGACGCTTCGTGTGTATGCGGACCTTCTTCCCGCCTCGGATGGCACGGCGCCGTTCGCGATCCACACCTTCAATCAGATCACCGGGGGTGATGTGATTTATCCGCGGCAGGCGGCCATCGCCAACGATCACTTCGTGTTCACCGGCAGCGCCGCCGACGACAAGCAGACCAACATCGGGCGCGAGTTCGCGCGGCATCACTCGCTCGCGAAGCCGTACTATGCGACGCCGGGCGACGGCATCTTTCATTTCTATTTTCCCGAGCAGGGGCTCGTGATGCCGGGACAGTTCATTCCCGGCGCGGATTCGCACAGCCGCGCGTACGGGGCGTACGGCGCCGTCGGGATCGGCGTGGGGTCGACGACGCTCGGGTTCGGGTGGGCGACGGGCTACATCTATTTCACGCTCGCGAAGGCGCGCCGCGTGATCTTCGAGGGACGCCTCCAGCCCTGGGTCGGCGGCAAGGACATCGTCCTCGAGCTGCTGCGGCGGTGGGGCGCGAGGCAGTCGCAGGGCATGTCAGTGGAGCTCGTCGACGCGAACCGGCAACTGCCGATCGCCTATCGCAACACGATCGCGAACATGATGGCGGAGGCCGAGGCGCTCAACGGCATTTTCGCGCCGGACGACACGACCATCGAGTGGTACACGCGCAAAGGCGTCACGTCGCTGCCGTACCCGCCGATTTCCCCCGGCGCGGACGCGCGGTACGAGATCGACGAGACGCTGGATCTCTCCGACGTACGGCCGATGATCGCGAAGCCGTTCAGTCCGGGCAACGCCTTTCCCGCCGAGGACGTGGCGCGCGAGCGGATCACGTTCGACAAGGCGATGATCGGATCCTGCACCAACGGCAGCTACGACGATCTGCTGCAGGCCGCGCTCGTGCTGCGCGCCGCGCGCGGGGCCGGCGTCAGGAAGGTCGATCGCGAGTTCAGGATCTTTCCGGGGTCGGGCGGCGTCGGCCGGCAGATCGAGCAGCCGGACGCGCGTCTGGGAGGCGAATCGATCGCCGACGTCTTTCGATCCGTCGGCGGCGAGATCCGGCAGTCGTGGTGCGGACCGTGCTTCGGGCAGGGGCCGGACGCGCTGACCCCGGGTCAGCGCGCCATCACCTCCTTCAATCGCAACTGGCAGAACCGGATGGGGCTCGGCGGCGAAGGCTACCTCGCGAGCCCGGCGGTCGTCGCGGCGTCGGCGCTGGTCGGTTACATGGCGCCGCCGTCCGAATTAGGCCTGCAGTGGGATCCCGAGCGCTTCGGGGTGTAATTGGTGAATTGGGGGGTTGGTGAATTGGTGAATTGGTGAGTTGAGGGGTGAATGCACAGATTCCATTCACCATCCCACCAACTCACCAATCTACGAGCGCTCGTAAGTCGCGCTATCCCCACCGCGGCATTTCGTCGGGATTCACGCCGAGCGCCATCTTGCCGATCAGCTCATGTGAGAGCGACGCGTTCGCCGGATGGAAGCGTCCGGCCCGCGCGTCGCGGAACAGCCGTTCCATCTCGCTCTTCTTGAACATTCCGAAACCGCCCGTGACGTCGAGCGCGAGGTCTGCGATCTTCCACGCCCCCTGGACGACGTTGTACTTCGTCGAGATGATCTTGATCGGCCAGGCCTGGCCGTGGTCGACGCCGTTCGACCAGTCCTGCGTCAGCGCGTTGGCTTGTGCGCCTATCGCCTCGAGCGTCATCACCATCTCGGCCACGCCGTGCTGCACCTCGGGGTGATACGCCATCGATCGCGTCATCCCGAGCGAGCTCTTGTTCTGCACGTGGTCGACCGTCAGCTCCAGCATCCGCTGCGCGAGGCCGTAATACACGTTGCTGAACCCGCCGAGCGCCCAGGCAAAGATCGACAGCACGAAGTAATCGGCGCCGGCGAGGCCGGCCGGAACCACGCGCGCGATGTACTTGTCCGGGACGAACGCGCCTTCGAGGATCGTGTCGTCGCTCCGCGTCGCGCGCATGCCCATGACGTCCCAGGTCTCCTTGATCGTCACGCCCGGCGTGTCCCGCGGCAGAAAGCCGTGGACGACTTTCGGATTCTTCGGATCGCTGGTGTCGAGGCCGTGGAGTCCGAGCCGCGTCCACACCGGCGTGAGGCTGCCGAACGCCTTCCGCCCCGTGAACTTGTATCCGCCCGGGACTTTCTCGGCTTTCGTCGCCGACATCACGATCGAGGTCTCGTTGCCCGGCTCCGCGTGTCCGGCCGCAAAGACCTCGCCTTTTCCGGCATCCTCGAGGATGAAGCCGACGGACTTGTCGCCGGTGCGCCAGGTGTCGGCGGCCGTCCCGACCCAGTAATGGTGCATGTTCACGCACAGCGCGGTGGCTGGCGCGTGCTTCGCGAGCCGCCGCGTCTCCTGGTGCGCCTGGTGGAGCGTGTACCCGAGACCGCCGAATTCCTTCGGGATCGCCATCTTCAGGTAGCCTGCGCGCTTCAGCTCATCGAAATCTTCCTGGCAGAATTTGTTGTCGCGGTCGTAGCCTGCCGCGCGCTGCCTGCAACCCTGCAACAGCGCATCAGACAGAAGGGTCCCGGTCCCGGCTGTGGCGGTCATGCGTGCCTCCGTGTAAATGAAGCGGGAATGATACCCCAACCGTTAGGTCAGCGTGTCCGGATCAGCTCCAGCAGGTCTTCCGGCCCGAGCGGGGTGGCCGCGCCGGGAAGGATCCTGGGGTGGGGGAGCCCGGCGAGGCTCGCCGTGGCCGGATCGACGGCCAGGAATGTGCCCGGTGGAACGGCCCCGAGGCCGGCGGTGTGCCAGATGATGTTGCCGCGCCAGACGCCGCCGGGATACGGACCGGGGAGCGTGGCCGCCTCGCCGCCGCCGTCGATGATGTTGTCGGCGAATGTCGTGCGGGTCGCACCCAGACCGTTCGCGCGCGGCGACATGTAGTAGTTCCGGGTGTTGTTCACCAGCGTGTTGAACGAAATGACGCAGTCGTCAGGGCGATCGTGGCTGGTGAGGGGCGCGCCGTCGGCGACCTCGCCGTCGCCGTTGCCGATGTTGATGCCGCCTGTGTTGGCCTCGAGATAGTTGCTGAACACCTGCTGCCGATCGCCGAAGATGCGGATGCCGTCGGTGCCTCGCAGGTAATTTCCGCTCACGATGTTGTCGTTGCCGTGCCGCAGGGTCAGCTGCGCGCCGGCCGAATCGAGCAGCGTGTTGTCGCGGATGATGTTCGATCCGGACTTGATCGACATCAGCTCGTTCTCGCCGGTGCAGCGGACGAACAGATTGTGCTCGATGACGCCGAAGCCCTTCGACATGCTGAGGCCGCTCAATCCGAAGCGGATCGTCTCGGCGCCGTTGCCGCCGGCGTTGGCGAAGTCGTGGAAATAGCTGTGATGGATGTGCACGCGCTGCGCGACCTGCGTTCCCGCGCCCCGCACGTCGATCATGTTGCCCAGCGTCTTCTTGTTGCGGAACTCGCTGCGATCCACCTCGGCATCGTCTCCCGCGATCGTCAGGTAGGCGCCTTCTCCCGCGCACTCGAAGACGTCGTGCGCGAACCGGATGTGCGTGGCGCCCGGGTGCACCTGGGTCTTTCCGGCCTGGTGCGTCAGCCGGAATCCGTCGATCTCGACGTACGCGGCGGGGCTGACGACGTCGAAGCCGCCGTCGCCGGCGACGATCGCCCCGCCCGCGGTCTTCGCGGCGATCCGGATGGGCTTGTCTTTCGTCCCCCGCCGATCGATCGTGATCGGGCCGCTGGTGATGTAGGTCCCGTCCTTCACGACGATCACGTCGCCGGGCATGGCGCCGCGGATGCGCGATTGCAGTCCGGCGATCGAGTCGACTTCGTACGTCGACGCGGATGCGGTCGTAGCGCTCGACACGACGAAGAGGGCGGCAAGCGCGTGGCGAAGCCTCGGGCGTGACATGGCCGACTATTATGCGCCATGCTCGTGCTGTTCCCATTCGTCGCATGGCTGGCGGCGCTGACGTCCGTCGTGATGCTGATCCTGCTTGCGTCGATCGGCGAGCTTGGGCCGCTCGGCGGCGTTATTCTGGTGTCCTGGCTGCTGCTCGCGGTTTACTGTCAGTTCTTCGGGGCGTCGCCGATCGTCGCCGCCATCGGACTCGGTCTGCAGACGATACTGGCGATCTATCTGATCGCTCGCTGGCGATTCACGGCATAGCCGCGACGGAAGGTCGGCGGCAGAGGGGTCGATGACGGTCACGGATCTCGCGCGGATGTATGACTACGGCTACTGGGCGAACAGGAAACTATTCCAGGCGCTCGGTCAGCTCACGCCGGATCAGTTCACGCAGACGGTGGCCGGCAGCTACGAGTCGATCAGGAATACGCTCGTGCACGCCCTGAGCGCCGAGCGGGGTTGGCTCGATCGCTGCGGCGGCCACTCGCGTGGGCCGGCGCTGAAGGCCGGCGACTATCCAACGCTCGCCTCTCTCGTCGACGCCTGGAGCGCAGTCGAACGGCACGTCCGTGAATTCCTGTCGACGCTGACGGACGCGGACCTGGCGCGCATCATCGAATTCCAGCTCCCCGGCAGCGAGAAGCGCTCGATGCCGCTCGGGGCGCTCATGCAGCACGCGGCCAATCACGGCGTGCATCACCGCGGACAGGTGGCGCTGCTCGTCCGATCGCTTGGCTACACGCCCGGGAACGTCGACATGGTGGTCTACGATGCCGAGCGCCTGGCCGCGCGAGGCTGAGGGGCGACGGCCGCGTCCCAGCCGATGGTATAAGAACTCGTGCGCCAGCTATGCGTCCTTGCCGCGGTTCTCGCATTCGCGACGCAGCGGCCGCAGTCGAATGGTACGACGATCATCGTAAAGTCCACGCGCGTGGCGCCCGGCAGCTATACACGCACATCGGCCGATCTCGATCATCCCGTCTTCATCATTCGAGGGTCCAATCTCACGGTCGATTTTTCCGGCGTGACGCTGCACGGCGGGCCGCCCGGCGCGGATCCCGACACGTTCACGGGCCTTGCCGTGCTGATCGACGGCGGGGAGAACGTGACGATCAGGAACCTGACGGCGCGCGGCTACAAAGTCGCCGTGCTCGCCCGGCGCAGCGCGCGGCTGCACATCACCGGCGCCGATCTCAGCTACAACTGGAAGGCGCGTCTCTATAGTCTCGTCGAGCACGAGAGCCTTCTCGACTGGATGTCGTACCACCACAACGACAAGGACGAATGGCTGCAGGGGGGCGCCGGCATCTACCTCGCCGACTCCGACGAGGCGGAAATCGACCACTGCACGATCGTCCAGGGACAGAACGGCCTCATGCTCGCGCGATCCAACCGCGCGAAGATCTGGAGCAACACGTTCTCGTTCCTCTCGGGGATCGGCATCGGTCTGTACCGCGCCAGCGACAACACGATCCAGCACAACAGAGTGGACTGGTGCGTGCGCGGCTATAGCCACACGTTCTACAACCGCGGGCAGGATTCGGCAGGCATCCTCGTCTACGAGCAGAGCAGCAGGAACATCGTCGCCTTCAACTCCGTGACGCACGGCGGCGACGGACTTTTTCTCTGGGCCGGCCAGTCGACGATGGAGACCGGCCAGGGCGGCGCGAACGACAACGTATTTTATGACAACGATTTCAGTTTCGCGCCGACCAACGGCATGGAAGCGACGTTCAGCCGCAACGTGTTCTACGGCAACCGCGTGGAGGAGTGCTGGCACGGGCTGTGGGGCGGCTACAGCTTCGATTCGTGGATCGCGGCGAATCGCTTCGCGCGCAACGTTGAGGCGATCGCCATCGAGCACGGCCAGGATAATCGCATCACGGAGAATCGCTTCGACGGCGACGAGACCGCCATCCACCTCTGGAAGAACGCGACCCAGGATCCGAACTGGGGATATCCCCGGCACCGCGACACCCGGAGCCGCGACTACGTGATCGCCGGCAACACCTTCGCCGGCAATACGACGGCGCTGAAGATCCATGAGACGCAGAACGTGCGCGTGCTGACCAACACGTTCGAAAAAGTCGGGACCGTGGCCGCGCTGACGGGCGATACGCGGAATCTCGGGATCGGCGACGAGGTCGTCGTCCCCATTCGTCAGGGGTCGACCCTCGACGTCACGCTGCCCAAGCCGCTGCCCGGCGCAGCCGAGGCCAAGGCGGCCGACGCCGATCGCCGCGGCCGCGACGCGATCATCGTCGACCAATGGGGTCCGTACGACTGGAAGTCGCCCAAGCTCTGGCCGGAGGGCCGCTCGGATGCCACGCCCCTGAAGTTGAAGGTCCTCGGTCCCGCCGGAACGTGGACCGTCGCCTCCGCTCGCGGCGCGACGATCGACCCCTCGGCAGGTCGCGTTCCGGGCACCATGACCGTCACGGCGGCCGGCCCAATTGTCGACTACGACGTCCGGCTGACGTATCGCGGGGCGGCTGTGGTGGGCCCGCGCGGAGACACAGTTGCCGCGGGCGCGCCGTACGTGTTCGGGTACGCCCGGTTCTTCGTGCCGATCGACTGGCACGTCCGCTACTATCCATTCGACGAGGCGTCGCGGCCCGACAGAAACCCGGAGGCCTTCGCTCGGGTGCTCGCCGCCGCCCCGTTGAGGACCGACCGGCTCGAGAAGCTGGATTACCTATCCGGCCGCGCGATTGCGGAAGGCCTTCCAGCCGACAGAGTCGCAGTCGTTGCAGACGGCGACGTCGAGCTCCCACCCGGCTCGTATGCGATTCGGACCATTTCCGACGATGGGATTCGTGTCAGCGTCGACGATCGGCGCGTGATCGATCGGTGGACCGAGCATGAGTCCGCGCTCGATACCGCGCCGCTTCCGGCGGGACGCCACCATCTCACGGTCGAGTACTTCGAACTGACGGGATTTGCCGAGCTTCGGGTCGAGATTGTGAAACGCCCGCCCGGCTGATGGCGTCATACCGGTTTGAGGAGTGTTCACATGCGCAGACTTGCTCTCGCGGCCGCAGTGGCGGCGATTCTCGCGGCCCGGCTCGTCGCCCAACCCGCGCCCACCGTCGGCCCGAATGGATGGAGCGTCGATCCCGGCCACACCGCGGCGCATTTCAGCGCGAAGCACATGATGGTCTCCACCGTGCGCGGCACGCTCGGCAAGGCCACCGGCACGATCGACTACGACGGCAAGTCGGTGCAGAGCATCAAGGTCGACATCACCATCGACGTGACCGCCGTCACGACCGGGAATGATAGCCGTGACAACGATTTGAAGTCCGCGAACTTCTTCGAAATCGCGAAATACCCAACCCTCACGTTCAAATCCAAGCGGGTGGACGCCGCCGGTCCCGGCGCGTTCAAGCTGATCGGCGATCTGACGCTGCACGGAGTGACGAAAGAAGTGACGCTGAATGCTGAAGGACCGTCGCCCATCCTAAAGACGCCGAACGGCCAGCAGCGCGTGGGCGCATCGGCCACGACCACACTCAACCGGCGCGACTTCGGCCTGCAGTACAATCGCATGATCGAGACCGCGCCCATCGTCGGCGACGAGATTCAGGTGCAGATCGACATTGAAGCCACGAAAAAGGGCTGACATTGGCGATTGGCGATTGGCGATTGCAGATTGAGATTGTCGATTGGCGATTGCCGATCGACGGATTGTCGATTGGTGAGTGAATGCGGTTGACGCTGCTTGCGGCGGTCGCTCTTTTGTCACTGCCGGGGCAGCCGGCGCCCGCGGCGGGGGTGGTCCCTGTCGTCGTCGAGCTGTTCACCTCCGAGGGCTGCTCGAGCTGTCCGCCGGCCGATCAAGTGCTCAGCAGACTCGCCAAGGAGCAGCCGGTTCCGGGCGCGCAGGTGATTCCGCTCGGAATGCACGTCACATACTGGGATCGGCTCGGCTGGAAAGATCCGGCCTCGCTCAACGAGGCGACCCAGCGGCAGCAGGATTACGGCAGCGTCTTCGGCGCCGATCGCATGTACACACCGCAGGCGGTCGTGGACGGACGCGAGGAGATGATCGGCAGCGACGAAGCGGGCGTCCGGCGCGCGATCGCCAAGGCCGCGACTCAGCCCCACGCCCGGCTGACCGTCACGGCCACGACGCAGGGCGCGGGCGTGGTTGTCGTCAAGACGGTTGCGTCCGAGATTCCTCACGAGGTGAATGAACGCCTTGTCGGGCACATCATCCTCACGGAAGACGATCTGACGTCTATCGTCAAGCGCGGGGAGAACGGCGGACGTACGCTGCACAACGACGCGGTCGTACGGCGGGTCTCTCCGGCTCTCGCCGACTTCGCGGCGCAGCCGGCAAGGAGCGCCGAGCTGCGGGTGCAGCGCGACTGGCGCATAGACCGGCTCCAGGCCATCGTATTCCTGCAAGGCGAGCGCACGCGCCGCATCTGGGGAGCGGCTGCCGCACCGGTCAAGTAGAATCGGCCGCATGCGCGGCGCGACCTATCCCATCACGCTCCTCATCGCGGGCGTGATCCTCCTGGCGTTATCCGCCGTCCACGCCTACGAAATGGGCACCTGGGTCATGGAGGTCTTTCCGATCTTCATCGCCGTCCCGATTCTCGTCGCGACGTACCGTCGTTTTCCGCTGACGCCGATGGTCTATACGCTGATCTTCGTCCACGCAGGCATCCTGATGCTCGGCGGCCACTACACGTACGCGCGCGTGCCCCTTGGCTTCTGGATGCAGAAGATCTTTCACTTCTCTCGGAACCACTACGACCGAATCGGCCACTTCGCGCAGGGCTTCGTGCCGGCGATCGTCGCGCGCGAGGTGCTCCTGCGCCGCACGCCGCTCCGGCGCGGCGGCTGGCTGTTCTTCATCGTCAGCTCCATCTGCCTCGCGATCAGCGCCTGCTATGAATTCATCGAGTGGGGTTCGGCGGTCGTTGGAGGATCGGCCGCCGCGGATTTTCTCGGCACGCAGGGCGACGTGTGGGACACGCAGTGGGACATGCTGTTCGCGCTGATCGGATCGATCGCGGCGCAGCTCGCGCTGTCGCGCCTGCACGATCGCCAGCTTTCCGGCATCGCGGGTGCCGGAAATCCGTCAGCGCCCACCGGAGCTTCCGCTTAACAGAGCATTGACACCATCCGGCGCGAGGCGAACAATTCGAATATGTTCACTGTCCTTGTCGCCGCGGTCCTCATACCGATTCTTCAGCCGCCTCCACAGCCGACCATGCACCCGCCGATCGTCAGTTCGTACGTGCCGCAGCGCGTGTACGACACGAGACAGAAGACGTTTGCCGACTTCGAAAGTATGCTGGCCGATCTCGCGCGCGCCGACGTCGTCTTCCTTGGCGAGCAGCACGACGACCCCAACACGCATCGCCTCGAGCTCGCCGTGCTCGAGGGACTCGTCCGCCGCCGCGTGACGCTCGTGTTCGCGCTCGAGATGTTCGAGCGCGACGTGCAACCGCTGCTGGATCAATACCTCGCGGGCGCGATTACCGAGGAGCGGTTCCTGGCCGGATCGCGGCCATGGCCCCGCTACGCGACCGACTACCGCCCGCTGATCGAATTCGCGAAGGCCCACCAGATCCCGGTCATCGCGTCCGACGTGCCGCGCCGTATCGCGACCGACGTCTCGAAAACGGGCATGTCCGTCGTCGACGGCCTCGGCAGCGACCGGCCGTTCGCGGCGGTCGACGTGCAGTGTCCGGCGGCCGGCGACTACTACGACCGTTTTCACAAGATGATGGGCGATCATCCGCCGTCCGGGGACTCGCAGGCGGCGGACGTCCGCGCGAAGAACGATCGCTTCTATCTCGCACAGTGTCTCAAGGACGAGACGATGGCGGAATCGATCGCCGAGGCGTCGAAGAAGTACGCGGCGCGCCGCCCCACGGTTGTCCATATCAACGGCGCCTTCCACAGCGATTACGCCGAGGGGACGGCGGCCGGGACGGCGCGCCGCATGGCGGGACGGCGGATCGCGGTCGTCTCGCTGATTCCGGTCGACGACATCGACACCGAGAAGCCCGACGACGACGATCTCAAGGTCGGCGATTACTTGCTGTACACGATCAAGATCGGGTAATCGGGCAATCTCCCGATTACCGGATTCTTTCGGGCATTTCCGCAACCACGTAAGCCATCACGGCGATCGCCGCCGCCGAGCGTGCGACGTCGAGCGGCTCGATCTTGTCGACGGTGTCGGCGGGCGTGTGATGAATCAGGAAGTAATCGCCGTCCACTTCCAGCGACATCGACGGGATGGCCGCCTGCTGCACGCTGGGAGCGATGTCGGCGCCTCCGCCCGCCGCGCCGATCGCGTTGGCGTGGATTCCCGACAAGAGCGTGGCGATCTCGCGGACGCGCGCGCGCGCGGTGTCGCTGCCCGTGAACCCGAAGCCCGTCGGCCTGAACACGCCGCTGTCCGATTCGAGCATCAGCACGTGCTTTGCGAGCTCCGCGAGATGCCGGTCCCGGTACGCGAGCCCGCCGCGGCCGCCGTTCTCCTCGTTGGTCCATAACACGACGCGAATCGTCCGGCGCGGGCGCAGGTCCAGCTTCTTCATCAGCCGCAGCGCTTCCCATGCGGCGACGACGCCGCCCCCGTCGTCGGTCGAGCCGGTGCCGATGTCCCATGAATCGAAGTGTCCGCTCACGAGGACCACTTCGTCGGGCAGCTCTCGTCCGCGCAAGTCGCCGACGACATTGGCCGAATCGGCGTCGGGAAGGAAGTGGGCCTCCATCATCAGCTTCAGGCGAACGCCGGCGCCGCGATCGACCATCCGCTGCAGCCGCGCGGCGTCCTCCGCCGTGACGGCCGCCGCGGGAATCCGCGGCTGGTCGTCCGCATACGCGAGCGCGCCGGTATGGGGCGTGCGGAGCCCGGCCGGGCCGACCGATCGCACCAGCATCGCCACGCCGCCCAGGGCGCCCACGCGAGAAGGACCCGTCGACCGGAATCTCACGGTCTCGCCATAGGTGGTGAAAGGCACGTTGAAGAGTACGATTCTTCCCTTCACACGGCCGCGCGAGGCGTCCAGCTCTTCGAAGCTGTGCACGACGATCAGCTCCGCCTCGATGCCATCGGCCGGCGTGCCCACGCTGTTGCCGAGGCCGAGCATCACCAGCGGCTGTGGAATCGGGCCGGCGATCTCGAGGCTCTCGCGTCCACGGACCCAGTGCGGCACTTTCACGGGCTCGGCGTGGACGTTCTCGAGTCCGTCCTTCTTCATCTCGTCGACCGCCCACCGGATCGCCGCCTCGAGATTGGGCGATCCGCTCAGACGGTTGCCGAACGTGTCGCCGAGATAGGCGAGCCGCTGCCACGCGGCGTCGCTCGAGACGGCTTCGCCGATCAGGCGCGACGAGGCGTCGCGATACGGCGACAGCCACGCCGGAGACGCGTTCGTGGGCACGTCGACCGATGGCGGCGGAAACTGGAAAAAGAGCAGCGCAAGCGCAAGCAGTCGAAAAATCGGCATGCGTCATTCTAGTGCGATAATGAGGCCCTCTCATTCATGGCCGACCGTTACGAGTTGATCGTCCGCAATACGGATCGCACGTACGGGCTCTCGCCGGGGCAGACGCTGACGGCCGGGCGCACGCCGCAGTGCGATCTTCAGCTCGACGATCCGTCGGTCTCGCGCCGGCACTGCACGATCGCGTACGAGAACGGCGTGCTCCGCGTCAAGGATCTCGAGTCGGCCAACGGCACGTTCATCAACGAGCGGTCGATCAGGGACGCGACGGCGCGTTCGGGCGATGTGATCCGGCTCGGCGCGGCGATCCTCGAGGTCCGCGATCCGTCGGCCGCGCCGCACGCCGCGGGCGAGGCGGTCTTCGACGACGAGTCGAGCGTCGAATCGGTCATTCAGCGGCGCATCGAGCCGTCGAGCATCGACTGGCTTGCCGTCGCGGCCGAAGGGGCGGGGCCCGAGCTCGCCCTGCTCAAGCGCGCGCAGCGCCACCTCTCCTCCCTGCACCGCGTCAGCGAGCTGCTGTCCGGCGCCAGAGACATCGAACGGCTCTCGGACGCGACGCTGCGCGCGATCCTCGAGGTCGTCGAAGCTGATCGCTGCGCGATCGTGCTGCGGCGCCGGGACTCGGCGACCGGGCAGGCCGAGGTGCTCGCGGCGCGCTCGAAGGCGCACGCCGCTGCACGCTTTCCTGTGAGCCGGACGCTCGTATCGGACGTCATCACGCAGGGGATTTCCGTGTTCGCCCATGACGCGAGCAGCGACGCCCGCTTCGCGGACGGGCAGAGCGTGATCGGGCAGCGCATCCGCTCCGTCATGTGCGTGCCGCTCAGAACAACCGACGACGTCCTCGGCGCCCTTTACGTCGACAGCCTGAGCGGCGCCGGCCGCTTCAACGAGGCGGATCTGGAGCTGCTGGCGGTGATCGGAAACCAGGCTGGCGTGGCGATGCACCGCGTCCGGCTGATGGGCGAGCTCGAGCGGCTGCTGCTCGATACGATCAAGGCGATCGCCGCGACGATCGACGCCCGCGACGGCTACACGCATCGTCATTCGGAGCGGGTCGCGGCGCTGACCGGACAGCTCGCGCGGGAGCTCGGTCTCAGCGAAGCCGAGCGCGAGACGGCGGAGCTGTCGGCGCTCCTCCACGACGTCGGCAAGATTGCGGTGCCCGATTCCATCCTCAACAAGCCGGGCAAGCTGACGGCGGAGGAATTCAGCGAAATGCAGAAGCACGCCCTGCACGGCGCGCGCATCCTCGGCAACATCCAGAGCGAGACGGTGAAGGCCGTGCTGCCGGGGGTCCAGTACCATCACGAGCGATGGGACGGCAGCGGCTATCCGGAGGGACTCAAGGCCGAGGCGATTCCCTTTTTGGGCCGACTGCTTGCGGTCGCGGATTTCTACGATGCCCTGACGTCCACGCGGACCTATCGCGGCGCCATCCCGCCGGAAGAGGCGATCAAGCTGGTTGAACACGGCGCCGGCAAGCATTTCGATCCCGCCGTCGCTGCCGCGGCGGTTCGTCTGTTCGAGCGCGGGGCCCTGAACGTCGAGATCGTGCCCGCCGAAATCCGGCAGATGCTGCCGGCGAGAGCGGAGAGTTAAGTGCTTCGCGCGGGGGCCCGCTGACGTGGACTGGATCCTGCGGCGGTTGCGGCGTCGCGGGCGCGCCCGCAGCGGGCTGGTGTGCTATCTGCGCGAGAACGGGCCGATCGCGTACGCCGTGGACGTCTTCGGCGCCGATCCGCGGGGGCGCGCCGATGCGATGCTCTCGACCGGGCTCGGCTGGTACTGGAAAACGTCGGCTGCGCCCGAGCGCGCGCGGGAGTGGACCGAGCTGACGCGCTGGTCGCTGGCGGCGCTGCTTGCGGATCTGGCGGTCGAGCGAGACGGGGTGAAGCCGGACGTGCTGTTGATTGGGATCGACGGGCAGGATGCGCCGTCCGAGTTTGGCGACGCGCGCGTCGCGGGGTGGATACGCGCGTTTGGCGCGGCGGCGCCGGGTCCGCTTCATGCGGTGGTGATCCGGTCGTCGCCGGATGGGGATCTGGTGTTCGTGGCGCAGCAGCCGCCGGAGTCGATCCGGACGCTCCTGCAGGCGTGGGCGATCGACCGGGACAGGGCGGAGCGGCGGGCGTATGCGCGACTGCGCGGCCAATCGCTGGAGGATGTGGCGCGGACATTGCGGTCGTCCGGGGTCGGATCTTGATTTTCGGTG
>DATJFE010000049.1:0-72465 GCA_035495955.1 Vicinamibacterales bacterium | reverse complement strand
GTGAAGTTCACGTTTCCGAGCGACTATCGCCGCGCGCTGCAGGCGCTCAACAAGGGGATTCCGGTGACCGTCGACAATCACAACGAGCTGTCTGGTGCGTTCGTGCGCTTTGCGAAAGCTCTGACAGGCATGGAGAAGAAGGCGACCAAAGAGCGGCCGGCCGCGGGCCGATTCAGCCTCTTCGGCGCGCGCAAGGGCACAGCCCAGGAGACGCGGTAATGGCCATTACGAGTCTGTTTCAGCTTTCCGGGGCGCAGCAGAGCGCCGCGGATGTTCGATCGCCGCAGTATCAGGAGCTGAAGGGGCGCATTCACAACGAGCTGCTCGGCCGGCTCAATCTCGAGCGGCTGTCGCGCGTCAAGCGCGAGGACGCCGAGCCGGAAATCAAGGATCTCATTCTGACGCTCCTCGAGCGTGAGAGCCAGACGACGCCCCTCAGCCTGTTCGAGCGCGATTCGCTGATCACGGACGTCCTCCACGAGATCTTCGGGCTCGGGCCGCTCGAAGCGCTGCTGAAGGATCCGAGCATCTCCGACATTCTCGTGAATCGATTCAATCAGGTCTACGTGGAGCGCGAGGGACGCCTCGAGGAAACGGACATCACGTTTCAGAACGACGCGCACCTGTATCGCATCATCGAGCGGATCGTGAGCATGGTGGGGCGCCGCATCGACGAGTCCAGCCCGATGGTCGACGCGCGGCTGCAGGACGGCTCGCGCGTCAACGCCGTGATTCCGCCGCTGGCGCTCGACGGCCCGGTGCTGTCCATCCGCCGCTTCCGCACCGATCGCATCGGCGCGCAGGATCTCGTCGGCCGCGAGTCGCTGACGCAGCCGATGCTCGATTTCCTGCAGGGCGCGCTGGCGGCGCGGCTGAACATCGTGATCTCAGGGGGAACGGGCGCCGGAAAAACCACGCTGCTCAACGCGCTCTCGAGCTTTATCTCGGAGCGCGAGCGCATCGTCACGATTGAGGATGCCGCGGAGCTCACGCTCCGCCAGCGCCACGTCGTGCGCATGGAAACCCGTCCGGCGAACATCGAAGGCCAGGGCGCCGTGCGCCAGCGCCAACTGGTGGTCAACGCGCTGCGCATGCGTCCCGACCGCATCATCGTCGGCGAGGTCCGCGGCGAAGAAGCGCTCGACATGCTTCAGGCGATGAACACCGGCCACGACGGCAGCTTGACGACCATCCACGCCAACAGCCCGCGCGACGCGCTGTATCGGCTCGACACGATGGTCGCGATGGCCAACCTGAACATCCCGGATCGCGCCGTGCGCCAACAGATCGCCTCGGCGATCAACATGCTCGTGCAGATCTCGCGCATGCCCGATGGCACGCGCAAAGTGTCCGCCATCAGCGAAATCACGGGCATGGAGCAGGACGTGATCACCATGCAGGAGATCTTCGTGTTCGAGCGCACCGGACTGACGCCGGAGGGCAAGGTGACGGGCCGCTTCCGCGCCACCGGCGTCCGCCCGAAGTGCGCCGAGCGCCTGGCGACGATGGGCATTCGCCTGCCGATCGACATGTTCGAGCACGTGCAGGCTGTCGCGTAAGAGGTAGTGACCATGCAAATCGTGATCGTCACGTTCGTCCTCGTCGTGGGCATCGTCTACGGGCTGTACTGGCTGTTCGTGGACCGCGCGGAGTCCGAAGAGCAGAAGGCGCTCCGGAAGCGCCTCAAGCGGACGCCGAAGACGCGGATTGCCATCGGCGCGCTGCTCAAGCAGCCGGAGCGGCTGAGCGATGTCGGGGTTCTCGACAGCCTGCTGGGGAGCGCCGGCCGCCTGATCGACCCGCTGCAGCGCACCATCTCGCAATCCGGCATAAAGGTCACCGTCAGCTCGGTGATTCTGGCGTCGGGCTGCCTGGCGGGCCTCGCCTACATCGCCGTCGATCGATTCCTGCACCTGCCGCTCGTCGGCATCGGGTTCGCGATCGGCGCCGCGTGCGTCCCATACGGGCTCTTGCGCTTCGAGCGCAACCGGCGGATGGTGAAGTTCGAAGAGCAGTTTCCCGAGGCGATCGACCTGCTCGCGCGCGCCCTGCGCGCGGGTCATGCGCTGACGACCGGGCTTTCGATGGTCGCCGACGAGATGCGCGCGCCGGTCGGTCCGGAGTTCCGTCAGTTGTTCGACGAGCAGAACTTCGGCATGCCGCTGCCGCAGGCGTTGAAGTCCTTTGCCGAGCGCATCCCGACTCTCGATGCCCGGTTCTTCGTGACGGCCGTGCTGACGCAGAGGGAAGCAGGCGGCAACCTGTCAGAGGTGCTGGACAACCTGTCATCGATCATCCGCGATCGCTTCCGGGTGAAGCGCCAGGTGCGGGTCATCTCGGCGCACGGCCGGATCACCGGCTGGATTCTGTCCGCGCTGCCCGTGAGTCTGGGCCTGTTCTTCGCGGTCACGAGCGGCGACACCTATTCGAAGTTCTACACCGATCCCCTGGGCATCCGGATGATCGTCGGCGCGCTCGTCCTGCAGGTGATCGGCGTGTTCATCATCAGACGGATCGTGCGGATCGAATACTGAGGACGTATGACCACTCCATTCCTGCTCGTTCTGATTGCGATCTTCGGCTCGGTGGCCCTCATCGGGGGAACCCTCGCGTCGGCCCTGCTCACATGGAGCGCGCCCGAACAGCGTGAGATCCGCCGGTTGTCGCGGCGCGGCGGCAGCAACAGCGTCCTGGCGCAACTGCAGCTCAGCGAAGCGCCGGCCCCATGGGTCAAGCGCTTCCAGCAACTGGTGCCGAAGTCTCCCAAGGACATGTCGCGCCTCCGGCGGCGGCTCGCGGCCGCGGGCTACAGGACGCTGACCGCCGCGGTCGTGTACGGCACCGCGGAGAGCCTGCTGCCATTCGTCGCCGGCGGGGCGGCGCTCCTGTTCTTCGGATTCTCGCGCTGGTACTTCGCGCTGCTGGCGGCGGCCTTCGGCTTCGTGCTGCCGAGCGTCTGGCTCGGACGCCAGACCGCCCTGCGGCAGAAGCAGGTCCGCAACGGCCTGCCGGACGCGCTCGATCTGATGATCGTCTGCATCGAGGCCGGCTCGAGCATCGATCAGGCCATTCTGAAGACGAGCGACGACCTCGACATTGCGTACCCCGCGCTCGCCGACGAGCTCCGGCTCGTCACCACCGAGATGCGCGCGGGCAAGCCGCGGCTCGAGGCGTTCAAGAATTTTGCGTCCCGCACGAAGGTAGACGAAGTCAGATCCCTGGTGGCGATGCTGATTCAGACCGATCGCTTCGGGACGAGCATCGCGCAGGCGCTGAGGACGCACGCCGAGGTCTCGCGGACGAAGCGCCGCCAGGCGGCGGAGGAGCGCGCCGGCAAGATCGGCGTCAAACTCGTGTTCCCGCTCGTCTTTTGTCTGTTTCCGGCGTTGTATGTCGCGATTCTCGGACCGGCGGTCATCGAATACTTCCGCCTGTTCAAACCCGACGTCGTCGACCGTGCGAAATAGTGTTTCAAGGAGAAGGCTGAGCCGATGAGTACCACCAATATCGTCCTGCTCGTGCTGGCGGTTACGTTCCTGCTGCTGTATTTGCTCAGGCGCCGTTCCCGCCTCGGGCGCGACGACGAGTAGGACGCGGGCGATCACAACGCGAGTGCTGGCATGTCTTACCTGCGGCAGTTGACGGCGCGCGCGCGACTCGGCGCGACAGTCGGGCGGGCGCCGATCGCGGCGCTCGCGTTCGCTGTCGCCTGCGGAGGCTGCGCGGCGCGGGAATCGCGATTCGCGTCGCGCTTCGTCCGGCCGGGCGAGCCCTCGGTCTCGTTCGACGAGCCGGGCGTGAAACCGCCGCAGTTGCAGAAGAAGCTGCAGGACGTGCGAAAGCTGCTCGCGCCGCCCACGCCAAAGTCCTCGCTGCTGCCATCGCTCGAGACGAAAGACTCGGCGCTGGCCAAAGCGCTCCTGCTGCTGGCCATGCAGGAGACGCCGGCGCACCATCGGGCCGTGGCAGCGGCCTACCGCGATGCCGGCGTGCTGGATTACGCGTTCCGGCATCTGCAGCGGGCGGCCGCGCTGGATCGCTGCGACGCCGCGGCGCTCGACGGCATGGCGCGGCTCTGGCGCGGATGGGGACGTGCGGACGTGGCGATGGGCGAGGCGTATCGCGCGCTCCACTGCAACCCGACGTCGCCGGAAATCTACAACACGCTCGGCACCATCATGCAGGCGCTCGGACAGACGGTGAATGCGCGCGCCGCGTACGAACGTGCCGTCGCTCTCGACAGCCACGCGGCATATGCGCTGAACAACCTGTGCTATCTCGAGCTGTCGGGAGGACAGAGCCGCGCCGCCGAGGGTTACTGCCGAATGGCGCTGGCCGAGTCGCCCGCCTTCGAACCGGCGCGCAACAACCTCGCGCTGGCGTACGTGGTCGGCAACGACGCCGCCGGCGCGGAACGGCAATTGATGATCGGCGGTCCCAGCGGCGACAGTTGGTACAACGTGGGGATGCTTCGCCTCGCGACTGGCAGATACCTCAAAGCGGCTGAAGCATTCGACGAAGCCTCGATGGCAGACGAGTCGCTGACGATGGCGAGCCGGCGGGCCGTGCAGGCGCGTCGTGCCGCCCTTCACCCGGAGCAGGCTGATGAGCATCGTTGAGACAATGACGCAGTTGGAGCTTCCGGCGCCCGCGACGCTGGCGGAGGCCGGACTCTCCGTCGATCTGATCACGCAGTTGGTGCTGAAGACGCTGCATTTTTCGGGCGAGCTGACGGGCACCGAGCTGTCGCGCCGTCTGGGCCTGCCGTTCCGGGCCCTGGAGCCGGTGCTCGGGACGATCAAGCAGCAGCATCAGGTCGAGATTTACGGCGGTGCCCTGGGCGGCGCGTCGTATCACTACCGTATCACCGACACGGGCCGCTCGCGCGCGATGCTCTTCCTCGAACAGAACCACTACGTCGGGCATGCGCCAGTACCGCTCGAACAGTATCGGCGGTACATGAACGCCTTCAGGGAATCGGCGCGGCACGGGGTCGATCGACCTGCGGTACGCAAGGCCTTCTCCCATCTGGTCATCAGCGAGCGCGTCCTCGATCAGCTTGGGCCGGCGGTGAATGCGGGACACTCGATGTTCGTGTACGGACCGCCGGGAAACGGGAAGACGGTCATCTCCCAGGCGATCCACAAGCTGCTCGATGGCGACATCTACGTCCCGCACGCGCTCGAGGTGGAAGGCGGCATCATCCGCTTCTTCGACCCCGTCAATCACATCGTGGTACCGGAACCGGAAGTTTCCGGACTGGATCTCGGCGACGATATCGACCGCCGATGGGTGCGGTGCCGGCGTCCGATGGTCATGGTGGGCGGAGAACTGTCGCTCGATCAATTGGAGCTCAGTTACAGCCCGTCGCTCGGGTTCTACCGCGCGCCGATTCAGGCCGTCGCCAACGGCGGCGTCCTCGTGATCGACGATTTCGGGCGCCAGCATTGCTCGCCCCGCGACCTGCTGAACCGGTGGATCGTGCCGCTCGAGAGCCGGGTGGACTTCCTCGCGCTCCGGACGGGACAGAAGTTCGACATCCCGTTCATGACGATGATCGTCTTCGCGACGAACATCCGTCCCGCCGAGCTCGTGGACGAGGCGTTTCTGCGCCGCATCCATTACAAGATCTTCGCGGAGAGCCCGACGAAGGCGGAGTTCCTGCAGATTTTCCAGAATTGCTGCCGCGAGCAGCGACTCGAGTACCGCGCGGACGTCGTCGAAACCCTGCTGTCGTCGTACTTCAAACCGCGCCAGATTCAGCTTCGCGGCTGTCAGCCGCGGGACCTCCTCAGTCAGGTCATGTCGCTCGCCGAGTATCTCGGCCAGCCCGCCGAGCTGACGAGCGAGCTGCTGGAGGCGGCGTGCGCGGCCTATTTCGTCGACGATCGGGAAATGCCGGCGACGTACGCGTAACTGCTGGAAACGACCATGCGCACTTCTGGCAGCGGCGGACGCGACGGGCTGATGACCGCCGTTCCTTTGATCATGCTCGTCCTCTTCGTGGTGATGATGACCGGAGGGACGAGCTCGACGCTCGGATGGGTCGAGGACTTTCTGCGCGGCTGCGTGGAGGGACTGGCACGGCTCCTGTCGTGAGCGCGTTGCGCGGCCGCCGCGGAAGCGGGAGAGAGCACCATGGCTGACGCCGGCCCATTGTCGCCTTCGCGCGTGCGGCCGATCGGATGGGGCATGGCCATCCTGTTCGTCGCGGCCCTCGCGGTTCAATTCACGCACACCGGCATCGACATCTTCCTGGTGCTCGTCGCCGGATTCGTTCTTCTCGTGCTCGAGCGGACGCTCGGCGACTGGATCGCGGAGTCGCTGGGCCCCCCTGCCACGGTGCTCGTGTTTGCGCTGTTGGCTTCCCTTGGGGTCCTGTACGCGCTCAGCGCCGAGGGCAGGGCAAAGGCGAATCGGTTCTTCGCGATCGCCGAATCCCGCGGATATCATCCGCTCTATTTCGTCGTCGAGGAGCCATCCGAGACCAAAGACGGCCGGACCGCGGCGGGCCGCGGCGCCGACGCTCTGGCGGCGGCGACTGCCGGCCATGCGGCGCCGCCGGCCGGAACGGGCGACGGCTCGGCTTCCGGGCCGGCAAATGGTGTTGCGGGCTCGCCGGGGATCTTCAGTTGGTCCAGTTCGCCCGATCGATCGAAACATCTCCGGCTCAGAGCCGAACCCGATGTCGTGTCGAGCGGACAACCG
This sequence comes from Vicinamibacterales bacterium, assembly GCA_035495955.1. GTDB lineage: Bacteria > Acidobacteriota > Vicinamibacteria > Vicinamibacterales > 2-12-FULL-66-21 > JAICSD01. The sequence continues at coordinate 65,757 of DATJFE010000049.1, read as the reverse complement.
GTCACGCTGCGAGCGACCCTGGAGTCGGAGACGCCCAAGGACCCGTCCAAGGACACGCCGCCGACCGCTCTGAGCGTGATATTCACGGTGAACGGCGCCGTCGTGGCGAAAGTGCCGTTCGATGCCGCCGGCAACGCGTCGGCGCAGTTCACGGCCGACGTGCCCGGTCAGTACACCGCACGTTCCCGCATGTCCGGCTCGATGTTCGGCCAGGAGGTTTCGGCGACCTTCAACGTCCTTCCCGCAAGCGCTCGATCCGTCCGAAAACGCCGTTGACGCCAGAGCGAGCGGCTACACCCGGTGCTGAACGAGCAGCGATTGTCCGTATCGCCTCCAGAGCACGACACTGCCGGCGAACATCACAAAGGTGGCGAGCACATCGACGACGTAGTGCGCGCCCGTAAAAACGGTCGCGGCGATAAGAGCCACGTTTAGAACGACAGCCGGGGCCATCGCCTTCGGATGTCGCCGCAATGCCCAGACCACCATTAATGCGCCGGCTGCATGAAACGATGGCAGCGATATGAGTCCTTCCATGTCATTGAACCGGATCACGGTGAACGTGCCGTCCCGCAGCCCGTTGAACTGCGCGATGAATCGCGTCTGGTCCAGCGTCGACGCGAAGCCCAGATATTGGAAGGCGCACGCGGCCGGAAACATCGCCAGGACGGCTACGGTCAGCGTCGCGCAGACGTGGAAGTGGAAGACATACTCCCACAGCGCCTCTCGATCGCGCAGGGCAATCCCGAGGATCGCGGCGAGCACCACGAGCTGCGGTAGGAAAGTGGAGTACGCGGCAACGAGGGGCACGTTGACGCGCGGATGCGCCAGCGTCCACGCCGCCAGCCTGGCGACGTTGATGCCCAGCGCGCTGTCGGCGGATGCCAGAGCATGGTCGATCAGAGGACGCCTGAATGCGACGGCGACGTACTGGGCCGGACTGAGAACGTGCGACAACGTCAAAAGGAGCAGCTGCGCCGCGAGGGTCTCGGGAACGATCCACTCTCGCGGCCGGCCGGGCACCCGCAAGAAGTAGAGCCAGAAACCCGCCAGTGCAAGATCTCCGACGAGGAATGGGGCGACCGTCGACCACGCCACCGTGAGACCAACTCGCGGGAGCGCCGCAAGAAAGAGCACGGCGAGGACGGCCTGGACCAGCAGCAGGCGCATCGCAAGACGATTCAACCCAAGATCGGCCGGCGTTGGACGCGTCTTCACGGGAAACATCGGGGCATGGCGTTCGACGGTTTCTCGAGCGGCGTCAGGTCGTTTCGAACGGCCACGAAAGACGATTGGGTACTTGCGTCGATCCTGTACCCGTTCGCGGCAAGCCAGTCTCGCGTCGCGGTGCGATCGCTGCGCAGCCACACATACTCAGGCTTCGCAGCCAGGAAGCGAGCCCGGGCCCACGGCGCTCCCACGTCGAACGCGCGATGCCATTGAATGACGTCGTCGCTGTAGACCGTCTCGCGCCGGCCGTCGATCGAGACTTTGAGCTGCGGCCCGAAGTGCCAGATTGCGTACTCGCCCCAATCGAACGCGATCCAGATCCGCCCGTGCAGGTTCTCGAGATACGCCGCCGCCTCTCGATCGGGCGCCCACGAGTCCTGAATGGGGAGGCACCGAAAGGCAGCGGCGACCGGAGCCCACACGGCCGCAAGGGCCGTCAGGACCGGAATTGAAAAGACGAGAACCGCGGCCGGTCGGACGGCGGGAAGGCGCCCCAGCCCGGCCCACTCGCTCGCGATCAGCGGGCCGAGCAGCACGAGTACGGCGGGCGCGACGAGCGGTGCCACACGAGAGACGCGGAGGCCTGCAGCGATCAGAAGAATCGCTACGCCCCAGGTCTCGAAAGCGATCCGGCCCGGGTGCCGTCGCGCGAGCAGTGCGAATGCGGCGATCGGCACCAGCACGGAGACCCACATGATCGCCGGCTCGTGGAGACCGAACGGCTCCCATTCAGTGATGTCCGGTCTCGAGGCTCTCACCGTACCCGCAAGAAAACGCCAGAGCGTCGCGCCGTAAGGGTTGATGAGCGTGGCCGCCATCGAAAGGCCGAAGACCGCCATCCACGCGACCACGGCGCGCGGATTCCGGAGTCCCCGAATCGCGCAATACACGCCGAGCGCGGCAGCGCCCGTGATCCAGCCGCCGTGCAGATTGGCCCACAGAGCGAAGAGCGCGCACAACCCGGCTGTCCTGACGATCGTCGGGCGTCCATCAGGACTTAGAAAGATCATCAGCATCGCCAGACACAGCAGCGACCAGATCTGCGGCCGCATGGTGCCGGTCAGTGGAAGCGCGCTCACCAGAGCAGCGGTCGCGACGATCGTGGCGATGACGAGCGTCGCTCCTCTGAGCCGTAGCAGAAGTATCGCGATGACGGAAGCGACGACGACCGATTTGAGGAGAACGATCCCCGCCGCTCCAACTGCACGAAACGCGATGGCGGTCAGCGCTTCGCTGAGCCACTCGTGATTGATCCATGGTCGATCCTGCGTGAAGGAATAGGGATCGACAGCGGGGAAGTGCCGCGTTGCGAGGAAGTCGAGTCCGAACTTCGCGTGTCCCCACAAGTCGGGGTCGGTCCTCGTCGCCGTGAGCAGCAGCGCCGACAGGGCACACCAGACAGCCACCAGGTGCCAGCGCAGATCACCGGTGCGCGTCGAGGTCCCCTTCGTCGCAGACGGCGGATCGAAGTGTGCTGACACTACGGTCCTGGGAAACAGGCTGGTGACGCAAGCGGGCGCGGCGGTGTCAGGGCGGCGACCCGCCGTGCAAGCACGATCGAAACTGGTCCTGAATACGCTCGATGCCAGCCCTCGCGTTCGAGCGCCGCGACGAGCGGAATGCCGGTGGGAATCCACGCGTAGTCGGGCGCGAGCCGGCGCAGCAGCTCCTCCTGCGATCCGGGATCGAAGTACAACTGCAGGTGCGCCGCCACGAACGCATCGGAATAGACCGTCTCCCGCCGGCCGTCGAGAGAGACCTGGATCCGCGGCGCGAAGTGCCAGATCGCGTACTGTCCCCAGTCGAACCACGTCAACATGCGGCCGCTCAACTGATTCTGGACGATGAATGCCCCGGCCTCACGCTCCGGCATCCAGGGTCCATCGAGCCTCAGGCAGGTGACAGACGATCGAAAGTGCCACGCCGCCGCGCCGGCAATCGCCGCCGCGAGAACGGCAGCGGCAACGACTCGACGTGTCCAGTGCGGCATGGGTCGAGCTCGATCGTCCGCACTTCCGTCCGCGATGTGCTTCGCGATCAGCAGCACGACGCTCAGGCTGAAGAAGACATCGAGCCGGTTGACGCGAATCGAGCCGAGTCCGAGAGCCAGAACGATGAGCGCGTGGCTGACCGGAATCGCTCGACGGCCGCGGGCGAACGCGGCCATCGCGAGCGCCGCGGTGATCAGCCAGGGAACGATCACCGCGGAACCCGATTCGAACAGAGGCCGCCAGTCGTTCACGTTCGGGCGGTTCAGGCTGACCGTCCCGGCCAGAAACCTCCACATCCCGAAGCCATACGGATTGGCGAGGGTCGCGAGCGCGGCGAGCACGACGACGCCGCCGAGCATCGGCACGCTCGAGCGGCGGGACGTCGACGCCTCTCCGAGCGACCACATCGCCAGAACTCCCAGTCCCACGATCCAGCCGCCATGGAGGTTGACCCAGAGAGCGAATACCGCCGGCAGGAGCCAGAGCCGGCCGGCGCGGCCGTGCTCGGCGGATCGGATTATCCAGAGGGCGAGGGCGAAGAGCGCAATGGAGAAGACCTGCGGCCGCATCACAAAGACGCGCGACCACAAGCCGGCCAGCGTGGCGAAGAGGAGGAGATCCCGGATGGGTCCCCGAAGGCGATCGAGCGTCAGCGTGCGCGCGACCGAGATCAAGGCGACTCCGATCAAGCCCATTTTGAGCAGGACCAGGCCGAAGGCCCCCAGGGCCTGCCACGCCGCGCTCATGGCCACTTCGGCCAGCCATTCATGATTGAGCCAGGGAATGTCGCTCGTGAAGGAGTACGGATCCGTACGCGTGATTCCGGCGGCCAGAATGTCGCGGCCGAATCGCACGTGGCCCCAGAGATCGGGATCGGCCCACGTCCTCGCGAGCCCTGCGAGCAGCGCGGCGAAGAGCGCGCACCGCAGGATCACGATGCCGGCAGCGTCCTCCGACGGACGGCGAACGGCTGACTGCTGTCCGGACGGAGGGCCGGTGGACGCGATCATGGTGAAGCGCGCCGATTATAAGCGGCCCGCGCGCGCGAATCGCCGCGCTATCATTCGGCCGACCTGGCTGTCTCCATGACGCACGATCCTGGCCCGCGGAAGCAGCGCCGCCGACGCGCCGCGGCCCGCGATCTGACCCTGCACGCGTCGCTGCTCGCGGCCCTGCTCTGGACCGCCGTCGCTGCGGACCTGCTGTCGCCGGGTCCGCTCGGCAGGTACTCCGGAGTCCAGAAGGGCAACGACTTCGCCCAGTTCTACACGATGGCGTCGCTGGCCGCGTCCGGGCGTTTCGATTCGCTCGAAGACGACGTGAAGTTTCGGAGCGCGCAGCAGCCCTATCTGGCGCCGGCGGCGCGCGTCTCGTACCCGCCGTTGTATGGCCCACAGGTGGCGATCGTGCTGGCGCCGCTGTCTCTGATTCCATACCTGCCGGCGCTCGCGCTCTGGATTTCCATCACCATCGCAGGAACCGTGTGGGCCGTTCGGCGATGCTGGCGCGCCTGTCCGCCGCTGCTCGAATGGTGGCATCCGGTCCTGGCGGTCACGGCCGCGTTTCCCCCGCTTGCCTACCTCGTGCTCGCCGGACAGCTCTCGGCGCTGACGGTCGTCTCGCTCGCGCTCGTCGTCTCGGCGCTCGCCCGGGGCTCGAAGCTGCTTGCGGGGCTCGCCCTCGGGATTCTTGGATACAAACTCTCGCTCTTCGTTCCGGCAGTCGCGGTGTGTGTGCTGGCGGGCGAAGGCACCATGGCCTTGGCGGCCGTCGCTCTCGCCGTCGCGCAGGTCCTGGTCGTCGTTCCCCTCGTCGGGATTGGCGTTGTCGGGGCATTCATCAGCAATACGCTGTCGGCGGCCCGCGCCCCTGATGCGCTCGCAGTGACGCCCTCTTTGATGTTTTCTCTCAGAACGCTCTGGAGCCAGCTCCTGTCAGGCGCCGCGGCGACGATCGCGTATGGCGTCAGCGCGGCGGCGGTGTGGGCCGTGACCGCCCATAGATGGAGGCGCACTCCGGACCCCTTGCGACGCGTCGCGCTGCTCGCGATCTCGATCGTGCTCACGGCGCCCCATCTGTTTCTGTACGACCTGGTCGTTCTGATGCCCGCGTTCATCACCTCCGCCGGGATCCTCGTTTTGCGTCGATTGCCCGTCCTGCGGTGGGCGACAACCGCTGCCTTCCTCAGTCCTCTTGCAACGCCGCCAGTCGCCTATCTGACCGGCCTGCAGCTCGCGCCCCTGGTGCTGGCAGGCTGGCTCGCGATCCTTCTCTCGACAGACGTCCAAGGGGAGGCGCCGGCCCCGGACTGAGATAATCGTGCCCCGCATATCAGAAAGTCAGCCGCGGACGCGACTTTTGGTCTGAGTCAGCGGTTTTTTCCCTGAATTGCGCTGGCGGGCAGTTTGCGGGGATTCGTGCGGGGCAGAGATCTGTCCCGTTAATCCATACGACCCTCTCGTCGCATACATGCGCCATCGAGCCGTTCCGCTCGTCCTCTTCGCCCTGCTGTCGCTGACGGCGGGACTTCCTGCGGCTGCGCCACAATCGGGCCTCAACGTGCGGATTACGTCCCCCCTCGGGCGCTCCGGACTGCCCGGGACCGTCCGCATCGTGGCCCAGGTGCGCTCGCAAAACTCCGTCGTCGAACACGTCCGGTTCTTCGTCGATGGGACGCTGCTCAGAGACGCGGCGGACGGACCGCCCTATGCGGCCGAGTGGGTCGACGCCAATCCATTCGCGCCCAGCGAAATCAGCGTCGAGGTCGCCGACGACCGCGGAAACCGCGCGCGCGATCTGGTGGTGCTCAAGCCGCTCGAGATCGAGGACGAGTCTCACGTGGCCAGCGTCCTGCTCGAGGCCGCCGTCCAGGATCGAAACGGCCACTTCATCAGCGGGCTGAAATCCTCCGATTTCCGTCTCACGGAGGATGGCGTTCCGCAGACGCTCGATCTGTTCCGGCAGGAGGACGTCCCGACGACCTTTACGGTGCTGATGGACAGCAGCCAGAGCATGGCGCCGCACGTGGACTTCGTCCGCGACGCGGCGGCGCGCCTCGCCGCTCACATGAGGCCGCAGGATCGAATGATGGTCGTGCCGTTCTCGCGCCACCTCGGACCGATCACCGGCCCAACCAACGACCAGCGAACGGTGTCCGACGCGGTGGAATCGGCCGTCCCGCAGGGCGGCACGGCGATTGTCGACAGCCTGATCGAACTGTCGTCGCGGCTCGCCAACGTCGAGGGCAGACGCACAATCGTGCTGATCACGGACGGATATGACGAGCACAGCACGGGCGCCATCGACGAGGCGCTCCAGGCCGTCAAGGCGGCGCACGCGACGGTGTACGTCGTGGGCATCGGCGGCATCGCGGGGATTTCCATCAAAGGGGAATATTTCCTTCGTCAGCTTGCGAGAGAGTCTGGCGGACGCATGTTTCTTCCCTATCGGGAGGAGGATCTGCCCAACGTCCACGACCTGATCGCGGCGGACGTCCAGCATCAATACGTGCTCACCTATACGCCGACGAATCAGGAAGTCGACGGCACGTGGCGGCGCATTGGCGTCGCGCTGAGTAATCCACAGCTGAAGGTCCGGACGCGCGCGGGCTATTTCGCGCCGAGGCCGGCGCCGATCCGGCCCTCCATCGAATTCACCATCACCGACTCGGAGGATCGATTCCTCGAGGTGGCTTCCTCCGACGTGGAGGTTCGTGAGAACGGCGCGCCGCAGGCCGTCGACACGTTCGAAGAAGCGGTGTCGCCAGTGTCCATCATTCTCGCGCTGGATACGAGCGGCAGCATGCGGAAGGCCGCCGACGCCGTCAAGGACGCCGCCCGCCGATTCGTCGGCGCGCTCCGCCCTCAGGACAAGATGGGCGTCGTCCTCTTTTCCGATCGCGCGGAGCTCGTGCAGGATCTCTCCGGCGAGCGGGAGCGAAGCCTCGCGGCGATCGACGAGTACAAGGCCACCGGCGGAACGGCGCTGTACGACGCTCTGTCGGATTCATTCGGGCGCTTGAAACGGGAGGAAGGCCGAAGGGTCGTCGTCGTGCTGACCGATGGACGGGACGAGGACAACCCTGGAAAGGGGCCGGGCAGCACGCACACACTCGCCGACGTCCTGAAGGACGCTCAGGAAGTCGACGCCGTGGTATTCGGCATCGGCCTCGGCCCGTCCGTCGATCGCAACATCCTGCAGACGCTGGCCGCCAAGTCCGGCGGCGAAGCGTATTTCCCCGAGGATCCTTCGGTTCTGGAGAGCACGTACAAGCGCATTCTCGAGAATCTCCGAAGGCGCTGGGTAATCAGGTACACGTCGACCAATCCGTCGAGAGATGGCGCGTGGCGGCCCGTGGAAATCACGACACGATTCCCCGGCGCCGTCGTGCACAGCCGTGGCGGCTATTTCGCGCCCGGAAAGTAAACCGTGAGCACTCTTCTTGGACTTCAATCGCTTTCGTTGAATCCGGACGTCGGCGCGCGTGCGCAGGAGCGTGGCCCAGCCGCCCGGACGTCCGAATTGACGCTCGCCGACGTATTGGCGCGCGGCGTCGTCATCGAATGGTTCGAGGCCGTTGCGCTTGCGCGCGCAACCTGGGACGGGCTCGAAGGCGCCTCCGGCCACGTGAGCACGCCGGATCTCGGTCAAATCTGGCTCAATCGGAATGGGACGATTCGGGTTTCCGGCGTGTCGTACGACGACGAGCCGGTCAGGCGAGTCGGGCAGCTCCTCCAGGCGCTGCTGAATCGGTCGGAGCCGCCGGTGACCCTGCGGCTCGTCGTGGGGAATGCTACGGCGCACGTGCCGGTCTATCGTGACGTACAGGAGCTCGACGAAGCGATCGCGTACTTCGAACGGCCGGACCGGCCAGCGGTCCTCCGAGCGCTGTTCGCGAGAGCCGAGAGCGGCCATCAATCAGTTCCTGCCGACGCGCCGCCGAGCCTCGACGATGTGGCGCCGTTGCCGGCGCCGGTGAGGACGCCCAGGACCGCTGCAGCGCTATCGATGCGGCGGCTCGCCGCGCTGGCCGTGATCACCATGGTGGCATCCGTGACGACGGTTCTGGCGCTGCGTGCCTACCTCCTCGGAGCGCGTGTACCGGTCGCGCGAATTGCCGGCGCGGCGCAGCGCGCGACTGACTCTTTCACGGGCGCGATGGTGACGGGTATTTCCGCCGTCACGGAAAGCGTCGGTCTCGGACGTTTGTCGTTGAAGCCGGCGACCGCCGAAACCGCGGCCCAGGCTGCGAGCCGGGGGTCGGCGCCGCGCGTTGCCCGGCAGCGCGCTCTGTTGCCGACCGTCGGCGTCATCCGGGCGTTCGACCTCGAGAACGCGCCCGTCGCGCTGGCGCCTTCCATGGCCAGCGCCATCGCGGTCCCCGTGAGCGCGCCGACACCGGTGGAAGCGAGGACGCCTGCTCCAGTCGCGCCCCCCGACACGGCGATCTATTCGGCGGAGTCCAGGGAGGTCGTGCCTCCGACGGCGATTCGTCCCCAGTTGCCCCGCGTGCTGCCCGAAGGCGTCGCCGCCGCCGACTTGAGCGGCATCGAACTGGTCGTGGAGCGGGATGGCTCGGTCGAATCCGTCAAGCTCGTTCACGGCCGGCGGCCGGCGTCCGTGAAGGACGCCATGCTGCTCAGCGCCGCAAAGACCTGGCGGTTCGCTCCCGCAACGAAGGAGCGCGTTCCGGTGCGATACCGGAAGACGATCTGGATCATTTCCGAATAGCGCCTGCAACCGCCAGCGCCCACAGGAGCAGCGTGCTCCATGTGTAGGTCGATCCGAGCGTGACGGCGAAAGGAACCGACGGCACGGCGAGGAGGAAAAAGGGCGGCAGCAGCCCTGCACACGCGGCGGAGACGAGTCGCCGATCGTGACGCCGAAATACCGCGACACCGGGTCCCGCAAGGATCCAGTGGTAATAAACCCAGCCCAGCGGCGAACACAGAAGGCAGGTCAGATAGAGCACGCACACTGCGCGATCCGCGGCGCGCGCTCGCAGCGACGCCAGCAGTCCAGCCAGCAGCACGAGGAGCGACACGCCTGCCGATGCTGCGGTCCAGGCAAATCCAGGCCCCGGCGCGTCCGCCATTCTCGGCGAGGGCACCGTGATCCTCGCGAACGGAGCGACGATCGACGCGTTCATGGGGGCCCAGGTCCACTGCACGTCGCGCAGCGCGACGATCCAGTCGCGGTGAGCCGCCAGTCCGAAGAGCGCGACGCCTGCGGCGAATGACGCGGCGATGGCCGCCGCGCCGGCCGCGACTGCGCTCCAGCGGCGTCGAATCACGAAATACAGCAGGAGCGGAGCCAGAAAGAGCTTGAGGCCGCACGCGAGGCCGGTGGCAATGCCCGCGCGGATCCACCGCTCCCGGCGGAACTCGATCCAGATCCACGTTCCGAGGGCCGCGAGAATGCCCGTCAACTGGCCGGTGACGAACCACGTGAGCGTGGGCGCTGCGGCCAACGCCAGATACGCGGCAATGAGCCAACCGCGCCCGGAAAGCCGAAGCGTCAATTGAGCCCGGACGGCGGCAACCGCGCCAGCCGCGAGGCACACATTGATCGCCATCCACGCCAGGTACGCCTGCCGCAGAGACAGGTAGGACAACGGCCACACCAGGAGGTGAAAATGTGGCGGGTTCAGGTCCCAGAACTGCCTCGAGACCGTCGGAGACAGGCGGATCAGGGTCGCCGGGTTGGGGGAGTACAGGCCCATCCCCCCGCGCCACCGCAGGACCGCGTAATAGAACTTCCCGAAATCGTTGTAGTGCAGCGCTATCAGGACATTCCAGGACACGACGTAAATCACGCAAAGCCAGCCCAGGGCGGCGCCCGCCACGACCAGGAGTCCGGCCCCTCGGAGGTAGTCGATGCTGTCTCGGCGGGCCGGCACGGCGGGTATATTACCTTCGTCCGGCCGGGGAGCCTTCACCGGCTGGAAAGGTCCCCGGCCGGGCTGACTTTATAGCGATTCCCACAAAAAACTCGCGGGCACAAAGTATGCCTGGAGAAACACTTAGCTCGCTTCTGGCGCAATTCCAGCGGATCCGGGCTGGCCCAGCAGTTGCCATTTGCTGAGCCGTATGGCTCGTCCCGCTCGCAAACGGCACCAACGCCGGAAGGCCCTCGCCAGACGCCGGTTTCTGGCCGGCATCGGCTTCGTCGCGCTCGTCGTCGCGGCGACGGTGGCGTTGAGCCTCGCCGGGCGGATCGGCGGTCCCTACGAAGACGAGGACGCCCCGGCTGCCTCCGTGGAACCGGCTGATGGGGCCACGGCGAATGTCTCTTTTTCCCCCGCCGCGCAACGGGCGGTTTTTCCGTATTCGGTGGTCCCCGGGGGCGTCGAAACCGTCGACGAGCTGCGAAGGGCGGTTGCCACCGATGCGGTAGTGGCCAACCACTACAAGGATTTTGACCTCACGAAGGCACGTGTCGAGCGCCTGGCGGTTCCCCGCTTCGCGCACGTCTCGTACAGGCTGGGCGAACGCGTCTACTGGACCCAGAGGCCAGTAGTGCTCCCGGCGGGCGAGACGGTGATCACGGACGGGACCCGCACGGCGCGGACTCGGTGCGGCAACCAGGTTGCGGATAAGGCGGGCGACACCTTCCCGGCGGAGCCGGCCGTGGCGGTGCTCGATACGCCCGTCAGCTCACGGCCGTTGTCTTCGGCGTCATCGCTCCCGACGCCGATGCCGGGCGCCGGAGTGATACCCGGGGGCGGCGTTGGCGCGAGGGACGCCGGCGGCTCCTCCGGCGGTGGTTCGCGGACCGGTTCCGGTGGAATCTCCGGTTCGGGACCCGGCGGTTTCGTAGGCAGTGGCGTCGGCGGCGGATCTTCAGCAAGCGCCGCACCCCGGGCCACAGGCGCACCTGTCGAGCCCTGCCCGGCCCTGTCCGGCCCGTGCTCGTCGGACCTGCCGACTCCAGGCCACGGAGATGTGCCTGGGGATACGCCTGGGGATACGCCTGGAGATCGGCCCGGGGACAAACCCAGTCCACCGGTCTCTGTTCTTCCCTCTCCGCCCCCGGGATTGACGCCTCCGGCCGATATCCCGCCGGTAACCGGCGACCATCCCTCCGGACCGCCGAATCCACCGGGAGATGATGGTCCTCAGATTCCGGGACTGGCTCCGGGCGACAACCCGTTTTCGCCGCCCAATGACACGCCGCCGGGGCCTCCGGGACCTGGAATCGACCCGCTCCCGCCGACGGGGGAAGTGCCGGCGACGATACCGGAGCCCGGCTCGACGCTGCTGATGCTGACTGCTGCGGTTGGCCTGATCGTACGCCGGCTCAATGGCCGCCGCCGGGGCTGAGCCCGCCGATTTGCTTCTTCGCGGCGCGGTAATCGTCGCGCTGCTCGACCGCCGGATCCAACGCTCGGGCCGCTTCGAGGGCTTTCGCGGCGTCCTGGAGCCTGCCGCGGGCCGCATAAACCACCGCGAGATGAACCCGCATCTCCGCGCTCGACGTGTCTGAGTTCGCTGCCGCCTCGAGCAGCGGCAGCGCAGCGGCGTCATCGCCGAGCAGGTGCTTGATCCAGCCGAGCGTGTCCGCAACCCAGGGCGAGCCCCCCGCGAGACTGAAGGCGCGCTCGGCCATCGGCAGCGCGTCCGCCGGCTTGTGGTCGCGTACGGCGATCCCGTACGCCAGATTGTTCAAGGCGACGATGTCGTTGGGATTGTTCTTCAGTGCGCGCTCGTATGCGCCGCGCGCCTTGTCGAACTGACCGGCCTGCTCATAGAGTGTCCCCAGTACGCGAAAGACGTCCCTGAGCGTGGCATCTGCGGCCGTGGCCCGTTCGAGCGCTCCGATGGCGCCGGCTGTGTCGCCTCTCTGGCCCAGCGCATCCGCTCTCAGCAGCAGCTTGCGGACCGACCCAGTCGCGTTTGGTGCGATCACGTTCAAGCGGCGTTCTGAAAACTGAGCCGGCAGCTCGGTCTCCGGATCGACTCCAGGATTCAGCTCCCGTTCCGGAACCGAGGCTGTTCGAAACGGCGCGCACAACGGATCGCCGAACACCACGGTCTGCCAACTGAGAGACGGGATTGCGCTGTAGAACGCTTCCGCCAGGTTGAGACCCGAGACGTACGCCGGAAAAAGTATGTCTGGCCGAACAGCCCCATCGAGAAACGGCTCGGAGACCTGGCCGGCGGCCCCGGTCGCGCCGCCGCGCAGCAGATCGCCCGTCAGCGACTGATTCGAGCCGGCATACATCGTCGCCAGCGGGCCCGGCTTCCACTGCGCCGGCGGTTCCGCGAGCGTGCGCGCGTCCGCGCTCAGGAACATGGCGGCGAGCGCGCCCGGAGCGAATTCCACCGCCGGCACGCGGCTCCCAAGCGACGATGGGTCGCTCGAGCCAAAAGAGTAGTACCCGAGCGCAGCGGACGAAGGTTTGGCCGGCAAGGTCGTCGTTTCGAACAGCAGACGCTCGTCCCAGTGAAGGGCGCGAAGCCGCGCCGCCGCTGCCGCGAGCCAGTCGTTCGCCTTGTCGGCTGATCCCCCGCGCTCATCGAGAACGATCGTGCCCGCGGTGCCGGTCGCGGCAAGACTGCGATCGACGAGCGCCACCGCATCGGCGACCGTGAAGCCATCGAGCCGCGTTACGAGATAGATGTCCTGTGCGGCGTGACTGAACAGCGGACGCACATCCGTGCGGTCCCCCGCGAAGTAGGGATTGGGGATCGGTCCTGTCGACAGGATGGACACCCCTGTCATTTTCCGATACAGAAGCGCGAGCTCCGAATCCACGCTGGCGATCGTCCCGTTTCTCCCTGGCGTACCCTTGACGCGAAGAGGCACGCCCTTGGTGAGCACGATGTAGAGGATCCGGTCCTGGAGGCTATTGCGGGAGAGCGCGATCGAAATCGGGAGCTCGATGGTCGTCGCGAACGCCGCCCGGGTGACTTCATCCGCGACGGCGGTCTTCAGGTGGACCACGTTCACCGCGGGAATGCCGCGCTTCTGAACGTAGTACTCGGCGACGCGCTGGGACGCCGCGCTGGCGTCGTTGACGACCACGAGCACATTGTCGGCCGATTGCGCGACCGCGGGTCCGGCTGCCGCAAGCACGGCCGCCCCGATCAGAAGGCCTGCGAGTGTTCTGTTCACGGGTCGCATTCATTGTGACATGAATGCGATCGGGGCGATCGTCAGACCGCCGCGTGGGCCGCCCGCGGCGCGGGACACATATGAGGCGGCTGAACCGCGGCCGGTGTCCGGGCGTGCGCGCGCCGCGCCAGCGCGCTGAGGGCATAGCCCAGGGCGATCGGATCGTGTCGGATGACGCCGGACGGCGTGGTCACGCCGATGCTCGCGGTGACGATTCTCGTGCGGAAGTTCCAGGGGCGCCGGCCGTCGTGCACAACCGGGTATGCGCCGTCCTTGGCGTAGGCCGCCAGCGCCGCCGCGCCGAAGGGGCGCCGATTCACGAGTACGTAGTCGAACAAATCACACTTCGTATGGTACCGGAGCGCCGCCAGGTGGTCGGCCAGCGAGAATTCATCGGTCTCGCCAGGCTGCGTCATCAGATTCGCGACGTAGACGCGCGGCGCGGTGATCGCCGACAACGTCGCCGCCATGCCGTCGACGAGCAGTGTCGGGATCAGGCTGGTGTAGAGACTACCCGGACCCACGACGACGAGGTCTGCGTTGATGACGGCCTCGATCGCTTCGGGGAGCGGGCGGGCCGGCGCGCTGAGCCGCACCCGATCGAGACGCGCCCGCCGTGCAGTGATGGCGCTCTCGCCGCGCACTTCGGTTCCGTCGTTGAACTCGCCGCGCAGGTGCACGTCGGAGAGCGTCGCGGGCAGCACGCGGCCGGATGTGCCCATCATCGCGCCGAGCGATCGAATGGCGTCCATCATGTTTCCATGGACGCCCGACAGCGCGGCCAACAGCAGATTGCCGATCGGGTGCTCGTCGTCGAGGCCGGCGCAGCGCATCCGATGGTGGAGCACGTCACCAATCGCCGACGCGTTGGGACTGAGCGCCGCCAGACAATTCCGCGCGTCTCCCATGGGGAGCACGCCCAGCGCCGCTCTGAGCCTGCCAGAGCTCCCGCCGTCGTCCATGACCGTGACGATGCCCGTCACGTCGGGGGTATGGTGCGTGGCGCTGCCGGCATACAGGAGTCCTCGCAGGACGGCCGGAAGTCCCGTGCCGCCGCCGAGCGCGACGATCCGCGCGCCTACGTCATGTGAGGAGGCTGGCGACGTTCTGTTCAAACCCGCGGGGGCAAGCATGGCGCCACCCAAGGCAAGGGACATGCCTGGGAATTCATCGCAATTGGCGCGTGGACCTCTGTGACGCTGTCTTTATAGCCTCCGAGAGGGAGGACAAAGTCGCCGCCATGGATGACTCATGACGCCTAGACCCCTTCTGACGCGACGTGAGGGCCGTCAGACAAGTCGACGCGAGTGTGCGGGAGGACGTCCCTCGAGGACGCGCGGCGCGGCCGCGTCAGAGTTTTGTCTGCCGCGCGACCTCCGCGACGCCGCCGCTCATGGCGGGCAGCACGGGGGTTTTCATCGTGAACTCGGTCCGAAAGGGGAGTGTCGGGTCCCCGACGGATGGATGCGTGTGCTGATAGACCTGCGTGCCCGCCGTCTCAATCCGCAGCGTATACGCGATTGGAAGCTGATCGAGCAGAGCCACGACGGCCTTCAGGACCGCCGGCGCGAAGGCGTTTTCATCCTCGGGCGTCAGCGACGAAACGAAGCGAATTTCCATACATCCACCCTCAAACGATGAAAACGTCCTGTCGATGAAGACGGTGAGCACCGACAAAATTGCAATTCACGTTCCCTTGTGCAAACGGCCTGTAAGCCGCAGGTAAACGGCTCAAACCAAAATCTCGGAGGCCGGTACGCCGTCTCCAGAATCTGCGCCAGAGCGAACTATGTTCCGCTCACAGGCTGGATTCTTCCCTTCGCTCGTCGTGTGTCGGGAGCAAGCGCAAGCTTCTTGCCGAAGGCATGGCACATGCCATGCTCATCAGCAGCGTCCGTGCCTCGCGTAGTGTGCGGGGGCTTCATGGCGAGTGCGTATCGAATGATCTATGTCCTATTCCGCCTCCGAGATATTGGCGCGGTTCTCGTCCCGAGTGGGCGCGCCGGCCGCGCTGCTGCAGCGGGTCCGCGGACGGTGGCGCTTTGCCGGCCAAAGCAGTGACACAGGTCTCGGCGTCCGGCCCCCGGTTCTCGTCCGCGCCGACGACGGAAGCTATAGCTCCCTCGACGGTCGGTTCTGCACCGGGCTCGTCGTCGACGGGCTCGGTGACTGGGTGCTTCTCCTTCCCGGTTCCAAAGAGCAGTGGGAAGCGCGCCGCGATCTGTCGCAGTCGCTGGATCAGTTCGGACAGGACACGCGAGCGATGACCCGCCTGGAACGCGCAGCTACGCTGGCGCGCGCCGAACGCATCGGCTACCTGCTGGGACGCCGCGTCGCGCGCGCGTCGGATCCGGAACGGATCCACGGCTATATCGCGCGAGCGGCGGCCGCGGCCGTCAGATCGGATTTTGCCGCGCTCGCGCTCTTCGTCCCCGACGAAGGTACGCTGAGAATCGTCAGCACGCACGGCTATCCACAGACGATCGTCGAGCACGTGCGCCTGCAACCGGGAGAAGGCGTCATCGGACGCGTGTTCGCGTCGCGCCGTCCCTTTTTCGCCGGCGCCGGACCGCGCGCCGAGCTGTCTCCCGCGCGGCTGCGTTACCGCACCGACTCCTGCATTGTCATTCCGCTCATGGCGAACGGCCGTAGCATTGCGGTCCTCAGCGTGGCCGATCCGACCGAAGGCGATCACTTCACGCGCGACGATCTCGACGCGTTGAGGCGCCTGGCGCCTGCGGCTGCGCTGGCGCTCGCGCGACTGAGCACCATCAGTGAGATGGAGGCGCTCGCCATCGCGGCGCGCGTCGATCCGGTGACGCGCCTGGCGAACCGGCAGTATCTGATCGCGCGGCTCGAGGCGGAGCTTGAACGGGCCCGGCGTCTTCAGCAGCCGCTCGGCATGATGCTGGTCGACGTCGACGACTTCAAGCGCGTCAACGACACGTTCGGGCATCTCGAAGGGGACCATCTCCTCCGGGAGATCGGCGCGCTGTTGACCGACAACGTCCGCCTGTTCGACGTCTGCACGCGCTACGGGGGCGAGGAATTTGCCGTCGTCATGCCGGGCGCGCACGAGGCGGTGGCGCGCCAGGTATCGGAGCGGGTGCGGGAGGCCGTCGAGCAGGCCTTCCGGGGCTCGAGCGGGGGCCCGAAGATCACCTTGAGCGCCGGGGTCGCCCTGTACCAGCCCGGCGACACGGCGACCCGGCTCATCGGCAGGGCGGACGCCGCCCTGCTCGTCGCCAAGGCGCAGGGCAAGAACGCCGTCCGGTTCGCCGGCTAGCCGATCACGCCGCCTGAACCTATCTAAACTCTATGTTTTCAGTATCTTAGAAGGCTGATCCACCGCGGTCGCGGGGTGCTGTCTCCTTGACGTTCTCCGGCAGAGGGGGTAGGATCCTCCCTCCCCGGTGAGAACATGATTCCGAGCTCAGAGGAGCCGATTGCCCTTGTTGGGCTAAGCCGATCGCTGGAAGCGCTGCGTGGCGAGGTGGAGTACGCCTCCCGCTGCGACGCCAAGGTTCTGATCACCGGCGAAAGCGGCGTCGGCAAGGAAGTGGTCGCGCGGCTGATCCACGGGTCCAGCCGACGCAATCGGGTCCCGCTTGTGACCGTCAACTGCGCCGCCCTGACCGAAACCCTCCTCGAAACGGAACTCTTCGGCCACGTTCGCGGCAGCTTCACCGGCGCGATCCGGGACCGCACGGGCGTGCTGGAGCAGGCCAATCGCGGCACCGTGTTCATGGACGAAATCGGCGAGACCACTCCCCGCATGCAGGGGCTGCTGCTCCGATTCATGGAAACGGGCGAGATTCAGCGGGTGGGATCCGATCGCGCCGACAGCCGGGTCGACGTCCGCGTAATCGCCGCGACCAACCGCGATCTGCTCGGCAGCGTCCAGGACAAGACTTTCAGGGAAGATCTCTATTACCGGCTGAACGTCATCAACATCCACGTTCCGCCGCTGCGGGAGCGCATGGAGGATCTCGAGACGCTGCTGTCGCGATTCCTCCAGCAGTTCTCCCGGACCTATCGTCTGCAGACGCCGACGGTATCGCCTGAGGCCATGGAGCTGCTCCGCGCCTACACGTGGCCCGGCAACGTGCGGGAGCTCAAGAATCTCGCGGAACGCCTGGTGGTGCGCGGCGGCACCGGCACGATCGAACCGCAGGATCTTCCGGTCGAGATCATGCGGCGGCCGACGCGGGCTCAGGACACGCCCGCCCCTGCAACCAGCCGGGCGGACGAACTGTTCGATCGGATGGTGGTCCACCGCGAGTCGTTCTGGACTGCGGTCTACGCACCCTTCATGCTGCGGGATCTCACGCGCGACGATCTTCGCGGCATCGTGAAGAACGGCCTGGAGCGCGCGTCGGGGAATCCCGAGCTCCTGCTCGCGCTGTTCAATATGCGCCCCGAGGATGGCAAGCGCTTCTGGAGCATGCTGAAGAAGCACGACTGCCAGCCCGCGGCGGTCAGCGGACGATCGCCCGCGAGAGACACCGACGGCGCGGACGCCCCCGAAAAACTGGGGGCGGCCACCGGACCTGGAAGAGGGTCCGACTGGCCCGCGATTATCTCGTGACCGATCGCTAACCGCGATCGACCGGCCTGGATTCCGCGTTCGAGCGAATCAATTCCAGCAGGGTTCCCGCCAGCACCGGCTTGACCAGGTACACCGCGCCGAGATGTTCGGCCTCCGAGCGCAGGACCGGATCGTCATAACCCGAGAACACAATCACCTGCGTCGCATGATTCACGTCCCGCGCGAGCACGACCAGCTGCAGGCCGTTGAACGCGCCCAGACGGACGTCCGTGATCATGACGTCGAAGCGCTGCTCGCGAAGGCGCCGGCGGGCCTCCTCGAACGTCGAGCAGGCCACGACCTCGTGGCCCGGGTCGTCGCTCAGCGCGCGCTGAAGCGCGTCGAGCAACGAAAGGTCGTCGTCGACGATGAGAATGTGGCGGCGGGGCGCGTCCGCATCCGGCGAGGCCGGGACATCCCCGTATGGAGGCGTCATTACAACTGCGCCACAGTATATATGGAACCGGCACAGTTGATTACGGACCGAAGGTTCGTCTTGGGCCACGCGCTATAATTTGAGGATCGTGCCGGAGTACAAGCCCCTCACCATCGAGAAGAAGTGGCGCGAGCGCTGGAGCGCCTCGCGCGCGTTCGAGGTCACCGAGGACCCGTCCAGGCCGAAGTTCTACTGCCTCGAGATGTTCGCCTATCCGTCGGGCCACGCGCACGTCGGGCACGTGCGCAACTACATGATTGGCGACGTCGTCGCGCGGATGAAGCGGATGCGCGGCTACAACGTCCTCCATCCGTTCGGGTGGGATGCCTTCGGACTGCCGGCGGAAAACGCCGCGATCAAGAACGGCACGCATCCCGAGACCTGGACGCTCGAGAATATCGAGCACATGAAAGGGCAGCTCCAGCGCCTCGGGATCAGCTACGCGTGGGAGCGCGAAATCGCGACGTGCCTGCCCGACTACAACAAGTGGAACCAGTGGCTCTTCCTGAAGATGCTCGAGCGCGATCTCGCGTACAGGAAGCGATCGACGGTCAACTGGTGCCCGAGCTGCAACACCGTCCTGGCCAACGAACAGGTCGTCGACGGCGCCTGCTGGCGATGCGGCACGCCGGTGACGACGCGCGAGCTCGAGCAGTGGTTCTTCCGCATCACGCAGTACTCGGATGAACTGCTCGGCGGCATGCGCGATCTCGGCGAGTGGCCCGAGAAGGTGCTGACGATGCAGCGCAACTGGGTGGGCCGCTCCGAAGGCGCGCGCGTGAGATTCGCCGTCGTTCCGGCATCCGACAACCGACAGCCGACAGCCGACATCGAAGTCTTCACGACCCGCATCGACACGATCTACGGCGCCAACTTCATCGTCCTGGCGCCGGAGCATCCGCTCGTCCAGCAATTCGCGGACGCGTCGCCGGATCCGGCAGGCTTCCGCGCGCAGGTGGCGAGATTCACGTCGCAGGATCGTTCCGCGCGGATGACCGGAGAGGTGGAGAAGGAAGGGTTCGACACCGGCCGGAGGGCGATCAATCCATTCACCGGGAAGCCGGTCCCGATCTGGGTCGCCAACTTCGTGCTGATCGATTACGGCACGGGCGCGGTGATGGGTGTGCCGGGCCACGATCAGCGCGACTTCGAGTTCGCCCGCAAGTACGGCCTGCCGATCACCATCGTCGTCCAGAGGGAGGGCGCACCGCTCGACGCCGAGAAGATGACCGAGGCCCACGCGGGCGAGGGTACCCTGGTCGATTCGGGCGAGTACAACGGCCTGGCGTGGGAAGACGCCAATGCCAGGATGACGGCGGCCGCGAAGGCGCGCAGCATCGGCGAAGGCACCGTGCAGTACCGGTTGAAGGACTGGGGCATCTCGCGGCAGCGCTATTGGGGCACGCCAATCCCCGTGCTGTACTGCGAGAAGTGCGGGATGGTGCCGGTTCCGTACGAGCAGCTTCCCGTCGTCCTGCCAAAGACGGCCGAGTTCAGCGGACGCGGGGACTCTCCCCTCGCGCACATTCCGGAGTTCGTGAACACCACCTGCCCTGGATGCGGCGGGCCGGCGCGGCGCGAGACGGACACGATGGACACGTTCGTGGATTCGTCGTGGTACTTCTTTCGATTCTGCGATCCGAAGAACGCCGAGCTCCCGTTCGACCCGGAGAAGGTCGGCTACTGGGGGCCTGTCGATTTTTACAGCGGCGGGGTCGAGCACGCCATCCTGCACCTGATCTATTCGCGTTTCTTCACGCGTGTTTTCCGCGACCTGGGCATGACACATCTGAGCGAACCGTTCTCCCGGCTCCTGACGCAGGGAATGGTGCTGAAGAACGGCCAGGTGATGTCCAAGTCGAAGGGCAACGTCGTCGATCCCGACGACATGATCCAGAAGTTCGGCGCCGACGCCCTGCGTTTGTACGTGCTGTTCGTGGCGCCGCCGGAGAAGGAAATCGAATGGACGGACGCCGGCCTCGAAGGGAGCTTCCGGTTCCTCGCGCGCGTGTGGAGGCTGACGGATTCGCTGTGCGAGACGATCGGGGGCGACGGCATACCCGCGGCGTCGACCTATGAGCTGAATGAGGCGGAGCGCGCCCTCAGGCGCAAGACCCACGAGACGATCAAGCGCGTCACGGTCGATCTCGACCCACGCGTGCACCTCAATACGGCGATCTCGGCGATGATGGAGCTCGTCAACGAGCTGTACGCGTTCTGCAGCGCAAGCCGAAGCGTCCCGGTCGGCGAAGAAGCGGAGCAGGTCGGGCTCATCGAGCGGCCGTCGACGATTTCAGTCCTGAAGGAGGCTGTCGAGGCACTCGTCCGGATGCTCTCGCCGTTTGCGCCGCACATGGCCGAAGAGTTGTGGGAGGCGCTCGGCCACGCGGGCGGCATCGCCGCCGCGGGATGGCCGGAGTTCGACGAAGCCGTCGCGAAAGCCGAAGAGATCGTCGTGCCCGTGCAGATCAACGGAAGGGTGCGCGGCCGGCTGACGGTTCCCGCCGGTACGGGCGACGACCAGTTGCAGGATCGCGCTCTTTCCGATCCGCAACTGCGCCAGTATCTCGAGGGAAAACAGGTGAAAAAGGTTGTCGTGGTTGCCGGAAAGCTCGTCAGCATCGTCGTGGGGTGACCATGAGGAAATACGGTGCCGTCGCTCTCGCGCTCACGCTGGCGCTGGTTTCGAACATCGGCTGCGGATACTCGCTTGCCGGCCGCGGTTCGTTTCTGCCCGCCTATATTCAGCGGATCGGGATTCCGCTGTTCGTGAACAACTCCGCAGTCTTCGACCTGGATCGACAGGTGACCGAACGCGTCAGAAGTGAGTTCATCGGCCGCGGGAAGTGGACGATCGTGCCGGATGCGACGGGAGTCGACGGGCTGGTCACGGGAACGATTTCCTCGGTCACGCTGACTCCCGTCGCTTTCAATACCGCGCAGCAGGCGACGCGTTATGCCCTGACCTTGACGGCCAGCGTGGAATTCAAGGATCTGCGCGCGAACAAGGTCCTCTGGACGAACCCGTCCATGCAGTATCGCGAAGAGTTCGCGATGAATCCGACCAACGCGCTCGACACCTCGACGTTCCTGGGCCAGGACGTGAACGCGCGGGAGCGCATGGCGAACGAATTCGCGCGCGCGCTGGTCAGCGCGATCCTCGAAGCCTTCTAGAGCCACGGACGACAGCGAATCTACGGGCCACGGACGACACGGATCTATGGGCCGCGGACAACACGGAGGACGCGGACAGCCTCTAATCGTCAACCGTGGAGTCGAAGACGTGCAGAGGTCGGCGTCGCTCGCGATCTGATCTGCGTGTTCCGCGTATTCAGCGGCTTACAAGACGCGTATTCCGCGGCTTACAATAAACCCGATGCCCCTGACCTCCGCGGCGGACGTGCGCGCCGCCATCGCCAGGCGTGTGCCGGCTGCCGTGTACTTGCTGCTCGGCGACGACGAGGCGGAGATTTCGCGGCTCGCCGCAGACATCGCGGCGCTGGTCGAAGACGAGCTCCGCGCGTTCAACGTCGAGCGCATGTACGCCGGCGAGAAGGGCGGCAGCGCTGCCGCGATCGTCGAAGCCGCGCGCATTCATCCCATGATGGCGGATCGCCGCGTCGTCGTCGTCCTGCGCGCGGAGCGCCTGTTGAAACCGAGGCGCCGCGGCCGAGCGGCCGACGTCGAGGAGGACGATCGCGCCGATGCCGAGCCGCCGGGCGACCTCGACGCGCTCACGGAATACGTCCAGGCACCTTCGCCGTCGACCACGCTGGTGCTGGCCGCGGCGGACGTCGACAAAACGCGCCGCGCCGGCAAGGCGCTGTATCGGCACGCAGCCGTCGTCGAGTGCTGGGGATTGAAAACGGAGAAGAATCCCCGGTATGTGGACTTCCGTCAGGTCGCGCGCGTGGCGGAGCAGCTCGTTCGCAAAGCGGTCGCGGAATCAGGACAGCAGATCGATCCGGCGGCGGCCAGGCTCGTCGCCGACCGCGCCGGCGTCGACATTTCCCGGCTTCGCGGGGACATCGAGCGGTTGATGCTCTACACGATAGGGCGGGCGACGATCACGCTGGCCGACGCGCAGGAGGTGGTCAGTGGCCAGACGGCTCAGGATGACTGGGCGGTGACCAACGCGATCCAGAACCGGAACACCGCGGAGGCGCTTCGTCAGCTCGGCCTCGCGATCGACGCCGGCGCCGTGCCGTACATGATCCTGGGACAACTCGGATGGTTCGTCCGCGACAAGCTGGCGAACGTGGATCCGCGACGCGTGCCGACCGCGATCGACGCCCTGTTTCGGACGGATCTGGACCTGAAAACGTCGGGTGGGGACCCGAAGGTCCTGCTCGAACGGCTGGTCGTCGAGCTGTGCGGAAACAGCCGCGCCTAGCAGGCCGTCGTCGTCACCCACGTTTCCGGCTGCCGGTCGCGTTCGCGTTTTTCCCTTGGACGTGCAGAATGGAGTACACGAACCGGAGGGTGTCATGCCAATCACGCTCACGCAGCAGACCGCTCTGATCACAGGGGCATCACGTGGTATTGGCCGCGGAATCGCGCTGAAGCTCGCTGAGCAGGGGGTCAAGAGAATTGCAATCAACTACAAGGAGAACGACGAAGCCGCCCAAGAGACGGCTCGCCTCATCAAAGAGCGCGGCGCAGCGCCACTGGTGATCAAGGCGGATGTCGGTAAGGTTGCGGAGATCGAGCGGATGTTCGAGACCACCAAGTCCCAATTCGGCGGCTTGGACATCTTCGTTTCTAACGCCAGGGCTACGCTCGCTACGGGCTTTTATGCTGAACCAATGGAGATCCCGCTGGAGGCATGGCAGGCGACGTTCGACACCCAGGCGACGGAGTTCCTGGTCGCGGTCCGCGCAGCGGTGCCCATGATGGGCAAGAACGGTCGGATCATCGCCATCACCTATGCACCCGGCGGGCAGACTGGCAGCTGGCAGCCTTGGGTTGCCATGGGCTCAGCAAAAGCCGCGAAGGAGGCGCTAGCTCGTTATTTCGCGGTCGCTCTCGCCCAGAAAGGCATCACGGTGAACATCATCAGTCCGGGCGCCTGCGACGACAGCGTCCTCAGCGGGCTGCCGCCCCAAGTGTTCCAGATGATCAAGGACTGGCACGAGAGCGGCTGGACGCCCATGAGGCGCCTCGGCCTGCCAGCCGATGTCGGCAACGCCGTGGTTCTCCTCTGCACCGACCAGGCGAGCTTCATCACCGGTCAGCTGCTGTACGTTGACGGCGGCGCTTCGGCGATGGAGCCGGTCTTCCCGTTGGCCATCCAGGGCATCAAGTAGGGAATCGGCACCGACCCGTGCCGCACTCTGACCACGTGCTGCTAGGCCGCGGGGCTTCGCCTGGCGACCCGCTTCGCGAGGCGCGACTTGTAGCGCGCGGCCGCGTTGCGGTGGATGACCTTCTTGCCCGCCATCTTGTCGACCAGTGAAATCGTGTCGCGCAGCGCGTCCTTCACGCTCGCGGGATCGCCTGAATCGATCGCCGTCCGGATGGCGCGCAGCGCTCCGCGGAGCCGCGTTCGGTACTGGCGGTTCGCCTCGCGTTTCACGAGGTTCTGACGATGGGCCTTTATTGCGGAATCGTGGCTAGCCATAAACCATCGATATTAGCATATCCGTTCACGTACGGCCCTTGAGTCTGCGAATCGCGCGGCGCTCGCGCTTGTCCGGAGCGCCGGCCGATGCCGATCGCGTGAAGGGCGCCGCCATCCGCGCCATCCGCCGAAGCTCGATTTCCTCGGGCGAGGGTTGTGGCGTGACGTCCTCGTAGAGCTGCCGGGCGTCCGCTTTCCGCACGTGCCTTTCGGCGAGGCCACAGACGACAAGCGCCTGCCGGCGCCCGAACGGACGCTTTATCTCGATCTCGTCGCCAGGCTTGATGTCGCGGTGGGCCTTTGCCGGTTGACCACCGACCTGCACCTTCCCGAGACGACAGGCCTTCTGCGCCTCGGAGCGCGTCCGGTACAGACACGCCACATCGAGCCAAAGGTCTAGGCGCATTGGGTAATCGGGTAATCGAAGTTAGATTACAGAATTACCAGATTACCAGATTGCCAGATTGCCTTACTCCTGTCGCAGCGCGCGCACGGGATCCAGCGCGGCGGCGCGGCGCGCCGGGAGCCACGTTGCGATGACGCCTATAACGGCGAGCAGAACTGCGACGGCGGTATAAGTCAGCGGATCGTACGGCGTGACGCCGCGGAGAAACGACGCGGCGAAGCGCCCGGCGGCCAGGGCCAGGCCGATTCCGGCGGCGATGCCGAGCGCCACCGGAACGGCGCCCTGTCGCAGCACGAGCGCGCGGATGCGAGTGCGATCGGCGCCGAGCGCGATACGGATGCCGATCTCGCGCGTGCGGAGCGCGGCGACGTAGGCGGCGATGCCGTAGGTCCCAATCGACGCGAGCGTCAGCGCAAGGATGGCGAACGCGCCGAAGAACACTGCCCCCATTCGCTGGGGCATCACGAGCCTCCGGACCTGCCACTCGAATGTCGTAACCGGCCCGAGCGGCGCGGCCGGATCGGTGGCCCTGAGCTGATCGCGGACGGCCGGCACGAGCGCGCGCGTGTCGCCCGACGTTCGCACGAGCAGCGTCCCGCGATCCATCGCAAACGGTCCGCTCGGCTGCGCGAACGGGCAGTAGAGATACGGCGCCGGCTTCTCATCGAGCGAGCGCGTCTTCGTGTCCTCAGCGACGCCGACGATCTCAATCGTGCTCGTGTCGTAGGCCTTCACATGCCCGCCGATCGCGTCGCGGCCGGCCCAGAATTGGCGCGCGGCCGTTTCGTTGACGATGCCGACGAGCGGCGATCCCTCCTTGTCGGCCGCCGTGAACGCCCGGCCTCGCAGCAGGCGGGTACCGGCAGCGGCGAAGTACTCCGGGCCGACGTTCGCGATGTAGAATTGCGGGTCGGGGCCGGACGGCCTCGCATATCCCTCGACCGGGGCGGACATCGACATCGAGCTGGTGATGGGCAACACGTTGGTCCAGGCCGCCGCCGTGACGCCTGGGATCCGATCCACTCTCTCGAGCGCCGCGTCGAAGAACTGCCGCGCGCGGGCGCGATCGAAGCCCCTCGCCGCAGGCGTCAGCGTCGTCGTCACCGCGCCCGCCGGATTGAATCCGAGCGGCACTCGGAGCGCCGCCGCGAAGCTTTGCAGGAATAGCGCCGTGCCGATCACGAGCACCAGGCTGAGCGCGATCTGCACGGCGACGAGCGCCGACCGCATGCGGCTGCGCGCGCTGACCCGTGAGGCGCCTCGCAGCGTCGCCAGCGAGCTCACTCTCGCCGCCTGCCAGGCCGGCTGGAGTCCAGAGAGCAGCACCGTCACGGCGGACACGCCCGTCGCGAACGCCAGCGCCGTGCGGTCCACCGCCAGCGGCAGCCCGTCAATGTCTATACCGCCCGGCAACTGGAAGCGCGTCATCAGTCTGATCGCCAGCGACGCGATGATCAATCCGAGCGCGCCGCCGAACGCGGCGAGGACGACGCTTTCGGTCAGGACCTGGCGGAAAATCCGCCCCGGTCCGGCGCCAATCGCGAGGCGGACGCCGATCTCGCGCTGGCGCGCCGCCGAACGGGCTAGCTGCAGATTGGCGACGTTGGCGCAGCCCGTGAGCAGCACCAGCACGACGACGCCGGCGAGCAGTCCCACGAACGTGTAGACGCTGCCGGCGCCCGCGGCGCCGACCACGCGCGACCGCATCGACTCGAGCTCGAGCCGGTCGCGGTTCTGTGCGGCCTTCGGGTGCTGACTCCCGTACATCGCGTCCATCGCGTCGGCGGCCGCCGTCATCGACACGCCGGGCCGCAGCCGTCCGATCGCGGAGATCCAGCTGAAGCCGCGGTTTTCGCGCGCGGCAGGCGAGCTGAAGGGACTGGAGAGCAGCGGAATCGACGATCCCATCGGAAGATATATCTCCGGCCGGCGCGTGAGACTCGTACCGCGGAAGCCGTCGGCGGCGATGCCAACGATCGTGATGGGCGTTCCGCTGATTTGAATCGTGGAACCCACGGCCGCCGCGCTGGCCTGAAGGCGCGTACGCCACCAATCACGCGCGACAACCGCCGTGATGGTGCTGCCACCATTGTCGTCGGCCTCGCCCAGCAGCCGCCCCGCCGACGCGCTGACGCCGAGCACGTTGAAGTAGTTCGGCGAGACGAGGGCGGCGTCGATAGGTTCGGCGACGCCGTCGATCGTGACCGTCAGGCGCATGTTCGCCAGACCCGCCACGCCGGTGAAGATGTCGGTCCTGGTTGTCCATTCCCGGAAATCGGGCAGCGACGCCGACCACTTGAAGGAGACGAGCCGATCCATGTCGACAATGCGCAGCGGCCGGATGATCGAGGCGTCGGCGAGCGTGAAGATCGCCGTGTTCGCGCCGATGCCGAGCCCCAGCGTGACCACGGCGGCAATCGTGAAGCCCGGACTCCGCCAGAGAAGCCGAATTGCATACGACACGTCGCGTCCGATGCCAGTCATCGAGATTCCTTTCAGGGTCAGCGCCCACTCGCGCGGAAGCGAGAAAGACAGGTCGAGGAGCAGCCGGGGCACGGCTGCGAGCCCTCGGCTCGATAGCGCGGTTCGTGCGCACAAACGCATTTCGGCGTGGTACGTGCGGCGAAGGGAAGCCGGATACAAGTAGAGCAGCAGGCCGTACAGCCGCTCGGCAAGGCGGATCATCGGGCGCGCACCCGCTTGGCGCGTGCGGCGCCGACCAGCGCCGCCATCCGCGCCGTCTCCGCCTCGAGGACGTCCCGCCCCAGACGCGTGGCGCGGTAGTACCGGCGGCGCTCGTCATCCAGTTCGGGGTCGGGGCGCCGTTCCGCCTCCTCGATCAATCCGGCCGCGATCATCCTTTTGATCGTCCCGTAGAGCGTGCCGGGGCCCATCCGGACCGCGCCCTCCGTCATCCGGTCGACCTCCTGCATGATCGCGTAGCCGTGGCGGTCCTGGTCGGCGATGGCGAGCAGGATGTGGGCGATGGCAGGCGTCAGCGGCAGGAAGTCGGCGGGATCGGGCGTGCGACGGGCCATATATCCGCGACGGATATAGTAGCACGAGATCGGAAATCGGGAGTCGGGTGTCGGGTGTCGGGTGTCGGGTCGGGAGTCGGGAGTCGGGTGTCGGGTGTCGGCGGTTGGAGACTACCGCGGGTAGAGGGTGGCGACGATCGTGGACCCGGAGGGCGGCTTGTTCGTGAAGCGAACGACTCGCTGGCCGTCGACGATTTGGACCGTCTGGAACACCTGCGTCGCGGACGCGGCCGGGGTCGACGAGCTCTTGCTGATACGCGCGACGTAGTTGCGCGTTTCCTTGTAAGGCGGCACGGTCCGGCCGTATTTTTCGACGGCGGCCGGGCCGGCATTATACGCGGCGAGCGCGAGCGACACGTCGTTGTTGAAGCGCGTCAGAAGGCTCTTCAGATAGGCAACACCCGCGCGGATATTTTCGGCGGGATCGTAGGCGTTGACCACGTGGTACTCGGCGGCGGTGGCCGGCATCAGTTGCATTAGCCCCATCGCGCCCTTTGGCGATCGGGCCTGCGGGTTGAACGCCGATTCGGCCTGGATGACCGCACGCACGAAGCCCGGATTCAGCGAGCGCGCGGCGGCGTGCCGGTCGATGAGCGAATCGTACGTGTTCGTCTGCCGGCTCGCGACAGGCTTCGTGACCGCATAGGAGCTGGAGGCAACGGCATAAACCCTGGCGGACGGATCTTTGGGTGTGTCCGACACCACCAGCCGGCCCGTGGCGTCCCTCCACGAATAGATCTGGGCAGAGGCGGCCGAGGGCATCAGCGCGCAGAAGACGGCGGCGGCGAGCACGTGGCGGAACATCAGCTTGTAGCTCAACACTTTAGGGAGAAGGGACGACACCCTCAAGGCAAAGCCCCTGCCGTGCGTTTTCAATGACTTAGGGGAGGTTTATCGGCCCGCGCCGATCCAGACCGGCACAGTCGATCACGGATCCGTCATCGTCGATGTCAAAGCAGACCCGCGATCAGCTCCGGAGTCCTGGACAGGAGCTCCTCGATCTTGGAGGGATCTTTTCCGCCGGCTTCCGCGAAATCGGGGCGCCCGCCGCCGCCGCCCCCGACGATCGGGGCGATTTCCTTGACGATGCGGCCGGCCTGGATCCGCGACGTGAGATCCTTCGTCACCGACACCACGAGCGCGACCTTGCCGTCGTTCTCCGACGCGATGACCACGATCCCGCTGCCGAGGCGATCGCGAAGCGAATCGGAGAGTCCGCGCAGCGCGCCTTTTTCGAGCCCGCTCACGCGGCGCGCGATCAGCTTGACGCCCTTCACGTCGCGCGTCTCGTCGTGGCCGCCGGACTCCGAGCGTCCGCCGCCGAGCGCCGCCTTCATCTTGAGCTGCTCGACCTCGCGCGCCAGCCGCTTTCCCTCGGCCTGCAGGCGGTGCACGACGTCGGCCGCCTGCGCCGCGGTCGCGCCGAGCGCGCCCAGCACACGCTCGAGCGCATCGCGCTGCTGCTGATACCACGCGATCGCGCCGGATCCGGTCAACGCTTCGATCCGGCGGACGCCGGCCGCGACGCCGGTTTCCTGCGTAATCGCGAAAAAGCCGATGTCGCCCGTGGCTCGCACGTGGGTGCCGCCGCACAGCTCGAGGCTGAAGCCGGGCACGGACACGACGCGCACACGGTCGCCGTACTTCTCGCCGAACAGTGCCATGGCGCCCGACGCCATGGCTTCCTCGACCGCCCGCTCTTCGGTCTTCACGGGCGTG
This sequence comes from Vicinamibacterales bacterium, assembly GCA_035495955.1. Lineage (GTDB taxonomy): Bacteria > Acidobacteriota > Vicinamibacteria > Vicinamibacterales > 2-12-FULL-66-21 > JAICSD01. Next base: position 36,613 of record DATJFE010000049.1, on the reverse strand, counting down.
TTCCGGTAGATCTGCTCGTTGACGATCCGCTCGATCTGATCGAGCTGGTCCCGCGGGATCGCCTGGGAGTGGACGAAGTCGAATCGCAGCCGATCGGGCGCGACGAGCGATCCCGCCTGCTTGACGTGCGCCCCCAGGACCTGGCGCAGCGCCGCGTGAAGCAGGTGCGTGGCCGTGTGGTTGCGGCGTGTCGCGTCGCGGGCGGTATCGTCGACCGACGCCGTGACGATATCGCGCGGCGTAAACGATCCGCGTTGAACCGAAACGCGATGCGCGCGCGGACCGCCCGGCGCGAGCCGTACGAGTCCCGTCACCTGCGCGGACGCGCCGGTCGCCTCGTTCACGAGGGAGCCGGTGTCCGACACCTGCCCGCCCGATTCCACGTAAAACGGCGTGCGCTCGAGCACCGCAAAACCCGTGTCGCCGGCTGTGAGCGCCGCCGTCTGCCGCTGATCGGCGTCGAATACGGCGACGACCGGGATTCCGCTGACCGACGTCCGCGAATATCCCTCGAACCGATCGCCAGCCGCCAGCGCGGCGGCGCGGCTGTCATCGGACGCGAACGCAAACTCCTGCGTCTTGCGCGCTTCGAACGCGCTGCCTTTGCGGGCGCGCGCGCGCTGTGCCTCCATCGCCCGTTCGTAGCCCTCCCGATCGAGCGAGATGCCCCGCTGTTCCGCCAGGTCTTCGATGAAGTCGAGCGGCACGCCCAGCGAGTCGTAGAGCCGGAACGCCTCGTCGCCGGGCAGGATGCGCGCGCCGGCCGCCGCGCGATCCAGCGCGTCCTCCAGACGCGGCAGCCCCGCGGTCAGGACCGCGTCGAAACGCTCCTCTTCGCTCCGGACGACCCTGACGATCTGGTCCTGGTTCTGGCGCAGCTCCGGATAGGCGTCGCCCATCCCGGCGACGAGCACGTCGACCAGGGTGTGCAGCGCCGGCTGCGTGAAACCGAGCTTCTTGCCGTGACGCATCGCGCGGCGCATGATCTTCCGCAGCACGTAGCCGCGCCACTCGTTCGACGGCACGACGCCGTCGGCGACGAGGAACGTCATCGCGCGGAGGTGATCGGCGACGACGCGCATCGAGACGTCCGACGGATCGTCGAGCGTCGCGCGATACGTTTTCCCGCAGCGCGCGCCGATGCCGGCCAGGACTGGCGCGAACAGATCCGTGTCGTAGTTCGACAGCTTTCCCTGGATCACCGCCGTGATTCGCTCGAGTCCCATGCCGGTATCGATCGACGGCGCCGGAAGAGGATTCAGCGTGCCGTCGGCCTGCCGATCGAACTCCATGAAGACGTTGTTCCACACCTCGACGTAGCGGTCGCAGCTGCAGTCGATCCCGAGACAGGGCTTTCCCGCGATCTCGCGCTCGCACGGCACGTCGCCGCCGCGGAAGTAATGGATCTCGGAGCATCGGCCGCAGGGACCGGTATCCCCCATCTGCCAGAAGTTCTCCGCAAGCCCCAGCTCGGTGATCCGCTCGGCGGGAACGACCGCCTGCCAGATCGCGAACGCCTCGTCGTCGCGCGGGATGCCGCCGTCGCCCCTGAAAATCGTCGGGAAGAGCCGTTCTCCGGGCAGATGCCAGACCGTCGTCAGCAGCTCCCACGCAAAGGGGATTGCGTCCTTCTTGAAGTAGTCGCCGAACGAGAAGTTGCCGAGCATCTCGAAGAACGTATGGTGGCGCAGCGACGGCCCGACGTTGTCGAGATCGTTGTGCTTGCCGCTGACCCGCATGCACTTCTGCGATGTGGTGGCGCGCCTGTACGGCCGTTGCTCCCTGCCGAGGAAGACGTCCTTGAACTGGTTCATCCCGGCGTTGGTGAAAAGGAGGGTTGGATCGTCGTGCGGCACCAGCGACGAGCTCGGCACGATAGCGTGGCCGTTTCGTTCGAAGTACTTCAGGAAACTGGCGCGAATTTCCCGGGAATCCATCCCGTTATTCTAGCGGATCGATGGCTTTGCGATGGCGGCGCAGGACCGCGGTGACGGTGTCGGGCGAGAATCCCTGGCGCATCAGGAACTGGAACACGCGCGCATACTCGGCAGGCGAGTCGATCTTGCGGCTGCCCCGCAGCTTTTTCTGGAGCGCCCTGGCGATCAGCGCGCGCTCGTCCACCTCGCCGAAAGCCTCCCCCAGCGCCTCGGCGGCGACCTCTTTGTCGATGCCCATCGCCTGCAGCTCGCGCTGAACGCGCAGCCGGCCGCGCCCCTTCACCTTCAGCGCCGTCCGGACGTAGGCGCGCGCCACACGCCCATCGTCGAGCAATCTGTTCTCAATCAGGAGGGCGATGGCGCGATCGACGTCGGCCGGACTGTGCTCGCGGTCGAGCAGCCGCTCGCGCATCTGCCTCACGGACAGTTCGCGGCGTCCCAGCAGGTGCAGCGCGTCAAGGTAAGCCGTGCGCTCAGGCATGCACGCAGATTGCAGCTGCTGACGAACCCCTCTACAGGAGATCAGGAGCTCAGAGAAACAGTAGACAAGCTCCCAGCCTCCTGATCTCCTGTGAAGTTATCTCCCACCGAAGCGTTCGATCGTCGGTGCGGCCGGTTTCGCGGGCGCGGAGGAGCCGGGCCGGCCGGTGGCGCCCAGCTTCGACGCCATGTCGTCGCGCGCCATCTCGGCCGTCGTCGAGATGCCCGAGACCTTCAATTTGAAATCGTCCACGTTCGACGCCCAGCGGAGCGCGTCCTCGAGCGCCACGATTCCCTGCGAATACAGGCCGAATATCGCCTGGTCGAACGTCTGCATCCCGTACTGCGACGTGCCTGCCGCAATCGCGCCCGCGATCTGCGACGTCTTGTCCTTGTCGATGATGCAGTCGCGAATGAACGCGGTCGTCGCCATCACTTCCACGGCGGCGGCGCGGCCCATGCCGTCGGCGCGCGGGAGCAGGCGCTGCGAGATCGCCGCCTTCAGGACCGCGGCGAGCTGGATTCTGACCTGGCGCTGCTGATGCGGCGGGAAGACGGCGATGATCCGGTTGATCGTTTCCGTCGCGTCGAGCGTGTGGAGCGTCGAGAACACGAGGTGGCCCGTTTCGGCGGCGTGGAGCGCCGTCTCGACGGTCTCGAAGTCGCGCATTTCGCCGACGAGGATCACGTCGGGATCCTGCCGCAGCGCGGCGCGGAGGGCGTGCGCGAACGACGGCGTATCGATGGACAGCTCCCGCTGGTTGACGATCGACTGGTTGTCGCGATGCAGGTACTCGATCGGATCCTCGACCGTCATCACGTGCGCCTGGCGCGTCGCGTTGATGTAGTCGATGATCGCGGCAAGGGTCGTGCTCTTGCCGCTGCCGGTCGTGCCCGTGACGAGGACCAGTCCGCGCTCTTCCTGCGCGATGCGCTTCAGGATGGGCGGCAGCCCCAGCTCGTCGATCGTCTTGATCCTTGTCGGAATCACGCGGAGCACGAGCCCGACGGTGCCGCGCTGCTGAAACACGTTGCAGCGGAACCGGCCCAGCCCGTCGATGCTGTAGGCCAGGTCGACGTCCTGATTTCTCTGGAACTTCTCGACGTGCTCCGCGCCGAGGATGGCCTGCGCCATCGCTTCGGTGTCGGCGCGATCGAGCCGCTTCTCTTCGGATGCGACAACGAGCCTGCCGTTGATGCGCATCATCGGGTAGCTGCCGACTTTGAGATGAAGATCGGACGCGCCGGTGGCCACGGCGGTCTGCAGGAGCTGATTGATGTCCATGGAATACCCGGACCGATTAGTGCCGGTCCGGGCCTAGTGTAGCAGGACTTTACGCGCGGGCGGTCTTGGCGCCCGCGACGACGGCCTGGCGCGGCTCGCCGTCGTAGACGTATTCGAGCCAGCCGTGCGTGTCTTCGGAACGCCCGTGAATCACGTCGAAGAAGGCTTGCTGGATCGCCTCGGTGATCGGGCCGCGCCGGCCGTTCCCGATGTTGATCTTGTCGACGGTCCGGATCGGCGTGATCTCCACAGCGGTGCCGGCGAAAAACGCTTCGTCCGCGATATAGAGCAGTTCGCGCGGCAGCATCTCCTCGCGGACGGTGAAGCCGAGTCCCCTGGCCAGGGTGAGAACCGAGTCGCGGGTGATGCCCGGGAGGATCGACGCGGTGAGGGGCGGGGTGTACAGCGTATCGTTGCGGACGAGGAACAGGTTCTGCCCGCTGCCTTCACTCAGGTAGCCGAACGTGTCGAGCGCGATCCCCTCGCTGTAGCCCTCCGACATGGCTTCCATCTTGATGAGAGAGGAATTCGCGTAATTCGCGGAGGTCTTGGCGAGCGTCGGGAATGTGTTCGGCGCCGAGCGGGCCCACGAGCTGACGCGAACGTCCACGCCGTTCGTCAGGGCATCCTGCCCCAGATAGGCGCCCCAGTCCCACAGCAGAATCGCGGTGTCGACCGGACAGGGAGCGGGGTTCACGCCCAGCGTGTTGTAGCCGCGGTAGACGATCGGCCGGATGTAGCACGCCTTCATGGCGTTCGCGCGAATCGTCTCCAGCACCGCCTTGTGAAGATCGGAATAGGACAGCCCCGGATCCATCCGATAGATTCTGGCGGAGTCGAACAGGCGGTTCAGATGCGCGTCGAGGCGGAAGCATGCCGACCCGCGCGGCGTGTCGTAGCAGCGGGCGCCTTCGAAAACCGCGCTCCCATAGTGAACGACGTGCGACGCCACGTGAATCTTCGCGTCCGCCCAGTCGACGAGCGCGCCGTTCATCCAGATTTTTCCGGTGCCGGGAAAGGCCATTCAGGTGCTCCTTCGAAATGCTAGCACAGGGCGTACGGCCGCGATCCCGGCCAATCCCGGATGGACCCCATTACTGCTGCTCATTACAAAATGGACACCGGTCCGTCCGCGCGTGGAGCGGTTTCCGGCAGTGCCAGCAGAAGCGCGCGGCGGGCGCTTCGCGCGCGCGCAGGCGGCTCTGGATGTTCTGCACTTCATCGCGTCCCCCCCTCGGCGCCGCGCCGCCTCGCTGGCCTGCGGCCGGTTGGGGCGTCCGCGTGCTGTTCCTCGCCGCGATCACGTCGTCGAGCAAATCGGAGGCGCGCTGATACCGGGTGTTCGTTTCGGGCGACATCGCCTTCATGACGATGTCGCTGATCGCTTTCGGAATCGACGGATTCCTCAGGCGCGGGGGGGAGACGAGCTCCCCGGACATCAGTTTCTCGAGATCCCCCGGCGCCGGCATCTCGTAGGGAAGGCCGCCGGTGAGCATCTGATACATCGTGACGCCGAGCGAGTAGAGATCCGACGCGAAGACAGCCTTGCCATGGAACTGCTCGGGCGCCATGTACGGCGGACTGCCGATCACCGTCGTTCCGTGCGCGGCGATTTCGAGGAAGCGCGACGTGCCGAAGTCCGCAACCTTCAGCATGTCGTGCTCGCCGACCAGGACGTTGGCGGGACGCAGATCGCGATGGATCACGCCCTGACGGTGCGCATGGTCGACGGCATTGCAGATCTGGCAGGTGAAGTCGAGGGCGCGCGTGATCTCCAGCGCGCCGCGCAGCGTGATGATGTTCTCGAGCGTCTCGCCGGGCACGTACTCCATCACGATGAAGAACACGTTGTCCTGCTTCTCCGCGGTCGTGATGGCGACGATGTTCGGATGGCTGACCGACGCGAGGAGCCGCGGCTCGCGCAGCAGCTCGCCGAAGTCCAGGTTCTGACGGTGCGGGACCTTGATCGCGACCTTCTTGTCGATCCAGGTATCGTGCGCGAGGTAGACGGTGCCGAAGCCGCCGCTGCCGAGCGGCGCGACGATCTTGTATTTTCCGAGCTGCTGGCCCTTGAAGAGCAATGGAATGGAGTATAGCGGAGATTACGATCGCGGAGATGGAGACGATCGCGTGCCGTGTAGGTGATCGGTGAACCGCCTATAATCCAGGCCGATGCTGCCGCGGTTTCTCGCCGAATCGCTCGACGCGCGCGCGCGCGCGGCGCGGCTCGGGGAGGACGAAGCGCGGCATCTCGCGCAGGTGCTGCGGCTCCATATGGGCGACGAGGTTGCGGTGTTCGACGGCCGCGGACGTGAGTTCCGGGCGCGGGTGGAACGGATCGCACGCGACGGCGCCGACCTGCGCCTGATCGAAGAGCTCGCGCCGGCGGAGGAGCCCGCCGTCCGTCTCACGCTCGCGCAGGCCGCGCTCAAGGGGGAGAAGATGGACGAGGTCGTCCGCGACGCGACGATGATGGGCGCGGCGGCGATCGAGCCGCTGGTCACCGAGCACACGGCGGCGCACTTGAAGCCAGGCGGCGCGCCGGCGCGCTGGCGGCGGATCGCGATCGCATCCGTCAAGCAGTCGCGGCGCGCGGTCCTGCCGGCGATCGGCGACGGGCTGACCCTCGACGGCTGGCTCGCGCACGATCGATCGGATCTCCGCCTGATGCTCGTCGAGCCGTCGGCACCGGCAGCCGCGGAGCCGCTCTCATCGCTGTCCGGGCCCGCACCCGCCTCGGTATCCCTGATGGTCGGACCGGAGGGCGGATGGAGCGCCGCGGAAATCGATGCGGCCGCGCGCGCCGGCTGCCGGCCGATCACCCTCGGCCGGCGCACGCTCCGCGCCGACGCCGTCTCGATCGTCGCGATCGGCGTCCTGCAATTCCTGTGGAAGGATCTCTAACTCCCAAGGAACAATTGGTGAATTGGTGAGTTGAAATTCGCGAATTCACGACCTCACGAATTCACCAACCGGCCTTCGGCACTGCTTGGACTCTCAGCGTGAGCGAGGCCCAGTCGGCTTCGCTGTGTTCGGCGATCACGGTCAGCCGGCCGAACGCCTGGAGGATGACCGGCGCGTCTTCGGGAGCGAACCCGCTGAGGATCAAATACCCGCCATCGACGGCGAGACCCCGAAGCTCCTCGGCGAAGCGTATGAGGATGGCGCCCGTCAGGTTCGCCAGGACGACATCGGCGCGTTGAATGCGCAGCCCGGCGAGATCGTCGTGGATGATGTCAATCGACGCCGCCGCGCCGTTGCGGGCGATGTTCTCGCGCGCGCTCTCCAGCGCGTCCCGATCGTTGTCGACGGCGACGATGTCTCCGGCGCCGAGCTTCCAGGCGGCCAGCGCCAGGACTCCCGAGCCGGTGCCGATATCGAGCACGCGCGCTCCGCGCAAATCCAGCTCCTGCATCGTCTGCAGGCACAAGCGGGTCGTCGAGTGGTGACCGGTGCCGAATCCGGTGGAGGGCTCGATGATGATGACGAGTTTGTCGGCGATTCTCCTGGGCACATCCCAGGGCGGCGCCACGATCAGTTTTCCCGCTTCTATGGCGCGCAGGTTCTGCTGGGATCGGCGTGCCCAGTCTTCGTCAGGCACTTCGATCGCCGAGGTGCGCACCCCGTGCAGGGAACCCAGCGCGTGCCGGGCGGCATCGCGCAGGGCCGCGGATCGGAAGAAGACGCGCCATTCGGCGCCGGACTCGCTTTCGTGGATCGCCGCGGGCTCGAAGTCGTCGAGCACGGCGTACAGGCGGTCGGGCAGGCTTTTGTCGGCGGTCGGCAGGATGCGGACTTCCAGGGCCGCGGACTCAGCCAAAAATGTCCTTCACTTTTTCGAAGAACGGCTTCTCCGCGCCGTCGCCGGCCGCGACCTCGATCTGTTCCTGCGGCAGCAGGCTCCCGAGCTCCTCGAGCAGCCGGCGCTGGTCTCTGGTCAGCTTCTTCGGGACCGCGACGCGCGCGATGACGTACAAATCGCCGTGGCCGCGCCCCGACACGTTCGGCATGCCCTTGCCCCGGAGCTTGAAGCGCGTCCCCGGCTGCGTCCCGGCCGGAACGGTGATTTCTTCAGCGCCGTTCACGATCGGCACGCGCACACGGCCGCCGATCGCGAGCAGCGGAAACGTGATCGGCATTTCGCAGTACAGATCGTCCCCCTCGCGATGGAAGAACGAGTGTTCCTGCACGTGCACGACGACGTAGAGATCGCCGGGAGGACCGCCGGCGCTGCCGTGTTCTCCTTCGCCGTACAGCCGCAGCCGCTGGCCGGTCGCGATACCGGCCGGTATCTTCGCAGTGATCTTCCGCTCGCGTCCGACGCGCCCCGCGCCGCGGCAGGCCTGACACGGGCGCGAAATCATCTTGCCGGTCCCGCGGCAGTTCGGGCAGGGCCGCGCCACGGTAAGGAATCCCTGCTGGAAGCGGAGTTGTCCCGTGCCACGGCACTGGCTGCAGACCTCCGGGGCGCTGCCCGGCGCCGCTCCCGATCCGCCGCACGTCTCGCAGGTCTCCTCGCGCGGAATCTGGATCGCCGTCTCGGTGCCGGTGAAGGACTCCTCGAACGAAATCTCGAGATCGTACCGGAGATCGGAGCCGCGCTGCGGGCCGCCGCGGCGGCGGCGCCCGCCGAACACGTCGCCAAACCCGAACAGGTCCCCGAGATTGCCGAAGATGTCTTCGAATCCCGCGAACACGCTGGGATCGAATCCGCCCGCTCCGGCGCCGCTGACGCCGGCGTGCCCGAACCGGTCGTAGGCCGCGCGCTTGTCCTTGTCGCAGAGAACGGCGTACGCCTCCGCCGCCTCCTTGAAACGCTCCGTCGCCTCGGCGTTTCCCTGATTGCGATCCGGATGATATTTCAGCGCCAGCTTCCGATAGGCGCTTTTGAGCTGCTGGTCGGTGGCGTCGCGCGGCACGCCGAGGATCTCGTAATAATCCCGCTTGCTCACGCTTTCGCCACCTTCACCATTGCCGGACGCAGCAGTCGATCGCCGAGCATGTAGCCGCGCCGGAACTCCTCGACCACTTCGCCCTCGCGGCGGTCGTTCATCGGCTCGTGCGCGACCGCCATGTGGAAATGAGGATCGAAATCGGCGCCGAGCGCCTCGATCGGCCTGACGCCGCGCTTGCGCAGGATCTCGAGGAGCTGTTTGTGGATCAGTTCCACGCCTTTTCTGACGGCGCCGGTCGCGTCGCCGCCCGCGTCGGCCCGGAGCGCGCGCTCCAGATCATCGACCAGCGGGAGCAGCTCCTCGAGTAGGTCCGCGGCGGCGGCGTCCGACAACTGCTGCCGCTCGCGATCCGTCCGGCGGCGATAGTTGTCGAATTCCGCCGTCTTCCGCAGCAGCCGATCGTAGTAATCGTCGCGCTGCTGCTTCAGCTCCTCGGCCGTCTCTTCCGCGCTTTCAGTCGCCGCAGCCGGGCCGGCGGCCTCACTGGCCTCTTCGGCCGGGTCGTTGTGTTCGTCTTCCATGGAAGTGGCTAACTGTTGTCGAAGACTCGGTTGATCATCCGCGACAGGCCGTCGACCACGTTGATCGCGCGCGAGTAGCGCATCCGCGTCGGCCCGATCACGCCCACGGCGCCGCGCCGTTTGCCGTCGGTATAGGTGGACGTGATGACGCTGAAGGATTGCAGATCGGGATCCTGGTGCTCCGTGCCGATGATGACGGTCAGAGGGCTGTCCAGGCAGGCGTCGATGAGCTGAACCAGCCGCGACTTCTCCTCGATCATCCGTATCAGCGAGCGAATGGTCGCCAGCGTGGTCTCCGGGTCGTCGCCGGCGGCAAGGTCGAAGAGCAGCGCGGTTCCCTGAATGTAGATCGACGGCTCGCGCTCGAGGCCGTCGAAGGTCCGGCTGGCCAGGCGCAAGGCACGCCCCATCAGCTCGTCGTACAGCGTCCGCTCCTCACGCAGCCGATCGAGCACCGCCTGCCGGACGTCGCTGAGAGAGCAGCCTTTGAATTCGGTGTTGAGAAAATTCGCCGCCTGCTGCAGCTCGGCCACGCCATAGCTCTCGTTCGGCTCGATGACTTTGTGCGAGATGTGTCCGCCGGTCGAGATCAGGACGACCAGAATCCTGCCGCCGTCGAGCGGCACGAAATCGACGTGCTCGAACGTCGCCTCGGTTGCCGGCACCATCGCGAAGCCAATCTGGTGAGAGGCGCGCGAAAGCTCCTGCGACGCGTGCGACAGCACGTCCTCGACGGTGCCGGCGCGCCGCAGCCGCTCCTCGACGTCCGGCCCCAGGCGCGTGGCGCGCCGCTCCGTCAGCAGCGAATCCACGTAGCTGCGGTAGCCCATGTCGGTCGGAATGCGCCCCGCGGAGGTATGGGGCTGGCGTACATAGCCCAGCTCCTCGAGCCGCGCCATGACATTGCGCAGCGTCGCGGACGAAACCCCGAAGCCGCAACTGGCCAGCCATAGGGACGAGATCGGCTCTCCCTGCTCGATGTAGGCCTGCACCAGCGCGCCGAGGATCCGTCTATCTCGTTCGGGTAGCTCAGGATGACGGGTCATGGCGATTTAGCAGTCGCTCTTGATGATTGCTAATTATACACCGGCTCGGGCCGCCAGCGTAGTGGCGGCCTTTCGGGCATCCGCCAGAATTGCGGCGACATCCTCATTTACGAGGGTTGAGGTCTGCACCAGGACTCGGCCGTCCACCATCGTCAGCCGCACGTCGGTCCCGCGCGTGGCATACACCAGGGTCGACCACGGGTCGGCGTCCGGCGCCAGATGCGGGCGGTCTCTCTCAATAAGGATAAGGTCCGCGCATTTGCCGGGCTCGATCGACCCGATTTCGTGCTCCATGCCCAGCGCGCGTGCGCCCTCGCGAGTCGCCATCCACACAGCGTCGCGCGCCGTCAGGGCTCCCGGCTCCTTGCGCACCGCCTGAAGCGTCGCCGCCAGCCGCATTTCGTCGAACATGTCGAGGCGGTTGTTGCAGGCGGCGCCGTCCGCGCCGAGCGACACCGAGATCCCCCGCGCGCGCATCTCCGCGACCGGGGCGATGCCGGAGCCGAGCTTCAGATTCGAGCTGGGGCAATGGAGGACCTTGACGTCCCGCTCGGCGAGAATCCGCTGCTCGCTCTCGGTCACCCACACGCAATGGGCGGTGCACAGATGCGGCGTCGCCAGGCCGGTATCGGCGAGGTATTCGAGATTGCTCAGGCCGCCGGAGAGCATTCGCACGGCGTCGACCTCGTCGCGGTTCTCGGACGCATGGGTGTGGACGATCGCGGCATCGCGCGCCGACAATTCGGCGACCGCTTCCAGCAGCTCGCGCGAACACGAGACGGCGAATCGCGGCGCGAACGCGGCATGGAGCCGGCCGTTCGCCTCGCCGTCCCATCGCGCGCGCAGCGCGACGCTTTCGTCGATCGACGCGCGCGTTTCTTCACGCAGGCGCGAGGGAACCTGCCGATCCAAATCCATCATGCACTTGCCGACGACGGCGCGAAGGCCCATCTCCTCGACCGCTTCGAAGACGGCGTCGGTGTCGTGCACCGTTTCCATCGTGAGCGCCGTGGTCGTCCCGCTCAAGAGCAGCTCCGCCGCGCCCAGCCGGGCGGACGCGCGCAGCGTCGCGGGCGTGTGCGCGGCTTCCATCGGCCATACACGGCGGCGCAGCCATTCGAGCAGCGGCATGTCGTCGGCGTAGCCGCGAAACAGCGTCTGGCACAGGTGCACGTGCGTCTGGATGAAGCCCGGCAGCAGGTACGCGCCGCGCGCGTCGATCACCGCCTCGTAAGGCTCGTCGGGCTCGGCGCCGACCGCCGCGATCCGCCCGTCGCGCACCGACACCGCGCCCTCGACGATGTCGCGCCCATCGTTCATCGTGAGGATGGTGGCGTTGCGGATTAGCGTGCTGATTTCCGTCCCCGATGCCATGTCATCGAGACCGCCGATACGTCCTTGCCGTGTCGGACGGCGATGAGCTCCGCGAGGATGCTGATGGCGATTTCCGCCGGCGTGATCGCGCCGAGATCCAGACCGATTGGCGCGTGCAGCCGCTCCAGGCACTCGGCCGGCATGCCTTCCGCTTCGAGCGCGTCGAAGATTCGGGCGACTTTGGCGCGGCTGCCGATCAGCCCCAGATAGCGCAGATCGCGCGCCGCGAGCGCGCGGACGGCCTCGAAGTCGTGCGTGTGCCCGCGCGTGACGACGACGACGTAGGCGGAGGCGGGCAGCTCCGCGCGGTGCAGCCAGCCGCCGATGTCGTCGACGTCGACGGTTTCGGCGGACGGAAATCGTTCGGCATTGGCGAACTTTTCGCGGTCGTCGATGACGTGGATCTTGAAGCCGGCGTCGGCGGCCGCGCGCGCGAGATGCCATCCGACGTGTCCCGCGCCGATGACGTAGAGCGCGGGGGCCGGCGCGATCGGGTCGATGTAGACTTCCATCTGGCCGCCGCAGATCAGCCCCGATTCCTGCACGAAGTCGTCGTTGAGATCGTATTTCACGAGCGCCGGCCTGCCGTTGGCGATCGCCTCCCGCGCCTTGCCGAGCGCGTCGTGCTCGTAGCAGCCGCCGCCGATCGTCCCGACCGTCCGCCCGTCCGCGTAGACGAGCATCTTCGCGCCCGTGCGCTGCGGCGTCGAGCCGCTGGAGCGGACGATCGTCACCAGCGCGGCCGATTCCCCGCGCTCGAGCGCCGCCGCCGCGGCTGGAAGGACTTCCTCGTTCAGATGAGAACCTCGATCTTGGCCTTCTTCTTCAGCTCGCCGATGAAGGCGTCGGCGCGGGTCTGCTTTTTCTGCTGTTCCAGGAATTGCTTGATCTGCTGCTCGGCTTCCTCATAGGGCACCACACGGGCGGGTTTCCTGTCGGTGACTTTGATCAGGTGGTAGCCGAACTGCGTGGTCACGATCCCGCTCAGTTGCCCTTTCGGCGTCGAGAACGCCACCTTGTCAAACTCCGGGACCATCTGCCCCTTCGGGAAGTAACCCAGGTCGCCGCCCTGTGCGGCGCTTCCGTCCTGCGAATGTTCCTGCGCGAGCTTCGCGAAGTCGCCGCCGGCTTTCGCCTGCTTGAGCACCGACTCGATCTCCGCCCGGGCCTTCTGACGCGTCGCCGCGTTGGCGTTGGGGTCCACGCGCACGAGGATGTGGCTGGCGCGCACCTGTTCGTCCTGCTTGAAGCGATCGGGATTCTTGTCGTAGAAGTCCTTCGCGTCGGCGTCGCTCGGTCCGGGAACAGTGGCGACTTCCGCGTCCATGACCTTGTTGACGCTCAGATCCACGCGCGCATCCTGCCGCACGCTGTCGACCGTCTTCCCGCGATCCTTCACCGCCTTCTCGAACGCCTCCTGCGTTGGGAACTGGCCCCTGATCTGCTGGATCTTCGCGTCGACTTCGCTCTCCTCGATCTTGATCCCCCGGTGCTTGCTCTCCTGCGACAGGAGTTTGTAGACGATCAGCTGATCGAGCGCGCCGCGATAGATCTCGTCGCGCCGGTCAGGGGGGACCGGCTGTCCCGCGCGCCCTTCCATCGTGTGAATCATGTTCTCGAGCTCCGTCTTCTTCACGTCCTCGCCGTTGACGCGGGCGACGACGTCGGGGAGCTGCGCCGGAACGGGCTTGGCGGGCGCCGTCGCGGGCTGCCCGGGCGCGCCGGGTTGTAGCGCGGCGGCCGAGCCGGCGGCCGGAGTGGATCCGGCGACCGACTGCGCGGTCGCCTGCTTTCTGCACGCCCCGGCGGCGGCCGCGAGCAGGACCATACACACGACAACCTGTGCTTTCACGCGAACCTCGATATCAGATGACCCCGATCATTGTAGCAAGTGCAGCGCGCAGGGCTCGGTCGGCTCCGTGCCGGCGAGGAACGCCTCGCGGTAGACGTTCGGGCAGGCGGGCGTCGCGAGCTTCCCCGTATCCTTGTCGATATCGACGAAGACGATGCCGGTGGGGACATCGAACGCCTGGCTGGCGTGCCCCGCGAGCGCGCGCGTCATGAACTGCGTCCAGATCGGCAGGGCCGCCTGGGCGCCGCTCAGCCCGATGGGCTGGTTGTCGTCGAGGCCGACCCACACCACCGTGAGCAGCTCGGGCGTGAAGCCCACGAACCAGGCGTCGCGCAGGTCGTTGGTCGTGCCGGTCTTGCCCGCGGCGTCGAGCGTGAATCCGTTGGCGCGCGCGGCTGCGGCGGTGCCTTCGTTCAGCACGCTGCGCATCATGTTCGTGACCAGGAACGTCGTGTCCTTGCGCGCGACGACCTTGTCGGGCGGCACCTCGATCGGAATCTCCGTGCCGCCGCTCACGATTCGCAGCAGGCCGCGCAGCGTACGGATCGTGCCGCCGTCGGGAAAGATCGTGTAGGCGGTGGCGATCTCGAGCGGCGTCGCTTCGAACACCCCGAGCGCGATCGACGGATAGCCCTTCGGCTGCGCGCCGACGCCGATGCGGCGCCAGAGCGCGGCGACGTTGTCGAAGCCGATCGACTCGGCGACCTTGATCGTGGCGATGTTGCGCGAGTGCGCCAGCGCGTGCCGGAGCGTGATCGGCCCGTCGTATTTGTTCTCGTAGTTGGTCGGCGTCCAGATCTGGTCGTTGAAGGTGAACGACGTCGGCTCATCGGTCACCACGGTCGCCGGGGTGATGTCGGTGCGGCCGTCCGCCAGCGCCCGCTCGAACGCCGCGAGATAGACGAACGGCTTGAACACCGACCCGGGCTGACGCCGCGCGCTGATCGCGCGATTGAACTGCGACTGATTGTACGAGCGCCCGCCGACCATCGCGAGAATCTCTCCCGTCCGCGGGTCGATCGCGATCAGCGCCGCCTGGGGGGCGCGCGGCCGGCGCCTGGAGAGGATCGCCTCCACTTTCGTGAGGCCGTCGCGGACCGCGTCCTGCGCGATGCGCTGCAGGTGCAGGTCCAGCGTGGAGTAGACGTCGACGGCGCCGGCGGCTTTCGTGCGCTCCTGGATTTCCTGCGTGAGATAGTCGATGAAATAGGGTGCCTCCGATTCGAGCGCGCGCTGGACGATCTGCACCGGCTCGTGCGAGGCGCGCTCCGCGGCGTCCGGGCTGATAAAGCCGGCGTCGGCCATCGCGTGGAGCACCACGTTGCGGCGGTCCCGCGCGCGGTCGGCATGCTGGAAGGGCGAGTAGTGCGGCGGCGCCTGAATCACGCCGGCGATCGTCGCCGCCTCCACCAGCGTGAGATTGCTGACGTCCTTGCCGAAGAACAGGCGCGCGGCCTCGGGGACGCCGTGGATGTTGAACGAGCCGCGCTGGCCGAGGTAGACGTCGTTCAGGTACAGCTCGAGAATCTTGTCCTTCGACAGCCGCCGTTCGAGCGCCACCGACATGAGCTGCTCGGTGAACTTCCGCTTGAGGCCCGCGAGGCCGCTCTTTTCGGTGGCCTTGGCCTGGCCCCACATCGAGCTGAGAAAGGTGTTCCGTACGAGCTGCTGCGTGATCGTGCTGCCTCCGCTCAGGTACTTCTTGCTGCCGAACAGGTTGCTGAACACCGCGCGCGTGGTGCCGATCCAGTCGACGCCGGCGTGATCGTAGAAACGGTGGTCCTCGATCGCGATGACCGCCTTGGCCATGTGGGGGGCGATCGCCGAGAGCGGGACGTCGCGGCGCTTCTCGCGGCCTTCGACGAGCGCCGTCAGCAGCGGCGCGTCCAGCTCGATCGCGTCGATGAACTGCTTCTTCGGGAACACCTCCATCGACTGCAGGGGGCCGGCGCCGGTCTTGCTCGCCGCGA
This sequence comes from Vicinamibacterales bacterium, assembly GCA_035495955.1. Lineage (GTDB taxonomy): Bacteria > Acidobacteriota > Vicinamibacteria > Vicinamibacterales > 2-12-FULL-66-21 > JAICSD01. The sequence goes on along the minus strand of DATJFE010000049.1, from coordinate 21,193 downwards.
ATGCGAACCGAATCGTCTGTCCCGGCCGGTCGCCGCTGCGCGGGACGAGCGCCAGGGCGTCGCGCCCGATCGCGAACTCGCCGGGCTGTTCCACTTTCGCACGCTGTGCGTATCCGAGATCGTTGAGACGATCGATCATCTGCTGCTGCGTGATCCGCTGGCCGCGGCGGATCGTCAGCGGCCGCGCGAAGATGCGCGGATCGGTCCGCTCGAATTCGCCGTGCATCCTCGCGTCGATCAGGCGCGAGAAGGTCACGTAGTAGTAGCCGATCGCGGCGGAGGCGGCGAGGAGCGGAGCCGCGACAGCCAGGAAGACGTAGAATTTCCAGCCGCGCCTGCGAAGCAACGCCAGGGGCGAACGCGAGGCGGGTTTCGCGGCGGGGCTCGATCGGGGTGCCGTGGTCACCAGAGTGGCTGCAACCCGCATTGTATACTGAGCGTCTTACCAAGAATGCGTGACGCCGGGCTGTCTGAGTGGCCGGTCGGTCGCACGCCAGGAGGGTCACCACACATGATTCGGGTATGGTCCGCGCGGTTTCTCGCCATTGTGCTGCTGCTCGGCGGCGCCTCGGCGGCCTCGGCGCAGTCGCAGGCGATCAACGGCAGTATCGAAGGCCTCGTCACCGACAGCAGCGGCGGGGCGCTTCCGGGCGTCACGGTCACCGTCACCAACGCGGACACTGGCGCGCAGCGAGTCGCCGTCAGCAGTCCGGAAGGCGTCTATCGCGCTCCGCTGCTCCCGCTCGGCACCTACAGCGTCGTCGCCGAGCTCCAGGGATTCAAGAAGTTCGAGCAGAAGGGCGTGACCCTCTCCGCGGGCCAGACCGCGCTCATCAACGTGAAGCTCGAGGTCGGCAGCGTGGCCGAGACCGTGACCGTGACGGGGGAGGCGCCGGTCGCCGAGCCGGGGAAAATCGATCTCGGGCGCACGATCGGTGAAACAGAAGTCAAGAACCTGCCGCTCGTGTCGCGCAATCCCTACAACTTCGCGTTCCTGCAGGCCAACGTCACGGGCTACGAGAACAACGAGTTCGGCGTGCCGCGCATCAACGCGAACGGCAGCCAGATGCACACGAACTATCAGATCGACGGCAATACGAACACCGAGAAGGATCGCGCGGGCCTGCGCCTGCTGCCGATTTCGGAAGTGCTCGTGCGGGAAGTGAAGGTCGTCACCAACGGCTTCGCGCCGGAGTTCGGCCAGACGACGGGGATGGTCTACAACGCCGTGACGCCGTCGGGCACGAACGATTTCCACGGCTCGGCGAGTTTTCGCTTCAAGCGGAACGGCTTCTCGACCAATCCGTTCTTCCTGGCGGCGAACACCCGCAAGCCCGACACCCGCGCCAACGACGTCACCGCGGCGCTTGGGGGCCCGATCCGCAAGAACAAGTGGCACTTCTACGGCGCCTACGAGTACGTCGATCGCAGCCTGATCACCGGCGGTCAGGTCATCACCGTGACGCAGGCAAACGCCGACGCGCTCGGGATCACGCTGCCGTCCAGCGGCGTGATTCCGGCCCACCAGAAGGTCAACTTCTTCTTCGGCAAGTCCGATTACGCGGTGTCGCAGGGATCGCTGTTGTCGGTGCGCTACTTCGGGTTCAAGAACCTTTCGCCGGCGAACATCGGCGGCGGCCTCACGACCACGGACCGCGCGACCGACTTCACGGACCGCATGGATTCGACGTCGGCGCAGTTGATCTCCACGATCGGCAGCCACATGCTGAACGAAGCGCGCGTCCAGTACGCGCGGCGGCACCAGTTCCGCACGCAGGGTAGTTCGGTCGACGGACCCGGCATCACCGTCACAGGCGCCGCGAGTTTCGGCGGCGCGCGGCTCGGCGACTCGAACTCGGTCGGCTTCGATTTCAACCAGGGGATCACGCAGGCGCTCGACAACCTGAGCTGGCTCAAGGGCCGCCACGCGTTCAAAACGGGCATCGATGCACAATGGATCGCCGACGATCGCATCAAGGGTGACCTCTTCCTGTACACGTTCCCGAACGTCGCGTCGTACCTGGCCGCCAAGAGCGGCCAGAACCCGTTCGGCTACACGCAGCTCCAGCAGGTGTTCGGCAACACGTCGGTCAGCTACAACTCGGGTTTCTACGGCCTGTTCGCGCAGGACGACTGGCAGATCGCGGCCCGCATCAAGCTGCTCTATGGCGTTCGCTACGACTTGTTCGACGTGCCGTCCGCGCGGCCGTTCGCGGGGAATTCTTTCTCGCAGAATTTCGCGATCGACAAGAACAACATCGGTCCGCGCGCGGGGGTCTCCTGGGCGGTCGATCAGGCGTCGACGACGGTCGTGCGCGCGTCGACCGGGCTGATGTACGAGCCGCCGCTGCTCGATTTCTACGACAACTCGATCCTGAACAACGGCGATCCGGCCAGCTATACCGTGTCCATCAGCGGGACCAGCGCGGGCGCGCCGCCGTTCCCGACGAGCCTCGCGAACGTTCCGGCGGGGTTCACGCTGCCGCGGCAGAGCATCAACGTGGTCGATCCGAATTTCAGGACGCAGTCGGCGTGGCTGAGCAACGTGCAGGTCGAGCGCGCGCTGCGGACCGACATGGCCGTCAGCGTCGGCTACGTCAACTCGATCGGGCGCAATCTGCCGGTGCCCGTGGAGGTCAATCTGATTGCGACGGGGCAGACGCTGCCCGACGGCCGTCCGATCTACTCGACCGCCGTCAGCGCCGCCACGCGCGTGAACCAGACGTTCGATCATGTCACCATGTTCCAGTCGGTCGGAGAGTCGACGTATAACGCGTTCACGGCGACGCTGACCAAGCGGATGACGCACGGCTGGATGGCGCAGGGCACGTACACGCTCGCGCGCGGCGTGGACAACGCGCCGTTGACCGGCACCTACGTCGTCGGAAGCGGAGACGACCGTCTGTCGGATCCGTCGAACATCAATCGCGACAGGGGCGTCACGCCGTTCAACCAGACCCACACGTTCTCGCTGTCCACGGTGATCGCTCCCGAGGTGGCGGCGACGCACGCGGGCGCCGCGATCTGGAACAACAACCAGCTCGGCATCATCGTCCAGGCGAACAGCGGACTGCCGTTCAACATTCGCGCGCGCGACGACTTGAACGGCGATGGCCAGTTGAACGATCGTCCGAACGGGGTCGATCGCAATGCGGGGCGCCTGGGGCGGTTCTTCGACGTCGACCTGCGCTACTCGCGCTTCGTGCCGGTGCGCGCCGGCCAGCGGGCCGAGCTCTTCCTCGAGGCAAAGAACCTGTTCAACACCCAGAACATCTCGGGGGTCAACCGCGTCATCCCGACCGACGCGCTCGGCAATCCCCTGTCGGCGTTCTCCTTCAATGGCGCCGACTATCCGACGGCGGGAAAATCAGGCTACGATCAGAGGCTGATTCAGATCGGATTCAAGTACGCTTTTTAGAGACGTGCCTCGTGCGTTACGGGCGGCCGCGGCGATCGCGGCCGCCGTGCTCCTCACCGGACCGGTCACCGCTCAACTTCGCGTCGCCCCCGTCGGCGAACGCGCCGACTCGCAGACCCTCGAGCTCTTGCTGCGGAAACTCTCGAGCACGGGCACGTTCATGCAGACCGACGCGCACCCCGACGACGAAGACAACGGACTGCTGGCGATGCTCGGCCAAGGGCAGGGCATACGGACGGCGTTAGTCACCGCGACGCGCGGGGACGGCGGTCAGAATGAGATCGGTCCGGAGATCGGGCAGTCGCTCGGCGTGCTGCGCACCGAGGAGCTGCTGGCCGTCCATCGCTTCGATGGCGCGGAGCAGTACTTTACGCGCGCGGTCGATTTCGGCTACTCGTTCAGCGTCGAGGAATCGATCGAGAAATGGGGGCACGATGAGATCGTCGGAGATCTCGTGCGTCACATCCGGACCATCCGGCCCGATGTCGTTGCCGGCTTTCTCTGCGGCGGACAGGCCGGCGGCCTGCATCATCAGGCCTCCGCGAAGCTGACGCTCGAGGCATTCCGCGCGGCCGCCGATCCCGCGAAATACCCGGAACAGATCAAGGACGGCCTCCGGCCGTGGCAGGCGGTCCGGTACTTCTGCACGGATGAGACCTCATTCTCGCCGAATCGGCCGCCCCCGACTCCCGATCAGGTCGCGCCGGACCTCTCGGCGTTCGACTCCGCGCTCGGCCTCACCTATCCCGAGCTGGGTCTCGAAGCGCGCTCGATGCACAAATGCCAGGGGACGTCGCAGCTGCAGATGCTGCCGGGGCAGTCGCAGGGCCGGATCTATCGGCTTCAGGACCACACCGACGACCGCGCGCAGGCCGGGCCGGGGCTCTTCGAGGGGATCGATGCGTCGCTTCCCGGTCTCGCGCGCTTCACGGGGGGCCGTTCGGCGCCGGCACTGGCCACCGCGCTGCGCGCCATTCAGCAGACCGTGATCGACGCCCGCGCGGCGGCGGCCGCGCGCGGAATGGCCGCCGCGGTCACGCCGCTCGTCGCCGGGCTGCGGGCGACGAGAGCGCTCCGGCGCGATCTCTCCAAGCTGCTCGGTTCCGCTCAGGACGATCCGGCTGTCGCGATGCCGCAGTACGAGATCGATTTCCGCCTCGCCCAGAAGGAGCGCCAGTTTCAGGACGCGCTCGTCGTCGCCGCCGCCGTTCGTGTCGATGCGCTCGCAGACGACGGCGTCGTCACGCCGGGACAGAGCGTGACGGTGAGCGTCTATGCCGCAGCGCCCGCAGGCACGACCGCGCAATTGCAGACCGCGGCGCTCTCGGGCCTCGACGGCCAATTGGAACAGTGTGCCGGTCCGCTGACGGCGCCTGTCACGTGCAAGACGACGGCGAAGATTCCGATCGGGACCCACTTGTCGACGCCGTACTGGACTCTCCGGAAAGACGCCGCGCGCTACGATTTCGAACCGGACGTCCCGTTCGGCGTCCCGTTCCGGCCCTCGCCCTTCCACGCGGCGTTCGATCTGACGATCGGCGGCGAGCATGTCGCGATCGATCGCGTCGTGCAGTTTCGATACAGCGATCTCGTCGCCGGGGAAAAGCGATCCGAGCTGAACGTCTCGCCGGCGTTCAACGTCAGGGTGGATCCGGATATCGCCCTGTTTCCCCTGGCGAATCTTCCACCTGACAGTGCGACTCCCGTGGCCTCCGCGCTCAGGCGGAAGATGGTCGAAGTCACCGTTTCCAACAATCAGAAAGGCCCGGCCGCGGTATCCGTCGCGCTGGAGCTGCCGTCTGGCTGGACGGCCGACCCGGCGTCCGCACGGGCAACCTTTGCGCGGGAAGACGAGCACACGACCGTCCGTTTCGCCGTGACGCCGCCCGACAACGTCGCGCGCGGCGAGTTTACGGCAAAGGCCGTTGCCACCGCCGACACCGGCGCCACGTCCGATCTCGGGTATCAAGTCGTCGAGTACCCGCACGTTCACCGCCGCCACGTCGTCGAATCCGCCGCTGTGCGGCTGAAGCGGCTCGACGTCGCGGTCGCGCCGGGCTTGAAGGTCGGTTACGTGATGGGCGTTGGCGACACGGTGCCCGAGGCGATCCAGCAGCTCGGCGCGTCGGTGACGATGATCGATCCGCAGACGCTCGCCGCGGGCGACCTCTCGCGCTTCGACGTCATCGTCGTCGGCGTGCGGGCGTACGAGCGGCGCCCCGATTTGCGCGCGAACAATCAGCGGTTGCTGGGCTATGCCGACAACGGGGGCACGGTCATCGTCCAGTATCAGCGCGCCGAGTTCAACGCGGCGCAGTATGGGCCGTATCCGGCGAAGACCAGCGACGCGCGCATCACCGACGAGAACGCGCCAATGGAGATCCTTCAGCCCGAACATCCGATCTTCACGACGCCGAACAAGATCGGGCCCGACGACTGGCGCGGCTGGGTGCAGGAACGCGGAACCTATTTCCTGGGTGAGCGCGACTCCCGTTATGTCGATCTGCTGCGCGCCCAGGATCCCTTCCCCTACAATCGGGAACCCAAGACGGGCATCCTGGTCGAAGCGCGCGTGGGCAACGGGCGCTGGATCTATACGGGCCTTGGGCTCTGGCGCCAGCTCCCCGCCGGAGTCGACGGCGCGTACCGCCTGCTGGCGAACCTCTTGAGCCTCGGAAAGACGTGAAATTCTCTCCTGAGTACGTCCGTCTCGTGCTCGACGAGAACTTCGAAGACGCCAAAGCGCAGTTCCTCGCGCCCTTGATGGCGATCCACTACGCGCACCTGGTGATGCTGGTCGAGCGCGGGATCGTCGCGCCTGACGAGGCGCGCGCCATTCGCACCGCGCTCGATCGCGTGGACCTCGACGCGATCCGCGCGGTCCGCTACGACGGCACCTACGAGGATCTCTTCTTCTATGTCGATCGCCTGATTGCGGAAGGCTGCGGTGAGGACGCCGCCGGACGGCTCCACACGGCGCGTTCCCGCAATGACATCGACATGACGATGTACCGGATGCGGCAGCGGGAGCTGGTGCTGGCGATCGTGGAGGCGGCGCTGCAGCTCCGTCGCGTGCTGCTGGCGCTCGCCGACCGGTACCGCGAAGCGGTGTTCGCGGCGCACACGCACACCCAGCCCGCGCAGCCGTCGACGATCGCGCATTACCTTCTGGCGGTCGTCGAGCAGGTCGAACGCGACACGGTACGGCTGAAGGCGGCCTACGCGAGCACGAACCGGAACCCGCTCGGCGCCTGCGCGATCACGGGGACCGGGTTTCCGATCGATCGCGGGCGGACGGCGGAGCTGCTCGGATTCGACGGCACGACCGGCAATACGTACGGCAGCATCGCCACTGTCGACTACCTGCTGGAGAGTGCCAGCGCGTCGGCGATTCTGCTCGTCGGCCTGGGCCGAGTCGTGCAGGACCTGCTCCTCTGGTGCACGAGCGAGTTCGGCTACCTGCGGCTGGCGGACGGCTTCGTCCAGTGCAGCAGCATCATGCCGCAGAAGCGCAATCCCGTCGCGCTCGAGCACGCGCGCGCGATCGGCAGCAAAGCACTGGCCCAGGCGAACGGCTTGATGCTCGCGGTCCACAACACGCCCTTCGGCGACATCGTCGATACCGAGGACGATCTGCAGCCGCTCGTCGGCCAGGCGTTCAGGGACGCCGCGCGCGCGATCGCGCTCGTCGCCGCGGCGATGGAGGACGCCACGTTCGATGTGGCGAGGCTTGCCGAACGCGCCGCGGCCGGATGGGTCACCGTCACGGAGCTGGCCGATACGCTGTCGCGCGATCACGGCCTGTCGTTCAAGGCGGGACACTCCATCGCGTCGAGGCTGATCGCGGCATCCCGGACGTCGCCGGCCACGCCGATCGCAGCACTGCTGCGCGAGGTCTCGAGCGAGATCACGGGACGTCCGATCGTCTACGACGACCGACAGCTCGCGGAGATCCTCAGCCCGCGGCATTTCGTCGCCGTGCGCACGACGTACGGCGGGCCCGCGCCGTCCGAGACCGCCCGCGCGAGCGGCGTGTCGACGCAATCCCTGAGCGCGGATCAGGAATGGCTCGCCGGCACCCGCGCGAAGCTGACGCGCGCGGCGGAGAAGCTCAAGGACGCGGCGAAGTCACTGTAGCCGCCCGAACCCTCGACCCGCGGACTGTGGGCCTTGGGCCTGGGCGTTGCGAGTTTAGAGAGTGATCAGCCAGTGCTGTCCGAGATCGATGGGCAGCTCCTCGAGCAGCAGATCCACCAGCGCCGGACCGAACTTGTTCAGGAAATAGACCACCGCGAGCGTCCGTTCCTGCGGATGGCCGTGGGGAAAGGCGAGCGTCTGCGCGCGCGAGAACTGCCGGCGCAGCGTTTCGTGGCGGCGCTTCGCGGCATGAATCACCTTGGCGTGAAGCGATCGCAGCTCGTGCTCCATCTTGCCGAGCGTGGTCTTTGCGGCGCCCGCGAGGGTGGGATCGAGCGACGGGAGCGCCTCGATCACGCGTGCCATGGCCTGCTGCGTCTGGGCGGTGGCGTCCTTCAGCGCCTGCTCGACGCTCGCGGGAAGCTGCGCTTCGAGCAGGCGATTGAGCGCTGATTCGTCGGGCGTCCGCAAGTCCTCGAACGGCACTGCGTACCTGGCCAGAAACCGCGCGGCGCCGGAGTCGATCAGCGTCGCCGTGGTCCGCGGAAACATCAGCGGCATCGGGACGCCGAACTGTTCGTACACGCCGCGGAGCTGCCCGAGATAGGCCAGTTCGCTCGGGCCGGCGACGTAGCAGACGGTTGGAAAGAGCGTGTCCTGGACGATCGGACGCAGCAGCACGTTCGGGCTGAATGCGGCCGGCCGAACGGACGCTTCGCGCGACAGGGCTTCGCTCGAGTGCGTCTCGTCGCCGATGACGAATTGATCGCCCTGGCGCCGGATCGGGCGCCGCCCGCCGTCGAGACTGAAGAGGGATACGCTGTCGGACTGCGGCACGACCTGCGGCGCGTGCCCGCGCGCCGCGAGCGCGTCGCCCGCCGTCGCCGCCAGGGACGCCGTGCGGCCCGGCGCGGCCAGTTCACGTGCGAAGACGCCCGACACCAGCGGCTTCGCGTCGGGGTCCGCAGATTCGAACACGACGAGTCCGTGCGTGCCGAGCAGTTGCTCGAGCCAGATCGCAAAGGCGCGGGCCATGCCCGTGCCGGGCGTCCACGCCGCGCGGACGCCGGCGATCACGTCGGCGGTGAACTCCGTCTCCTGCAGGATGGAGCCGAGCTCCTCGATGGACGGCTCGACGCGGGCGTCCAGCACGAGCTGCGCGATCGGCCGCTCGCCCGCCCCTTCGAGATCGGGCAGCGTCACGGTGCGCGGCTGGAACTCGGCGTCGAGCACCGTACAGCTCCGGACTTCCTGCCAGTCGTGATCCTCGGCGTCGACCCAGAACACCGCGATCGCGGGCCCGCCCGAGTCGCGCGCCGTGCGACGGGCGAGCTGGAGCGCGGTAATGGCCTTGAGAAGCGTGAACAGCGGTCCGCCGCAGAAACCGGCCTGCTGACCGGTGACGACCGCGACGGATGCGGGATCGGCGAATCGGGCGGCGGCGTCGCGCGCGGCCCGCGGCGCGTTCCGCTGCTGCTGTTGCGCCTGCAACACGCCGACGAGCGCGGCGCGGTCGCGCGGATGCTGCCGCGCGCGGGACACGGCCGCGTGCCATGCCTGCGGATCGGTCGGGTTGCCCGCGTACAGCGCCTCGACGCGGTCGAAGTTGTACGCGTAGTCGCCCGCAAGCGGACGGATCCACGGAAACCGCCGGACGTCGACGCCCGTCGTCTTCAAACGACCGGTCGAGCCGGCGGTGAGCGCAGAGGTCGTTGGTTCCACGGGCACGGGCTCGTACTCTCTCAGACGCTTCGGAAAGCTGTCAAGATTCGTGTTACATTCTCTCGATCCGCCCGAGGAGCTCCGTCGCTGACCAGAGAGGACCCTAGCGCATTTTCGCCTCCGCCGGCATTCGGTCCATTCCGGGTGCTGCACCAGATTGGCATTGGCACGCTGGGTCCTGTTTTCCGCACCTACGAACCGACGCGCGACCGCCTGGTTGCCGTCAAGGTCTTTCGCCTCGACATCATCCCCGAACAGGCGCAGGCGCTCGCGGATGCGCTGGGGCATGCGACCCAGGCGTCGCTCTCCCACCCGTCCATCGTCGAACCGCTGGCCGCGGGCGTGGAAGGCACGGTGGCCTACCGCGCCGAGGAGTATGTCGCGGCGGAGTCGCTCGACGTTGCCATGCGTCACTACGCGCCGGCGCCGATCGAAAAAGTCCTGCCGTTCATCACACAGCTCGCCGGCGCGATTGATTTCGCGCGCGCGGCCGGCGTCGGGCACGGCGGTCTGCATCCGCGCGATATCTTCGTGACGCCCGACGAGGCGCGCGCCACCGGATTCGGCGTCGTCGAGGCGCTGGAGCGCGTCGGCATCCGGGCGCCGGTCCGCCGTCCGTACAGCGCGCCCGAGCGCATCGAGGGCGGCGCCTGGAACACGCCCGCCGATGTGTTCTCGCTGGCGGCGATCACGTTCGAGCTGCTCACAGGTCGGCGTCCCTCCGGCACGGGCGCGCAGATTGGCGCGCTGCCGCCGCGCGGCCAGAGCGAGGCGCTGCACGCCGTACTTGCGCGCGCGATGGCCGACGATCCGTCGAAGCGGTACAGCGGTGCGCTCGCGTTTGCCAGCGCGCTGGAGGCCGCTGGTCGTGGAGAAGCAGCCGCGCCGGCCCCGGCGGTGTCGCCGCCGGCGGTGCCGTCAGTGGTGTCGCCGGCCCCGCCACAGGCCGCCGTCCCCCTCGCGAAGACTCCCGGCGATGTCGAGGCCGAGCGCGGGTTGGATCCAATCCAACGGGCGCTCGATGACGCGGCGACGGCACCGACGCTCTTCGATGCCGCAGACGTCGACCAGCTTCACGAAGCGCCCGCGTTCGCGCCCGAGCCGGAACACGCGCCTGCTGACGTTGCCGGGGAGGCGAGCGCCGACCACGGCGGACCGGACGAACGCTTCTCGGACGATTTCGTCGAAGAACGAGCTCGGGAAACCGCGAGCCCCCGTGGCATGGCCGGGTATGAAAGCCCGCCCGAGATCCTTCACGACGAGAACCCTGAGGGACCAAGACCTGGGATATTCCCGGTGGCAATCGGGCTGGTCATCGGACTTCTACTTGGATTCGCCGGTGCGTATTTCCTTCTGAGCCGCAACAGGCAGCCTTCCGAAACCGCTGCCGGCGCAAACCTACAGACCGTGCAGGCTGCGCCCGCCGGTCCGGCCACGCGCGAGAAACCAGGACAGTACAGCGAGCAGAAGGTGAGCCCGCCGGCGGCGCCGCCCACCAGGGCGACGGAGCCGTCGGCCGGGCCGGCGCCGCAGCCCAAGCGTGCCGAACCGCCGCCGGTCGTCGCCGACGCGGAACCGCCGGCGCGAGGCGGCGTCTCGTCGACCGGACGGCTCATCGTGCGATCGGTTCCTTCGCGCGCAGGCGTGACGGTCAACGGAAAATGGCGCGGCCGGACGCCGCTGGTCCTCGAAAAGCTGCCATTCGGGAACTACGTCGTGCGGGTCGTGCAACCCGGATACCGGGTCGCGCACGACGAGTTCACGCTCGGCCGGCGGAGCGCCGTGCACACCTACGCCGCGCGGCTCGAGCGGAATGCCTTGCCCGCGGCGCCGTCGTCGGCGACGGCGCCGGCGCGCGAGCGCGCCGGCCTCACCGGATCGTTATATGTCGACTCCAATCCGCGAGGAGCCACGGTGCTGCTCGACGGCCGCAGCGTCGGGCAGACGCCTCTGAGGCTCTCGGATGTCTCGGTCGGCTCGCACATCGTCCGGCTCGAGCTGGCGGGAAAGAAAGAGTGGACGTCGCCAGCCCGTGTGATTGCCGGCGAGACGGCGCGCGTGACAGGATCGCTGGAGGACAGGTAGCACGCATCGATGAAAGCTATTCTCGCTCTGGAAAACGGCGTCTGGTACGAAGGCGAGGGGGTGGGCGCCCCCGGGCAAGCCGGCGGCGAAGTCGTGTTCAACACCAGCATGACGGGCTACCAGGAAGTGCTGACCGATCCGTCCTATGCGGGTCAGATCGTCACGATGACGGCGCCGGAAATGGGCAACTACGGCGTGGCGCCCGACGACGAGGAATCGCGCGGCACGCAGGTGGCGGGCTTCATCATGCGCGAGGCTTCGCCCATCGCGAGCAACTGGCGATCCACGGGCACGCTGCGCGACTATTTGGTCCGAAACGACATCGTCGCCATTGCGGGGATCGACACCCGCGCGCTGGTGCGCGTGCTCCGGTCGGCTGGCGTCATGCGAGGCATCATCGCGAGTGGTGACGTGGATCCGCGCGAGCTGGTCGATCGTGCGCGCGGCCTTCCCGCGATGGAGGGATCCGATCTCGTGCTCGGCGTCACGTGTCCGCGGCCGTTCGACTGGACGCCGCCGTCGACCGCCGCCGGCGCAGAGGCGTTCGCGCCGCCGGCCCCGCACAAGAAGCGGCGCACCCTGCGCGTCGCGGCGTACGACTTCGGGATGAAATGGAACATCCTCCGCAGGTTCACGGCCTATCACTGTGACGTCAGGGTGTTCCCGGCGACGGCGCCCGCTTCCGATCTCCTGGACGCGGGACCCGATGGCGTGTTTCTCAGCAACGGCCCCGGCGACCCCTCGGTGCTCTCTTACGCCATCTCGAACGCGCGGCGCCTGGTCGACTCCGACGTCCCCGTGTTCGGGATCTGTCTCGGGCATCAGGTTCTGTCGCTCGCGATGGGAGGCGGCACTTACAAGTTGAAGTTCGGCCACCGCGGCGCGAATCATCCGGTCAAGGAGCTGGAGAGCGGCAAGGTGGAGATCACGTCGCAGAACCACGGCTTCGCGGTCGATCCGGAGTCGCTGCCCTCCGACGTCCGCGTGACGCACGTCAATCTTTACGACGGCACCGTCGAAGGACTGCGGCACGAAACGAAGCCGGTCTTCTGCGTGCAGTATCACCCGGAGGCCTCGCCGGGTCCGCACGACGCCGACTATCTGTTCAAGCAGTTCGTGGGGGAGATGGAAAGGAGAATTACGTGAGTTGGTGACTTGGTGTGTTGGTGAATTGGGTCAAGGGCGCGCGCGGTAGCGCGTGCGAAGCAAATTCACCAGATCACGAACTCGCGAACTCACCAAATCCCAAGGATGCCCAGACGCACTGACCTCAAGCGAATCCTCGTCATCGGCTCGGGTCCGATCGTCATCGGCCAGGCGTGCGAGTTCGACTATTCGGGTACGCAGGCGTGCAAGGCGCTCAGGTCCGAAGGCCTCGAAGTCGTGCTCGTGAACAGCAATCCGGCGACGATCATGACGGATCCCGAGATCGCGGATCGCACCTATGTCGAGCCGCTGACCGCGGAGATCCTCGCGGCGGTGATCGCGCGCGAGAAGCCCGACGCGCTGCTGCCGACCGTCGGCGGCCAGACGGCGCTCAATCTCGCCGTGCAGCTGGCCGAGCAGGGCGTGCTGAAAGCCCACGGCGTCGAGATGATCGGCGCCTCGATCGACGCCATCAGGGTGGCGGAGGATCGCCTGCTGTTTCGCGACGCGATGACCGAGATCGGCATCGCCGTGCCCAACAGCCGCTACGTGCGGTCGATGGCGGAAGCGTTCGACGCGGTCGAGCCGATCGGCTTTCCGATCATCATCCGCCCGTCGTTCACCCTCGGCGGCGTCGGAGGCGGGATCGCCTACAACATCGAGGAGTTCCGCGAGATCGCGCAGCGCGGCCTGAGCCTCAGCCCGGTCCACGAGGTCCTCCTCGAGGAATCGGTCATCGGATGGAAGGAATTCGAGCTCGAGGTCATGCGCGACCGGGCCGACAACTTCGTCGTCATCTGTTCCATCGAAAACGTCGACGCGATGGGCGTCCATACCGGCGACAGCATCACCGTCGCCCCCGCGCTGACGCTGACGGACAAGGAATACCAGCGGATGCGCGACATCGCGCGCCGCATCATCCGCCGCGTCGGCGTCGAGACGGGCGGGTCGAACATCCAGTTCGCCATCAACCCCGACGACGGGCGGATCGTCGTGATCGAGATGAATCCGCGCGTGTCGCGATCCTCGGCGCTGGCGTCGAAGGCGACGGGCTTCCCGATTGCGAAGATCGCCGCGAAGCTGGCGCTCGGCTACACGCTCGACGAGATCCCCAACGACATCACCCGTCTCACGCCCGCCTCGTTCGAGCCGACCATCGACTACATCGTGGTGAAGGTGCCGCGCTGGGCGTTCGAGAAGTTCCCGCGCGCCGATCGCACGCTCACGACGCAGATGAAATCGGTCGGCGAGGTCATGGCCATCGGCCGGACGTTCAAGGAAGCCTTCATGAAGGCGTTCCGATCGCTGGAACTGGGGCGCGGCAACATGCTCTTCGCGCGCGGCGGCGCGCGCATCAACGCGACGGCCGCGGTCGACGGCGACGAGGACGACAGCGCGCTGCAGCGATCGCTGGCGGTGCCCACCGATCAGCGCATGTGGGCGCTGTTCCGCGCCCTGGAGCGCGGATGGCCGCTCGACAGGATCCACCGGCTGACGAAGATCGATCCCTGGTTCCTGACCCAGTTCCAGGAGCTCGTCGAGCTCCGGACGCAGGCGACGCTGGTCGGCCTGCGCGGTATCTCTCGCGACCTGATGCGCTCGCTCAAACGCGCCGGCTTCGGCGACTGGCAGATCGGCAGCATGCTCGGCGCCGACGAAGACGCCGTCCGGGCGGTCCGGGACGAGCTGGGCTTGAAGAGCTGCTACAAGCGGATCGACACGTGTGCCGCGGAATTCGAGTCCTTCACGCCGTATCTCTACGGCACGTACGAAGACGAATGCGAGGCCGCGCCCACGGCGCGGCAGAAGGTCGTCATTCTCGGCAGCGGGCCGAACCGGATCGGCCAGGGCATCGAATTCGACTATTGCTGCGTGCACGCCGCGTTCGCGCTGCGCGACGACGGGTTCGAGACGGTGATGATCAATTGCAACCCGGAAACCGTCTCCACCGACTACGACACCGTCGACCGGCTGTACTTCGAGCCGCTGACGCTCGAGGACGTCTCGGCGATCATCGCGCGCGAGCAGGAAGCGGGCGCCGACGTCGCGGTCGTCGTGCAGTACGGCGGGCAGACGCCGTTGAAGCTGGCGCTTCCGCTGCAGCGCGCCGGGGTGAAGATCCTCGGCACGTCGCCGGATTCGATCGATCTCGCCGAGGATCGCGAGCGCTTCTCGCAGCTGCTCTGGGAGCTGGCCATTCCACAGGCGCCGAGCGGGACCGCCACGTCGCCGGAGGAAGCGCGGGAGGTCGCCGGCCGCATCGGATTTCCGCTCGTCGTTCGTCCGTCATACGTGCTGGGTGGCCGCGCGATGGCAATCGTGTACGACATGGCGGCGCTCGATCGGTACATGACGACCGCCGTACAGGCGTCGCCCGAGCGGCCGGTGCTGATCGACAAGTTCCTCGAGGACGCCGTCGAGCTCGACGTGGACGCCGTCGCCGACGCGACCGGTGCCGTGGTGATCGGCGGCATCATGGAGCACATCGAGGAGGCGGGCATCCATTCGGGCGACAGCTCGTGCGTCGTCCCGCCGTACCGCGTCGCCGAGCGCCACCTCGATCTGATCCGAGACTACACGCGGCGCATCGCGAAGGCGCTGAGCGTCGTCGGCCTCATGAACACGCAATTCGCCATCAAGGAAGAGACGGTCTACGTGCTGGAGGTCAATCCACGCGCGTCGCGCACGGTGCCGTATCTGTCGAAGGCGACCGGGGTGCCGCTGGCGAAGGTGGGCGCGCGCCTGATGGTCGGGAAAACCCTGGCGCAGCTCGGCCTGCTCGAGGATCTTCAGGTCAGCGGAGTCTTCGTGAAGACGCCGGTGTTCCCGTTCGTGCGCTTCCCCGGCGTCGACACGATCCTCGGACCCGAGATGAAGTCGACGGGCGAGGTCATGGGCGGCGCGACGACGTTCGGGAGCGCGTTTGCGAAAGCGCAGCTTGCGGCGGGCGTGAAGCTGCCGGCGAGCGGCGCCGTCTTTATCAGCGTCAGCAACCACGACAAGCCCGCGGTCGTCCAGATCGCGCGTGATCTGAAAGGCCTCGGCTTCGAGATCGTCGCCACGCGCGGGACCGCGAATTTCCTGCGCGCGCACGGCATCGACGCCGAGATCGTCTTCAAGGTGAACGAAGGACGCCCGCACGTCGGCGACGAGATCCTCAACCAGCGCATTCAGCTCGTCATCAACACGCCGCTCGGCCGCGAATCCTTCTTCGACGACAAGCTGGTCCGCCGTACGGCGATGATGCAGCAGGTCCCGTGCATCACGACCTTGACCGGCGCCGCCGCCGCCGTGCAGGCCATCAAGGCGCTGCACACGGAGGGGCTCACCGTCCGCTCGCTGCAGGAATACCACGCCGACGCCGCCAGCCTTCAACCCAAAGCCTGAGGCCATGAGCCACGAGCCGGCGTTCGACGTGATCGGCGTGGGCGCCAACTCGATGGACTACGTGTACCGCCTGCCGGCCTATCCCGAGCGCGACGGGCCCAACGCGAAGATGCGCATCAGCAGCCACTTTCTCTCCTGCGGCGGGCAGGTCGCGACCGCCTTGTGCACCTGCGCGGCGATGGGGCTGCGCGCGAAGTACGTCGGGGCGACCGGCACCGACGACAACGGACGGCGAATCCGAGAAGAGCTCGCGCGCCGGGGGATCGACATGACCGACGCCGTCATCCGCGACATCCCCAATCAGTTCGCGGTGATCATGGTCGACGAGTCGGCGGGCGAGCGCATCGTGCTGTGGGACCGCGACGAAGGGCTCGTGCTGCGGCCGCGGGAGCTGCCGGCGGACGTCCTGGCCGCCGCCCGCGTCGTCCACGTCGACGACGTGGATCAGGAGGCGGCGATCTCGGCCGCGGGGATCGCGCGACGGGCGGGCCGGATCGTGACGAGCGACATCGATCGGGTGACGCCGCGCACCGACGCGCTGGTGGCCGCCGTCACGATTCCGATCTTCGCCGAGCACGTGCCCGCGGCGATCACGGGAGAGGCCGACGTCGAGCGCGCGCTGCGCAAGCTGCGCCGTCTGAACGACGCGCTGATGTGCGTGACGCTCGGCCCGCGCGGCGCGGCCCTCCTGGAGGGCGATCGATTCGTGCACGCGCCGGCGTTCCCGGTGGATGCCGTCGATACGACCGGCGCGGGCGACGTATTTCGGGGAGCGTTCATCGCCGCGCTGCTCCGGGGCGACGGGCCGTGCGAGGCGATGCGGTTCGGCAATGCCGCCGCGGCGGTGAGCTGCACCCGCTCGGGCGCCATCAACAGCGTGCCGACGCAGGAAGAGACGTCGTTCCTGCTGCGGAACGCCGCCGTCAGCGCGGAATCTCGACCGGCGACCCGTCCGTAGGAACGCTGAGCGATCCCGTCCATCGGATCGACGACGCCGCCGGCACGAACCGCTCGTCGAGCATGAACACGCGGTTGATTCGCGTCAGCACCACGCGGCCGCTGCCCGGCGGCAGCGGCGTTTCCCCCTCACGCGGGGGACGCGTGTAGGCGCGGACCCGCAGCGCGACGACGTCGGCCGGGGAGACACCTTCGGGCAGCGGCGTGCCGCCGCGGAAACAGCCGCCGCGCGCGATCCTGAATCTGGATTCGCCGCGATCCGTCGCGAACCACTCGATGTCATCCTGCGATCCGCCGGTTCCGCCTGTTCCGCGTGCTCCGCGTGTTCCGCGGCCGCGGCGGACGCCGATGTCGAACGCCAGCGTTGCGTCGTGGACCTCGCCGCACGCTTCGAGCGTCGCGTATCGCCTCGGATCGGGAATCCGGCCGCTGCCGGCTTGCGCCGCGGCATCGATCCGCCCTTCACGAACCATCTCTGCCGACGTTACCGCGTACATCCACGGATTGGCGTCCATCACGGCTTCGCGCGACGTGCCCGCGAGCGAGACGAGCTGGGGCGCCGGCGCGAAACGCACGACTTCTTCAGGGCCGTGATCGGCGACCATGTTGTTGTCGGTCGCGACCCACAACACCGGATGGGTGCCCACTCGCGGGCCCTGGAACGGGATCCACTTGTGGCCGGCGGCTTGAATCTCTTCGCTGGCCTGCGCGTCCGGGCCGGGATCGGTCAGGCCGTAGATGAACTCGATGTCCGTCGTGCGGCCCCAGGTCGCCATCAGACGGTCAGTGGGAGTTCCGCCGTCCTCGTTCGTGAAGATCACGGTGTACTGGATCTGGTAGGGTTTTCCGCTTTCTCCCTGCACATGCTGCTCGGCGTACATCACCAGCGGCGCGTCGCTGAAGCGCTCGACGCTGCCGGGCCGCGCTTTGAGAAAGGGAGCCCGGGACAGCCAGCCATACTCCGGCGCGTCGGACGCGAACGACTGCACGTCGATCCGTCCGAACGTGACGGCGCCCGCTCCGGGGGCGGACCGTTGGGCGTCGCGATCGATCTGAAGATGATGGCGTCCCGCGGGCAGATGGCCGAGCATGACGCGATATTCGACCGGCCGCTCGCCGCGCGTCAGGAGGAGATGCTGTGAGTACGCGCCGTCAACCGACAGCACCAGGGCGACGGCCTCGCGTCCGGCGGCGCCCCAGTCGCACCGTGCGCATCCGGCCGTGACGTCCGCCACCGCCTCCGCGTCCCGCGCGAGACGGAAATCGCGCGACGCGAGAGGCTGCGCCAGACCGGCCGACGCGTTGAGGAGGGCAGCCGCGGCCGCCGCCGCGACATCGAATTTCCTTTGATGTTTCATACCCGTTGTTGGCATACGATAGCGTCCCGCAGGGAGGGGAGATCATTATGAAGCGAATTGCGATCATCGTAGCGCTGCTGGCGCTTGCCGCGCCATCCGCCGCGCTGGCGCAGGTCGACCGCGCGACACTGACCGGAACCGTCAAGGACAGCGGCGGCGCGGTATTGCCCGGCGCGACCGTGTCCGTCACGAACCTGGCGACCAACGTCGCCTCGCAGCAGCCGACGACCGAAACCGGCTCGTACCTGTTCGTCAACCTGATTCCCGGGAAGTACCAGGTCGACGTGGAGCTGAGCGGCTTCAAGAAAAGCTCGCAGGTCGTGACGCTCGAGGTCGGGCAGCGCGCGCGTGTGGACGCGACGCTCGAAATCGGATCCTTCAGCGAAACCGTCCACGTGACCGAGACCCAGCGTCTGCTGAACGCCAACGATGCCACCCTCGGCGCGGTCATCCCGCAGCTCCAGGTGTCGAATCTGCCGCTGGCGATCCGCAACTGGGACGACCTGCTGGCGCTCGTCCCGGGCGTGCAGCAGGATCGCTATACCGAACAGGGCGGCGGCACGTCGTTCGGCCGCACGGGCGGCATCAACGTCCACGGCGCGCGCGCGCTCCAGAACAATTTCCTCCTCGACGGCGTCGACAACAACAGCATCTCGGAAAACGTCCAGGAGCTGACGACCCAGGTGTCGCGGCCCTCCGTCGACGCAATCCAGGAGTTCAAGGTCGTGACGACGCCGTACTCGGCGGAGTACGGGCGTTCGCCGGGCGCCGCGGTCAGCGTCTCCACCAAATCGGGGACGAACGCGTTCCACGGAACCGCCTACGAGTACTTCCGGAACCAGTCGATGGATTCGATCGACTTCTTCTCCAAGCGCGTCGGCGTGGCCAAACCCGACAATCGCCAGAATCAGCCGGGCGGCAACGTCGGAGGACCGATCGTCAAGGATCACGCGTTCTTCTTCGCCGACTATGAGGGCACCCGCATCACGAAGGGCGTCAGCCGTCTGACGGTCGTACCGACCGCAGACCAGCGGGCGGGTATTTTCACGTCGACGGTGAAAGATCCCGTCACCGGCCTGCCGTTCGACAACAACACGATTCCGGCAAACCGGATCGATCCCCTGGCGGCGGCGATT
Source organism: Vicinamibacterales bacterium (assembly GCA_035495955.1). Classification (GTDB taxonomy): domain Bacteria; phylum Acidobacteriota; class Vicinamibacteria; order Vicinamibacterales; family 2-12-FULL-66-21; genus JAICSD01. The sequence continues at coordinate 1,847 of DATJFE010000049.1, read as the reverse complement.
CTCGCGCTGGTACCATTGCCCAATACGACTGGCGTGAACAACTTCTTCCGCAACGCGAATCTGATCGACAACTCCGACCGCCTCCTCACACGGGGCGACTGGCGCCCGAGCGCGAAAGACAGCATTTTCGGCCGTTACATCTACTCGAACCGCGACCGCGAGATCCCCGGCGCCTTCGGCGGCGTGCTCGACGGCACGGGCACCTCCGCGTTCGGCAACCAGAAGATCAAGACCAACGCGTTTGTCGGCGGCTGGACGCGCGTGCTGTCCTCCCGGATGGTGAATGAGGCGCGCTTCTCGTGGTCGCGATCCCGATCCGATGCCGTGCAGCAATCCTTCGGCCTCACGCCGCCGGCGAGCGCACAGATCCCCGGCATGATCACCAATCCGATCGTGGCCGGCGGGTTTCCTGGGATTTCGATCACAGGGTACTTCGGCGGGTCCGGCCTCGGGCGGCTGGGCTCCCCCGACTTCCTGCCCAAGTTCCAACACACCGATCAGTTCGAGTACATCGACACGCTGTCGTGGCTGCATGGCAATCACGCGTTCAAGTTCGGCGCCGACATCATCGCGCCGATGAAGAACAGCTACTTCGACGTCCCGGCGACGCGCGGCTCGTACACCTTCGGCGGCACGTTCTCGGGCAACGGCATGGCGGACTTCCTGCTCGGATACGTCTCTGCGTTCCAGCTCTCGAACGTGTACGTCGTCGATCAGCGGCATTGGGCGACGATGGGCTTCGTGCAGGACGACTGGAAGGCCACCGACAAGCTGACGCTGAACCTCGGGCTGCGGTATGACTTCATCACGCCGGCGCTCGAAGCGCAGGATCGCCAGACGAATTTCGATCCGTCCACGGGCAGTTTGATCTTTGCCGGGAGCGGGTCGCTGGAGGATCGCGGCCTCGTGAAGCCGGACCGGAACAACTTCGGGCCGCGCGTCGGCGTCGTCTACAAGATCGACGACAAGACGCTCGTGCGCGGGGGCTGGGGCGTGTTCTACAACCTCTTCGATCGCGTCGGCAGCGAAGACCAGCTCGCGCTCAACGTGCCTGGGCTGATCAACACCAGCCTGTCGCGCACGTCGGGAACGCCGCTGTTCCTGCTTCAGCAGGGCATCCCGAGCGACTTCCTCAAGGAGCCGAGCCTCAACCCGGCCGACGGGCAGTTGAAGGGGATCCGGGTCCGTGCTGTCTCAAACGACGCGCCGAAGTTCACGATGAACCAGGCGAGCATCGGAATGCAGCGTGAATTCGGCGCGGGGATCGTCGCGACGGTCGACTACGTCTACACGCACGGCACCAACCTGGCGACCCTGGTGAACCTCAACCAGGCGCTGCCGAGCGCGCCGGGGGCCAACGACGCGAAGGGCGCGGTCCCGTACCCGAATTTCGGGTTCATCGAGTGGCGCGCGCAGAACGGCAAGTCCACATACAACGGGATCGATGCCGGCGTCGAGAAGCGGTTTTCAAAGGGGTACGCGTTCGGCGTCGCGTACACGCTGGGCGACTCGAAAGACAACTCGTCGGAGCAGTTGACCACACAGGGGTCGAATGCGTTCCCGCAGAACTCGCGCGACTTCTCCAACTGGTATGGTCCGAGCGACTACGATGTCCGTCATCGGCTGTCGACGAATTTCGTCGTCAACCTGCCGTTCGGTCACAACGCGTTCGCGCGGGACTGGGTGGCGTCGGGGATCTACTCGGTGCGCTCGGGCCGTGCGTTCACCGTCAACCAGAGCACGAACAACGTCGGTCAGAGCATGACGGGGCTGCCCGATGAGACGGGCGATCCCAGCGGGCCGAAAACGGTCGACCAGTGGTTCAACCCCGCCGCGTTCACGCCCGT
>DATJFE010000048.1:0-55788 GCA_035495955.1 Vicinamibacterales bacterium | reverse complement strand
TCGGAGATGCCGCCGCCTCCGCGCGCGAGCGCGATCTGTACCTGCGCTTCAAAGCCGACGAGTCGTCGCAGGCGATCACCGGCAACTACCGGCAACTGCATCCCAACGACAACAACGAGCGGCAGCAGATTCACGAGCACGGCGGATCTCGATGATCCCGCTGTCGTCGCTGCCGGCTGGCCGCGCGTGTCTTGTCGTCATCGTGTCGGCGTCGTTGACGCTCGTCGCGCCGGCGGCGGGTCTGCCCACGTTCGGCGACGTGACGGCACGCGCAGGCATCCATTTCCGCCACAACAGCGGCGCGTTCGGAAAGAAGTATCTGCCCGAGACGCTCGGCTCCGGCTGTGCCTTCCTCGACGTGGACAACGACGGCTGGCCCGACATCCTGCTGGTGAATTCGCGCAGCTGGCCGGGTCATCCCGGGCCGCCGTCCTATCCGGCGCTGTATCGCAACAATCGCGACGGCACGTTCACGGACATCACGCGCCAGTCCGGGCTCGCCGTGGAGATGTACGGCATGGGCGTCGCGGTCGGCGACTACGACAACGACGGCAACGTCGACGTGTTCATCACCGCGCTCGACGGCAACCACCTCTTTCACAACGCCGGCGGCGGAAAGTTCACGGACGTGACCAAAACCGCCGGCGTCGCCGCGCAGACGTTTTCCACCAGCGCGATCTGGTTCGACTACGACCGCGACGGCAAACTCGACCTGTTCGTGGCCAACTACGTCGACTGGTCGATCGAGAAAGACCTCTTCTGCACGCTCGACGGGACGAAGAAGTCGTACTGCACGCCTGAGTCGTACAAGGGCCGCAGTCCGGCGCTCTATCACAACCGCGGCGACGGCACGTTCGAGGACGTCACGAAGAAGGCGGGCGTCTTCGATCCGACGAGCAAGGCCCTCGGCGTCGCGATGCTCGACTACGACAACGACGGCTGGCCTGATCTCATCGTCACCAACGATACGCAGCCCAACCGGCTCTACCGGAATCAGCGCAACGGCACGTTCGCCGACGTCGGGATGACGGCGGGCGTGGCGTTCGACGAAGGCGGCGTCGCGCGGGCGGGCATGGGCGTCGACGCGGCCGACTTCGACGGCTCGGGCAAGCCCGGCATCGTCATCGGCAATTTCTCGAACCAGATGATGACCCTGTACGCGAACGAGGGGAACGGGCTTTTCATCGACGAGGCGCCCACCTCGTCCATCGGGCGCGCGACGCTGCTCTCGCTGACGTTCGCCTGCTTCTTCTTCGACGCGGACCTGGACGGCCTGCCGGACATCTTCGCGGCCAACGGACACGTCGCCGACGACATCAACGCCGTCCAGCCAAAGGTCACGTACGCGGAACCGCCGCATCTCTTCCGGAATCTCGGCGCCCGGCGGTTCGAGGCAGTGAGTGCGAAAGTTGGCGCTGCGTTCCAGCAGCCGATGGTCGCCCGCGGCGCCGCTTACGCCGACATCGACAACGACGGCGACCTCGACCTGATCGTGACGACGAACAACGGGCCGGCGCGGCTGCTCCGCAACGACGGCGGCAATCGCAACCATATGCTCCGCGTCAAGGCGGTCGGGACGACGTCGAATCGCGACGGGATCGGGGCGAAGATCCGCGTGAGGCTCGAGAATGGGGCGTCGCAGTGGGCGCTCGTGCGCTCGGGATCGAGCTATCTGTCGCAGAGCGAGCTGACGCTGACGTTCGGCCTCGGGTCGGCGACGGCCGTCAAGGCCGTCGAGATCACGTGGCCGGACGGACAGATCGAAACCCTGCCGCGCACCGCCGGCGATCAGACAATCGTCGTCAAGCAGGGCGGCGGCATCATCCGGTCGACACCGATTCGCCGGACGTCATGACCCGCCGCGTGGCCACGACGCTGGTCTGGCTCTGCGCGGCAGCCGCGCTCGCGTTGTCGCTGCGCGCAACCGCCGTGGGACAGCCCCCGCCAGACGCTGCGCGGCGCGATCGCTTCGAGCGCGCGTATCGCGCCAGCAATCTCGGGATCGCCCGGCTCGAACAGTTCGACTACGCGGAGGCGGCGGGCGCGTTCCGCGAGGCGCTGGCGATCGAACCGTCGCTTGCCGCGGCGCACTTCAATCTCGCGCTGGCGCTCTTCTACGATGGCCACCCCGATGCCGCCGACGCCGAGGCGCGCGCGGCCGCCGCGGGCATGCCCGCGGCGCCGCAGCCGGCGTATCTCCTCGGCCTGATCGCGAAGGCACAGAACCACCCCGACGATGCCATTACGGCGTTCCGCCGAGTCCTGGCGATCGACCCTCGGGACGCGGGCGCGAACGTCAATGTCGGGCAGCTGTACCTCCAGCAGCGCGATACGACACAGGCCATCGCGTTCTTCCGCACCGCCGTCGACGCCGAGCCGTTCAACGTCACCGCGGCGTACGGCCTGGCGACCGCGCTCGTCAGGTCCGGTCAGACCGCCGAGAGCCAGACGGCAATGCGGCGATTTCAAACGCTGCGCGACAGCACGTACGGCGCCACGTACGCGCAGGGTTACCTGCAGCAGGGCCGATACGCAGAGGCGATCGTGTCCACAGGCGCGGAGCGCGACCTGGTCGATCCCGCCACGCCCCCGGTCGTCTTCAAGGACGCGACGCCGGAGACGTTCGATCGGAGCGGAGCACACGACGTCCTGCTCTTCGATCCGGACGGCGACGGCGACCTCGACGTCCTCGTGACGCGCGCCTCGGCGTCGCGCCTTCTCAGGAACGACGGCGGCCGCTTCGTCGACGCCACGCCAACGAGCGGAGCTATCTCGCGGACGGGCGGGTCCGCGGTCCTCGCCGGAGATGTCGACAACGACGGACGGCCGGATCTGTTCTTCCTTGGCGACGGGGGCGGCAGGCTGCTCCGTCAGACAGCCGGCGGCGCCTTCGAAGACGTCACGTCGACCGCTTCCGGGCTCGGATCATCGACGGGTCGCGCGCGCTCGGCGGCGTTCGTCGACGTGGATCACGACGGCGATCTCGACATCGTCATCGCCGGCGCCGATGGCCCGGCGCAGCTTCTGCGCAACAACGGAAATGGAACGTTCACCGACGTCTCGGCGGAGGCCGGCTTCAAGGCCGCGGCATCGGGCGCCATTGCGATCGTTCCAACCGACTTCGACAACCATCGCGACATAGACGTGATGGTTGTCTCCCCCGGCGCGGCGCCCGTGCTCCTTCAAAACAGACGCGACGGCACGTTTCGCGACGTCGCGGACGCGACAGGACTTCCCGGCCGCGGCAGCTATTCCGCGGTCGCGGCAGGAGACATCAACAAGGACGGTTTCACCGATTTCTTCCTGGGCCGTCCCGGCGCACCTGGAGTCTTCGCGATGAGCGACGGGCGGGAACGATTCTCCGTGCAGGCCGCTCCGGATGGATCGCGCGGCGCGACCGCGGCAGTCCTGGTCGACTATGACAACGACGGACTGCTGGATCTGCTCGCGTTCGGCGCGGCCGGCCCTGCGCTCCTCCGCAATCTCGGCGACCGCTGGAGCGATGTCACCGCGGCGGCCGGTCTCGATGCGCTCCTGCCGCCCGGGAGGCACGTCGTGCAGGTCGCCGCCGGTGACATGGACGGCGACGGCGACACGGACCTTGTCGTCAGGCTGGACGACGGGTCGATCCGGCTGTGGCGAAATGATGGAGGCAACCGCCAGCGCTCCGTGCACTTGCGGCTGACGGCTCGCGTGAGCAATCGGAGCGGCCTCGGCTCGAAGATCGAGATGCGCGCCGGCGGGCTCCGCCAGAGACTGGAATTGTCGTCCGCCACGCCTGCCATCGCTCCCGCCGACGCGATCTTCGGCCTGGGTCCGCGAGCGGCGGCCGACATCATTCGCGTTCTCTGGCCGTCGGGCATACTGCAGACGGAGATTGCCCCGCCCGCGGCGGCGAGCGGACCGATGGCGCTGGCCTTGACCGAACTGGATCGCAAGCCGTCGTCGTGTCCTTATCTCTTCAGTTGGAACGGCACACGCTTCGAGTTCGTGACGGATTTTCTCGGCGGCGGAGAGATGGGCGACTGGATCGCGCCCGGCACGTGGAACCGGCCCGACCCCGACGAATACGTGCGCATTCGCGGCGATCAGCTTCAGGAGCGCGACGGGCGATTCGAGCTTCGGATCACCAACGAGCTGGAGGAGGCCATGTTCCTCGATCGCGTGCAGCTGGTCGCCGTCGATCATCCCGGCGGCGCGGCCGTGTTCCCCAATGAAGGGCTGCGCGCGGCTCCGCTGCCTTTCCGTGTATACGAAACGCGCGGGGCGCACGCGCCGCTGCGCGCGACCGACGAGCACGGCCACGACGTCCTTCCGCTGATCCGATCGGTCGATCGGCGGTATCCGGACGATTTCGAGCTGTCGTCGATCCGCGGTTACGCGGCGCGGCACACGCTGACGCTCGACCTCGGGCCCGGCGCCGACCAGGCCGTCCTCCTGATGACCGGCTGGACCGACTACGCGTTCTCGACCGACAACGTCGCCGCGGAACAGCGCGGCATCGCGATGGAGGCGCCGGCCCTGCAGATCAGGGATGCCGGCGGCAACTGGCGGACTGCGATTGCGGACATGGGCCTTCCGGTGGGGCGGCCTCAGACGGTCGTCGTCGATCTCCGCGGCAAGCTTCGAGGGCCTTCTCGCGAAGTCCGCATCGTCACGAACATGCGCATCTACTGGGATCAGATTCTGGTGGACACGTCCGGTGGAAGAATTCCGCGGCGCCTGACGCGGCTGGAACCGGCGTCGGCGGAGCTCAGGCCCCGCGGGTTTTCAGCGGAAGTGTCACCCGACGGACGCGAGCCGTATACCTACGACTACAGCCGCGTCAACTCGACGGCGCCATGGAAGACGCCTGCCGGGCGGTACACGAAATTCGGCGACGTGCTGCCGCTGCTCCGGCAGAGCGACGACATGTTTGCGATCGCGGCGCCAGGCGACGAAATCGCGCTGGCGTTTCTGGCGAGAGACCTCCCGTCGCTTCCGAGCGGCTGGTCGAGAACATTTTTTCTGTACGCCGACGGATACAGCAAGGAGATGAACATCAGATCCGCGACGCCCGACGCCGTCGCGCCGCTGCCTTTTCACGCGATGCACCGCTATCCATACGGCGCCGGTGAGCGGTATCCATCCACGCCCGCCTACCGCCGGTACCTGGCTCGTTACAATACTCGGGTGGTGGCCGCGCCGGTCCCGTCGCTGGAGCACAGCGCCGCGTCCGTGCTCGACGCGAGGCATCCGAGATGACCCCGATCCGTTATTCAGTCGCGGCGTGCCAGACCGACTTTCCCAATCCGATCGACCGCCGGCAGATGTCGGGCAATACCGATCGCATTATCTCGATGATCGATTCGGCCGTCGCTGGCGCGGCGCCGTTTCTGCCGCTTCGCCTCGTCGTGTTTCCGGAATTCGCGCATGCGGCGCCCGTCTTTCCGACCGTGGCGGAGCTGCGGGACAAGCTCGCGGTTCCGATTCCCAACGAGCACACCGATCGCCTGGAGGCCAAGGCGCGGGAGCACGGCATCTACATTCAGACCGGCTCGATGATCGAGATCGATCCGCGGTGGCCGGCGGCGCTGTTCAACACGACGTGCCTGATCGGACCGGAGGGCATCCTTTACAGGTATCGCAAGGTCAACCCGTGGATTCCGTACGAGGTTCACAACAGCCCGCACGATCTGGAGGGATACGACGACCCGTTGTTTCCAGTGGCCGACACGCCCATCGGCCGCATCGGCTGCGCCATCTGCTACGACTGGCTCTTTCCCGAAGCGATCCGGCAGCTTGCGGCCAACGGCGCCGAAGTGCTCGTTCGCGTTTCGGCCTACATGGATCCCTGGGGGGCGACCGAGCCGATGAACTGGTGGACGGTCGTCAACCGCTGCCGCGCGCTCGAGAACACGGCATTCGTCGTCGCCGCGAATCAGGGCGCGAGCCTGCGGCACTACCCGCCGTACTCATGGCCCGGAGGCAGCCAGATCGTCGACTTCGACGGCAGGCTCGTGGCAGAGGCGTCGCCCGGCCCCGGCGAACGCATCGTGGTGGCGCCCATCGACATCACCGCGCTGCGCCACGAACGCGGCACTCGCCAGGGCCACCACATGCTGGCGCACCTGAGGACCGAGGCATATCCGGTGTACGCCGCACACACGTATCCGCCGGCGCCGTCGGCGGAATTGTCCTACGAGCGGAATGTCGAATTGATCGAGCGCGCCAAGGCGCAGATGAACCGCGTCACGGCTTCACGAGACGAAACGGCCGTGTCATCTGTCCCACTTTCCGGCCGTCGAGACTGACGACCGCGCGCGCGACGTAGCTCCCCCTCGGCAAGGGGGCAAGCGGCACGGCGCCCGCGGCGGCTCGGCACCGCTGATCCTTCTCGCTCGCGCCGACGGGCTGCAAGGTGGCCGGAGCCGTCTCGACGACGCCGGATTCTCCGGCGGGGGAGACTTCGATCGTGACGGACGCGCCGTCGAATGCGGTCGGCGCGTCGGCAAAAAGCTCCAGGTATACGTGGAGCTGGTCGCCGGACAGATTGCCGCTGACGGTCGGCACGACGTTTCCGTCCGACGCTTTCTCCTCCTTGTCGTCTCCGATGAGCAGCTCCGTCGCGCGAAAGCGCGAGATGCGCGTCATGAACGCGCGGACGGGCCGCTCGAGGCTGCCGCGGTGTCCCGCGCTGTCGATCACCGCGGCCTTCAGGATGTACTGACCGGGATCGACGAGCAGCGTCGCGAAACTCCGCTGGGGCTTCGCCGCCGGATCGGCGGGAGCGTCGATCGCGGGCTGGAAGAACGTCGCGCCCACTTCGCCTCCGGGCTTGACGAGCACCATCCCCATCGCCATCTTTCCGTTTGGATCCGGCGCGCGGTCGACTTCCATCGCCACGAGCAGCCGAACCTTCGGCGATTCCGGGTCCTGAAAGGCGTAGGTCGTCAGCCTGAACGGCAACTCGCTGATCACCGCGGGAGACCTCAGCATGTCCGCGACGATCTGCTGATCCGTCCTGCGCTCTCCGCCGACGCTGAACTCGAGACGCGAACGCACGGAGAGGTCGCTTCGCCCGACCTGGACGTGGATGGCGTGCTGCTTGCCGTCGCGATCGCCGGCGTCGGGCTCGAAGCCGAGCAGATAGTAGCCCGAGAGCTCCGACGCGACGCGGTCGAACGCGAAGTCCGGGTCCGCGACGATGCGGAACAGGTCGCCGCCGCCGATCCGCGTGACCGCGCTCAATCCTTCCTCGAGCACGCCGCGATCGCGCGATCGCTCCTGCGGCGCGCGCTGCTGTGACGCGTCCGAATCCGACGGCTCCGGCTTCAGCACGTAGATCGTGGCGTGCGCGGCGGCCACGGCGCGGGCGAGATTGGCCGTGGCGAAGCGATCGCCGTCGATCACCAGCCCCTCGGAGACGAGCACGATCGTCTTCGGCGTCTCGCTGGCGCCGAAGCGCTCGAGAATCCCGTACAGCCCCGCAAGCGTGTTGCGCGCGCGCTCGTGCGCGTATCCCGCGACGATGCTCGCCTCCTCGTTGACGACCCTCTGGCAGATCATCAGATCGCCGCGTCCGCCCGACGTCGAGCCCTGCCCCGCCGGCGCCATGTTGCCGCACTCGCGCGAGATGACGTCCTCGATGGTAACGCTGTTCCCGCGCTCGAACTGGAGCGCCTCGGCGATGCCGATCGTCTTCGTTCGTGGTGCGGAGTCGGCCAGACCGTCCATCCGCTGCAGCGCGGACATGACCGCCACGCGATCGGTGGTGAAATCCACGGCGGTGCCCGACGGCACGCTGTAAAGGGCGACGCGGTCGGCCGGTTGGAGGCGGCCCACGAATCTCGCGGCCGCGGCGAAGACGTCCTTCGCGCGGACCGGCGCGATGCTGCCGCGATCGACGACCATCGCGATCAGCCGTCCCGACGCGGTGCCGACGTTCGTGCTGTAGTCGGCCGCGGGCGGCTCCGCCGCGTCCGAAGCGGTCGGCGGCGGAGCGGTCACGGAGACAAACTGCGCCGAGACGATCTTGCGGACGCGGCCGTCGACGGTGAGCGTGAAATCGCCGGCCTGCAGATCGCGGACGGGACGGCCGTTCCGGTCGATGACGTTGACGTCGACCGACACAATATCGACGGCCGAGCTGAATCGCGCGCGGGGCGGCTGCGTCTGACGGGCGGCGAGGGTCGCCGCGCAGGCGAAGCCTGAGAGCAGGATCGCCGTCAACAGCCGCCGGATCGACTTGACTGCGCGCGGATCCACGGTCCGTTGAGTATAGCGCGGCCGCGAGTCGTTGTGGCCGGGCCGCACGAACGGCGAGGGGTCAGCCCGATCCGGCCTGTCGCTCCAGCACGGCACGAAGGCCGACCGCGAGAACGTCGGGCGTGCACGGCTTCACGCAGAGCGCCGCGCAGCCCTCACGCTCCGCTCGTTCGCGCACCATAGGCACCGGAAGCCTGGTGAGCAGCACGACGGGGATACGGACCGTCCGCGGATCGTGCGTGAGATCGTGTACGAGCGTCCAGTCCTGGCCCGCGCGTCCGTCGAGCTCCGCGACGATGATGTCGGGCAGCAGTTCCGTCGCGCGCGCGCGAAGATTTTTGCGATCGTTCGCGATCGCGACATCGAACCCGTTCGCCGACAGCGCGAACGCGTACATCGCCCGCGTGTTCTCATCATCTTCCGCGATGAGGACTAGCGGCCGATCGGGAAGGCTGCGCGCCGCGTGGCCACGGTTCATCCGCTCCGACGCTACCGCCCGCGCCCCCCGACGGTCTGTCGGGTTTCCGACAGAGAAACGTGGTACGGTAGGGCGACGTTGTTTCCATAAGAGCCTACCGCCCGCCTCGTCCTGAATAGGGCAGAGCTTGGCCCGCGACAGCCTCTCCGCAATGCCGTCGGATCGACGGCTAGTCAGGCTGCCACGATGGCTCCGCGACGATCGCCAAGCCGGAACCTGCTGCTCGCCGCGCTTCCCGCGGCGGACTACGCCCGGATCGAGCCGTCGCTCGAGACCGTCTCCGTCAAGCTGAAAGACGTTCTTCACAAGCCCGGCGACCCGCTCCGTCATGTGTACTTTCCCGGCGGCGGATTCTGCTCCGTCCTGACGGTGCTCGAGGACGGCGGCATGGTCGAAGTCGCCACGATCGGCCGCGAGGGGATGGTCGGCATGTCGGCGATTCTCGATTCCGGCCCGGTGCCGTCCATGGCGATGGTGCAGGCCGAAACGGACACGACCTATCGGATGGCCGTGGCCGCTTTCCGCGCGGAGATGGACCGGCGCGGCGCGTTCCACCGGCTCATGAGCCGCTACGCGCAGGCGCTCATCGCCTTCGTCATGCAGTCGACGGCGTGCAATGCCGTCCATTCGATCGAGCAGCGGCTGGCACGCTGGCTCCTGATGGCGCAGGACCGCGTCGCGGCGAATGAATTTCCCCTGACACAGGAATTCGTGGCGATGATGCTCGGCGCAACGCGTCCCACCGTGAGCGTCGTTGCCGGGACGCTGCAGCGCGCGGGCCTGATCAGGTATCACCGCGGTCACGTGACGGTGCTCGACCGTGCCGCGCTCGAAGCCGCGTCCTGCGAGTGCTACCGCACGGCGACCAGACTCCTCAACGACGTGACGCTCGGCGGACGCGCCGGCCGATAGATCAGGTATCGTTTCTCCTGTGATCGGGCGGTGGCGCGCGCGGCAGGAGTGGATTTTCTTCGGGGTTCTGCCCAGAGCCGACCGCCCGCTCGCATGGCTCTGGTGGGTCGTCCTGATCCTCCGGGGCGTGCTGCCGGCGGTGTTCGCCATCGCGATGGGCACGCTCGTTGGCGCCGTCCAGCGCGGCGGCAGCCTCGCGGCTCCGCTCGCGCTCGCCGGAACGGTCTTCGTGCTCCTTCAGATCCTGACTCCCATTCATCAGGCGGTCAGCGCGAATCTCGGCGATCGCGCCGCCGCATGGCTCTATGACCGGCTCACCGACGCGTGCGTGCGGCCTCCGGGCATGGGCCACCTCGAAGATCCGAAGCTGACGAGCGACCTGACCGTCGCGAGAGATTTCGACCTGGGCATGACAGGTCCGCCGCTTTCGATCTCGATGGATTTCATCGCGGGCGGACTCGTCGAGATGGTCGGCGGCCTCGCGTCGGCTGCGGTGCTCGCCGCGTACGCCTGGTGGGCGCCAATCCTGCTGGGCGGCGCCTGGCTCGCGACGCACTGGCTGCTGAGGGAAAGCGCGGTCTGGCGCGATCGCAACACCCAGGAAGTGCGCGGCGCGCAGCGCGACGCGGACTACGCGTATCGGCTCGCCGTCGATCCGCCGGCGAGCAAGGAGCTGCGCCTCTTCGGTCTCGCGGACTGGACGATCGATCGCTTCGTCGAGCGGCGGATGCGGCTGCACGCGCTGCAGTACGCGGCAACCCGGCTCCGCGAGCGTCCGCTGGCCTGGAGCGTGGCCCTGGTCATCGGCGCCAACCTCGTGGTCTTCTGGTCGCTCGCGAGCGCCGTTTCGAACGGCACTCTGAGCCTCGGCCGCCTGGTCGTGTTCGCTCAGAGCGCGATCGGCGCGTCGACGATTGCCTTCGGCGGCCTGAACTGGGTGCTCGATGGATCCGCGGCCCCTGTCGCCGCGGTGATGCGGCTCGAGGCGGCAATGGCGCCTGCCGGCGCGCTGCCATCCGGCCGCCGGCGCGCGGATGGCGTGCCGCGACGCGAGATTCGCTTCCGCGCTCTCACGTTCGGATATCCGGGCGGCCCGCCCGTCCTCGACGCGTTCGATCTCTCGATTCCCGCGGGATCGTCGCTCGCAATCGTCGGACAGAACGGCGCGGGGAAGACCACCCTGGCGAAGCTGCTGTGCCGGCTGTACGACCCGGCATCCGGATCCATCGAAGTCGACGGCGTCGATCTACGTGAGTTCGACCTCGCGTCCTGGCGCTCGCGCGTCGCCGCGGTCTTTCAGGATTTCATCCGTCTCGAGCTGCCGCTCCGCGACAACGTCGCGCCGGCGGGCGCGCCGGACCAGATCGTGCGCGCGGCGCTCGACGAGGCGGGAGCGGCGGCGCTGGCCGATCTCGACACGGTCCTGGCCCGCGGCTACGACGGAGGCACCGACCTGTCCGGCGGACAATGGCAGCGCGTCGCGCTCGCGCGGGCGCTGTGCGCCGTCAAGCTCGGCGCCGGCGTCGTGCTGCTCGACGAGCCGACCGCCCAGCTCGACGTCCGCGGCGAGTCGGAGATCTTCGATCGCGTCCTTGCCGCGACCCGCCACTGCACGACGGTTCTCATCTCGCACCGCTTCTCAACCGTTCGCCACGCGGATCGAATCTGCGTGCTCGAGCACGGCCGGGTGATCGAGCTGGGCACGCACGACGAGCTGATGGCGAGAAACGGCCGCTATCGGACGATGTTCGATCTGCAGGCGCAGCGGTTCAACATTGCGGACGAGGAAGAGGGGAAGACGTATGACGTCCTCGCCTGACGCGCTGCCGCCGGCGCTCTCGTCGATGTGGCGGCTGTGCAGGCTCGGCTACCGCCATGAGCCGCGGCTCATGGCGGCGACCTTCGTCCTCTCCCAGCTCGCCGCGCTTCCCGACGCGCTGCTGGCGCTGTGGCTCATGCTGCTCGGAAACGGCGTTCTGCAGCACCGGCCGGGACTCGTCCGCGCGGCCGCGCTCGGTCTTGGCCTCTCGGCGGCCGCGACCTGGCTGCTCCGCACGGTGAGCACTCGCGTGCAGCGGCGTTTCCGCGACCGGGTGACCGTCGCCCTCGAAGCACATGTCGCGCGCCTGCAGGCGTCGATCGCGACGATCGCCCACCAGGAACGGCCGGACTATCTCGATCGGCTGGCAATGCTCCGCGACCAGGTCTTCGTGCTCGACCACATGTACGTGTCGCTCTTCTCCACGGCCGGCTGGATCGTGCGCCTGGCTGTCACCGTCGCGCTGCTGGCGTCGATTCACCCTGCGCTCCTGCTGCTCGCCGTCTTTGCGGTGCCGACCGTCCTGACCTCCACCTGGCGACCGGCCGTCGAGCGCGCGGCACAAGAGCGCGGCGCCCAGGCGAATCGCCTCGCGCGCCACCTCTTTACGACGGTGACCACGGCGTCCCCCGGCAAGGAAGTCCGCGTCACCGGGATTGGCGAACGCCTCGCGATCCAGCGGCGCGCGGCATGGGAGCGGTGGTACGGTCCGGTCTCCTCGACGCGCTGGCGATCCGCGATGTGGTACATGCTGGCGTGGGCGATTTTCGGCGCGGCCTACGTCGGCGCCGTCGTCTTCGTGGCGTGGGGCATTGCGGCGAGCGCCGGCGCCGTCCTTCTCGTGCTCGCGGCCGGCGCGCGGCTCTCGGCGTACATCGGCGCGACGGTCGGCGAGCTCGGATTCCTGCGCGGCTTCTGGATGGACGGCTCGCGCCGGCTCGCGTGGCTCGAAGACTACGCCGAGTCGGCTGCGGCAGCCGGCGACCTGCCCGTCCCCGATCGGCTGCGTGACGGCGTCCGGTTCGATCGCGTCTCGTTCGCCTATCCCGGAACGCCGCGGCTCGTCCTGGACGACGTCTCGGTCACATTTCCCGCCGGCTCGGTCGTCGCGATCGTGGGTGAAAACGGCGCCGGCAAGACGACGATGGTCAAGCTGCTCGCGAAGATGTACGAACCGACGTCCGGCCGGATTCTCGTGGACGGCACGCCGCTCGCGAGGCTGCCAGCCGATGGCTGGCGCGCGAAGCTGGCAGGGGCGTTCCAGGACTTCTTCAGGTTCGAGTTCCGGGCGCGCCAGACGGTGGGCGTGGGCGACGTCATTCGCCTGGACGACGAGTCCGCGGTGGCCGCGGCGGTCGATCGGGCCGGAGCGGGGGACGTCGTATCGCGCCTCGCGCAGGGTCTCGACACGCAGCTCGGTCCGACCTGGCCGGGCGGAGTCGAGATCTCGTTCGGACAATGGCAGAAGCTCGCGCTCGCCCGGGGGTTCATGCGCGACCGCCCGCTGCTGCTCGTCCTCGACGAGCCGACCGCTGCGCTGGACGCCGAAACCGAGCACGCGCTGTTCGAACGCTACGCCGCCGCGGCATCGGGCGGAGGCCAGGGCGAGAAGACGGGCCGCATCACGATCCTGGTCTCGCACCGGTTTTCGACCGTCCGCATGGCGGATCTCATCATCGTCCTCTCCGGCGCGCACGTTGCCGAAGTCGGCACGCACGACGAGCTGATGGCCAGGCGCGGGCCGTACTCGGAGCTGTACGGCATTCAGGCCGCGGCGTATCGGTGAGGACGGACGGTTGACCCCCTCACTCCAGCCGCAGCGCATCGGACGGATCGATCGTCAGTGCGCGCCGCGCGGGGACGTAGCAGGCCAGCCAGCCGAGCGCGACGAGCAGCGCCCACGCCGCGGCGAGGCCGGAGGCCCGCAGCGGATCGAGCTGCCGCAGCGTCGATTCGAGCGCGCGCGACAGGAGGACGGTACCCGAGAGGCCGACCACGCTGCCGGCGAGCACCGCGAGGAACGCCCCTCCGCCGACGAGGCGCCGGAGGTCGCGTGCCGTGGCGCCAAGACTCACGCGGATCGCGATCTCTCGAGTCCGCTGCGTCAACGTGTAGAAGACCAATCCCGCGACGCCCACGACGCTGAGCAGGAGCGCCACGGCCGCGAAGACGCCAAACAGCAGCACGACGAAACGCGGACTCCGCGCGCTGCGTGTCAGACGGTCCGCCATCAGGACCGGCGTGCCGCTTCGGATCTGCGGATCGATGCCGCGAATCCGATCGCGGACGAGCGCCATGACGGACGCCGCCCCCGCGGTCGACGATCGAACGACGATCATCGTCGCCCAGCGGGGACGCTGGGAATACGGAAAGTACATCTCGGCTTCGGGTGCGGCGCGCGGGCCGATGCTGTGCAGGAAGTCTCGGCAGACGCCGACGATACGCACGACGTCGCCGTCCTCGAATCGCAGGACGGCGTGAAGCGGGTCGCCATCCGGCAGATATCGACGCACGAACGTGTCGTTCACGATGGCGACGTGCGGAGCGGCGGCGGTATCCTCGCCGGTGAAGTCGCGGCCGCGGTGCAGCGGCGCATCGAGCGTCTGGAAATATCCGGGCGCGACGTTGTACGCGTCGGCTTCGGGCCGTGCGCGTCCCGCCGCAGGGCGGCCCTCGATCGTGAACTCCTCGGGCTCCCGGCCTTCACCCGATAACGGCGCGGCCGAGACCGCGCTCGCGGCACGCACGCCGGGCACCGCGCGAACCTCGTCGAGGATGCGCGCGTACAGCGCCGCGATCGCCTCCCGCGTCGGATACCGAGGGACGGGGGGAAAGAGCTGCGTTGTCGCGATGCCCGATGGATCGAATCCGGGATTGAGCGTGAGCTGTCGGACGAGCGTCTGCCCGGCGGTGACCGCGCCGGTCAGCAGCACGAGCGCAAGCGCGACCTGCGCGCCCACGAACAGCATGCGCGCGCGGAGCGCAGGCGCCCCCGCGACGCTGCCGGATTGTTCCTTCAGCGCCTTCACGAGCTCGAACCGCGTCGTGAGCAGCGCGGCCGGAAGCGCGAGCAGAAGGCCCGAGCCCAGGCACAGCAGAAATGTGAACGCGAAGACGCGCGCATCGAAGTGCACGGCGCCGGCGCGCGGCAGCGCGGGGCCCGACGCGAGCACAATCTCCACGAGCCAGCGCGACGCGATCATCCCGATCGCGCCGGCGAGCAGCGACAGCAACGCGCTCTCGGTCACGAGCGCGCGTACGATCGCCGCCCGGCTGCCGCCCAGGGCCTGCCGGATCGAGAATTCGCGGCGGCGCGCCAGCGCGCGCGCCAGTTGGAGGCCTGCCACATTCGCGCACGCGATCAGCAGCACGAACCCGACCGCCGCGAGAAACGCCCGCAGCGTGTCCGCCGTCGGTCCAACCTCGTAATCGATCGCGCGCTGCACCCTGATCTGGCGGTCGGCGTTCGTCTTGGGATACTGCTGCGCCAGCCGCGCGGCGATCACGTCCATGTCGCGCTGCGCGGCGGCCATCGACGTGCGGTCGGCCAGGCGCGCGAAGACCATCCGATTCCGGCGTTCGCGCCCCGTCGCCGCGTCCGGGTCGATCGACGAGGGCGCGAAGACTTTCACGTCCTCGAACGCGGGAACCTCGTTGATGGTCTTCGGCAGGACGCCGATGATGGTGTAAGTGGCCCTCGGCCCGCGCTCGAGCACGATCGTCCTGCCGACGACGGCAGGATCCGCGGCGAACTGCTGACGCCAGTAGTCATAGGTGAGCAGGACGACGGCGTTGTGTCCCGGCCGATCGTCGTCTGCCGTCAGGAGACGGCCGAGGACCGGCCGCACCGGAAACACCTGGAACAACTCGGGCGTGGCAATCGCCCCGTAGGCGCCTTCAGCCCGGCCCGCGTCGTAGCGGATCATGGGCCAGTCGCGCCAGCCGCACAGCGCCGCAAAGGCGTCCGACTGCCGCTGCCAGTCCCGCAGCTCCTCGAGGGATGCGCCCTGCAGGCGTGCGGGCGCGTCCTTTCTGACGCTGGCGACCGCGACGATCCGATCGGGAGCCGGAAACGGCAAGGGTCGGAACACCACCGTGTCGACGATCGTGAAGACCCCGGTGGTCGCGCCGATCGCGACCGACATCGTCAGGAGAGCGGCGAGGGTGAAGCCCCGGTTGCCCCGAAGCGCCCGCGCCGCGTATCGGACTTCCTTCAGCCATGCGCCCATCGTCTGCCTCCGTCTCCGCCTGTTTGCAACGGCAGGGCCGGGCCTGCGCGCCGCAGTCGACGATTCTCGCGCGTTTCCGCTTGCGGATTTCCGGCAGTTCGCAGGCCCGTCCGGTTGTGGGACGCAGGCGTCCGGCGCCGGCCGCGTCGATGTATTCCATCGTGAATAAAATGATCGAGCGGCACCATGAAACCCGTCTTTCCGGATTGGATCGAGCCCATGGCGGCAACGCTGACGCAGGAGCGGTTCACCGGCCCAGACTGGGTGTTCGAGCGGAAGCTGGATGGCATCCGTCTGCTGGCGTTCAAGAACGGCGGAGACGTGCGGCTGCTCTCGCGGAACAGACTTCCTCAGACCTGTCCGGCGATTGCCGAAGCGATTGCGGACCTTCCCGTGCGCGACGCCGTCCTCGACGGCGAAGTCACGTGGGATCGCGCCACGACGTACCACGTATTCGACGTGATGTGGCTGGACGGCCGGGACGTGATGGGGCTGCCGCTCGAGGAGCGCCGCGCGCTGTTGAAGACGCTGCCGCTCCGTCCGCCGCTCGCGCGCGTGGCGACGCTCGTCGACCAGAAGCCCTGGGAGCGTGCCTGCCGCGACGGATGGGAAGGGGTCATCGCGAAGCGGCGCGACTCCGTGTACGAGCACCGCCGCTCGCCGCACTGGCTGAAAATGAAATGCGAGGCGTCGCAGGAGCTCGTCGTCGGCGGCTTCACGGATCCGCAGGGTGGACGCGTGGGCCTCGGCGCGCTGCTCGTCGGCTACTACGAGCGCGCCGCGAGCGCACGTGCAACGGCGGCGGAGGATCTCGTGTTCGCCGGGAAAGTCGGCACCGGCTTCGACACGAAGCTGCTGCTCGATCTGCGAAGGCGGCTGGACGCGATCGAGATCTCGATCCCGCCATTCACGAAGTCCAAAGGGCTTCCGCGGCTGCGCGCGCACTGGGTGCGCCCGGAGATCGTCGTGCAGGTCGCGTTCATCGAATGGACGGTGCACGGGAAGCTGCGGCATTCGCGCCTCATCGGCATCCGCACGGACAAGACGCCGCGCGACATCGTCAGGGAGACGCGGTGATCGCCATCACGCATCCGGACAAGATCCTCTTCCCGGACGCGGGAATCACGAAAGGAGAGCTGGCGTCCTACTACGAGGCCATCGCGCCGGTCATGCTGCCGCACATCCGCGGGCGTCCGGTCACGATGGAACGGTACCATCGCGGAATCGGCGCGCCGGGGTTCTTTCAGAAAGACGTGTCGAAAGGCTTCCCGCCGTGGCTGACGCGGGTCGAGGTGCCGAAGAAAGACGGCACGGTGCACCATCCGGTCGTCACCGATGCGCGATCGCTCGTCTGGCTGGCGAACCAGAACAGCATCACGCCGCACGTCTGGACGTCGCGCGTGCCCGACCTCTATCATCCCGACATCTGCGTGTTCGATCTCGACCCGGCGCGGGACGATCAGCCCGACGTCCTTCGCGCGGCCGCGCTCGCGCTGCGCGATCTCCTCGAGGAGCTGGGCCTTCCCGCGTGGGTGAAGACGTCGGGATCGAAAGGCTTCCACATCGTGGCGTCGCTCGACGGGAAGTCGCGCATCGGGGAGGTCGCCCGCTTCGCGCACGCAGTCGGAACGATCCTCGTCCAACGCGACCCCGACCACCTCACCCAGGAATTTCACAAGTCGAATCGCGGCGGCCGGATTCTGGTCGATACCGGCAGAAACGGCTACAGCGCGACGTTCGCCGCCGCCTACGCCGTCCGGGCACGGCCGGGCGCGCCTGTGTCCGCGCCGTGCACGTGGACGGAGGTCGAGTCGGGGGCCGTGGGCCCGCGGACCTTCACCCTGCGAACAATGGCGGCGCGCGTCGCCGAAACCGGCGACGTGTGGTCGGATCTGCGGCGGCGCAAACGATCGCTGAAAGGGCCGATCGAGAGACTCGCCAGGATGCGAACGTGACCTCGGCTGGTCGCTAGATCGCCAGGCAGAAGGACGCGCCGTGCAGCCAGCACGACTCGGACCTCTCGTGCGGGCCGCGCCGGAGCCGCTTGA
Source organism: Vicinamibacterales bacterium (assembly GCA_035495955.1). Taxonomy (GTDB): domain Bacteria; phylum Acidobacteriota; class Vicinamibacteria; order Vicinamibacterales; family 2-12-FULL-66-21; genus JAICSD01. Next base: position 38,055 of record DATJFE010000048.1, on the reverse strand, counting down.
GCGGCGGGAATGGATGCTTCGCGAGCGCCTTGCCGATCTCTGCGTTCAACGCCTCGTCCCTGACGCCGATCGCGGAGAAGATGGCGACGAACGTCAGGACGCGGACGTCGAACGCGTCGGCATCGGCCGTTTTCGTCACCAGCAGCATCAGCCCTTTTCCGATGTTGCCCATCGGCGCCATTGCCGCGGTCAGCGGAATCACCATTCTGCCGGCGGGAGACACGGCGTCGAGCCACACGTCGAGTGGATGTGTCACGCCCGCATTGACCAGGATCGCGTCGAACGATTCGTCCAGCGCGGCGCTGCCGTCGCCGTGCCGCACGTCGATCCACGGCATCGGCGCGAGATTCGCTTTCGCCTGCGCCGCGAGCGCCTCGTCGGCCTCGATCGCGACGACGCGCCCGGCCGGGCTGACGGCGTGCCCCATGAGCGCCGTGAAGTAGCCGGTCCCCGCGCCGAGGTGCAGCGCCCGCCTGCCGGCCTCGACGCCGAGTGCGTCCATCGCCGTGCAGATGAGGCCCGGCATGCCGTTGAACAGCATGCGCCCGGGATCGATCGCGACCGCAATGTTGTGGTACACGTGCCGGGGATCGGCGTCGGGCGTCTGCCGCGGCGGCGCGCCGAAGTCGCCGTCGCTGCGGATCGTCCACGGACCGGGCGGCAGAAACCGCTCGCGGGGAACGCGCGCGAGCGCCTCGACGATCCGCGCCGAGCGGATGTTGGAGGCGATCTGCACTTCCTCCGCATAGAAACGGCGTTGCGCCGCGAGGTCCGTCATCGCGGCCTCCGCCGTCGCGGACGCGCGGCGCTTGACGCGCCGCCCGTGTGAAATCGTCCGCTTTCCCGAATGAACTGCGCCACCTCCGGGCCTATCGCGACCGCTTTCGGGGGAACCACCCATTTGTAGAGATGCTTGCCAGGGGCCGGCAGGAACCGCACTTCGCCGTTTTCGTTCAGACGCTTGATCACCGTGTGGATGGCCGCCATTTCGTTGCTGTAGACCGAGAGATCAACGCCGATCGCGCGGAGACGTTCGCGGACCTCAGTTGGCGAGAGCGGCACGCCGGAGTTGCGATAGATCAGGCGGCACGCGTCGGTGAGCCCCAGCGGACTCGTCGGCGTCAGGCCGAGCAGCTTCGAGAGCGTGCCGATGGTCTGGGCGAGCTGCGAGAGGCGCTCGTCAATCGTCCGCCGCTGTTCGCCGAGCGATTCGTATTCAGAGATCGCCGCTGCGAGCGCGACGCGGTAGTCCGGGTTGGTCACACATGTGTTTATACATAATGTATAAATACGTGTCAAACGGCGGCGAACGCCTCTCCAATGCGGCCGATTTCGTCGGCGGGCAACTCGAGCCTGAGCGCGGCGAGCGCCGCGTCGAGGTGGGCGGGCGTCCGCGGCCCGATGACGGCGGCGTCGACGCGCGGCTGGTGCAGCACCCACCCCAGCGCGAGCGTGCTGACCGCCACGTCCCGCGAGCGGGCTCGATCCGAGAGCATCTCGAGCGCGCGGTACACCTCGTCCCGCTCGAAGGTCCGATACGGCTCCGGCCTCAGGGTCATTCGCGATCCCGGCGGGTACTGCCCAGCGTGCCGGTACTTGCCCGTCAACCACCCTCCGGCGAGCGGGCTGAAGGCCATGAAACCGATACCGGCGTCCGCGCAGAGCGGAAAGATCTCGCGCTCGGCGAATCGATCGAGCAGGCTGTACGAATTCTGCGCCCACTCGAACCGCGACAGCCCGAGGCGCTCGCTTATCCCGGTCGCGCGCGCGAGCCGCCACGCCTCGATGTTGCTCGCGCCTGCATAGAGCACCTTGCCGGCGCGTATGAGATCGTCGAACGCGATCAGCGTCTCCTCGATCGGCGTCTCCGGATCCGGCTCGTGGATCAGATACATGTCGAGGTGGTCGGTCTGGAGACGGGCCAGGCTCGCGTCGATCTGGCGTAGGATGTGGGCTCTCGAAAGGCCCCTGTCGTTCGGACCGGATCCGATCGGATTGAACACTTTCGAGCCGAGCACCAGATGATCGCGGACCCGCGAACCCTTCGCGTTCAGCCAGCGGCCGATGAACGCTTCACTGCGTCCGCCGCCGTAGGCGTCCGCCGTGTCGAACGTGGTGATCCCGGCGTCGTACGCGCGGTCCATCAATTCGAATGCCTGCGCTTCGTTTTCGCCCATGCCGTAGAACGCCGGGGCGGATCCAATCCCGCCGAAGTTGCCGCAGCCAAGCGCGAGCCGCGAAATCTCGAGGCCGGTCGTGCCCAGGCGCCGATGCTCCATAGCCGGCCCGTATGGTAACCGCGACGCGCGGGCTCCAGCGCATTCTCGGACTCGGCTTCGGGCTGGCCGTCATCATCGGCGCGACGCTCGGAATCGGCATCCTTCGCACGCCGGGCCTCGTCGCGGGTCAACTGGCGTCCATGCCCGCGATCCTTGCCGTCTGGATCATCGGCGGCCTGTACACGCTGCTGGGCTCGATCTGCCTGACCGAACTGGGGACGATGATGCCGGCGGCGGGCGGGTACTACGTCTACGCGCGGCGCGCATTCGGGACGATGGCGGGATTCGCGGTCGGCTGGACGGACTGGCTGACCTACTGCGCCGTCCTCGGCTACATTTCGATCGGCCTCGCGGAATTCGTCGCCGTGCTGATGCCGCGTCTCGCGCCGACGGTGAAGCCTGTGGCGGTGGCGGCGCTGCTCGCGTTCGTCGCGCTTCAATGGGCCGGCGTGCGCATCAGCAGCCGCTTTCAGGAATGGACGACGGCGGTGAAGTTCGCGGCCTTCGTCGCGCTCGTGATCGGCTGCCTCGTCCTCGCGCCGGGGACCTCTGCCGCGGCGGCCGCCCCGGTCGCGGCATCGTTCGCCGGCCTCATCATCGCCCTCCAATCCGTCGTCATCACATACGGGGGATGGCAGAGCGCGCTCTATTTCACCGAAGAGGATCGCGATCCCGCCAGAAACCTGCCGCGCGCGATGATCGGCGGCGTCGCCGCCGTCATCGGCGTCTATCTGCTCGTCAACGTCGCGCTGCTCGAGGTGCTGCCGCCGTCGACGCTGGCGCACTCGACGCTCCCGGCGGCCGATGCCGCGAACCTGGTGCTGGGGGGCCGCGGCGCGCAGATCATCACGCTGCTCTCCATCGTTTCGCTTCCGCCGCTGCTGAACGCGATCATGATGATCGGCACGCGGATCCTGTTCGCCATGGGGCGCGATCGGCTGCTCCCCGCGGGGGCCGCGATCGTCAACGCGCGCGGCACCCCGACGGTCGCCACGCTCGCGACGACGGCCGTGGCCATCGCGCTCATCGCGACCGGCACGTTCCAGAAGCTTGTCGCCGTCGCATCGTTCTTTCTTGCGGCGAACTATTTCGTCTGTTGCCTGGCGCTGTTCGTGCTGCGGCGCCGCGAGCCGTCTGCGGCACGGCCGTTCCGCGCGTGGGGCTATCCGTGGTCCGCGGCAATCGTTGTCGCGGGCGCCGCAGCGTTCCTGATCGGCGCGCTGGCGGCGGACACGAAGAATGCCGCGCTGGCGCTCGTGCTGCTGGCGATCGGAGTCGCGGGCCGCGCGGCGGCCGGCCGCGCGAAGCTGCCGAGCGCAACGCGGCGCGTATGATCCGACCGCGTGTCCTCAGGAGGCTTCATGTCCCGATTCGATTCCCTCATTGCCGGCGGCGTACTGCTGGGCCATATCGGCCGCTCCAGCCTTCGCCCAGACCAACCGCGCGGACAGGCCCACGTGGTGGGACAAGTACCAGTACCTCGCGGCGAACGGTCCGGACGTGTGCACCGGACAACGCTCGATCAAGGTCGGCGCGAACGTCGACGTCTCCAACGAGTGCGGACCGCAGAGCGAAACGTCCGTCACGGTGAATCCCGTTCGTCCGAAATCGCTCGCGGCGGGCTCGAACGAGATCTTCCGGCTGCCGATGCGCGGCTACTTCTCCAGCGACGGAGGCAGCACGTGGGGAGGCGTCGATCTTCCCTTGCCGCCGGCGAAAGGAAACGGAATCAAGTTCGGATCGGATCCGAGCCTGGCGTTCGACACGCTCGGCAACGTCTTCTATGGCTATATCGTGGTGTACTTCGGCAACGGCAACGGCATCAACGGAACCGCCGTGGCGGTTGCCGGGTCGAGCGACGGGGGCCAGACGTACCCGCAGTTCACCGTGTTCTCGGTCGAAGGGGGATCCGGACACTGCAACGACAAGCCGATCATCGCGGCCGACACCAACGCAGGCAGTCCCTTCCGCGACTCGGTCTACATCGCGTGGGACGCGGCCGTCGGCGGATCGACGGGAGGTGTCGTTCGGTGGCGTCTCGCACCCAATCTGGACCGACAGCCGCAATCAGCTCAACCTGCTCCCGGGATGCCGAACCGGCCTTGCGATGGAGGAAGTGTTCACGGCGACGGTGACGCCGAAGCGGTAAGCCGCTAGTCCGCGCGCAACGTGGCCGACGGATCGACGCGCGCGGCGCGCCACGCCGGGAACCAGCATGCGATCGCCGAGACGCACAGGAGCAGCGCGACGACGCCGGCGTAGGTGATCGGATCGAGGCGCGTGACGCTGAAGAGCAGCGTCACGAGAGCGCGGCTTGCCGCGAGCGCGCCAAGCAGCCCGATCGCCACGCCGAACGACGTGAGCGTCAATCCCTGCCTGAGGATCAGCGTGAGAATCTGCCGTCGCGACGCGCCGAGCGCGGACCGCACGCCAATTTCGCGCGTGCGCTCGGTGACGCTTCCCGATAGCAGGCCGTACGTGCCGATCGCGGCCAGCACGAGCGCCGCGAGCCCGAAGGCCTCGAACAGGATCAGCGCGAAGCGCCGTTCCGCCGCCGAGGCAGCCACCAGTCCGTCCATCGTCGCCACGCGCGCGATCGGCTGATCTTTGTCGACGGACCAGATCGCCTCGCGAATCGCCGGGGCAAGCGCGGCGGCGTCGCCGCGAGCACGGATCACGAGCGATCGGGGATTGTCGGGGAACCACGACTGGGCCGCGCTGATGTAGACAGCGTTCGTGTCGCTCAGGGCCAGCGACACCTGCCGGACGTCGCCCACGATGCCGACGATGGTGAACGGACCGGCGGGACCGACACCGAGACGTTCGCCGATTGGGTTGAGCCCTCTGAACCTGGCCCTCGCGAGCGACTCGCTGATCACCGCGACGCGCGGCGCGGCGGCGTCGTCATGGGCGTCGAATACGCGGCCGGCGCGAAGCGGGATGCCCGCGGCTTCGATATAGCCGGGGCTCACGGCGTAGCGAAACACGCCGTAGGTATCCGCCGGCTGCGTCGGCGTCGCCGCGAAGTGCGCGCCATATTCGTCTCGATCGCCGCTGAGCGGCAGTTGACTCGTGGAGCCGGCGGCCGCGACGCCAGGGACCCGCCGCACCGCCTCGAGCGTCTGGTCGAAGATGCGCTGAGTGGCCGCGGGCGCATCGAAGCGGTGTCCGACAATCTGCAACTGCATCGTCAGCATCCGCGCCGAGTCGAATCCCAGAGGAACGGCGAACAGCCGCTGCAAACTGCGCAGCAGCAGGCCCGAGCTGACGAGCAGGACGAGCGCCAGCGCGATCTCGGCCACCACCAGCGCGCTTCGGGTTCTGCGGTGTGCTCCGGAGGTGCGGCGCGAGCCAGGCTGCAGCTCGCGGTGGGGATCGGTGTGCGCCGCCTGGAGGGCGGGTAGCAGGCCAAACGCAAGGCCGATCAGCGTGGTGACGGCCGTCGCGAAAATCAGGACGGCTCCGTCCACGCGAATCCCGCCGGCGCGAGGCAGCCCGGCCGGACTGACCGCGATCAGACCGCGAACGCCCAGGAACGCCACGGCGACACCCGCCACGCCGCCCAGCCCGGCGAGCAGGACACTCTCGGTGAGGACCTGGCGGACCAGGCGCGTGCCGCCGGCGCCAAGCGCCGCGCGCAGGGCGAACTCGCCCCGGCGTCTGACGCCGCGGGCGAGGACAAGATTCGTCACATTCACGCACGCGATGACCAGGACGAGAGCCACCGCGCCGAGGATCGCGAGCAGAGCGGGCTTCACGGCGCGCGTGAGCTCGTCGTGGAGCGGCGCGACGGCGAACTGAGTATCCGGATCGTACGTGTCGGGATGCCGCGTTTCGATCAGCGCACGTCCGAGCGCCGCAACTTCGCGCGTGGCGTCAGGCGCGCCGGTGCCAGGCCGCAAGCGCGCGATCGTTCGGAGATGGTGCCCCCACTCGCGCCCGTTAGCGGGCAATGACGGGTCGTACTGCAAAGGGGCCCACAATGCCGCGGACGAACCGGTGACGTTCTCGAAACCGCCCGGCATGACGCCGATGACGGTATACAGATTGTCGTCCAGCCGAACCTCGCGGCCGATAACCGCGCGATCGGCGTTGAAGCGCCGCCGCCAGAGCTCGTCGCTCAAGACGACGACGTTCGGGCCTCGAAAGGCATCGTCCGAGGTCGTGAAGTTCCTCCCGGCGAGCGGCAGGACGCCGAGTACCGAAAAGTATTCCGCGCTGACCCGCTGGCCTTCGAGCCGCTCGGCGCGATCCGTCCCCGTGATGGAGGGCCGCCACGGCCTGAAGACGGCGATTGCGGAGAACGCTCTCGCCCGCTCCGCGAATTCGCGGTACATCGCGAACGTACCGTCGCTGCGGGAGCCATTGGCGTAGCGCTCCTCGACCGCCACGATCCGATCGGCGTGCGGGTACGGGAGCGACGCGAAGAGGATTGGATTGACGGCGCTGAAGATCGCGGTGGCGCCGCCGATGCCGATCGCGAGCGTGAGCACCGTTATCGCCGTGAAGCCCGGGCTTCGGCGCAGGCGGCGCGCCCCGTATCGCAGGTCGGAGGCGAGCGTGCCGACGACATTCTCCCAGCCGTACGATCGAATCTCCTCGCGGACGGCGGTCACGTTGCCGATCTCGAGGCGCGCCGCGCGCCGCGCGGCGTCCGGAGACAACCCGCGCGCGAGGCCGGCCTCGACCGCCTCGTCGAAATACTGCTGCACTTCGTCGGAGACATCCCGGTCAGCGGCGTCGCGGTTCGCGAGCACGCGGACCCCGCGAGCGAGCTGGCGCCAGAGGGACATGCGGTGCCGCCGGCCTGTCAGGCTGGGCTCTCCGTTTTCAGGAGGCGGGTGATGGCGGAGACGCGCCGCGTCCACTCCGCCGTTTCGATCTCGAGCTGCTTCCGGCCTGCGCGGGTGAGCGTGTAAACCCTGGCGCGCCGGGCATTGGGGGTCTGCCGCCATTCGGCATCGAGCCAGCCGGCGCGCTCGAGGCGCTGGAGCGCCGTCAGGAGCGATCCGGGATTGACCTTGAAGACGCCGCGAGAGATCTGCTCAACGCGCCGCGCGATGCCGAACCCGTGCATCGGCTCGAGGCTCAGCGTCTTCAGAATCAGCATGTCGAGCGTGCCCTGGATGACGTCGGTGGAGGGCTCGTCCATGCGGACGAGGATATCGCCGTCTCATCTTGATTGTCAAGATGTGACGATCAAACTGTGTACGGGGACCGGGGACTGGGGACTGGGGATCGGGGACCCTAAGGCGCTACCAGTTCAGGGGCTCGGGGAAGAACTCCTGCGTCAACTCCTCGTAGTAGCCGCGCAATCCCTCGAGGCGGGGTCTGTCGTCGCCCTTGGAATACAAGTCGTACCGATTGAAGGCGCGGACCCATTTGACCATCGAGCGGTCCTGTTCGTTGCACAGGTAGTCGTACTCGCCTTCGCGGTGCCAGGCGTAGAAAGAGTGGTACCGGATCATGTAGAGCGCTTCGAGCGGAAGCCGTTCCTTCATCACGTGATACAGGTACTCGTCGTGGCCCCACGACATGTGGACGTTCTGCAGGCCGCAGCCGCGCTCGTAGATTCCCAGCTCCGTCGAGTACACGGGGTGCGCGGCGTCCGGATTCGCGTCGAAGAATTCCGCGTGCACGATCTTCGGCGAGAAGCGGCAGCCGACCGGGTTCGTGTCGCCCACGACGGCCCACTGCGGCTCGCCGAACTTGCAGAGCACCTTGCCCAGATCGTGAATGAGCCCGGTCGCGATCATCCACCGCGGCTGTTTTGCCTTGCGCGCCGCCTCGGCGGTCTGCAGCGCATGATCCGTCTGCGTGAAATCGGTATCGGGGTCGCTTTCATCGACGATGTCGTTGAGGTGCTCCAGCATTTCCCACACGGTCATCCGCTCGCGGTCGAGCGTCAGATACTGCGCCTTCTTCTGCCGGACGAACGCGAGCGTCTGGTTGGCGTGGTTCCGCCGGTAGAATTCCTTCACGTAGCCGGTTGGCTCCGCCGCGTAGTTGCGGAACTCCTGTGGGGCCTTTCCCATGCCTCCATGGTAAACCAGTTAGACTCTTCCGTCATGGGCCGGATACCCATGGAGCAGCAGTTCACCGCGGCGCTCGCCGCCGTCATCGGCGAGGTGAAACAGGACCGCTCGGTGCTCGCCGCCGTCCTCTGCGGCAGCCTCTCGTACGATACCGTCTGGGCGAAATCGGACATCGACCTGGTCCTGATCACCGTCGACGACAGGAAAATCGAGGCCGGAGACCGGGCGCTCTATGCCGACGGCGTGAACATCCACGCGCTGCTCATGCCGCGCGCCGAATTCCGGAAGACCGTGGAGGGCGCGGCGCGAGGCTCCTTCACCCACTCGTTCCTCAGCAAGGGACGGCTGCTCTATACCCATGACCCGACGATTGCCGACCTGTGCGAAACCCTGGCCGGGATCGGGCAGCGCGACGCCGAGCGGCAACTGCTGCGGTCCGCGACGCACGTGCTGCCGTCCATCTACAAAGCGAGGAAGTGGTTTCTCACGCGCGGCGATCTCGACTACACGGCCCTGTGGATCCTCTACGCCGCCACGCCGCTCGCGCGCGTCGAGGTGATCGGCCGCCGCCTGGTCGCCGATCGCGAGGTCATCCCGCAGGCGCTGTCGCTGAATCCGGCCCTGTTCAAGACGGTCTATACCGATCTCCTCAACGGCCCGAAGACGAAGAAGGGCGTCCAGAAAGCGCTCGAGGCCATCGAAGGCTACATGGCCGCGCGCGCGCGGACGCTGTTCGCGCCGGTGATCGAGCACCTGCGCGAAGCGGGCGATGTGCGATCGGCGAGCGAGATCGACGATCACTTCCGGCGCAACCTGGGGGTCGAAGGGATCGTCATCGCCTGCGAATACCTTGCGGACGAAGGCATCATCGGCAAGGCATCGACGCCTGTGCACCTCACGAAGAAAAGCAACGTGGACGTCCAGGAGCTCGCCTTCTTCGATTTGGGCTCTAGGCTTTAGGCTTTGGGCTTTAGGTACGCTTTCGGTGCATTTCCAATGACTCCTCCAAAGCCTAAAGCGGCAATAATATACTTGACACACAGGCACCCTTAGGCCATACTTCGGGTATGGCAACCCAGAAACCCGCCCCGACAACCCTGATGGAAGCCGTCCGGTTCTTTTCGGACCCGGATGTTTGCCTTGCCGCCGCGATTCAGCTTCGCTGGGGCGGCGGCCCTGTTTCGTGCCCGACCTGCGGCGCCACGGACGTGCATTTCATTGCCACGCGGCGGATTTGGCGCTGTTCGCAACAGCATGAGCGACGGCAGTTCTCCGTGAAGATCGGGACCGTTATGGAGGATTCGCCCATTCCACTGGATAAGTGGCTGGTAGCGATCTGGCTCTTGGCGAACGCGAAGAACGGCATTTCGTCGTACGAACTGCATCGCGCGATTGGCGTCACCCAGAAAACCGCGTGGTTCTTGTTGCATCGGATCCGTTTGGCGATGCAGTCGCAGTCCTTTGCCAAGATGTCTGGCGAAGTGGAACTCGATGAAACGTTCATCGGCGGCAAAGCGCGCAATATGCACCACACGAAGCGTGAGCGCATGGGCATCACGCAGGGAAAATCGATGGCGGGGAAAGTCGCCGTCCTCGGATTGCTGGAACGTCACTCCGCGAAGGGATCGCAAATTCGCCTTGCGCAAATTCCCAACAACAAGCGCCGGCATCTTATGCCGCACATCATGCAGCATGTCGAGCGAGGCACGACCGTTCACACGGATTCCCTCCCGTCGTACACATCGCTGGAGTCCGACTACACGCACAACGTGATCGATCACGCGGAAAAGTACGTGGACGGACAAGTCCATACGAACGGGCTGGAAAACTTCTGGTCGCTGTTGAAGCGCGCGATTCGCGGCACCTACGTTTCCGTCGAGCCGTTTCACTTGTTCCGGTATCTCGATGAGCAGTGCTTCCGGTTCAATAATCGGAAACTGACGGACGCGGAGCGATTCGCGTACGCGGCGGCCACCATAGTCGGCAAGCGCCTGACCTACAAAGAACTGATTGGAAACTGCCTTTCCGAACCGTGCTGAGTTCGCAAAGCCGCAACTTTTACGCGGCAGAAAGCGAGTTCGATCATGAAGGACGATGATGGGCCTCCCAAGTCTCCTGACAAAAAGTCTCACGAACGATTCGTTCAACTGGCGACCAAAATTCTAAGCGTACCGAAATCCGAAATAGACCGACTCGAGAAGCAGTACAAAGCACGCAGGCGGACGCGGGTACGTAGAAGCACCTGATTGCGGAACCATCATAAATGCCCAAGCTAATTCCGATACCGACTGAGAAAAAGCTGAGGCATATGTGGGTAACTGCCGTAAGGCCGCATTCTCACCCTGCGACCGGATCTCGCCACGAATATGACGGCTACAAAACTCCGTACCAAGTGAGACTCATACCCAGCTCTGAGAACTCGAAGACCGCTCGCATTGTTGCCGTCGCGTCCGCCGGCACGTAATCAACGATGAGTCCTCCACCCCCCAGGTCGGCGGCTTGCGGCGTTCCACCAAACCTGACAATCCTTGCGCCGATCAGCCCAATCGGAAGATCGGCTCCTGCGTCCGGATTGAAACGATCCGGCAAACATGAAAGAACCTCTAGACCTTGGAACCGATTCCTCTCTGGCGACAATTCCCACTTCCCATCATGGAAAGTGGGCAATCACACACTTGAAATACCCTCCATTTGGTGGGCTTCACGTCGCACCGGCCTGTCACGCTTTAGAATTGTCGAGCGCAATAGTCGTGTGCGTCAAGTATGTTATTGCCGCCTAAAGCCCAAAGCCCAACGCCCAAGGTCCAAGACCCAAAGCCAAAGACGATTCGGTCATCCGCCCGTACCACCATCGCCGTCCAGGGCGCGCGCGTGCACAACCTGAAGAACGTGTCGGTCGAGATCCCGCGGGATCGCCTGATCGTCATCACAGGGCTGTCCGGATCGGGGAAGTCGAGCCTCGCGTTCGACACCATCTACGCCGAGGGACAGCGGCGCTACATGGAGTCGCTCTCCAGCTACGCGAAGCGATTCGTCGCGCAGGTCGCGAAGCCCGACGTGGACTTCGTGTTCGGCCTGTCTCCCGTCATCTCGATCGAGCAGAAGACGCTGACGAACAACCCGCGATCGACGGTCGGGACGATGACCGACATCGCGAGCTACCTGAACCTGCTCTACGCGACGATCGGACAGGGCCATTGCCCGCGCACCGGCGAGCCGGTCCCGAGCCGGACCTCGAGCCAGATCCTCGAAACGATCCTGTCGCTGCCGGAGGGCACGTCGATCGAGCTCCGCGCGCCGGTCTTCAAGATGTACGGCGAGGATCTGGAGTTCGTGTTCACCGAGCTCCGCAAGAAAGGCGTCAGGCGGCTGATCGTGGACGGCGCGCCGATCGATCTCTCGGACAAGGTCGAGATCGACGAGTCGTCGGTGACCGACATGGACGCCGTCGTCGATCGGTTCGTGGTCAGCCGCAGGCACGAGAAGGCCATCAGGGCGGGCATCGCGGCCGCGCTCCTCGTTGGCGACGGCCTGGTGCAGGTCCATGCGAGAGCGCCGAAATCGTTCTACGACGCCTTCAGCCGCGCCCATCATTTCGTGTATGGCGACATCGGCCCCGAGTACTTCGTCTTCAACAATCCCGAGAGCGCGTGCCGCACCTGCGGCGGCCTCGGGGTGGATAAGCTCACGCACCCGGAGCTGCTCGTGCCCGATGTGAGGCGCAGCATCGCCGGCGGCTGTTTCGTTCGGGAGGCCTACAAGTACAACCCCGAAACGTGGGACGGCCGGATCATGTACAGCCTCTCGAAGGCGCTCAAGTTCTCGCTCGACACGCCGTGGCAGGATCTGCCCGAGAAAGTGCGCCAGACGATCCTTTACGGCGTCGACAGGAAGATCGCGATGACGTCGCCGCCGGAGGCCAAGACGAACCGCGACAAGTGGGACGGCCGGGAGATCGGTTTCCACGGGATCGCGCGGAGGATCGAACGGCATTACCGCCGGTATCGGCAGCGCGGCGACACGAGCTCGAAAATGGAGGCCTGGCTCGACAAGGTGATGGTCGAGCGCACGTGCACCGACTGCCACGGCGCGCGCCTCCGCGCGACCCGCCTGCTGTTCGAGATCGCCGGCAAATCGCTGTACGACGTCGGACAACTGCACTTCGACGAGCTGCACGCATTTCTTGGCACCATCAAACCGTCGGGCCGCGGCGCGGACGCCGGCCGGCAGGTGCTGAAAGAGATCCGCGGACGCCTCGAGCTGCTGCTGGGCATCGGGCTCGACTATCTCAGTTTCAATCGGCGTTCGGCCACGCTCTCGGGCGGCGAGTCGCAGCGCATCCGGCTCTCGACGCAGATCGGATCGGGCCTGATGGGCATGCTCTACGTGCTGGACGAGCCGAGCATCGGCCTCCACCCGAAAGACAACGTCAAGATGATCGCGACGCTCGAGCGGCTTCGCGACATCGGCAACACGGTCATCGTCGTCGAGCACGACGAGGACACGATCCGCGCCGCCGATCATCTGGTCGAGATGGGACCGGGTCCGGGCGTTCACGGGGGAATGGTGGTCGTCCAGGGGACGATCGACGACGTTCTGAAGTCGAAGGCGTCTCCCACAGGGCAATTCCTGTCGGGGCGGCGGTCGATTGCGACGCCCAAGACGCGTCGTCACGGAAACGGCAAGGCCATCGTGATCCGCGGGGCGCGCGAGAACAATCTGAAGGCGATCGACGTGGCGTTCCCGCTCGGCAAGCTCGTCGCGATCACCGGCGCGTCGGGCTCGGGCAAGAGCACGCTCGTCAGCGAGATCCTCTACAAGGTGTTGTGGAAGCATCTCGTGGACACGCGGACGCTGCCCGGGCAGCACGACGGCGTCGACGGCGCCGAGCACGTTCGCAAGGTCGTCAACATCGACCAGTCGCCCATCGGCCGGAACAGCCGATCGAATCCCGCGACTTACATCGGCTTCTACGACAACATCCGCGATCTGTTCACACAGGCGCCGATCTCGGTGGAGCGCGGATACAGGCCGGGACGGTTCAGTTTCAACGTGAAAGGCGGCCGGTGCGAGGAGTGCCAGGGCGAAGGCGCGATCACGACGCAGCTCTATTTCATGCCGGACGTCGAGGTGACGTGCGGGGCCTGCAAGGGCGCCAGGTTCAACAGCGAGACGCTCGAAGTCACGCTGCGCGGCAAGACGATCGACGACGTGCTGAACATGTCGGTCGAGGAAGGCGTCGGCTTCTTCGCGAGCGAACCGGCGATCTGCAAGAAGATCCAGGTTCTGGCCGATCTCGGGCTCGGCTATCTGACGCTCGGACAGTCGGCGACGACGCTGTCAGGCGGCGAGGCGCAGCGGATCAAGATCGCCGCCGAGCTCAGCACCCTGCAGCTCTCGAAGCACACCGTGTACATCCTCGACGAGCCGACGACGGGCCTGCACCTGGCGGACATCGAGCGGCTGCTGGGATCGCTCAACCGCCTCGTGGACGCCGGCCATACCGTGCTGCTGATCGAGCATCACCTCGACGTGATCAAGACGGCCGATCATGTGATCGATCTGGGCCCTGAAGGCGGACACGCGGGCGGCGAGGTCGTGGTGACGGGGACGCCCGAGGCCGTCGCCGCGTGCAAGGCGTCGCACACGGGACGGTTCCTCAGGCCGCATCTGCGCGCGTAGCGCTAGTTGGTGCAGGACGCCGACAGGCGACGCATCGAGCGCACGCGCATCTCGCGATCGACGAGCTGACCCGTCACGCTCACGCGGCGGCCGACGTTGTCGGCCAGCTTGACGGTGTGCCCCGCGTCGACGAGATCGATCGTCGCCGGACCCTTCTTCAGGAAGCCCGACTTCCAACTGCGCGACCTCGGCGCGTCCACGCCGGCCGTATCCTTCAAGCGGAACGAGTCGTCCGCCCCCTCGAGACACCCGGTGAGCGTGACCGACGGCGCCTTTGCCGCCACCGCCGCCGCCGGTGCCGCCGGCATCGCCGCGCTCGCGGATGCATTCACTGCCGGAAGTTTCTTCTCCGGCGCCTCGGGCATCGGCACGAGGTCGACGCGCGGGTCGGACGTCGGGATGGTCTTCGAACGCTGGTGCGCGCCGAGGATCAGTCCGCCGGCCAAGACGACGATCACGACGGTGACCGTGGCCTTCGGGCCGATCGCGCCCGTCAAGCGGGGGCGCTTCTTTCCGCGAACCGACTTGGCGGACGTCGTCTTCTTCGAGGGCATCAGTCTGCTCCTTGATGGACCGGGGTCAACGTCCCGCTGTCCGGAGCAAATGAAGTGCCCGTCCCGGCCGTGAGGCCTAACCGGCGTGGAGCCTGATAGTTGCGGGGATGGCTGGCGCGATGGCCGCGGCGTGGGCCAGCCAAAATCGTGATCGGGCGGCTGATCGTGGCGGGACGCCGGCCGCAGTCGCGCGCCGCGATATATCCTGATGCGCGAGCGCCACCGATGGACGTGTATCTCATCGACGGGACGTACGAGCTGTTCCGGCACTACTACGCGGTGCCGTCCGCGCGCGATCGCGCCGGTCGGGAAGTGGGCGCCGTGCGAGGCGTGCTCGGATCCGTCCTGAGTCTGATCAACGCCGGTGCGACGCACGTGGCCGTCGCCACGGATCACGTCATCGAATCGTTTCGAAACGATCTCTGGCCCGGCTACAAGACCGGCGACGGCATCGAGCCGGAGCTGCTCGCGCAGTTCCCGTTGCTCGAGGGCGCGCTCTCGGCTCTGGGCGTCGTCGTCTGGCCGATGGTCGAATCCGAGGCCGACGATGCGCTGGCCGCCGGGGCCCGGGCGGCGGCGGAAGATCCGCGGGTCGAGCGCGTCATCATCTGTACGCCCGACAAGGATCTCGCGCAGTGCGTCCGCGGCACGCGGGTCGTGCAGATGGACCGGCGCACGCGCGTCATCCGCGATGAAGTCGGCGTTGCCGCGAAATTCGGTGTGCTGCCTGAGTCCATTCCCGACTATCTCGCGCTCGTCGGCGACGCGGCGGACGGTTATCCCGGACTCCCGGGCTGGGGCGCGAAGTCGGCGGCGAGCGTGCTCGCGCGGTTCCGCCACCTCGAGGCCATTCCCGACGACTGGCGCGCGTGGCAGGTGAACGCCGGCAGGGCCGGCGCGCTGGCCGGCACGCTGGCGCGGGAGCGGGAGCGCGCGTTCCTGTTTCGCACGCTCGCGACGCTGCGGACCGATCTGCGCCTGTTCGATTCGGTCGACGAGCTGCGGTGGCTGGGGCCGACGCGCGCGTTCGCGACCCTCGGGGCCCAGCTCGACGCGGCCATCGGCACGGGCCTCGGGCGCTCCTCCTGATGCGCTTCATCTCGCTGTTCTTTCCGTGGGGCGTCATCCTGCAGGCCATGGCGCTGATCCATTTCATCCGGCGCCGTCCCGACACGGTCTGGCTGTGGATCATCCTGTTCTTCGGACCGATCGGCGCCGCGGTCTACATGTTCATGGAGGTGGTCCCCGACGTGGGACTGCTGCGGCAGTCGTTCGAGCGCTACGGCCGGCGCAAGCGGATCGCGTACCTCGAAGGACTGGTCCTGCAGAACCCGTCGGCCGGCAACTACGAAGAGCTCGCCGATCTGTACCTGGACGAAGGCAACTACACGCGGGCGCGCGAGTGCTACGACAAGGCGATCTCGCCGCGGGTGGACGATCTCGGTCCGTTCTACGGCCGCGGCGTGGCCGAGATCCAGCTCCGGGATTTTCCGGCAGCGGTCCGGGATCTCGAATTCGTGACGGCGCGCGATCCCAGGCACGATTTTCATCGCGCGATCGCGCTGCTCGCCTGGGCCTTTGCGAACACCGGTCAGCCGGAAAAGGCCGACACGCTCTTCAAGCACGCAACGGAGGTGTCGACGCTGTCGGAAACGTACCTGAACTACGCCTCGTTTCTCGCGACGCAGGGGCGGGTGGCCGAAGCCCGCGACTACGCGCAGCGCGTGCTCGGCAAAAGGGCTGCGATGCCGCGCTACCTGCAGCGCCGCGAGCGCCCGTGGTTCCGGAAGGCGAGCGCCTTTCTCAAGCGGCTGCCGAAAAGCTGAGCCTCCGACCTATTCGTAGTGCAGCGCGACCATCGGGTCGACGCGCGAGGCGCGGCGCGCGGGCAGATAGCCCGCCAGCGCCGACACGACCATCATCACGGCCACGGCGAGCGTCATCGACACGGCGTCGGTCGGCGGCAGGCCGAAGAGGAGCGCCTCGACGGATCGGCTCGCCGCGAGCGCGATCGCGACGCCGGCCGCGATGCCGGCCACGACGAGCACCATCGACTCGCGCATCACCAGCCGCAGCACATCCTGCCGCTGCGCGCCGAGCGCCATGCGGATGCCGATCTCGTTCGTCCGCCGGGCGACGCTGTACGACATCAGGCCGAAGAGACCGATCGAGGCGAGCAGCAGCGCGAGGGCGCCGAACAGGGTGTACGCCTGGGCGAAGAGCTTCTCCTGGCCGAAGCGCTGCTCGACCTGTTCGATCTGCGTGGAAACGTCGGTCACCGGAAGGTTCGGATCGATCTGCCTGACCGCGTCGCGCACCGCGCCCATTGCGGCTGCCGGGAGCGCCGCGGTCCTCAGCTCGAACACGGCGTTGCCGAGCCGCGTCTGCGCGTACGGCACGTACATCGTCGGCGGCGCGGCGTCGCGGACGCTGTCGTACTTCGCGTCGTGGAGCACGCCGACGATTTCGAGCTGCCCGGTGGTTTCCAGACTCGATCCGAAATGCTGGCCGATTGGGTTCTGGTTCGGGAAGTATTTCTTGACCGCCGCCTCGTTGATGACCACGACCTTGGGCGCCGACGCGGTGTCGCGCTCGGTGAGGCCGCGGCCGAGCACGACCGGGATGCCCATCACGTCGAAGAAGTTCGGCGAGATGACGAGGCGGTTGATGCTGTTGCTGTCGCGCTGCGACCGGTCGATCGAATACGCCCGCCCCTGAATGTAGATGCTCGTCGAATTCACGCTTCCCGAGAGGAGCGCGGGCTGGGACATCGCCGCGCCCCGGACGCCCGGCAGCGTGCCGAGCCGTTCGATCATGTCGTGATAGAGCGAGGCCATCCGTTTCTCGTCGTATCGGTTGAGCGACGGGTTGACCCGGAACAACAGCAGGTTCTGCGGATTGAATCCGACGTCGACATGGCGCAGGTTCTCGAGCGTGCGCAGGAACAGGCCCGCGCCGATGAGAAGTACGAGCGAAATCGCGACCTGGACGATCAGCAATGCCTTGCCAAGAAGGCTCCGCGCGCCGACGACGCCCCGGCCGGTCTCCTTCAAGGCGGAGTTGACGTTCATCCCGGTCCCCCGGAACGCCGGCGCGATCCCGAACACGATCCCGGTCGCGCCGGTGACGACGACGACGAACGCGAGCACGCGCCAGTCGAGCGCCGAAACAGAACCGGCCGACCCCGGGAGTAATTGACGCCCCCAGTAGCCGACCAGGACGCCGAGGGCGCCGCCGATCGACGCGAGCAGCAGGCTCTCCGTCAGGAGCTGCCGAATCAGCCGGCCGCGCGTTGCGCCGAGCGACAGCCGGACCGACAGCTCCTTCTGCCTCGTCGTTGCGCGCGACAGCAGCAGGTTGGCGACGTTGGCGCAGACGATGAGCAGCACGAGGGCGACGACTACGCTGAGAATGGTGATCGAGCGCAGCTCGTTGGTATTCACGTCGTAAATGCCGCGCGAGCCCGGTTCGACGCGCAGGTGCGGCACCTCCGTGCGATTCTGATTGCCCGACGCCGAGCGTTCCTTGTCGGTCAGCGACTTCAGGTACGTGTCCAGGCCGGCACGCGCCGTGTTCTGAAAAACCGCCTCGAGGTTGCCCTGCACCTGAGCCGCAGTCGAGCCGGGCTTCAGCCGCCCCATGATCTGCAGCCACCAGTACGTGGGCTGCGCAAGTCGCGAGATCGACGGCCCGGGCCCCGGAATCTCCAACTGCGGCATCAGTGCGAGCGGCAGGAGGATGTCCTGCAGCTCGGCGACCGGCTGCTGGATGCCGGTGAACGACGGCGACATGACGCCGACGACGGTGACGAGGACGTTGTTGATCTTGATGGTCTTGCCGACGACGCCCGGATCCGTCCCGAAGCGTGTATGCCAGTACTTCGAGCTGATCACGGCGACCGGAGGCGCGGTCGGCTTGTCATCGGCCGGCCCGATCGTGCGGCCGATCCGCGACGCGACGCCGAGCATCTGATAGAAGTTGCCCGTCGACACGAACGCCGACGCGAGCTCCGCCTGTCCGTCGACCACCGCGTTGACTCTGCCGAACGGCGCGCACGCGGCCACATCGGTCATCGTCCGGTTGTCGGCGACGAACTGCTGATACATCGGATACGAGAACGTCGTCCGGACGTTCTGGCCTCCGTACGCGGCCCGGTTGATCGAGCCGTAGTCGCTCGAGCTCGTCAACATGTCATTGCGGCCGACCCACCGGAGCCGCACGAGCGTGTCGGGATCCTTCACGGGAATCGTCGTGAGCAGCATGCTGTCCACGGCGCTGAAGAGCGCGGTGTTGGCGCCGATGCCCAGCGCGAGCGACACGACGACGACGGCGGTCCATCCCTTGGCGTGAAACAGCATCCGAATCGCGTGGCGCAGGTCTTTGAGCATCAGTCCTCCCGGCGACGTGCCATTGTACCGGGGCCGCCGATGTTCCTTTGACGCGGCGGCCACGAAAAAGATAGGCAGCCGTGTAAATTCGGTGTCGTCAAACCGGACAGGACGGGGCTGTCGCCGGACGATGGGGAACGTTCGAGCCGTAATTCGCGCGCCGTCGACGGAAGCATTCTTGCTACCAGCTCGACAAACGGTTTGATCTCTTTCATGCCAGGACAAAACCGCGCCGGCCGCCTCGGCGCGTATGGTCTCACCCTGCCGGCGGTGGCCGCAGGGGTGTGGGCCGCGCTGCTGATCGCGCGCACGGACGCGCGGCCGCTCGCCGCGGTGCCCCTCGCCCTCGTCGTCGCGGGCAGCGCCAGCTACGGCGGCTTCGGCCCGGGCGTATTCGCGCTCGCGCAGGCCACGCTGGCGATCGATTTTTTCCTGATCGAGCCCGGCCGCGTGTTCAACGCGATGAGTCCGGCGCAGGCCGTCTCCCTGATAGGGTTCCTGGGCGGCTGGGGAATCTTCTGCTGGCTCGCCGGACACACGGTCCGGCGGACCGAGCGGATCGAAGAGGCGCGCCGCGCCGCGGAGGCAGCGACCGCGCAGGCGGAGCGAATGGCGCAGCTCACCTCGGCGCTCGCCCAGGCGCGCACGCCGCGCGCGGCGATCGAAGCGGCCGTGCAGGAAACGCTCTACGCCCTCCAGGCTGAGTCCGGCGCGCTGTTTCTGATCAGCCGCGATGGCACGATGGCGGACGTCGCCCGCGCCGTCGGCTATCCGCCCGATCGCACGCCGGGATCCCTGCGGCTCGCCGACAAGAGCCCGATATCGGACGCCGCGGGCCGCGGCGCGGCCCTGTTCCTCGACAAGGCCGTCATCGTCCCGCTGCTGATCGGCAGCCGGGTCGTCGCCGTCGTGCAGATGGAGTTCGAGTCGAAGCGCGCGTTCACGGCGTACGATCGCGAGTACCTGCTGGCGCTGGCGCACGGCGGCGCGCAGGCCCTGGACCGTACGTGGCAGCTCGAGGTCGCGGAGCGCGGACGGTCCGACGCGGAAACGCTGCGCGCCGAAGCCGATCGCGAGCTGTCCGAGCGCAAGTCGATGGAGCACGCGCTTCGCGCGAGCGAGACGCGCTACCGCGCGCTCGCGGCGCGCACGAGCCGGTTGCACGCGCTCAGCGCGGCATTGTCCGAGGCGGTGACGGTGGAAGCCGTCGCGCGCGCGGTCATCACCCACGGCCGGACCGTCGTCGGCGCGACGGCCGGAGAAGTGGTGCTGCTCGTCGACGAGGGCGCGCAGTTCGAGACCCTCTATGCGGAGGTCGACGGCCGGCGGGAGCCCGATCGCGGCCGTGTCAGGGTCGAGGATGGACTGTGCGCGACGGCAGCGGTGAAGACGGGCCGTCCGGTCTTCATCAAATCGCTCGAGGACTGGCAGCAGCGCTTCTGGCAATCGGCGGCCGTCGCGGCCGACGGCGGCTTCGAGTCGTCGGCGACGATGCCGCTCCTGGTCGAGAGCGCGCCCATCGGCGTGCTCACGTTCCACTTCACCGTGCCGGTGAATTTCGACGACGAGTACCAGGCGCTCCTGGTGTCGGTCGCGGAGCACTGCGCGCAGGCGCTCGATCGGGCTCGGCTCTACGAATCCACGCAGCGGGCGCGCGCGGAGGCCGAGCGCGCCAACCGGATCAAGGACGAGTTCGTCTCAATCGTCTCCCACGAGCTGCGGACGCCGCTGAACGCGATCCTCGGCTGGACGACCATGCTGCAGCGGGGATCGCTGCCGCCGGAGAAGTCGGCGCGGGCGCTCCGGTCCGTCCACGACAACGCGACGCGGCAGGCGCGCCTGATCGAGGAGCTGCTCGACTTTTCCCGGGTGACGTCCGGCCGCGCGTCGCTGCAGATGGAGGACGCCGACGTGCGCGAGCTGCTGCGCGGCGTCGTGGAGTCGATGATCCCGACCGCCGTCGCTCGCGCCGTGGAGCTGCAGCTCTCGTCGGTGCCGCCCGTATACGTCCGCGGCGACGTCAGACGGCTCGAACAGGTCTTCTTCAATCTCATCGACAACGCGGTGAAGTTCACGCCCTCCGGCGGGCGCGTCACGATCGACGTCCGCATCGTCGACGGCCAGGTCGAAATCCAGGTGCAGGATACCGGCGCGGGCATGGACCCGCAGTTTCTGCCCCACGTGTTCGATCGGTTCCGGCAGGCCGACAGCGCGACGAGCCGCACCTACGGCGGGCTCGGGCTTGGCCTGTCGATCGCCAAGCAGCTCGTCGAGGCGCACGATGGCCGGATCTCGGCGCGCAGCGAAGGCAAGGGACGCGGCTCGACGTTCACCGTACACCTCCCGATCGCCGCGAGGCTTGCGGCCGAAGCCGGCGACCGCAAGCCGGCGCCGTCCGCCAATGGGGAATCCATCGAAGCGCGGCTCGACGGCGTGCGCGTGCTCGTTGTCGACGACGAAGCCGACGCGAGGGAGATCATGGCGACGGCGCTCGAAGCGTCCGGCGCTCAGGTGGAGCTGGCGGCCAGCGCGCGCGACGCCTTCGAGATTCTCGAAAAGACGCCGGTCGACGTGCTGCTGTCGGATATCGCGATGCCGGAGGAGGACGGATTCGCGCTCATCCGGAAAGTGCGCGCGTCGGTCGCGCGAAGGGTGGCCTGCATCCCGGCGGCCGCCGTGACCGCCTTCACCGGCGCCGAAGATCGCGCGCATGCTCTTGCGGCCGGTTTTCACGTACACTTGACGAAGCCGTTCGAACCCATGGAGCTCGTGCGAACGGTCGAAAAGCTCGCTCATCTCATCCTGCAGTAACTCGACGGTTCATGATGCCAAAGACTTTCGGCGCTCGCCTGCGTCAGCGACGCGAACATCAGCAGATTGCTCTCAGCACCATCGCCGAGCAGACGAAGATTAGCCTGCCTCTCCTCGAAGGCCTGGAGCGGGGCGACATCTCGCACTGGCCGGCCGGAATCTTCCGGCGTGCCTTCATCCGCGCGTACGCGGTTGCCATCGGCCTCGACCCCGACGCCACGGTCCGCGAGTTCCTGGAGCTCTACCCCGATCCGGTCGAGGCGACCGCTCTGCCGGCGGCCCCGCAGCCGGATAATTTTCTGTCGCGCCTCGGGTTCGGAGTCTGGCCCCCGCGAAAGCGCCGCACTCCGGAGGAATCGGCGCCCGTCGCGCCGCCCGTCGAGACTTCCGCGCCCGTTCGGATTCCGACGCCGCTTCCCATTGTCGCGCCCACGACGGGTGCTGCGCCTCGCGGCTCCGATCCTCTTTCCGCAGCCTCACCGCCGCCATCGCCTGCGCAGGCTCCTGCACAAGTCGATCTGCTTGCCGTCGCGCAGCTCTGCACCGAGTTCGGCCAGGTCGAGGGCGCGCGGGAGGCGTTGCCGCTGCTGAAGGAGGCCGCCACAATCCTCGACGCCGTGGGCCTCATCGTCTGGATCTGGGATCCCAAGGCCGGCGTCCTGAAACCCGCGCTGGCCCACGGCTATCCGGACAAGTTGCTGGCGCAACTGCCAGGAGTGTCAGCCGATACGGACAATGCCACGGCCGCCGCGTTCCGAGAGGCCCGGCCGCGTGTGGTCAGCGGGAGCGAGCTCTCCAGCAGCGCGCTGGTGGTGCCCCTGATGACCCCGGGGGGCTGCGCCGGCGTGCTGGCGATCGAGCTGCCGCACCGCCGGGAGCAGGAGGAATCGACGCTCGCGCTCGCGACAATCTTCGCGGCGCAGGTGGCCAGATGGATCCGCGCGGCGCGGCCGGCGAAGACCGCGGGCCGGCGGACGGCCTCAACCTCCGCATCGACGCCGGCCTCCGCGACCAACGTGTCCCCGCGGCCCCTAGTACAGTGATGATGCCGTAATAGTGCAGTAATCTTTGCGGCGATGACTCGCCGTCCCGAACGCAGCGAAGCCGTCGACTACTACTTTCGGTACATCGATCTGGTACCGGGCAGCCTCGTGCTCTCCGTGCTCGCGTCACAGCTCGGCGAAACGCTCGCATTACTGGACGGCATCTCCGAGGAGCAATCGCTGCACCGGTACGCGTCCGACAAGTGGACGATCCGCCAGGTCCTCAATCACGTGAACGACGCCGAGCGCCTGTTCGTGTGGCGCGCATTCTGGTTCGCGCGCGGCTTCGACACGCCGCTGCCCAGCTTCGATCAGAACGTGGCGGTCGCCGCCGCGTCGGCCAACGATCTCCACTGGAGGCGCCATGTCGACGATTTCCGGGCCGTCCGGGCCGCGACGTTGACGCTCTTCCGCGGTCTGCCCGCAGCGGCGTGGAATCGTACGGGCATCGCGAGCGAGAACCCATTCAGCGTCCGCGCCCTGGCGTACATCGCGGCCGGGCACGTCATTCACCACAGCGGCGTGCTCCGCCAGCGGTATTTGAACCAGTCCTAGGCCAGACGTTGTCGCTCGGATCGCGATCCGGGAATCGGCATCCGGGATCGAATGTGACGGTGCTGATGGGCCGCGCACCGAAATCGAGCGTCGCCTTGTAGGTCCGGCTGCCGTCGAACCACACGTCGACCGGCCACGTGACGATCGCGGTCGTAGCGTCGACCATTTTCGCGTTCGCCATCGGCCTGATGGGCGGCCCGCTTTCGGCGAATTGCACTTTCAACACGACCGGCGACGGCATCCCTCCGTCCTGCCGTACGGTCACGACGGTGCGGCCCGCGGTCGTCGTCACGTTTTCGATCGATCCGTCCACCGATTCTGTCGTCCACAGCCAGTAGTACCAGAACCACTCGAGGTCCTTCCCGAGCGCCCGGTCCATGAAGAAAATGTAGTCCCACGGCGACGGGTGTTTGAAGCTCCAGGCTTTCGTGTATTCGCTCATCGCGCGCTGGACTTCGGCGTCGCCGACGATCCCGCCAAGCATCGAGAGCATCAGCGGCGCCTTCCCGTAGGTCTGGAATCCGTACATGTTGCCGGCGTCGTTCGCCGGCCACATCATCGGCGGCTCCTCCTCGTTCCCGCTGATCCGGCCGTAGCTCTGCCCGAGGCCGGTGAGAGTCGGCGTCGTGTGGCGGGCGTCGGCGTCGGACAGGATGTTCATGTACTGGTTGAACCCTTCGTCCATCCAGCCGTACCAGGTCTCGTTGGTGCCGACCATCATCGGCCACCACTGGTGCCCGGTCTCATGATCGGCAGCGCCCTGGTTCGAGTTGATCACCATCGGATATTCCATCCCGTTGCTGGGGCCATCCTGCAGCGTGAGCTGCGGAAACGCATACGGCGCCCACAGTCTGGAATAGAACTCGAGTGCATGTCGTGCGATTGGACCGGCGTTGGCGTACCAGTCCGCATGTTCCGGCAGATGCACCATGTGGATGGGAACCGGCCCCTTGCCGGGAATCGTGGCGCGGGTCGCGCGCCATACGAAGTTCTTCGCGGTCGCCCACGCGAAGTCGTTCACCATCTCGGCCGTGTAATGCCACACCAGCCGGTCTCCGGGCGCCGTCGCCTGGCTGGCTCCGGCTTCCTCCGGACCGACGATCGCGATCACGTCGTCCGAATCGAGCACGTGCGCCAGATGGTCGCGGGCCTTTGCGGTGAGCACCTCCTGCGGATTCTGCAGCACGCCCGTGCCGCTCACGATCCAGCCGCCGGGCACGTCCATCCGCACGTCGAACCTGCCGAAGTTGTTGTAGAACTCGGCGGGGCCGAGATAGAGGCTCGTGTCCCACCCGCGCAGGTCGTCGTACTTCGCCACGCGCGGATACCACTGCGTCGGCTGAAACAGCGTGTGGTCCCATCGCTGCGTCATGCGGTGTCCGCGGCCTTCGCTTCCGCCTGGCAGCTTGGTGTGCCAGGCGATCTCGAGCGTGGCCGTGGCCTTCGCGGGAATCGGCTTCACGAGACTGACGTGCGCCACGGTCTGATCGATTCCAGTCGCGGCGAGCGAGCGGGGCGCGCCGCCGCCCATGCGAACGGGGCGCGGGGGCGCGAGATCGACGGCGTCGCCGTTGACGGTCATCCGCGTGATCACCATGCCGTCGGTGTTTTCCGCCGGCACCGACGTGCCTCGCGGCACGAGACCGCGATAGATGTTGTGATCGAGGCGGAGGACGATCTCGGTGAGGTCCTGCGGGCTGTTGTTGTGAAGCGCGATCGTCTCGGTGCCCATCAGCGTATCCGACGGCGGATCGAGCCGGACGGCAATCGTGTAGTCGGTTTGGAGCTGCCAGTAGCTCGGACCCGGACGTCCGGTCCGGTCTCGCGTGCCGGCGTCGAACGCCCGGCGAATCGATCGCGTCAGCGGGACGTCGCGTCGAATCGCGCGCGGCACGGAGGCTGTCGCGCCCGCCGGCGTCTTGACGCTGCTCGCAAGCTGCTGCCCATCGAGCGCGGTGGGCGCGAGGAGACACAACAGAAGAGCGGTGCGGCGAATCATCGGGAAACTGTAACATGCCGCCTGTCGCGAGAAATCCCGCGCGGCGCACGTTCGCGCGCGTGTAACATCGTGCCGTGCGCACCAGATCATTTGTCTCGGTTTCAGGTATATCACTCGCGGTGCTGCTGAGCGCGTGCGCGGCCGCACTGCGGACGCCGCCGCCCACGGGGCCGTCGCCGTATTCGCAGAAGGACGCCACGGCCGGCGAGCCGCTGTTCGCGGCCAACTGCGCCTTCTGCCACGGCCGCGACGCGATGGGCGGCCAGACCGGTCCGGACCTCACGCGCTCGGAGCTCGTCGCCGACGATGTGCGCGGCGACAAGATTGCCGTCGTCGTGCGATCGGGCCGTCCGGACAAGGGCATGCCGCCGCTCAGCGTCAGCGACAGCGATCTGACGAAGATCGTCGCCTTCATTCACAATCGGCGCGTCGAGGCCGGTTCGCTCCTGGGGGCGCGCCGTCGCGTGGACGAATCGGATCTCGCGACCGGCGATCCGCACGCGGGCGAGCAGTACTTCAACGGCGCAGGCGGCTGCGCCGGATGTCATTCGCCTGGCGGGGATCTGGCCGGCGTGGCCGATCGCGTCAAGGGGCTCGAGCTGCTGCAGCGGATGCTGTATCCGAGCCATCGAAGCGGGCAGCCGCAGCCGGCGAAGGCGACCGTGACGCTGCCGTCGGGGGAGACGATCGCGGGCCGTCTTGCGGGCCGCGATGAATTCACGATCGCGCTGCGCGACGCGTCAGGCCGGTATCGCTCCTGGCGCACCGCCGACGTCAAATACGTCGTCGACAATCCTCTCGATGCGCACGTCGCGCTGCTGCGGAAGTACACCGATGCGGACATGCACAACGTCCTTGCATATCTCCAAACGCTGCATGGCGCGACGCCGGCGTCGCGCGCGTCAGGCGCTGCGCCGCCGGGGGCCGTACCCGCCGCCACGGAGCCGAAAGACGATTCCGGAGGGTTCGATCCCGCCGCGCTCCTGAATCCGCCCGCCGACAGTTGGCCGACGTACCACGGCGATTACACGGGCCAGCGCCACAGCCGGCTGTCGCAGATCACGCCCGACAACGTGCGCCAGCTCGGGCTCGCCTGGTCCTTTCAGACGGGGCAGTCGGATCACATCAAGGCGACGCCGATTCTCGTGGACGGCGTCCTCTATGTGACGACGCCGGACAACATGTGGGCCGTCGACGCCCGGAACGGCCGCGAGATCTGGCACTACAGCTATCCGAAGAACAGCGGGTTCCACATCGGCCACCGAGGCGCTGCGGTCTATCGCAACACGGTGTATCTGACGACGCCCGATGCGCACCTGGTGGCGGTCGACGCGCGTACCGGCAAGGTGCGCTGGAACGTCGAGCTCGCCGACGCGAAGAAAGGCTACTGGTCCACGAACGCGCCGCTCGTCGTGCGCGATCACCTGATCGTCGGCGTGTCGGGCGATTTCGACAATCTGCCCGGCCTGCTCCAGTCCTTCGATCCGAGGACCGGCGCGCTGCAGTGGAAATTCTACAGTACGCCGCCGGCCGGCGCGACCGATCCGCCGAGCGGCGGCGCCACGGGCGGTCAAATGTGGATGACGGGGACGTACGATCCGGCGCTGAACCTCGTCTTCGTCGGCACCGGCAACCCGACGCCCGTTCTCAACGGCCCCGCGCGCGCGGGCGACAATCCCTGGACCTGCAGCATCCTCGCGATCGATCCGGATACGGGCAAGCTCGCGTGGGGATTCCAGGCATCGCCCCACGATACGCACGACTGGGACGCCGCCGAGGTGCCCGTGCTCGTCGACGCGACGTTCAAAGGCGCGCCGAGAAAACTGCTGCTCCAGGCGTCGCGCAACGGCTACTTCTTCGTCCTGGATCGCACGACGGGCAAGAGCCTCCTGACGACGCCGTTCGCCGACGTCAATTGGGCGAGCGGCATCGACGCGCAGGGGCGGCCGGTTCCCGATCCCGCGAAAGAGCCGTCGCGGGATGGACGGCTCGTCGCGCCAAACGAAGGCGGCGGGACGAACTATCGATCGCCCAGCTTCGATCCGGCGACCGGCACGCTCGTCGTGAGTGCCGTGGACGCCTACGGCATCTACTTCTTCAAGGAAGAGCACGGCAACTACGGATGGGCGGGCGCCGACTACGGCGTCCACGGCAAAGGCGCGATCCGCGCGATCGACTATAAGACCGGGCAGATCCGCTGGAGCCACGAGATCGGCGGCGGCAGTCCGGCGGGCGTTCTGACGACGGACAGCGGGCTGACGTTCACGGGAGACGGGACGGGCAACGTCATCGCGCTCCGGACGAGCGACGGATCGACCTTGTGGCACTCGGCGATCGGCTCCGTCGGCAACTCGCCAATCACGTTCGAGCTCGACGGCCGCCAGCACATCGTCTTCGCCGGCGGCAGCGCGTTGTATGCGTGGACACTGCCTCGCTGACCTCCTCTTTGAGGACTAGAAGGCAGCTCATAAATGCCGGTAGCCACGCGGCCAGCCGTGCGAGCGAGCGCCGCGAGCGAGCCACGCGCACGGAGCGCGCCCGCGCAGCGGCGCGCGAGGGCGCGTGTAGGGGAGTCCGAGGGGCGAAGCCCCTTGGATGAGACTAGATCGATCGCACCGCCGCCGCGAACGCGGCGCGGCGGCGGCGCGAGATTGGGATGCGCGCGCCAGAGGCGAGCACCGCGATCAAATCGTCCGCCTCCGTCCAGGTCAGTGTTCGGACCGCCGAGAGACGGACGAGCGCGCGGCGATGCGCCCGCCGAAAGCCGTGCGGCTGCACGCGCTGCTCGAGGATGCGCAACGGCTCCCGGAGCAGGTAACTGCGCCCTCCGGTCCAGATCCGGGCGTAGTTGTCGGCCGCTTCGATCCAGTCGATCTCGCGGAGCGGCAGCACAGTCGCGCCGCGGGCCGTGGTGACGACGAGCGCGGGCTCGCGCGCGGGCGGCGCCGAGCCTCGCAGTTGCCGCGCCAGCCGCTTCATCGTGGCGGCAAAGCGCGCTTCGGTGACCGGCTTGACGAGATAGTCGAGCGCCTGCGCCTCGAACGCGCGAATCGCGAACTGATCGTACGCCGTGAGGAAGACGACCGCGGGCATGCGCTCCGGCGTGCGACGGCGGATCACCTCGAAGCCGTCGATGCCCGGCATCTGCACGTCCAGGAAGACGACGTGCGGCCGGAGGACGTCGAGCGAGGCGAGCACCTCCGCACCGTCGCGGCATTCGCCGACGACCGCGAATTCCGGAAAGCGCGCGAGGAGCTGGCGCACGCCGCGGCGGGCGGCTGGTTCGTCGTCCGCGATCAGCACGCCCCAGTCACTGCCCGGCAATGTCGGACTCCAGCGGCATCTCGCGTAGCGGCACGCGCAACGTCGCGACGGTGCCGCCCCCGGCGGCGCTGGTGACGACGAGCGACGCGGGTCCGCCGTACAGCGCCCGCAGGCGCTCCTGCGTGTTCTCGATTCCGTGTCCCGGACGGCGCGCCGCCTCCGGATCGATTCCCGGCCCATCGTCGGCGACCGACAGCTCGAGCGTGTCTCCGTCGCGGCGGGCCCTGACGAGTACGAGGCTGGCGCCGGTGTGGCGGGCGATGCCGTGGCGGACCGCGTTTTCAATCAGGTGCTGCAGCGCGAAGCTGGGCACGGCGGCGGAGAGCCGCGATTCGTCGATCTCGAACGACACGCGCAGCCGATCGGAAAAGCGCGCCTGCTCGATCGCCAGATATTGGCGCGCGAGCCCGAGCTCTTCGTCGAGCGTGACTTCGTTCACGCGATGCCGGGTGAGCGTGCGCCTCAGAACGTCGCTGAGCTGCTCGACCATCCGGACGGTCCCGGTGGTGTCGCCATCGCGCGCGCGTACGGCGATCGTGTTGAGGGTGTTGAACAGGAAGTGCGGATTCAACTGCGCCTGGAGCGCTGCGAAGCGGGCGCCGGCAAGCTGCTCGGAAAGGCGCGCGAGCTGAACCTCGCGCTCGCCCGCCTCGACGAAGTAACGGATCGCGTGCGCCAGCCCCGCGACGCACAGATAAACGATGATGCCGAACGGGACCGTCGTCAGAATCCAGTGAAGGACGTCCACCTCGAGGCGCCCGAAGAAGTGTCCTCCGGCGGCAGCCACGGCCGCCTTGAACTTCTGCGGACGCAGCGTGATCAAGAGCAGCGCCTCGAGCGCCTTGCCGAGGACCGCCCAGGCGACGCAGAAGAGCAGCGCAAAACCGAGGTGGATCATCGCGCGGCGCAGCAGGTGCGGACGCACGAGCGGCCACCGCGCCGAAATCCAGAAGATCGCCGGCGTGATCAGCGCGTAGATCAGCCAGTCGCCGCCGGCCCAGAGCAGCTCGCCCATGGTGGCCGGCGGGTCCCCGCTCAGGCGCCGATGGCCAATCTCGCCGAGTGACGCGAACACCGCCGGAGCGATCCAGACGGCGGAGACGAGCATCCACGGGCGCAGGCGGCCAGGGCGCACGACCCGAGACGCTATCCCGGGCGTTGGAGCAGTGCAAGCGAGCCGCGACCGTTCCCGTCAGCCCGCGAGCCGTTCGCGTATTCGGCGTTGCCGGACCGCTGATCCGTGGCGATGCTAACTTAGTGCCTCGATGAGCAAGCAGCATCCCCGATCGTCGCGCCGGCGGTATCGTCATTTCGTCGAGGACTACAGGCAGCGCCGGCTGGATGAGGCGGCCGAGACGCGCGGCGCGGCTCCGGCGCCGACCGATGAGACCGCGAATCCCGACGAACAGCGGCGCAAACGGCGCCGATACCTCAGGGAATACATCCGGTGGCTCTGGCCGTACCGGTACGCCGTCAGCGCCGTGTTCCTGTTCGCGCTCCTCGCGGCGGCGCTGGAAATGATCGAGCCGCTCTTCATGCGGTTCATCGTCGATCGGGTCCTGCTGAACCCGTCGCTGAGCCGCGCGGCCCGTGTGCGGCTGCTGAATCTGGGCGGCGGCGCCTTCCTCCTGGTGATCATCGCGTCGAGCGTCATGGGCGTCCTGAAGGATTACCGCCAGCGCATCCTGAACATCAAGGTGATGCTCACGCTGCGGCAGACGCTGTTCGAGCGCCTGCTGCACCTGCCGCTCCAGGCACTGCACGACATGAAGACCGGCGGCATCCTGTCGCGACTGACCGGCGACATCGAGACGACGACGGGACTCATGCAGATGGCGGTGGTTTCGCCGGCGGTCTCGATCGTCCGGCTGGCGATCGCGGCCGGCGTGCTGGTGGCGCTCAACTGGCGCCTGGCCCTGACCGCGCTCGCCATCACGCCGGGGCTCGCGCTCATGAGCTTCACCCTGTCGCGCCGGGTGCGCCCGATCTACCGCTCTCTGCGGAAGGACGCCGAACTCATCGACGGCCGGGTGGGCGAGACGTTCTCGGGAATTCGCGTCGTCCGGGCGTTCCGCCGCGAGCTGCTCGAGCTGCTCGATTACATGCGGGGGCGGCACACCGTCCTCAGGAAGGAGCTGTTCGCGTACCGGCGCGAGCTCGTCCTCTGGACGTCGTGGGGGCTGCTGCTCTCGGGCGTCAACGTGGTAATCGTGTGGTACGGGGGATACCTGAACGTCGCCGGGCGGGCCACCGTCGGCGACATCATGTCGTTTCAGTGGTACACGTTCCTCCTCTTGAATCCGGTGTGGAACATCGTCAATTCCTTCTCGGAGCTGCAGCGATCGCTTGCGGCGATGGAGCGCGTCTTCGAGATCCTCGCGATGCCCGACGACAAGCCCGACAAGCCGGGCGCGCTGGCCGCGCCGGAGGTCGTGGCGGACATCCGCTTCGAAGACGTGTCTTTCGAGTACCGCAAAGAAACGCCCGTCGTCCGCCAGTTCAGCGTAGTCGTGCCGGGCGGGACCGTCGTGGCGCTCGTCGGACGCAGCGGCGCGGGCAAGACGACCGTCACGGACCTCGTCGCGCGCTTTCACGATCCCACGGAGGGGCGCATTCTGCTCAACGGGATCGACATTCGCGATTTCCGGCTGGCGTCCTACCGGAGCCTGCTCGCAATCGTCCAGCAGGACGTGTTCCTGTTCGACGGATCCGTGCGGGACAACATCGCCTACGGCAGGCACGACGCGACCGACGACGAGATCGAAGACGCCGCCCGCCGCGCCAACGCGCACGAGTTCATCGACAGGCTGCCCGAGGGGTACGGGACGTTCATCGGCGAGCGCGGCGTCAAGCTTTCAGGCGGTCAGCAGCAGCGGCTGGCGATCGCCCGCGCCATTCTCAAGAAGCCGCAGATCCTGATCCTCGACGAAGCGACGAGCAACCTCGACACGGAGAGCGAACAGCTCATTCAGGCGTCCATGGCATCGCTGCTGGCGGGTCGGACGACGTTCGTGATCGCGCATCGCCTGTCGACGATCCGGCGCGCCGACATCATCCTGCTCATGGAAGAGGGCCGGGTCGTCGAGCGCGGCACGCATCAGCAGCTCATGGATGCGCGCGGCATGTATTACGGAATGGTCCGCCGGCAGATGGAGGCGTCCGAAGAGGACCGGGAACCGCTCTGGAAATAGTCGAGTTCGGGCCAACCTTTGCGCCCCCGTTTTCGTCAAAGCCTCAAATATGACGACAACCCTCTCGGATCTGCGGTTCGCGATCCGCGGCCTCCGCCGCAGCCCACTGTTCGCGGCGGTGGCGATCCTCTCGCTCGCGCTTGGCATCGGCGCCAATACGGCCATCTTCACCCTGATCGATCAGGTGCTCCTGCGGAAGCTGCCGGTTGTCGAACCCGAGCGGCTGGTGATGATCTATCAGCGCGCGAACAACATGGGCAGCAACATGGGATCGCGCATGAATTCGTATCCGCTGTACCAGGATCTGCAGCAGAAGGCCGAGCCGCTGTCCGAGGTGCTGTGCCGCCGCCTGACGGCCGCGTCGGTGAGCGTCGACAACCAGACCGAGCGCGTCGAGGCCGAGATGGTGTCGGGCAACTACTTCTCGATGCTCGGCGTGAAGCCGGCGATCGGCCGCGTGTTCAATTCCCAGGAAGACGATCAAGTCTATCGCGGCCATCCCGTCGTCGTCCTCAGCCACGCATACTGGGTCAGCCGCTTCGCACGCGATCCCGGCATCATCGGCAAAAAGATCCGCGTGAATGACTATCCGATGACCATCGTCGGCGTATCGGCCGAGGGCTTTTCGGGCCTCGATCCCGCGCAGTCGCCGCAGATCCGGGTGCCGATCCTGATGAAGGAAGTCATGATGCCCGACTTCAGCTGGCTGCGGTTCGCCGACCGGCGGGCCCGCTGGGTGCAGGTGTTCGGGCGCCTCAAACCGGGCTACAGCGTCGAATCCGCGCAGGCGCCGGTCCAGGGGCTGTTTACGCAGATTCGGGCGTACGAGATGACGCTGCCCGCGGCGAAGGACTGGTCGCAGTATTCGCGGACCGAGTTCATGAAGGGCAAACTGCTCGTGACGGCCGCGTCGATCGGCTACTCGCCGCTGCGCAACGATTTCTCGACCGCGCTCGTCGTGCTGATGTGCATGGTGGGGCTCGTCCTCCTGATCGCCTGCGCCAACGTCGCGAACCTGCTCATCGCTCGCGCATTCATGCGCCAGAAGGAAATCGCGGTGCGGTTGTCGCTCGGATCGTCGCGGAGCCGTCTCGTGCGCCAGCTCCTCACCGAGAGCCTCGTGCTGTCGTGCGCCGGCGGCGTCTTCGGGCTGGCAATCGCCGTCCTGCTGACGCGCGGGCTGCTCGCCCTTGTGCCGCAGCAGGGGCAGCCGCTCCTGATCACTGCAAGGCCGGATCCGCGAATCCTGGCTTTCACGCTCGTCCTCACGTTCGCCACCGGAATCGTGTTCGGCCTGCTTCCCGCGCTGCGCGCCAGCCGTCCGGATCCGTGGACGACGCTGAAGGACACGATGGGATCGATCGCCGGCACGGGCGGATCCCTCTTTCTGCGCAAAGGCCTCGTCACCGTCCAGGTAGCCCTCAGCTTTCTGCTGCTCTTCGGCGCCGGGCTGTTCGTGCGCAGCCTGCTGAATCTGAAGGGCACCAACCCCGGCGTGGCGCTGGATAACCTGATCACGTTCCAGGTCGCGCCGGCACTGAGCGGCTACGACAATCAGCGGGCGACGATCTTCTACCGGGCGGTGCTCGAGCGGGTGCGCGCGCTGCCCGGCGTCCAGTCGGCGGGCCTGGCGACCGTGCCGATTCTCGCGGGCGACGAGTGGGACAACTCGATGGCGGTCGAAGGGCATCAGGCGAAGGACGGCGAGGACATGCAGGCGTTCATGAATGCCGTCTCGCCCGGATATTTCCAGACGATGAAGATTCCGATTCTCGAAGGCCGCGACTTCAAGGAGAGCGACGCCGGCGACTTCGATCAGCTTCACGTCGCGATCGTGAACCGCACCTTCGCGGAGCACTTCTTCCCGGGACGAAGCGCGGTCGGCAAGCGCATCGGCAATGGCGGCGGACCGGGAACGAAGCTGACCCTGGAGATCATCGGCGTCGTGGCCGACTCGCTGTATGAAGGGCCGCGCGAAGGCGTCCACCGGCAGGCGTTCCTGCCGAACTGGGGCAGGAACGCCGGCACCTTTTACGTGCGGACCCAGACGGCGTCGGCGAGCGCCTACAACCTGATGCGCGCGGCGGTGAAGGACGTGGATTCGGCGATCCCGATCTACCAGATGAAAACCGTCGAAGGACAGCTCGACGAGACGCTGCTCACCGATCGGCTGATCGCGCTGCTCTCGGCGGGGTTCGGCTTGCTTGCCACGCTCCTCGCGTCCGTCGGGCTCTACGGCGTCATGGCCTTCGTCGTCGCGCGGCGCCGGAAGGAGCTGGGCATCCGGCTCGCGCTCGGCGCGCAGCCCGGCATCCTCATCTGGCTCGTGATGCGCGAGGTCCTGCTGCTGCTGGCGATCGGGCTGGCCGTCGGCATCCCGGCGGCGATGGCGCTCGGCCGCTACGTGTCCGCACAGCTCTACGGGATCCAGCCGCACGATCCCGCGATCGCGCTGTGGACCGTCGTGCTGCTGACCGCCGTATCCGCGGCCGCCGGCTTGATCCCCGCGCAGCGCGCGAGCCGGATCGATCCAATCCTGGCGCTGCGGACGGAGTAGCGCCGCGGCGTGCGCGGATCGCATGTGGGCCTCTTTCACCAGCAGCGCGGAAGGCTGGCCCGTGATACGCGCGGCGATTGCGCCAGGACAAACTCTGTGATACAAAGTAAGCCCCGTGCCGCTCATGAATCTGTTCGAGCCGCTCTTCCTGCTCCTGGCGCTCGTGACGGTCATCACCATCATTACGGCCGCGGCATTCGTGGTGAGCGGCCGGCTGGCCCGCGCCGGGCGGGTCCTGCGGCGTCTCGCGATCGGCGGTGCCGTCTACTTTGCAATCGTGATCGTCATGTCGGTGGTCAGCCCCCGGCGCGAGTATCACATCGGTGACGCGCAGTGCTTCGACGACTGGTGCATCACCGTCGTCGGCGCGAAACGGATCGACGCGTCTCCAGCGTCAGCCTATGAAGTGGCGCTGCGCCTGTCGAACCGCGCGCGACGGACACCGATGGGAGAGAAAGGGACGGTGGTCTATCTGACGGATGCGTCCGGACACCGCTACGATCCTCTGCCGGACCCGGGGGTCGTCGGCTTCGACAGGATATTGCAGCCGGGCGCGTCGGCGGTTGCGGTACGGCACTTCGACGTCCCTCGCGACGCGCGCGGGCTCGGGCTGATCTACACCCACGAAGGCGGTTTCCCCATCGGCTGGCTCATCATCGGCGAGGGCGGCTGGTTTCAGAAGCCGGCGATCGTCTGGCTGGAGTGATCGACCGACGCTGCGATAATGCCCGCTCGAAGTACATCGCGCGCGTCGTCGACCTAGAGCGCGTCCTCGATGCCGCGGGGCTGGAAGACGTCTGGGTCTCGACGGACGCGGGTCCGGTTACGGCGGCCGCGCGGCGGATGCTCGAGCAGATCGGATGGATTTGATGCCGTTGATGATCCGAAGGTCACTCGCGTGCCTGTCTGGCTTGTTCCTCACGGCCTGCAGCGGCGGCCCTGTCCGAGTCACAGATCCCATCCCCGATGTTCCGGCGACCCAACAGCGCGCGACCTCACGCGGCGAGTTCCCCGACCTCTGGCCGTTCATTCCCGGCTCCGGCACCATCGGCTGTGTTTCGAACGCAGTCGCGTTTCGCGCGCAAGGCGTTACGTACGCCTTGAACGACGCCGCGCGCGCGCGCGGCTATGTCAGCGTGGATCCTATCGTCGTGACCAGATCCGCTGGGCCGACCAATCCACTCGGACGACTTCGGCAAGACGAGCGGATGCAGGTCTTCGCCGCGTCCGAAGTGTGCAAGTCGCGCGCGGACCGATCCAGTTGCCGCCGGGAGCTCGCGCGCGTGCATCATCTGTCTGACGACGAACTCGCGCAGATCGACGCGGAAGGCCGCGAGCGCTCGTGGCCGCCGCTGACGGCGCCGAAGATGAGTCTCGACGCGGTCGTGCGCGCGGGTCTCGCGCTGTGTCCCAAGTCGCCGTGACAGGCCGTTGCGGCTACACTGGCGTGATGGCCGACGTGACGATCTCCTTACGGCATCAACCCGCGCCCGACGAGCAGCCGTGCGGCGTCTGCGGCGCGCCCTTCATTCCCGCGGAGGACTCCGGCTCGCGTGTGCTGGGCCTCAGGTCCGGCAACCAGGAGTTCGCGTTCCTGCTGTGCGGCGGATGCCATTCGAAATGGACCCACGGGACGACGGTCCGGATACGTTCGATGCCCTGACTCTACTTGGCCGACGCCGCGTCCACCTCTTTCTTCAAGAACGGCACGCCGTCGCTGAGCCACTTCGGCGCCGGCTTGTCCTTCAAGTAGTGATCGAAAAATTCGAAGTACCGGGTCGTCAGGTCCTTCCGGTTCGCCATGCCCCGCAGGCCATGTCCCTCCCCCGGATAGGCCAGCAGGACCGCCTTCTTGTTGTTGTACCGGAGCGCGTTGTACATCGCGAGGCCGTTGGTGAACGCGACGGTCGGATCGGCGGTGCCGTGCATGATGAGAAACGGCGCGGTCACCTCCGGCACGTGGGTCAGGGCCGACTCGAACATGTACATCTCCGGCTTGTCCCAGGGTGATGCGCCTTCGCGGCCCTGGCTGTAGAGGTAGTAGTCCGAGCCGTTCGCGCCGCTGCCGCCGGTCACCTGATAGGACCAGCCCCAGTTCTGGTTGAAGTCGAAGTAGAGATCGGTGACGCCGGCGCCCATGCCGACGGCGGCGAAGAGGCGCGAGCGCGTGCCGATGAAGGCGGCGCCTTCGCCGCCGTAGCTGTGCCCGTTGATCCCGATCCGCTTGGGATCCACGTAGCCCATCTCGATCACCTTCCGCGTCGCCGCCTCGACGGCGTCGAGCATGTCGCTGTGCGACGCGCCGGTGTGGAAGTACACGTCGGGCACCATCGTGATGTAGCCGTCGCTCACGGCCTGCATGGGGGAGGCACCCATCCCCGTCAGGTAGGACGGCGCATTGTAGCGATGCAGGTTCTGCGAGTTCTTCTCGTAGAAGTTCACGAGCATCGGCCGCTTCTCGCCCGGCTTGTAGTCGTCGGGGATCGAGAGCAGCCCCTGGAGCCGGTGGCCGTCCTTGTCCTTGAAATCAAAGAGCACGCGATGGCCCCAGATGAATTCCGCCTGCTGCGGGTTCGCGTCGCTGATCTTCTTCGCATCCCTGAAGCCAGGTCCCGAGACGCGCAGGTCCGGGAACTCGACGTAGGTCTGACGCGTGAACAGGAACCTGTCGGCCTTCGCCGCCTTCACGGGATTGCTGAACGCGGCATCTTCGTACACGAGCTCCTTGAGATCTCCGTTTGCCAGCTCGTAGAAGCCCGCTTTCTTCGTCCACTCGCCATACGCCGACAAGGTGATCGGCTTTGTCAGATCGATCGGCTTCTCGCGCGACGGATTGCCGCCGCGTCCGCCGGCGAAGCCGCCCGGGCCGCCCGGTCCGCCCGCCGGCGCGCCCGCCGCTGGAGCGGTGGGGGGATCCGGCGGCTCGGTCCGCACGTAGCGGAACCGGATTTCGCTCTTCGCTCCCACGCCATTCGTCAGGTTGCGGCCGGGTGAGCCATCGAGGGGCAGCGCCCACAGATCGTAGCGCTGCTGAACGATGACCGACTTGGCGTCGGCGGTGTAGCCGGCGATGCCGTACGCCGGCTTCGGACCCGGATGATCGAACTCGGCATCCGTAAAGCCGGCGGGCGCGACCGGCTTGGGCGCGCCGCCGAGCGCGCGCGACGACCCGGCGTCGAGATCGTAGGCCTGGTATTTGTTGTCCTTCCAGTACAGGAAGTACCGGCCGTCGGGCGAGATGCCGAACGTGTGGCTGCCGGTCGACGTGTTGATCAACTGGCTCTTCACGATCAGCGTCCGCTCGCCCGTCGTGGTGTTGACGCGGTAGATGTCGGCGGACGGCCGCTTGTAGTCGTGGATGTAGCCGCGCGTGTCGCGCCCTACGGCCCAGCGGCCGTCCTGCGCGACGTCCAGATCGCGCATCGTCTCGTCGGCAAGCTTCACGAAGCGATTCGCCGCGACGTCGAAGGCTTCGCGGAAGGTGAAGTTGCGATCCTGCTCGGCGCGGATCATCTGGACCGACTGTATCCGCTCGTCGGCGGTGTTCCAGACGTCGACGTCCGCGGCTTCGTCGGTGGTCTTGCGCTCGGCGGGCGGGGCGGGCACCTGCTCCTTCATCCCGAAGAACACGCGCTTG
>DATJFE010000047.1:0-47447 GCA_035495955.1 Vicinamibacterales bacterium | reverse complement strand
AGACTCTGCGGCGACGCGCTCGAGATCGGCGTCCACCATCATCCTGACGAGGCCCTCGAAGTCGACGGTTGGCGTCCACCCGAGCTGCCGCCGCGCCTTCGAGCTGTCGCCGATGAGATGCTCCACTTCGGCCGGACGGATGAGCGCCGGATCCAGCTTGACGTACTTGTTCCAGTCGAGCCCGGCGCAACGGAAGGCGCTGTCGACCAGGTTGCGGACCGAGTGGCTGATGCCGGTCGCGATGACGTAATCGTCCGGCTGGTCCTGCTGGAGCATCAGCCACATCGCGTGCACGTAGTCGCCGGCAAAGCCCCAGTCGCGCTGCGCGTCGAGGTTGCCGAGCCGAAGTTCGTCTGCAAGTCCGAGCTTGATGCGGGCGGCGGCGTCGGTGACCTTCCGCGTCACGAACTCGAGTCCGCGGCGCGGCGATTCATGATTGAAGAGGATGCCCGAGACGGCGAACAGGTTGTAGCTTTCGCGGTAGTTGACGGTGATGTAATGGGCGAACACCTTCGAGACGCCGTACGGACTGCGCGGATAGAACGGAGTCAGCTCGGTCTGCGGCACTTCCCGGACCTTCCCGAACATCTCGCTCGATGACGCCTGATAGACACGGATCGACGGATCGACGTGCCGCACGGCCTCGAGCACTCGCGTCACACCCTGAGCGTTGAACTCGCCGGTCAGCATGGGCTGATCCCAGGACGCCGGTACGAATGACATCGCGGCGAGGTTGTACAGCTCGTGCGGCCGCACTTCGTCGATCGTGCGGATGAGCGAGAGCTGATCGAGCAAATCGGCCGGTCTCAAATGGATCCGATCGAGAAGGTGCTCGATGCGCCAGTAATTCGTGGCGCTGGCACGGCGGACCATGCCGAATACCTCGTAACCCTTGTCGAGCAGCAGTTCGGCGAGGTACGAACCATCCTGCCCCGTAATTCCCGTGATCAGCGCCCGTCGAGCCATATGAAAGAATTGGTCAAGGGTAGCACATGAGGGAGAGCGTCGACGCGGCGGTGATCGGCGGCGGCGTGGTGGGGTTGGCTGCCGCCGCCGAAATCGGCCGGACAGGGCGCACGGTCGCAATCGTGGAACGCCATCCGCGGCCGGGCATGGAGACCAGCACCCATAACTCGGGCGTCATTCATGCCGGCATCTACTATCCCGCCGGCTCGCTGAAGGCGCAGCTCTGCGTCGAGGGTGCGGAGCGCATGTACGGCTTCTGCGCCGCCCATGCCGTCGCCCACGAACGCTGCGGCAAGTTCATCGTCGCGAGCACCGCCGGCCAGAGGCCGGCGCTCGAGGAGCTTCAACGAATCGGGACTGGAAACGGCGTGGCGGGCCTGCAAGTCGTCGACCAGGCGTTCGTACGCCGGCGCGAGCCGCACGTCGCCGCCGCAGCGGCGCTCTGGTCGCCGAACACCGGACGGCTGGATGCCTCGGCGCTCGTGCTCGCTTTGCGGCGCGTCGCCGAGAAGGCCGGCGCGATCTTCCTGCCGCAGACACCGCTGGAGCGGGGCGAGCCGATCGAGACAGGGATCCGGCTTCGCACGCCCCGGGAAGAAATCGATGCGCGCATCGTCGTCAACGCCGCGGGGCTATATGCCGACGACGTGTCAACCATGCTTGGCGGCGAGCCGTTCCGCATTTATCCATGCCGCGGGGAATACGCGTCGCTCCGGCCGGCGCGGCGTCTGCTCGTGAATGGTCTCGTCTATCCGCTGCCGGATCCGTCGGGCCACGGCCTCGGCGTGCATCTGACGCGCGCCTCCGACGGCACACTGCTCCTGGGGCCGACGATCAGGTATCAGGAACGAAAAGACGACTACGAAGACGATCGACTGCCCGTGGAAGCGTTCCTCGAGCCGGCCAGGCTGCTGCTTCCCGGCATCTCGCTCGACGATCTGCGGCTGGCCGGCACGGGAATCCGCGCGAAGCTCCATCCGC
This sequence comes from Vicinamibacterales bacterium, assembly GCA_035495955.1. GTDB lineage: Bacteria > Acidobacteriota > Vicinamibacteria > Vicinamibacterales > 2-12-FULL-66-21 > JAICSD01. The sequence goes on along the minus strand of DATJFE010000047.1, from coordinate 45,500 downwards.
CGGAAGAACGCTTCGCCGATTTTCTGATCCGCCGCGACGCGCGGCAGCCCGCGCTGATTCAGGCGGCGGGAATCGATTCCCCCGGCCTGACCTCGTGCCTGGCCATCGGCGCACGTGTCGCCGCGCTGGTTGACGAGGGACTGGGCTAGTGACGGTGACGACAGATGCCGCCAGACGCCCGTGTCCGCTGTGCGGGTCCCTCACGTCTGCCTATCTGTTCATGCGATACGGCGCGCCGGTCTTTCGCTGCCAGGATTGTGGACTGACGCGTCTGTCGGGAGCCGGAAGCGGGAGGGGGACGACGGCAACGACTACCGTCAAAGCCGCGGATAGTTGTATCGCGGCGCTGCGAGAGCGCGGCGCGAAGGGGTCCGGGCTGCTCGCGATCGCGGCGGACGGCGATCCCTTCCTTTCATCAGCAGGGCCGAGCGGCTTCACCATCGCCACACGCGCGGGAATCGAGGACGTCGAACGAGATCCTCTCGGACGCAGTTACGAAACCGCGGTCATGCTCCTTCAGCTCGAGAAGGCCTCGGACCCGATGCACGCGCTGGGGAACATCCGTGGAGCGCTCTTGCCCGGCGGCATTCTCCTGCTGCTGACCTCGCCGCTCGAATGGCAGCCGGACCATCGATGGCACTTCGACATCGAGACCATTCAGTCCGCCTGCCTGCGAAGCGGCTTTGCGGAGGTGGAGCATTCGCGAGTGCCGTCGGGGATTCTCGTAACCGCGCGCCGGACGGAGCCTCCGCCGCGCCCGCTGCTGTCCGTCGTGATGCCGGTTTTCAACGAGCGAGCAACGTTCGAGCGGACGCTCAACGCGGTGCTCGAAAAGGAATGCCCGGGCGTCGACCGTGAAATCGTCATCGTCGAGAGCCGATCGACGGACGGGACGCGAGAGCTGGTCCGGAAATACGAAGGACATCGCGGGATCACGGTCATCCTCGAAGACCGGCCGCGCGGCAAAGGTGCCGCCGTTCGCGCCGGTCTCGAACGCGCGAGAGGCACCATCGTGCTCATTCAGGACGCCGATAGCGAGTACGACGTCAACGACTACGACGCGCTGCTGGAGCCGATCCTGACCTACCGGCGCGCGTTCGTGCTCGGATCGCGGCACATCGGCGGCTGGAAGATGCGCACGTTCGCCGACCAGCCCGCGGTCTCGGCGTTCTTCAACGTCGGGCACGTGCTGTTCAGGACGGCGCTGAACTTCATCTACGGCCAGAAGATCAACGATCCGTTCACGATGTACAAAGTCTTCAGGCGCGACTGTCTGCACCGTCTGAAGCTCGAATGCAACCGTTTCGACTTCGACTTCGAGCTCGTCATCAAACTGCTGCGAAAGGGCTACGTGCCGCTGGAAGTGCCCGTCAACTACGCGTCGCGGTCGTTCAGCGAAGGAAAGAAAGTGTCCGCGTGGCGCGATCCGCTGACGTGGATACGCGCGCTGGTGAAGTATCGGTTCGTGTCGATCTACGAGGAACGTCAGGGTCCGCCTCGACAGCCGTCGGATCGGATCCAGACGCCACGCGCGACTTCCGAGAAATGATGCGCGGCGACGAAAGCCGAAAGCGGATCTGACAATGATCCCGGCGCGACGACAGCGTCGGGCTGCTTCATGTCCCAGTACTCGCCCTCGGTAGTGCTCCCGAAGTACAGCATGGCGTACTGCACCTCCGTACTTCGCGTGCTGATGAAATACGGGTAATCGGAAAAATGGCGGACGTAGAGGTCGGCGTCGCCAGCGACCTTGCAGCGGCGATCGACGGCGGAGCGAACGCTCCTTGCGAACGCGGCGGCGGCCGGCTCTTCGCGGGGATGGAGAGACGCGGCGCGCGCGGCCTTGGCGCCGTTCACGGCGATGAGCGCGCTGACGACGACAGCCGATGCCAGCAGCGAGCTCAACGAGAGCTCCTCCACGGAGATCGTCGACCTGCGCCTCAAGCCGTAGGCCAGAAGCGGCGCAATCGGAATCATGAGCGCCGGCGCGACGTGAATGTAATAGAGCGGCGACGCGTTGTTCAGCACGACGGACGTCAGGACGATGACCGCGGCACAGATCGTCAGCAGCACTTTGTCGACGGCGGTCCGCCGCACGGCCATGGCCGCGATCGCGGCGGCGGCGAGCGCGATCTCGAGTTTGGGCAGCGCGCGAAACAGAATGCCGTATCGCACGAGCTCCTTTGAGATCAGGATGCGAGGGTTCAGGAACGAACCGGCGAGGCTGGAGGTGCCGCTCGAGTACCAACTCGTCGCGTCGACCCTGATTCGGACCGTGGTTCGGTAGAAAGCCGCTGGATCGGGCAGGACGTTGAGGAACACGAACAGGATCAGGCCTGCGGACCAGCCCGACACGAACAGCAGCATCTGCCGCGGAAACACGACGCGCTTCTCCGCCGTCGTCCGTCGCAGCCACTCGACGACGTAGACGATCCCGCACGCGGCAAACGTGACGACGGTGTCGGGATGCACCTGCAGGCCGAGGCCGAACACAATCCCCGCGAGCAGTTGCCGGCGCCCATCCGCAGGCCGCTCGATCGCGACGGCGAACGCCAGCAGCCCCGCCATGACACACGCAAAGGTCAGGCTGTCCATTCGGGCGGAGTTCGACATCACGAACAGCCGCAGCGCAGGAATGAGCGTGATCGCGATCCACGCTGTGCCCGACCCGTACCATTTCTTCACGAGAAGCCACGCACACCACAGTCCGGCGCCGCTGGCCAACAGCGAAACACTTCTCAGCGCGAGCACCGTCGGCCCGGCGAGGCGCACGGCGAGCGCATAGAGGTACGCCGCGTACCCGACTCCGCCCATCACAGGCATAGGCGGGTACCCGAATATGTAGGCGTACAGCCCGTGGCCCGAGGCCGCCGTGACGGCAAGACTGACGTAGTAGGTTTCGTCCCATTCGAGCAAATCGTGCGTGGCGAACGCCTGATAGATGCGAAGCGCTGCGGCCAGCCCGAGCGGAAGCAGGAAGACGGCCCTGCGCGCCGCTCCGGCCATCGCGCGCCGCCGGCTTGCCGTCGCGAGCAGCGCGAGCTCGGCGGCCAGCAGCACGAGAAACACGACGGGACTGAGTCTCAGAGCGTGTATCCCGCCTGCGCGGCGTCGCCGTGGAACATCTTGACCGTTTCGAGCGAGTAGTCGTGGAGATCGCGGCCGACCAGCGGCAATTTCTTCAGAATGTCGTGCGTCACGGTGATGATGTGGACGCCGATTTCGTCGGCCTGGAAGATGTTCAGCAGCTCCCGGGGGCTCGCCCAGATCAACTCCGCCTGCGGCGCGGCTCGCAGCAGCGCAACGGCCGCGGCCATGTGGGGAACCGGATCGACGCCGGTGTCGGCGAGCCGGCCGGCAAACACCGAGATGCAGGACGGCGCCCCGCCGGCGAGCGCGTCGACGACGGCGCGGACCTGTTCGAGCGGAATGAGCGCCGTGACGTTCAGCTTCACGCCGGCGTGCGACAGCCGGTTCACGAGGGGACACGCCGACTCCCCGCGCGTGTTCGTCACGGGAATCTTCACGTACACGTTCGGACCCCAGCTCGCGATCTCGTGCGCCTGCCTTTCCATCTCGTCGAACTCGTCCGAGAACACCTCGAACGAGATCGGCCGATCGGGAATCGCCGACAGCGCCTCGCGCGCGAATCCGCGGTAATCGGTGACCCCCGCCCTCCGCATCAACGTCGGATTCGTCGTGAATCCCTTGATGTAGGGCTTGCGGTACAGCGCGAGCATGCCGGCCAGATCGGCCCCGTCGGCGAAGATCTTGACCGACAATTTCTCGACTGGTTTCATGAAGGCTCGCTCCGTGAACGGGACAGGATCCAGTCGGCCGCGTCCGCGAGCGATCGGACCACGGCATCGGCGCCCTCGGGACGAGGTTCATCGTACCCGCAATCGATGAAGATCGTCGTGCATCCCGCGCGCCGGCCGGCCTCCACATCGCGCCAGCGATCGCCCACCATGAAGCTCCGTTCCAGCGAGAGCGCCCCGTCGCGCGCGGCCGACTCGAGCAGGCCCGGCTTCGGCTTCCGGCATGCACACGCATCCTGATCGTCGTGATCGCAGACGCGGATGTCGTCGATCGGCAGCGCCGCGCGCAGCCGGGCGTGCATGCGATCGACGACGTCGCGGCGCTGCGTGCCGCGGGCGATGTCAGGCTGGTTGGTGACGACCACGAGCCGGAAGCCGGCGGCGTGCAGCCGTGCGAGCGCGTCGGAGACGCCCGGCAGCAGCTCGAGCGCCTCTTCCGAGGCCGGCGGATGCGGCTTGCCGTCGCGGATCGAGACGCGGTTGATTACGCCGTCCCTGTCGAGGAAGACGGCCCGGCGATGGTCGCGATCGATTCCCATTTCGTTTCTGCCAGCTTGATCGCCGGATGCGAGACGAGCAGGTGCCAGATCACCGACTGGAACGCCTCCGAGTGCGGCGTCACGCTCCCCGTGTTCACGACGGGCACGACGATACAGATGTCGGCGACCCGGGCGGTGTACCCGTCGTCCCGCCCGACGATCCCGAAGACGGCGGCGCCGGTCTCCTTCGCAAACTGCACGGCGCGGACGAGATTCGGGCTGACGTTGCGTTCGAGGCTGCCGCCGCCGACCGACAGCACGAAGACGCCGTCGCGCGCCTGAAGGCGGCTGCTCTTCAACCAGGCGAGGAACACCGTCTCCCAACCCTCGTCGTTCGTCCGAGCCGTCAGCTCCGAGACGTTGTCGACGGGCGTGTAGGCTTCGATGCCGGCGATCTTCCGGAAATCACCGACGGCATGCGAGCAGTTGGCGGCGCTTCCGCCCACACCGAGAAAGAACAGGCGTCCGCCGGCGGCGCGCAGCGCGGCAAGCCGGGTCGCCAACCGGTCGATGAGACCGGCGTCGAGCGCGGCGGCGATCCGCGCCGTCTCATCGAGGTGCTGCCGTGCATAACTCATCGGATGGCGATCCTTCGTTCCGCCAGATGCGTCCGGGTTTCCGCGAGTCCCTCCGGCGATCCGATTTCGTAGAACCGCCCGGGCACCTCGTACGCGGCGAGCCGCCCCGCCGCGAGCAGCCGCTGATAAACGGCCGCCAGATCGAACGACTCGTCCGGACCGTAGCCCTCGAAGGCGGCTCCGCGGAGCGCCCCGAGGCCGTAATCGATATGATGCGCGCCGGACGCCGGACTCGCCTTGTCGTACGACACCATGCGGCCGTCCTCGAACAGCACGTTGCTACGATCCCAGCGATCGTCGTTGCGGCAGACCGTCATCAAGGCGTCCCTGCCGCTCTTCAGGAACGCCTGCTCGATCGCCGCGTAATCGCATTCGAGGTACGAGTCGCCGTAGAGCACGAGACACGGATCGCCGACCTGCGGCAGCGCGCGGAGGATCGCGCCACCGGTGCCGAGAAGCGTGGCGCCGTCAAACACATACCGCAGGCGCACGCCCCACCGCGAGCCGTCGCCCAGCGAATCGCGCACCATCTCGCCCAGGTGCCCCACGAGAAACGTGATGTCTCGATAACCCTGCCGTCGAAGGAGATCGATCTGGTGCTCCGCGAACGGTCGTCCCGCGACGTCGACGAGCGACTTCGGGATGCCAGCGGTGGCCGGGTGCAGCCGCGTGGCGAGGCCGCCGGCAAGTATCGCCACGGGAAGGTTCATGAGAAGAGGACCTTCGTCCCTTCGAAATCGAACCGGAAGCGGACTTCTTCGAGCTCCGCCTTCGCCATGGCGGCCCGCAGACGGCGGTGGTCCTCGGAATAGAACAGCAGGAAGCCACCGCCGCCGGCACCGACGAGTTTTCCGCCGATCGCGCCGTTCCGCCGTCCGAGATCGTACCATTCGTCAATCCTGGGGTTGCTCATCCCCTCCGATCGACGCCGCTTGTGGTCCCAGTGCTCGTGCATCAACTCGCCAAAGAGCTTCGTGTCGCCTTTGAGCAGCGCGGCGTGGCTCTGGACGCCGAGATCCTTCACATAATGCAGGTTCGCCGCCATGTTTTGATCGCCGCTCTTCATCCGCGTGTTCTGATCGATCAGGATCGACGCGGCGCTGCGCGAGAAGCCGGTGAAGAACAGCAGCAGATTGTCTTCGAGCGTGAACAGCGAGTCCATGCGCATGTCGAGCGGCCGCGCCTCAACGGAATCGTCTGCATTGAAGGTGAAGCAGGTGAGGCCGCCGTAGGCGGCGATGTACTGGTCCTGCTTTCCGATCGGCTCGTTGAGGCGATCGATCTCGATCTCGCAGGCCAGCGCCGCGAGCTCGCCGGGATGCAGCAGCCGCCGGCGATGCGCGTACAGCGCCTTGAGCAGCGCCGTCGTGAAACTGCCCGATGAGCCGAGACCGGTGCCGGCCGGAATGTCGGCGAGCGTCGTGATCTCGATCTGCGGCGTCCGGAACCCCAGCATCCGGATCGCTTCGCGGACGATCGGATGCTGGACGTCCTCGGTCCGATCGACGTGTTCGAGCCGGGAGTATTTCAGGAAGATCCCCTCGACGAACGGGCGCATGACGGTGACATACACGTGCTTGTCGATTGCGGCGGCGATGAGGAAGCCCCCGTGCTGGCGATAGTACGACGGCAGGTCGGTCCCGCCGCCGCCCAGCGTGATCCGGAGCGGACTGCGCGTGATGATCATCGCCGCTCCACCGCGGCGCCGAAGTCGTACCCGGACTGCCGATGGATCGCTTCGACGATGACGAGCGCCGCGCGGGCGTCGGCGAGGCCGGGCGACGGCAGCCGATCGAGCCGGATGTCATCGAGGAACTCCGCGAACTCGAGCGACCACGAGCGATCGCCGCGCGGATACTCCCAGACGATGGTCTCCGGCGGCCCCATCTCGGGCAGCATCTCATAGAACGTCAGCCGCTCGACGCCATAGCTTCCGCCGAGCCCATCGACCTGGAGCTTCCCCGTCCTGCCATAGATCTCGAAGGAGAACAGATTCTTCCATTCCGTGCAGCTCACGTGCAGGAAGGCCGCCTCGTCGCGCGCGGTGCGCAGCAGCAGGAAGGCGTTGTCGTCGACCGGCATCTGCCAGAAGTACGTGTGCGCGAATCCCGTCACGTGCGCGAAATCGCCGAGGAACCAGCGCGACAGATCGATCAGGTGCACCCCTTGATCGATCAGCTCGCCGCCGCCGGAGCGCCGCGGGTCGGCGCGCCATTCCGTGTCGTAGCCCGGCCGGCCGCCGTGGCCGTACCGGCCGCGGAGAAACATCAGGCCGCCGAGCGCGCCCGTCTCGAAGAGCTCGCGCGCTTTCTGCACGGCCGGGTGATAACGATGGTTGAACCCGACGCGCACCTTGCAGCGCCGCGCCCCGGCGGCCGCGATCACCTCGTCGATCTCTGCCACCGACCGCGCCGCGGGCTTTTCCACGAGCACGTGCTTGCCTTCTTCCACCGCCGCGCGCACGATCGCGGCGAGCGAGTCGTTGACGGTCGAGACGATCACGATCTCGACGTCGGGCCTGGCGACCGCGGCGCGCCAGTCGTCGGTCGCCACCGCATCGTCGACGGTGCTGGCGAGCGCCTCGGCGCGGGACCGGTCGATGTCGGAGCAGGCGATCAAGCGTGCCGGCCCGAGCGCCTTCGCGCGCCTCGCGCCGACCGCGCCGCATCCCACGATCGCGACCGCGGGCTTCATTTGTCGCGGCCCCATGCCAGCCCGCGGTCCGACGGCACGATACGCCGAAGCGTGTAGACGTCGCTCCCGTCGAGATCGTCGAGATGGTCGGGAAGCGTTTCCCACGGATCCCAGACGGCGCTGAGAAGCCTGCCCGTGATGCCGTCGCTTGCCCGCGAGGCCAGGAATACGGTCAGCGCGGCACCCTTCTCGAGCGCCGTCCCCCCCTCGTCGGCGATCCGCTTCATCCGCGCGAAAAAGGCGTCGCCGACCGCGGCCGGCCCTGCCGCCAGCAGTTGCTGCATCATCCGTGTGTTGAGCGCGCCCGGCGCGATCGCATTGACGTCGATGCCCTCGTCCTTCACTTCGAGCGCCAGGGATTCGGCGAACCGCACGACAGCGGCTTTCGACGCCGCGTAGGCCGTCAGCCTCGGCAGCGGATTGGTGGCGCCGCCGCCGGAGAGCTGAATAATCTTCCCGTAGCGCCGCCGCTTGAAGTGCGGGAGCACGGCGCGGGTCGTCAGGATCGATCCGAAGAGATTGATCTCGATCGCTTCGACCCAGGCGTCCCAGTCGGCTTCTTCGATCGGCCCGATCGGGCCGTAGACGCCTGCGTTGTTGACGAGGATGTGCAGATCCGGAAAGGCGCCGAACGCGGCGGCGGCGAGCTGTTCCACCTCCCCGCGGCTCGACACGTCCGCCGCGCGGGCGATGATCTGCCGGCTTCCGGCTACGCGCGATGCGAGCTCGGCGCGGGCGGTTTCGAGCGCCGCGGCGTCGCGCGCGCAGATGAAGAGATCGGCTCCGGCGTCGACGAACGCACGGGCGATCGCGAGCCCCAGCCCACGGTTCGCGCCGGTAATGAGCGCCGCTCGACCTTCCAGGGGTTTCATGCGCGCGTTCGCTTCCCGACGCTCAGATATGTCACCGCAGGCTCCCGCTCGAACCCGCCGGCGAGAAAGCGGTTCGCGTCCAGCACCACGCGCCCCGACATGCGCCGGAGGACATCGGCGGCGTCGAGGTCGCGGTATGCCGGCCACGCCGTCGAGACGACCAGGGCGTGCGCCTGTTCGACAGCAGTCAGCGCGCTGGCGGCCAGATGAATGGATGCGGCGAGCTCCGCCGGCAGCTCGCGGACTGCTGGATCGTGCGCGTGCACGCGAGCCCCCTGCGCGTGAAGCCAGACGCACAGCTCGACGGCGCTCGAGCGCCGCAGGGTATCGGTGCTCGGTTTGTACGTCAATCCCCAGACGGCGATCGTCTTCCCGTGAAGGTCGCCCAGCAGGTCTGTCAGCCGCCGCTGCGCCCATCGGCGATGCTGGTCGTTGCTCGCCTTGACCGACGAGAGCAGCCGCGTGGCGATGCCCTCGCGGTCGCCGAGCTGCGAGAGAAACATCACGTCGCGCGCCAGGGTTCCCCCGGCGAACGCCGCGCCTGGAGACAGGTACGCGCGCGGCCCGATTCGTGCGTCGGAAGTCAGCCCGCGCGCGACCTCGCCCGCATCGGCGCCGACCTGCTCGCAGAGCGCGGCGACTTCGTTGACGAAGGCGATCGAGGTCGCGAGAAACGCATTGAGCGCATGCTTGGTCATCTCGGCCGATTCGACCGTCATCCATTCGATGCGTTCCGTCAAGGGCCTCAGCAGCCGCTCCACGCTTGATCGATCGTAATCGGATCGCACGCCCACGACGATGCGATCGGGGCGCGTGAAGGCTTCTATCGCGCCGCCGAGCCGCAGGTTCTCCGGCGAGCAGGCGAAGCCCACGCGCCGGCGGCCGGCGGCCGGCTGGAACATTTTCTCCAGTCGGCGGATCGTGCCCACCGGCAACTGCGACGAAACGAGTACCACGGCGCCGTCGCGCAGGTGTGGAAAGAGCGCGGCGACGCGTTCGACAACCCATTCCACATCCGCCCGGTCCTCGTCGTCGACGGGCGTGTCGCACGTAATCCAGACGATCTCCGCGGTCCCGGCGGCGCCGACGTCGCTCGTCACGTGCAGGCGTCCGGCCGCCAGCGCGCTGCGGACGAGATCCTCCAGGCCGGGCTCGAACAACGGCGGAACGCCGGCCGCAAGGCCGTCGACGAGGGCGCGATCGAGATCGAGCGCGGTCACCTCGTGTCCCGCGGCGGCGAGGCATGCCGCGGTGACGCAGCCCAGGTGCCAGAGACCGAAGACGGCGACGTTCATGCGCGCCGCTCCAGGAGCCACGGGTTGGCACGCAGGTAATCGAGCGTCCGTATGATGCCTTGGCGAATCGTGAGCGTGGGCTTCCATCCGAGCGCGCGGACCCTGCTGGTGTCGAGAAAAATGAACGGGCTGTCGCCGATCCATCCGCGATCCCCGCCGCTGAACGACAGCCGCGGCGCGAGCCCGAGATGGGCGGTGATCCAGCCGATCGAGTCGTTCACCTCGCAGTACTCGTCGGCGCCCAGGTTGAATACCTGAACTTTGCCGCCGCTCGCCTTTTCGACGACCGTCAGGATCGCGTCGATACAGTCTTCGACATAGAGGTACGACTTGCGCTGCCGGCCGTCGCCGAGCACCCGCAGCTCGCCGGGGTTGCCGCGGAGGCTTTTGTAGAAATCGAACACGTGGCCGTGCGAATAGCGCTCGCCCAGGATCGACACGAAACGGAAGATCAAGCCTTCGATGCCGAAGCCTTCGCCGTAGGCCTGAATCAGCGCCTCACCGGCGAGCTTGGACGCGCCGTACAGCGAGGTCTGCATCGGGAACGGCGCGTCCTCCGGCGTCGGAAATATCGTGGCGTCGCCATAGATCGAGCCCGTGGAGGAAAACACGATCCGCCGGACGCCGTTCGCCCGCATGGCTTCGAGGACGTTGAAGGTCGCGATGGTGTTCTGATCGAGATCGCGCCGCGGCTGGGCGGTTCCCGATCGGACGTCGGCGTTCGCCGCGAGATGGAAGACGATTTCGGCGCCGGACATCGCCTCAGCGAGCCGTGGAGGATCGAGCGTGTCGCCCTCGATCAGTTCGAATCGCGCCGACCGTGTCGCGGCGTCCAGAAATGCGCGCTGGCCCGTCGAGAGATTGTCGTAGGCCACGACATCGTGGCCGAGCTGCAGCAGGCGATCGACGAGGTTGCTGCCGATGAAGCCAGCCCCGCCCGTCACAAAACAACGCATCGAAGGTTCGTGGCGGATTATACCGCCCGCAGATAACGCGCCAGCGCGTCCTCCCACGCAGGCATCACGATACCGACGGAAGCGAGGCGCGCAGGAGACAGCGCGCAGTACCGCGGACGCGCGGCCTTCAGCGAGGCGGTCCCGAGCGTCAACGGACGGATGCGCAATTCGGCGCCGAGCAGCCGGGCGGCCTCTTCGGCCACTTCACGCCAGGTTGCCGCGCCGTCGTTCACGCAGTGATACAACCCCGCGGGCGCGTCGGATGCGATCAGCCGCCGCGTGGCCGCCGCCACGTCGATCGTGAAGCTCGGCGAGACCGTTCGATCCACGAACACCGGCGCAACCTCCCCGCGGCGAATGTGGTCCACGATCGCGCCCAGGCTTCCCCGGCGGGCGCCGGCCGCGGCGGGACCGAACAGACTCTCGACGCGAAGCACGTACCGCCGGGGCGCGTCGGCGGCGAACCATTCGCCGAGCAGCTTGGACGCGGCATAGACGCTGCGCGGACGCGGCTCGTCTTCCTCGCGATAGGGACGCGTCGTCTCGCCGTCGAACACGAAGTCGCTGCTGTAGTGGACCAGCGCCGACCCGGCCTCGCCCGCGATGCGCGCGAGCGTCAACACGCCGAAGGCGTTCACCGAGAGCGCCCGAACGGCGTCGGTCTCCGCTCCGTCGACGTCGTTGTAGGCCGCGCAATTGACGATGGCATCCGGCCGGACGCGGCCGACGATCCGTTCAACGGCGGCGGCGTCCGTGATGTCGAGCGTCGAGCGATCCGCGGCCTCGACGTCGTAGACGCCGCCCAGCTCCGCGACGACCGCGGACCCGAGGAGTCCCGCCGCGCCGGTGACGAGTACACGCATCGCCGTCAGACCGCCGGCGGGATCAGCGGCCGATGACGGGCGCGCCCCAGAGCGGGAGATCGTTGCGCGTGTCGGCGGCGTTGCCCGAATTGCCGCGTGTGTTCAGGATGACGCTCACGTCTTCGCCGGCGTACGCGGACATGTCGACGGCGACGGGGATCCATCGCCGCTCGGACGGATTCTTGTACGGATTCACGGTCTGTTCGAAGAGCTTCTCGAAGCTGTGTCCGTCCGATACGCCCGCGAGGAAGAACACGCCGTCGCCTTCCTTGTCCCACGATTCGGGCTTCGTGCCGAGCGACAGGCGCAGCCAGCCGTCCTCGGGAATCCGGACGTGAAAGGTGATGCGCCCGTTGGGCGGCGCGGAAATGGCTCGCTTGGTGTCGCCGGCCAGCGTGGCGTCCTCGACGGCGAACGGCGCGCCGTCTTTCTTGGCCTGATCGAACTGCGTGAGAAGGTCGACTCGTTCGCCGCCGCGCTTGTGAAACAGCCACCAGCCGGCGCAGATGACAATGAGGATGACAACGGCGGTCAAGACCGCGCGGGAGCTCTTCATATGGCCGTCCAGTCTACCGCCTTTCCTTCACGGCTGCGCGTGTTTCGCGCTCGGCGTCGCGCCGCTTGATCGTCTCGCGCTTGTCGTGCGCCTTCTTGCCTTTCGCGAGACTGATGGCCACCTTGACGCGGCCGTTCTTCAGATACATGCGCACGGGAACGAGGGTCATCCCGCGCTCGACCGTCTTGCCAATCAGCTTGCGGATTTCCTGCCGGTGCAGCAGCAGTTTGCGCCGACGCTTCGGATCGTGATCGCTGTAGCCGCGATTGCGATACGGGCTGATGTGCACGTTGTAGATCCACACCTCGCCCGCTTCGATCCGCGCGAAGCTGTCGCGCAGGTTCGCGCCGCCCTCGCGGATCGACTTCACCTCCGTGCCGAGCAGCGCCACCCCCGCTTCGAACGTTTCGAGCAGGTGGTAGTCATGGTGCGCCTTACGGTTGTCGGCGATGATCTTCTGCGCTTCTTCGCGCTCGGTCTTCGCGGATGGCTTAGGGCTCATGGCTTAAGGCTCATGCTCATGGCTCATGGCCAGTTTGGCGGCCAGCCGCACGGCTTCGATGAGGCTGGACGGGTCGGCCACACCGCGGCCGGCGATGTCGAAAGCGGTCCCATGGTCGACCGAGGTCCGGATAATCGGCAGGCCCAGCGTCACGTTGACGGCGTGCCCGAACGCCAGCAGCTTGACGGGAATCAGTCCCTGATCGTGATAGCAGGCGATGACGGCGTCGAACTCGCCTCGCGTCGCGCGGCCGAAGATGGTGTCGGCCGGCCACGGCCCGGTGACGTCGATCCCCCGGGAGCGTGCCGCCTCGACCGCCGGCCGAAGCACCGCTTCGTCCTCGGCGCCGATGACGCCGCGCTCTCCCGCGTGAGGATTCAGCCCGGCCATACCGATTCGCGGATGCGCGAACCCGAAACGCGGAAGCTCGCGCGCGGTCAGCTCGATGGTGAAGTCGACGAGCTCGCGGGAGAGCAGCGCAGGAACGTCACGGAGCGCCACGTGAACCGTGGCGAGGACGACCCGCAGCGGCTCGGAGTGGAACATCATGACCGCCCGCCGGCTGTCGGTCAGGCGGCCCAGCAGATCGGTGTGCCCTTTCCATGGGAGGTCTGCGAGGGCGAACGCTTCCTTGTTGATGGGAGCCGTCGCGACCGCGTCGATCCGGCCGGCGCGCGCGTCGCCGACTGCTGCGACGATGGCGTCGTAGGCCGCGCGCCCGGCGGCGGCCGACAGCTTCCCGGGCGGAAACGCTTTGAGCGCTTGCGGCTCGTGCGGACCGTACAGTTGCGGCTCGCAGATTTCGGTGACGCGCGGATCGTGCGCGGCCTTCACCGCGATCTCCGGGCCGATGCCGGCGGGATCGCCGACCGTGATGCCGATTCGGGGTTTCAGGCGTGACACGACGTGCACGAGCCGCAGTTGCCGTGGCCGCAGCCGGTCGGATTCGAGCAGCCGCCGTTGTCGGCGCAGCCGCCGTGCTTCACGCCGTTGCCGTTCGGGAGCTCGTAGCGCAGGCAGCATTTCAGACGCCCGCACTGGCCGGACAACTTGGAAGGATTGAGGCTCAGTTGCTGCTGCTTCGCCATCTTGATCGAGATAGGCTCGAACGATTTGAGCCAGGTCGTGCAGCAGAGGGGCCGGCCGCACGAGCCGTACCCGCCGAGCAGCTTCGCCTCGTCGCGCACGCCGATCTGCCGCATCTCGATCCGCATTCGGAAATGGGCGGCGAGATCGCGGACCAGCTCACGGAAATCGACGCGCGATTCGGACGTGTAATAGAAGATCAGCCGCGAGCCGTCGAAGATGTGCTCGACCTTCGTCAGCTTCATCGCGAGGCCGCGCTCGCGGATCTTCAACTGCGCGACTCGCTGGGCCTCCTGCTCCCGCTGCTGTTGCCGCAGCCGCAGCAGCACATCGTCACGCGACGCGCGGCGTACGACGACCTGAGGCGAGGTCGGCAGCGGCTGGCGGCGTTCGGCGAGCGCCGGCGGTACTCGCGTGATCGTGCCGAGCGCCGGTCCATCCGCCGTGTCCACGACCACCTGATCGCCCGGCAGGAGCGGCGCCGCGTCCTGCACGGCCGCGTCCGCCTCGTCGATCACCAAATCCGGCAGCAGAAACGATACCGTGCGCCCGGCGGGCGTGAATTTCACACTGACGAAGGGGCGCGGCGCGGTGCTCATAGGTTCAGCGCGATCCAGTCCGCCACGATCTTCGGGCTGGCGTTGCGATCGAGCGCCCAGAGCGCGCGGTCGACGGCCGCAAACGCGCGGACGGCCCGATCGCCATCGAACCCACGAAGCAGCGCCTGGAGCTGCGGTCTCAGATCGGCGTTCGCGAGCGTCCGTTCGTCGGCGCGGACGGCGAGCATGCCCAGGTCGCGAACCAGCGACGCCAGCGCCAGCAGCCGGCGGCCGACCTCGTCGCGATCGCCGCTGCCCACGAGCGTCCGGGCGCCTTCCAGCCGCCGCCGCGGATCGGCGGCCCCGGCGGCGTTCTGGAGCAGCTTCGCCGCCGCATCCCGGGCCTCGATCGCGTCCTCGGCGTTTTCCTCGAGCGCCCGGCCGACGCTGCCGCCCGACGCCGCCGCGGCCGCGTGCGCGTCGGCTGGTGCGACGTCATGATCGCGAATGAGCACTTCCGCGACGTCCGCGGGCGACAGCGGCCCGAACCGGAGTTGATGGCAGCGCGATCTCACGGTGGGGAGCAGCAGATCCGGGCGAGCCGTGATCAAGACGAAGACCGACGCGGACGGCGGCTCTTCGAGCGTCTTCAGCAGCGCGTTCTGAGCCTCGCCGACGAGCGCGTCCGCCTCGTCGATCATGACGACGCGGCGCCGGCCTTCGAAGGGACGATAGGCGGAACGATCGATCGCGTCGCGGATCTGATCGATTCTGATGGAGCCGGAGTCTCCGGGCTCGACGAGGAGGACGTCGGCGTGCACGCCACGCGCAATCCGGCGGCAGGCGGCGCACTCGCCGCAGGCGTCGCTCGCGGCCGACACCGTGGGCGCGCCGCCGACTCCGGCGCGGATGTCAGGACGTAAATCGACCGGCCGTTCGCAGTTCAGCGCCTGGGCGAGGGAGACGGCGGCGAGGCGCTTCCCCACCCCTTCCGGCCCGGCAAAGACGAGGCTGGGCGGGAGCGTGCCGCGCTCGACCGAGCGGCCGAGCAGCTCGAGCAGCGACCGATGGCCGACAATCGAGCGGAATGGCATGGCTGACGCAATCTATCATGGCGCCCCGCCGCCCCCGCCACGACCGAACAGCCGTCCCCAGAAGCCGCGCTTCTTGGGCGCCGGGGGCTTCGGGGGCGGCGCAACGGGAGCCTGCGACGCTCCGGCCGCTGATGCCGACGTCTGCGGCGGGAGGGGCGCAGGGCCAGGCTGCGCGAGACGCGGCGGGGCGGCGATCGTGCCGGTGGTGCCGGCGGCCTCCGAGAGCGCATCGGCGAAGTACCCGCCCGGATGGAGCGGACAGAGCGTCGTCGGCTGCGTGCCCCTGACGAAGTAGTCGGTATAAACCATCGAGCGGGTTTCCATGTCCCCGTCGGCGGTCATCGTCTGCACGTTGCCGCACCCCGCGTTCGGGAGCTTGCCGGACATGCGACACACGGTGACGCCGACCACGTCATCGGGACGGACGATCCAGTCCGGCTTGTCGTCCTTCGTCGCGGGCTTCATGAATGCCGTCCAGATGGGGACGGCGAGGTCGGCGGCGAAGCCGTTGCGGACGATCGTCTTCGGGCGATCGAAGCCGACCCAGACGCCCGTGAGCAGGTGCGGCGTGAACCCGACGAACCAGGCGTCGACGAAATCGTTCGTCGTTCCGGTCTTGCCCGCCGCCGGCAGCGTGAAGCCCGCCTGCCGGGCCCGGTAGGCGGTACCGGCGGTGATGACGTCGGCGAGCATGCTCGACATCAGGAACGCGGACTCCTTGCTGATGGCCTGCTGCGCCTTGCCGGGATCGCGATAGATCGTTTTTCCGTCGGCGTCGTCCACGCGTCGAATGAGCACC
This sequence comes from Vicinamibacterales bacterium, assembly GCA_035495955.1. Classification (GTDB taxonomy): domain Bacteria; phylum Acidobacteriota; class Vicinamibacteria; order Vicinamibacterales; family 2-12-FULL-66-21; genus JAICSD01. Next base: position 29,309 of record DATJFE010000047.1, on the reverse strand, counting down.
GGCTGGTGCACCACGCCTTCGGCGGCGAAGGCGCCGTAGGCGGACGTGAGCGACATGAGCGTGACGTCCATGGCGCCGAGCGCGAGCGACGGGACGCTGGGCGGCGTGCCGACATTCAGCTTCTGCGCGTAGGAGACCGCGCGCGGAATGCCGATCGTGCGGAGGAGCTGGACGGCGGCCCGGTTGCTCGACATCCGCAGCGCGGATCGCAGCGTGAGCGAGGTCGCGGTCGAATGTTCGTCCTCGGGGACCCAGTCGCCCTGCGCGGTGAGGATCGGATCGTTCAGATTCGAGATCACGGTCGCGGGCGAGTCGCCCCCTTCGATCGCGGCGGCGTACACGAACGGCTTGAACGCGGAGCCCGCCTGCCGCTTGGCCTGCGTGGCGCGATTGAAATGGCTCTCCCCGAAGTCCCGTCCTCCCACCATCGCCCGGACGGCGCCGGTCTGCGGGTCCATCGCCAGCAGCGCGCCCTGCAGGTAGTCGAGGTTCTTCGCCTTGTCCCTCGTCTGGTGAGGGTATCTCGGACGCCGCTCGATCGCCCTCGTCCCATCTTCGACGGCCTTCTCGGCGAGCCGCTGCAGGTCGGGATCGAGCGTCGTATAGACGCGCAGCCCGCCCTGCGAGACCCGCGCGCCTCCGAACTTCTCCACGAGCTGCTTGCGGACTTCTTCCTTGAAATACAGCCCGAAGGTCTCCTTCATCTCGACGCTGTTCGCGAGATGGACCGCGGCGCGCTTCGCGCGTTCGAACGTCGCAGCGTCGATCGCGCCCGCCGACGCCATGGCCTGCAGGACGATGTTCCTGCGGGCGACGGCGCGATCGAGATTCACGGTCGGCGCATACGTCGAGGGAGACTGAATGAGGCCGGCGAGGAGCGCCGCTTCGGCGATCGAGAGACTATCGGCGTGCTTGCCGAAATAGCCGAGCGACGCCGCCTCGACGCCGTAGAGCCCGTCGCCGAAGTAGACCTTGTTCAGATACAGCTCGAGGATGTCTTTCTTCGAGTACTGACGTTCGATCCGCGCGGCGAGGATGATCTCCTTCATCTTCCGGCGGTAGGTCTTGTCGCGGGACAGGAAGCTCAACCGGGCGAGCTGCTGCGTGATCGTGCTTCCGCCTTCGGCGCGGCGGCCCTGCTTTAGGTTCTCGAGCCCGGCCGCCGCCACGCGGATGAAATCGACGCCCTTGTGGTCGAAAAAGCGCTGATCTTCGATCGCGAGCACCGCCTTCACCAGATTGGGGGAAATCTTCTCGAGGGGAATCTCGATCCGCTGCTCTTTGAAGATCGTGAACGCGGCCTGGTCGCGGGCGTCGTAGATGGTCGTCGCCTGCGCCATATCGCCGAGGGCGCGCATTTCTTTCCGGTCGGGCAAGCCGGCGGTCAGATCGAAGCAAAACCATGCGAAAGTGCCGACGCTGGCCGCAAGTACCAGCGTTATCAAGACGATAGCGCCGGCCAGCGCACGAGGTTTGCCCTGGAGCGCGCGGCCCGCCAAGCTGAGCCATTCCCGGATTCGAGGCATCAGCGCTATGTTGTCGCAAAACGCGCGCCGAAAGACACGTTGACTACGAAGTAGACTTAGTCTACAAAGTAGTCTCCTGAGCGAGCCCGCATACCTCGGCGAATTCGAACAGCTCGTGCTCCTCGCGGTGCTCCGCCTGGCGCAGGAGGACGGCCCGGGCGCGAGCGGCACCGCAGTCGCCCGCGAGCTCGAGGACCAGGCCGGCCGCCGCGTCTCCCGCGGCGCGCTCTACACCACGCTCGATCGCCTCGAGCAGAAAGGCCTGCTGCGCTGGAAGATCGCGCCCGGCGGGCCGGAGCGCAAGGCGCTGCCGCGGCGCGCGTACGTCGTGACCGCCCGGGGCATGGACGCCGTCCGCGCGTCGCAGCGCACGCTCCAACGCATGTGGCGTGGCCTCGATAACGTTCTCAAGGAGCGCCCGTGACTCCGCCGCGCCTCGCGTCGGCGCTGCTCCGGCTCTTCCTGCCGCGCGGGATGGACGGCGACACCATCCAGGGTGATCTGCTGGAAGAATTCTCGGTCCGCGCGCGGCGATCGCGGGGGCGCGCCGCCTGGTGGTACTGGCGCGTCGTCCTCTCGCTGCTCGTCCGGTATCACCCCGTGCGGGTCGTTCGACGACCGCGCGATCGGCAGTCTGTCGGCGATGCGACGCTCCAGGACGCGCGCTATGCGATTCGCACGCTGTTGAAGGCGCCCGCCTTCAGTGCGATTGTCGTGACGACGCTGGCGCTCGGGATCGGCGTCAACACCGCCATCTTCAGCGCATTGAATGCCGTGCTGCTGCGGCCGCTGCCGTATCGCGGCGCGGATCGCCTGGTGCGGCTCGTCGCGTTCAATCCGTCTCAGGGGATCGGGAGCAGCAACGTGTCGGCCGCGGATTTCACCGACTGGCGCCGCAACGCGCGCTCGTTCGAGGACCTTGCCGCGTTCAGCACATTCAGCACGACCGTCCGCGGCCAGAAGCCCGATACCGCCGCCGAGCGGATCGCTGGCGCGCAGGTCTTCAATCTTTTTGCGGTGCTGGGGGTGGCGCCCGGCATCGGCCGCGATTTCCGCCGCGATGATGCGCATACGGGACCGGCCACGGCGTCGATCGTGAGCCACGGATTCTGGCAGCGGCGCTTCGGCGGCGACCCGGCGGCCGTGGGCCGCGCGCTGCGCCCCGGCTCGCCGGCCCTGCTCGTCGGCGTCATGCCGCGCGGATTCACGTACCCCGACAACGTGGATCTGTGGATTCCCTTTGCATTGGATCCGTCGGCCGACCCGCGCGACAACCGGTACCTGGAGGCGCTGGCGCGGCTGAAGCCCGGCGTCACGACCGCGCAGGCGCAGGCGGAGCTCGACGCGATTTCGGCCCGACTCGACGCGGAGTACCCGCAGAGCAATCGCGGCTGGCGCGTTCGCGCCGTCCCGCTGACCAACTACATCGTCGGGGACGCGCGCCGGACCCTGCTGATCCTGTTCGGCGCCGTTGGGCTCGTGCTGATCGTGGCCTGCGCCAACGTCACAAACCTGTTCCTGGCGCAGGCGTCGGCGCGCCGGAGGGAAATCGCGGTGCGATCGGCGATCGGTGCCGGACGCGCGCGCATCCTCCGGCAGGTGTTGACGGAGAGCGTGCTGCTTGCGGCCGTCGCCGGCGGTCTCGGCGTGCTCGTCGGACGGTGGGCCCTGCAGATGCTCATCGCCATCGCGGGCAGCGGCATTCCGAGATTGGAGCACGCCTCCCTCGACAGCACCGTCCTGGCGTTTTCCGCGATCGTCTCGCTCTCGACTGGAGTGCTCTTCGGGATCGCACCGGCCCTGCAGCTCTCGCGATCCAGTCTCGTCGCCGCGCTGCGCGAAGGCACGCACGGAGCCGGATCGCGCAGCCGCACCCGCAGTATGCTCGTCGTCGCGGAGGTGGCGATCGCGGTCGTCCTGCTCGCGCAGGCAGGCCTGCTCGTGCGCAGCTTTCGCGGCCTGCAGCGTCTCGACGTCGGCTTCGATCCGGGCCACCTGCTGACGATGCGAGTGTCGCTCGGCGGCCCGAAGTACCGGCAGCTGGGTCCCGACGTGGCGTTCTTCGACGAGGCGATCCGTCGTATCACGGCGCGTCCGGGCGTGCAGTCGGCCGCGGCGGTGCTGAGTCTGCCGGTCGGCGGCGGCGGCTACTACCTGGGCCGCGGTTTCATTCGTCCGGGACGGTCGCATCCTCCCGAGGGGTACAACGCCGGCTACCAGATCGTCACGCACGGCTATTTCCGAACGCTTGGCGTTCCGGTGCTGGAGGGACGCGACTTCGATTCGCGCGACGCGGCGGCAGGCGCGCAGGTGGCAATCGTCAACAAGGTGCTGGCGCAGCGTTTCTTCGCGGGAGAAAACCCGATCGGACAGCAGGTGCTCGTCTGGCGCGACGAACGGACTCCGCGCGAGATCGTCGGCGTCGTCGGAGACCTGAAGCCGCGCGATCTCACGGCGGATGCGGGCGCCGAGATCTTCGTCCCGCACGCCCAGAGCGGGAGCACCGACATGACGCTCGTGGTGCGCACGACCGGAGCGCCGGCGGCGTTCGCGCCCCAGGTCCGAAGCGCGCTGCAGGCGCTCGACCCGGCGCAGGCGGCCTTCGACGTGAAGACGTTCGACGAGATCATGCGCGACGCGCTCGTGCAGCAGCGCTTCAGCCTCGTCCTCTTCGCGGCCTTTGCCGCGCTGGCGCTCGTGCTCGCGGCCGTCGGCCTCTACGGCGTCATGACATCCGCCGTCGCGAGCCGGACCCATGAAATGGGCGTTCGCATGGCGCTCGGCGCCAGGCCCGCGGAGGTGCGGACGCTCGTCGTGCGCCAGGGATTGGGGCTGCTGGCCGCCGGTGTGGCGATCGGCGCGCCGGCGGCGTTCGCCGGCGGCCGACTGCTGGGAAAGCTGCTCTATGGCGTGCGCGCCGCCGATCCGCTGACGTTCGCGCTCGTGATCGCGATCGTGGGATCGGCGACATGGATTTCCGCCCTTCTGCCCGCCCGGCGGGCCACGCGGGTCGATCCGGCGGCTGTCCTGCGCACCGCCTAATCCTTCAGCGATACCGACGGCGCTACGCGTGTCGCGCGGCGCGCCGGAACCATCGCCGCCGCGCAGACGCTGACGAACAGCAAGGCTGAGGCTGCCGCATATGCGCCGGGATCCCAGGCGCTGACGCCAAAGAGAAGCGATCTGATCGCGCGCGTGGCGCCGAGCGTCGCCGGAATGCCGAGCGCGATGCCCGCGGCCGCGACGCTCGCGCCTTCGCGGAAGATCAGCCGCAGAACGTCGCGCGGGTCGGCGCCGAGCGCCACGCGGATCCCGATTTCCTTCGTCCGCCGCGTCGTCCGGTAGGCAATCACGCCGTAGACGCCGAGCACCGTCAGCACGAGCCCGATCAGGCCGAGCGTCACCGCCAGCACCGCCGTCGCGCGCGACCCGCTGCTCCAGAACTCGATGTACTGGCGCATCGTGATCATCCGAGCGGGATCGAACGAGGGATCCACTGCGCGCAGCGCGCCGCGAACCGGGACCGCCAGCGACGCCGCGTCGCCCGCCGCCTCCACCAGGAAAGTCGCCTCCCCATACGGCGCCCGCCAGTACGGGAGGTAGAAGTACGGCTCCGGCCGCTCGGTGATCGCATTGATCGCGGCGTTCTGCACGATGCCGACGATGCGATGCGGCGGATCGCTGCGTGTGCCGAATCGCAGGGTCGAACCGAGTGCGCGGCCATCAGGATAGAAGCGGTGTACGAAAGCCTCGTTCACGACCACCACCGCTTCGCCCGGCTGCTCGTCGCCGGCGTCGAACGTCCGGCCGGCGATCACGCGGATGCCGAGCGTCGCGAAATAGTCGCGGCTCACGGCGTTGAACTTGATCGACGGCGGAGGGATCGACAGATTGACCGGAGCGTCAGGCAGGATGACCGGCTTGGCAATCCCGCCTCCCGACAGGCTGAGGGGCGCCCGAAACGCGACGGCGACGTGCACGGCGCCGGGAACCGCCGCGAGTCGCTTCACCGCCAGACGCGCGGCCGGCATCTGCGACGGCGTCCCGTTCGTACCGATCACCCACGCTGTCAGCACTTCCCCATTGGAGACGCCGATATCGGCGCCGCGAACGGCATCGAAGCTTCGGATCAGCAGCGCCGCAGCGCAGAGGACCACAAAAGCAAGCGCCACCTGCAGGATCACGAGCACGGGTCCGACCGCGCGATCGAGACGCCGCGTGCGCTCGGCGGCTGGAGCGCCTTTGAGCAGCGGCAAAACGTCGGCGCGGGTCGCGAACCAGCTCGGCGCAACGCCGAACAGGATCGTCGTCAGCAAGGTCACAGCGAGTGTGAACGCCAGGACGCGGCCGTCGGCCTGGAACACGGCGAAGGTGCGAAATCCGGGCGGCGGGATGATCAGCGACGGGATCAGGCGGATCAGCCAGAGCGCGAGCGTGACGCCGGCGACGGCGCCGAGAAGTCCGAGGACGACGCTCTCCGTCAACATCTGGCGCAGCAGACGGCCGCGCGTCGCGCCGATGGCGGAGCGAACGGCGATCTCGCGCGTGCGCGATGCGGCCCGCGCCAGCAGCAGGTTGGCGACGTTGACGCAGGTGATCAGGACGACCAGCAGCACCAGGCCGAGCAGCGCCAGCGCGTTGGTGCCTCCTTCTTCCATCCGGTAGGCGACGTGACTCACGACACGGACACCGCGCCCCGCGTTGGTCTCGGGAAAAGCCTGCGCCATTTGCGAGGCGACCGCCGAGACGTCGGCCTGCGCGCGGCGGAGCGACGCCGAGCGGAACATGCCGGACGGACCGACGGCCAGCACGTCGAACCAGCGATCCGTCCGCTGCGCAAACGTCTGACGGTTCTCGAGGCGCGCCCATGTCTGGGGCGGCAGCCACAGATCCCGGTCGGCCGCCGCATCGAGATCGCGGAAACTCTCGGGCAGCACGCCCATGACGACGACCGGCAGCGGACGGCCCCGCATCACATCGATCGTCCGTCCGACAATCGAAGGATCCTTTCCGAAACGCCGCCGCCAGAAGGCGTAGCCGAGGACGACGGCCGGCTGCGCCTCGAGCGACGCCTCGTCGCCGGGTCCGAACAGGCGGCCGTGGGCCGCGGCGACGCCGAGCGTCGAGAAGAAATTCGTCGAGACGACATTGACCAGCTCCAGTTCCTGGCTGCCGTCGGCGAATCGCAGCGATGCGCCGCGGCGTCCGCGCGCCACGACGCCGGAGAACGATCTCGTCCGATCGCGGAGCGTCTCGTACTCGGGATACGACCAAAGTGCCGGGCGGTCCTCGGTCGTGGTGGCAAAAAGCCAGACGAGGCCATCGGCATGGCGCGCGCCGGGAGGCCGGAACCACAATCCGTCGACCAGTCCGAAGATTGTCGCGTTTGCGCCAATGGCCAGTCCCAGCGCCGCGACAGCCGCGATCGTAAATACCGGCGTGCGCCAGAACCCGGTCACCGCATACCGCAGATCACGCCACATAAGCCCTCCGCCGACCGCCGGAAATCCGTCACCCGCCTGGAGATGCGGATGAGAGAGCAAGAGGCCTGCCGCCCCGGTCGGGCTGGGGCCCCATCGCCGTTCTATAAACTGATCTTATTTTGTAAAAAACATTATAAGTTTGACAACTACACGGCGCCGCCGTCACTATCATGCAGGCGTGGCTGGCAATCCTTCACGGACGGGCAAGTGGCAGAGCGGCGCGATTACCGACGGCCCCAGCCGGGCCGGCGCGCGGTCGATGCTGCGCGCGGCGGGCTTCGATCGCGAGGCGCTCGCGCGGCCCATCGTCGGCGTGGCGAACACGTGGACCGAGATCGGCCCGTGCAATCTTCATCTGCGCGATCTCGCCAAGTGGGTCAAAGACGGCGTCCGCCAGGCGGGCGGGACGCCGATGGAATTCAACACGGTCTCCATCTCCGACGGCATCACCATGGGATCGGCGGGCATGCGGGCCTCGCTCGTGAGCCGCGAGGTGATCACGGATTCGATCGAGCTCGTGGCCCGCGGCAACCTGTTCGACGCGCTGGTCGTGCTCGTCGGCTGCGACAAGACGATTCCGGCGGCGGCGATGGCGCTGGCGCGTCTCGACGTGCCCGGCCTGATCCTCTACGGCGGTTCGATCGCGCCGGGGCGGGCGCAGGGCCGCGACGTCACGATCCAGGACGTGTACGAAGGGATTGGCGCCCATGCTGCGGGGCGTCTGAGCGATACCGCGCTCTGCGAGCTCGAGGATCGCGCCTGTCCGGGCGCGGGCGCGTGCGGCGGCCAGTTCACCGCGAACACGATGGCGACGGCGGTCGAGTTTCTCGGCCTCGCCGAGCTGGGCAGCGGCGACGTGCCGGCCGTCGATCCCAAGCGGCGCGACGTCGGGCTGCGCGCCGGCGCGCTCGTGATGGACATCCTCGAGCACGGACGCCGGCCGTCGCAGATCATCACGCGCGACGCGCTCGAGAACGCGATCGCGTCCGTTGCCGCGACGGGCGGATCCACCAATGCCGTCCTGCACCTGATCGCCATCGCGCGTGAGGCCGGCGTGCCTCTCGGTCTGGAGGATTTCGATCGGGTCATGGGACGCGTGCCGGTGCTCGCCGACCTGAAGCCGGGCGGACGTTTCGTCGCCACCGACCTGCACGCGGCCGGCGGGACGCGCCTGGTCGCCCAGCGCATGCTCGAGAGCGGCGCGCTCCACGCCGACGCGGTCACGGTCACGGGAAAGACGATCGCCCAGGAAGCCGCCAGCGCGACCGAGACGACCGGACAGCAGGTGATTCGGCCGGCGAACGCTCCGCTCAAACCCACGGGCGGTCTCGTCATCCTGCGCGGCAACCTCGCGCGCGACGGCTGCGTCGTCAAGCTGACGGGACACAATCGGACGTCGTTCCGAGGCCCCGCGCGCGTCTTCGACTCGGAAGAAGAGGCGTTCGCCGCCGTGCAGGGCAGCCGCATCAACCCGGGCGACGCCGTCATTATTCGCTACGAGGGCCCGCGCGGAGGACCCGGCATGCGCGAGATGCTGGCCGTCACGGCCGCGATTGTCGGGGCGGGCATCGACGACTCGGTGGCGCTCATCACCGACGGCCGTTTTTCCGGCGCGACGCACGGGCTGATGGTTGGCCACGTCGCGCCTGAAGCCGCCATGGGCGGCGCCATCGCGGTGGTTCGCGACGGCGACATCGTCTCGCTCGACGTCCCGTCGCGATCGATCAAGCTCGAAGTGGCGAGCGATCACATTGCGGATCGTTTTGCGGCGTGGACGCCGCCGGCGCCGCGATATCCCGGCGGCGTGATGGGCAAGTACGCGAGGCTGGTCGCGTCGGCGTCGGAGGGCGCCGTCACGGCGGCCGGAACGGTGATGGCATGACCCTGACCGGCGCGCGAATCCTGTGGGAGTGTCTCGTCCGCCAAGGCGTGACCGACGTCTTCGGATACCCGGGGGGCGCGATCCTGCCGGCGTACGACGCGATGCTCGACTATCCGATCCGCCACACGCTGGTGCGCCACGAACAGGGCGCGACCCACATGGCGGACGGCTACGCGCGCGCAAGCGGGCGCGTCGGCGTCGCGATTGCGACGTCCGGACCGGGCGCGACGAACATGGTCACCGGAATTGCGACGGCGATGCTCGATTCGTCTCCGATCGTCTGCATCACGGGACAGGTCGGAAGCCGCCTGATCGGCACCGACGCGTTCCAGGAAATCGACATTACCGGCATCACGCTGCCCGTGACCAAGCACAACTACCTCGTGACCAGGGCGGAGGACGTCGCGCCGGCGGTCCGCGAGGCGTTCCTGATCGCGGCATCGGGCCGTCCGGGACCCGTGCTGATCGACATCACGAAAGACGCGCAGCAGAGCTCGTGCGAATTCGACTGGGAGGCCGCCGCGCCGACCCGATCCGTCAAGCCGAAGGCGCCCGCGCTCTCCGACGCCGACCTCGCGTCGGCCGCCGCCCTCATCAACGCGGCCGAGCGGCCGGTGGTCCTGGCCGGCCACGGCGTCATGATCTCCGGCGCCGAGGCGGCGGTCAGGGCGCTCGCCGAGCGCGCGCACATTCCCGTCGCCGCGACGCTGCTCGGCATCGGCGGCTTCCCCGCGTCGCATCCGCTCAATCTCGGGATGATGGGGATGCACGGCGAAGCCTGGGTCAATCTCGCGATTCAGCAGGCGGATCTCCTCATCGCGTGCGGGATGCGGTTCGACGATCGCGTCACCGGCAACCTGCGCACCTACGCGCCCCGCGCGAAGAAGATCCACATCGAGATCGACCCGTCCGAGATCAACAAGAACGTGCCCGTGGACGTCGCGCTGGTGGGCGATCTCGCAGACGTCCTCGCGCGGCTGCAGCCGTCGATCGCCGGCGGCGATCGCCGCGCCTGGCTGGCGACCATCGACGCGGCGCGGGGCGACTCCGCGGTCCGCGACATCCAGTCGCTGCCCGACGACGGCCATCTGTACGCCGCGCACGTGATCAACGATCTCTGGCGCACGACCCGATCGCAGGACACGATCGTGGTGACCGACGTCGGCCAGCACCAGATGTGGGAAGCCCAGTACTACCACCACGACACGCCGCGATCGCTCATTACGTCCGGCGGCCTGGGCACGATGGGCTTCGCGGTGCCGGCCGCGATCGGCGCGAAGCGCGCCAGGCCCGACGCCGAGGTCTGGGCCGTCGTCGGCGACGGTGGCTTCCAGATGACGATGTGCGAGCTGGCGACGGCGGTGCAGGACGGCATCGCCATCAAGATCGCGATCGTCAACAACGGCTATCTCGGCATGGTGCGGCAGTGGCAGGAGTTCTTCTACGAGCGGCGGTATGCCGCCACGCCGCTGTCGGGTCCCGATTTCGTGAAGCTCGGCGAGGCGTTCGGCATTCGCAGCCGGGCGGTCACGGCGCGCGGCGACGTCGTATCCGCGATCGCCGAGGCGCAGGCGCACAACGGACCGGCGGTCATCGATTTCCGCGTGGAGCAGGAGGACACCGTCTATCCGATGGTTCCCGCGGGGGCGGACCTGCACGCGATGATCCGCCGCCCGAGCCCGAACCCGATCGTCGAGACCGCCGCGGACTAATGATGCGTAAGCCCCCCGGACAAACATGACGCTGCATACATTCGCCGTCTACGTCGAGGATCAGCCGGGCGTGCTGAATCGCGTATCGTCGCTGTTCCGGCGCCGCGGCTTCAACATCCACTCCCTGAGCGTGGGCAACTCCGAGACGGCGGGCGTCTCGCGCATGACGATCGTCGTGCGCGCCGACGCCGGCGGCGCGGCGCGGATCAAGGCGCATCTGCAGAAGCTCGTGCCGGTGATTCGTGTCGACGACCTGCAGGAGCGCGCGGCGGTCGTTCGCGATCTCGCCCTCATCAAGGTCAGCGCCACCCACGAGAATCGCGCGTCCGTGATGCAGCTCGTCCAGGTGTTCGACGGGCGCGTCGTCGATGTCGCGCCGGCATCGCTCGTGGTCGAGATCTGTGCCTCGGAAGCCAAGGTGGACGGGCTGGTCGAAGTTCTCCGTCCCTACGGCGTGCTCGAGATGGTGCGGACGGGCCGCGTCGCGATCGACCGCGGGTCGATGGTCGAAGGCACGCGCGCCGCAGCCGACCCCTCCGCGCTGACCGGCGACTCGAACGTGTCCTTTTCTGTGTGACGGCAACTGGCGACTGGAGACTGTTGATGGCCAAGGTGTATTACGACGGTGATGCCGACCTGTCGCTCGTGCAGGGGCGTCGGGTCGCCGTGCTGGGCTACGGATCGCAGGGGCACGCGCACGCGCTCAATCTGCGCGACAGCGGCGTGGACGTGCGCGTCGGACTGCCGGCCTCGAGCGGATCGCGCGCGAAGGCGCAGGCGGAGGGGCTGACGGTGCTCGAGCCGGCCGAGGCCTGCGCGTGGGCGGACGCGATCATGGTACTCGTCCCAGACACGGCACAGGCCGCCGTCTATCGCGACGCGATCAAGCCGCACCTGACCCCGCGCAAGACGCTGATGTTCGCGCACGGCTTCAACGTGCGGTTCGGCACGCTCGATCTCCCGGCCGACATCGACGTGTCGATGATCGCGCCGAAATCCCCCGGCCATCGCGTGCGGGAGCTGTATCAGGAAGGGGCCGGCACCCCGGCGCTGCTGGCTGTCCACCAGGACGCGAGCGGGATCGCGCGCCAGTTCGCGCTGTCTTACGCGAAAGGGATCGGCGTCACGCGCGCCGGTGTCCTCGAGACGACGTTCGCGGAAGAGACCGAGACCGATCTGTTCGGCGAACAGGCCGTTCTCTGCGGCGGCGTCACGGCGCTCGTGAAGGCGGGATTCGAGACGCTGGTCGAAGCGGGCTATCAGCCGGAGATCGCGTATTTCGAATGCCTGCACGAGCTGAAGCTGATCGTCGATCTGATGTATCAGGGCGGCCTGAGCTACATGCGCTACTCGATCAGCGACACGGCGGAGCACGGCGATTACTCCGCCGGCCCACGCCTCATCACCGACGAGACCCGCCGCGAGATGCGCCGGATCCTCGGCGAGATTCAGGACGGCACGTACGCGAGCGGCTGGCTGGCCGAAGATCGCAACGGACGTCCCTGGTTCAACGAAACGCGGCGTCGCGAGCAGCGCCATCCGATCGAAGAGGTCGGCGGCAGACTGCGGGCCATGATGCCCTTCCTCAAGCCGGTCGCACGCAAGGAGCCGGTCGGCGCGTAATCTCTAGAACTCCGGAACCCTGGAACGCCGGAACCCTGGAACCCTGGAGCCGCGAGAGCCGACCTGCTTGAACGTGTAGAGCCCGGGCAGGTTGAACTGCAGCCCGGCGAAGAGCAGGAAGTGCGGCGGGTCCGCGGGATCGCCGCCGGTGGCGCGGCCGGCGGCGAGCAGCAGGATCAGCTGCTTCGTGAGCTTCGGCCGGGCGCCGACGTTCACGATGATCTCGTGCGGAATGCCCGCCTGCCTCTCGCCGTGCACTTCGGCCAGGAGTTCCAGGCGCGGCACGACGTGTCCTTCGGTGGAGACGCCGTACTCCCAGGCGTCGACGCCGTCCTGCACGAATCGACGCCCGACCTCGCCGTTGATCTCGACGGGCCCCTTTTCGATCGTAATCTCGGTCGGCATGAAGAACTGCCGCCCCGCGTCTGCGATCCCTTTCTCAACCGATCCCTGCGGCGCGCCAAACTCCAGCTGCGGGTACACGGACCACGCGATCGCCTGCCCTTCCTGACCGATGAACCGGTACTTCACGCCGACCACGGCGTTGCCGGCGCCGGTTCGCACGTCGCCGTCCTCGCCGCCTCGCATCCAGGGCATCTCGAACTTGAGCTGAATTCGGCGCCCGACGCCGTAGTTCGCGTCCAGCCGTGGAAGTTCAAGTAGATGCGAGTGAGCATGCTTCTCGAGGAATGTCGAAAGATTGATCTCCCAGTAGCCCGGACCGGGCGTGTCGGGATCGTCCGTGATGAGCGGCGGTCCCCCCTGCGCGCGCGCGTCGGTGGCGCAAAAAGGCGTTCCCGCGAGGAGGGCGATACAGATCAGCTTCCGCACGCCTGCTGACAAAGCAAGACAGCGGCCACGATGGGTCGAAGTGTCGTAACCGATCGACATCGGCTTCGGCTTTGCACTCGCCAGAGAGTACAGGAGGGTTCATGCGAAGAGAAGATCGCGAGCGGAGCTCCGCAGGCGACGAGCAGCACAGCCGTAGCGAGGAAGAGACCCGTCCGACGCGCCCGGCGTCGAGCGAAGAGCGGATCAGAAGCGGCCCGACGTCGAACGAGCCGCAGAAGATGCCGAACGCCCCGCGGCAGTCCGGACGGCTGCCCCTTCCCGACTGACGCTCCGCGCGAACAGACTGGAGGCGCGTGCCGCGCCTCCGGCTGCTCGCCCTTCACATGAAGAACATCGTCGTCTTCAGCGGTCAGGCGCATCCCTCGTTGGCGCGGGCGCTGTGCAGACGCCTGCAGGTTCCGCTCAGCCCCTCGAGTACCACGACGTTCAGCAACGATTGCCTGGGCGTGCAGCTCGAAGCGAACTGCCGGGAGGCGGACGTCTTCATCGTCCAGCCGCTCGTGCCGCCGGTGCAGCGCCATCTGATGGAGCTGCTCCTGATGCTGGACGCGGCGCGCGGCGCGTCAGCGGCGCGCATTACCGCGGTCGTTCCGCATTTCGCGTACGCGCGATCCGACAAGAAGGACGCGCCCCGCATCTCGATCGCCGCGCGCCTGGTTGCGGACCTCCTCGTGACCGCGGGGGCCGGTCGCATCCTCGCGATGACGCTGCACTCCCCGCAGGTCCACGGATTCTTCAGCGTCCCGGTCGATCACATGAACGCGCTCAAAGTGCTCGCCCGACATTTCCGTGCCCGGACGCTGAGGAATACCGTCGTCGTGTCACCCGATCTTGGCAACGCCAAGGAAGCCTCGCATTTCGCTCGGAGCCTCGGCCTGCCGGTGGCGGCCGGCAGCAAGAAGCGTGTGAGCGACGACCGAGTCGTCATCGACACGCTCGTCGGCGACGTGGAGGGGAAGAACGTCATCGTGCTGGACGACGAGATTGCCAACGGCGGCACGATCCTGGAGGTGCTCGCCAGGCTTCGCGAGCGGCGGGTCAAGCGTATTTCCGTGGCGTGTACGCACGGCTTGTTCACCGGCCGGGCGATCGCGCGGCTGGGCGCGCAGCGCGACATCGCGGAAATCGTCACGACCGACACCGTACCGCTTCCGCCCGAGAAGCGGCTGCCGAACATGAGGGTCCTCTCGGTTGCGCCGCTCCTGGCGGAGGCGATTCGCCGAATCCACGATGGCGAGTCGGTCAGCGTGCTGTTCGAGGTGTGATCGCCAGACGGCTACGCGGTTCGAAGAGCGCGCGTCGGCGAGATGGACGCCGCGCGGGTGGCCGGAATGACCGCCGCGACGAACGCGCACATCGCCAGCGATCCCGCGGCGACGGTCAGCGCCAGCGGATCCCAGAACGACACGCCATAGAGCTGGCCGGCGATGAGGCGCCCGGCGCCGACGGCCAGCGGCAGGCCCAGAATCAGACCCGCCAGCACCCGCAGGAAGGCGCTGCGCAGGACCAGGTTCACCACTCGGCCGCGGCCGGCGCCAAGCGCCATGCGTATGCCGATCTCGTTCGTTCGCTGCGCCACCGAATAGGCCGTCACGCCGTAGAGGCCGACGGCGGCCAGCAGCAGCGCGACCACCCCGAACAGACCGGCAAGGCTTGCGACGGAGCGTTCCTGATCGAACGACAGCTCGACCTGCTGCTGCAGCGTCCGCACGCTGGTGATTGTCAGATTGGGATCGATCTCCGCCAGCGTCCTGGTGATCGTGGGCTCGAGCGCGCCTGGCGACAGATCGGTCGCGAGCATGAGGCCGCCGATGAAGTGCGACTGCACCTCGACCCGTCTCATGAGATCGTTCCTGTAGTCGACGTTCTGCGCGAGCGGCACGTAGAACATCGGGCGCGCGGGCCTGTCCAGCGCGAATCCGGCGAACTTCGCGTCGCGCACGACCCCGACGACGCGGAACGTGCCGGCGTTCTCGGGCAGATCGAGGCCGAAATGCTGCCCGAGCGGATCTTCCTCCGGCTTGAAGAAGCGCTTGACGAATGCCTCGTTCACGACGGCGATCGGTTCCGCGCGCTCGTTGTCCGCCGCGCTGAATGCACGGCCTCGCAGCAACGTGACGCCGAGGTTCTGAAGGTAATTCGCGCTCACGCGATCCCATGATGCGCCGGCCTGTTCGTTCAGCTTCGGCGCCGGGTGCCCGGACACCAGTATCAATTCCCCCCAGTTGTCGGTGAGCGGGTTGTACAGCGCGAGTCCTGAACCCTGGACGCCGGGAAGGCGGTTGAGCCGATCCTCGATCTCGCGGTACACCGCCATCAGCTTCGGCAGCGTGTAGGTCGCCGGTGGACGATTCAGGGAAACGACGACGTGGCCCTGAACGCGATAGCCGAAGTCCTGATGTTCGAGCTTGTTCAGGCTTCGCGCCAGCATCGTGGCCCCCGCCACGAGCACGACGGACAGGGTCGCCTGGACGATGAGGAGCGCCGTTCTCGCGATCGACGAGTGATCGCTGGTGCTGCGGCCGGAGCCGCGCAGCGCATCCACGGGATCCGTGCGTGTCGCGAACCAGGCGGGCGCCGCGCCGAAGACCACGCCCGTCAGCAGCGCCAGGCCGAACGCGAACGCGAGAACCAGAATCGACGGCCGGGTGCTGATGGGCAGGAACTGGGAATTGGAGAATGCCAGCGCCAGGAGCAGACGGGCGGCGCCCATGGCGACCAGCAGACCCGCGACTCCGCCAGCCACTGCCAGCAGCACGCTTTCGACGAGCGCCTGCGTGACGATCTGCGCCCGCGTCGCGCCAATCGCCAGCCGCACGGCCGTCTGGGAACGCCGCGCCACGGCGCGCGCGAGCAGGAGGTTCGCCACGTTCGCGCAGGCAATGAGCAGCACCAGACCGCACACGGCCAGCAGGATCTTCAGGCTCCGGCCGTACTCCTCTTTCATCACGCCGACGCCGCCGCCCGCGGGCACGACGGCGATCGTCTGCTTGGGCAGCAGGCGAATCACGTCCGGCATCCAGTTGGATGGATAGCCGGACTCGTACTGCATCCACTGCCGGAGCACGCCCGTGAGGCGCGGCGCCATGCCGTCAACCGACGCCTGCGGCCGCAGCCGCCCGATCGCGCGCAGCCAGGCCGACACGGGCTGACGCAGCAGCGAGCTGTCGCCGTTGATCAGCGGCTCCTGGTGCAGGGGAATCCAGAGATCGGGTGGATTGCTGCGGAGCGTGTCTCCGAAGAACCCCGGGGGCCCGACGCCGATCACCGTGAAAGGGTGCCCTTCGATGACAAATGTCGATCCGATCACCGACGCGTCACCGCCGTACACGCTCTGCCATGCGTGATGGCTCAGCACGGCGACCGGCGGCGCCGACGCCGTGTCGTCGTCCGCGCCGAGGACGCGGCCGCCGAGCGCGCCAACGCCGAGCGTCGAGAAGTAGTTTCCGGTCACGTATTCCGATCGCAGCGGTCGCGCCGACGTATCGACGCCGGCTCGCCGGACGCTCACGCGAGCTCCGCCCGCCTGAAAGGCGGCCACCTGCTCGAACTCGGGGGCCGCGGCTTTCAGGCGCTCATACAGCGGGAACGAGAACATGCCCCACCGATCCTGGGGTCCCCCTTCCACGCAGCAGTCGTCGCCGTCGCCGATGCGGTACAGCGCCGCCGGATCGGCCACTGGCAGCGAGCGCAGCATGACCGCGTGGATCAGCGTGAAGATCGCCGTCGTGCCGCCGATTCCGAGCGCAAGGGTGAGCACGGCGGCCGCGGTGAACACGGGAGAGAGGCGGAACTGTCGAATGGCGTAGCGGACGGCGGTCAGCGGGTTTTCCACGGTGGCTTAGACGGAACTCATGCCTGCGCGGGTTGCAAAGGCCGTCGACGGAGCGGGCGCGGAGACTGGCGGCCACGGGATACCGCGAAGGCATTGCCGCAACGTTGAAAGCCTGAGACAGGGTCCGTCTCCAAGACCGACGTCGAGGGAGCTTCGCCGAATGGGTCCACCGCTCGACTGGGACAGGCCTATTCAGGTCATGCCTTATCGAATGACACGCGAGGCTCGTCGTATCAACTTATTTCCGAATCTCCGAAGACCAGTTCAACACCACCGTGGCGGGAGGGACGCGCGTCTCGCTGACAGGGACCCTGACGAGAAACCGCTGGCCGTCCGCGGATGCAGCGTACTGCCACTCGCTGAACAGCCCCGTTGCCCCGAACTCGAGCTTAGGCACGTCGAAGAGCACCTTTGACGGGCCGGCGTCGAATGCCGCACTGGCATTGCCGACGTTGACCGGGACCGCTATCAGCTGGCGATTTGGCGCAACGAAGAACAGCTCCTTGCCATCGCGGCGCCATTTGGGCGCGTTGCCTCCGTGCGCCGAGATGGACCATTTACCGCGCGCGTTCGGGTAACTCGTCACGTACACTTCCGGTGCGCCAGACTCATCCGATACATACGCCATCCAGTGGCCGTCAGGCGAGATGCGCCCGCTGGTTTCGTTGAATGGCGTTCGAAGAAACGGTGTGGGCGTACGCGCACCGGAGGTTGGCATCAGCCACAGGTCCCATCTGGTCACCCGATCGAACGATTGATAAACGAGCGTCTTGTCGGCCGCGGACCAATCGGTCGGACGGCTCGACACCGGTGACCTAAGGAGCAACTCCTCGAGTCCGCCGTTGTCGGAGGGCTTCTGATACAGGCTGGGGGGCCCTCCCCGCGGCGACGCGAACGCCACGTGCGCGCTATCGCGCGACCAGGTGGGAGCCATTGATCCGATGCCGAACGTGAACTTGGTCGAGCTTCCTCGCTGGGCGTCGACGAGCCACAGGCCGACCGCAAGGACCTTCTCGTCCGGTTCGTATCGGCTGATAGCCAGGGTCCGGTCGTCCGGAGCCAGCGAAAGCTCCAGATAGGCTCCCGCCGGTCCCACCGTCCCGGCTGACGTGCCGTCGCGTCGCATCCACACGAGCTGGGAGTACGGGGGCACCCCTCCGCCCCAGAACACCAGCACGCCGGTGGCGGACACCGAGAACGCCGACGATCCTGGCCCTTCTTTCAGGACTCCATCGACGACCTGGATGGCGTCTCCGGCGAGCGCCAGCCGCGTTGGGTCGAATGGCTGGGCCACGAGCGCACGGCCGCGCACGTACAGAAGGTAACCTTGGGCGGCGTATTCGACCTTGCTGTCTTCGTAGCCCAACCGCTCGGCGTCCAGAATCCGGATGCGGTCCTTCGAACCGAGCGACCCGACATAGAGTGCCGGGGCGTCGCGGCCTCCGCCCACGTAAAGATAATGGCGGCCGTCCGGAAGGAACTGTGGCCACAGATGATTTGTTTCACCGTGCGCCGCGTCGAGCGTCGTTACCGGTACCGGCGTGCCGCCGCCCGCGGGCACGCGGACCAGACCAGCTTCACCCGATTCCGCCGGCGAAAACAGAATTACATCATCGCCGTTCCAGGTTCCACCTCCGCCTGCGCCCGAGCCGCACAGGATTTGTGCTTCGCCTCCGCCGGCGGCGATCCGTTTCAGTTTCGAATTCGCGAAAAACGCGATCCATCGGCTATCCGGTGACCAGAACGGGCTGCTGGCGCCTTCCGTGCCGGCCAACGGTTGCGGCGCCTGGGCATCGAGCGGCCGAATCCACAGCTGTTTCTTGCCGTCGGGACCAACCGCGACGATCACGATGCGGCGCCCGTCCGGTGACACGACGACGGGCGATCCCCATGCGCCGCCACCACCCGACGCAAACGCCGACTGTTCCGGAGGCGCAATCGAGAAGCGAGTTATGGGGAGGTCAGACCTCCTCGCTGTGATCCATCCGATCGTCAGCGTCAGTGCGACGAGCGCCAGCATAGTCGCCAATCCCCACGCGGTCTGCTCGCGCCAGCTCAATCCTCGCGCAAGAGAGACGACCGCCGTCGACGCGTCTGCTGGCCCGGCCAGCGCGTCGTCAATCTCCAACCGCGCGTCGGCGGCTGAATCGAGACGCCGCTTGCGATCCTTTTCGAGACAGCGGCGGAGCAGGCGACGAATTGACGTCGGCGTCTGTATCGGCAGCCTCGTCCAGTCAGGTTCGCTCTTGAGCACGGACGCCAGGACGTGCGCGACGGTCTCGCCAGAAAAGACCTGCCGACCGGTCAGCATCTCCAGCACGACGACGCCGAACGCCCAGAGATCGCTGCGTCTGTCGACGGCATGGCCGACCGCCTGCTCCGGGCTCATGTACGCGACCGTGCCGAGGATAATCCCCGCCTCCGTCGCGTGCATCGACCGCGTCGGCGAATGCATCGCGTTGGCGCCCGAACCGTCCGCGGGATCCACGGCCCTGGCCAACCCAAAGTCGAGCACTTTCACCGTGCCGTCGGGTCGCACTTTGATGTTCGCGGGCTTCAGATCACGGTGGATGATCCCTTGCTCGTGCGCCGCGTCGAGTACTTCGGCGATCTGTCTTGCGATGAGCAATGCCTCGTCGAGTGGAATCGGACCACGCGCGATTCGCTGCGCGAGCTCTTCGCCCTCGACCAGTTCCATGATGATGAACACCGTCCCGCCCTGCCCGTCCCGCTCTTCCTGCCTGTCGAGCCCGTGAATGTGCGCAATGTTGGGATGATTGAGTGACGCGAGCACCTGCGCTTCTCGTCTGAAGCGCGCGAGGCGGTCGGGATCGTTGGCGACGGCGGGCAGCAGAACCTTGATAGCGACATCGCGATTCAGCGTGGTGTCGCGCGCTCGGTACACCTGCCCCATGCCCCCTTCGCCGATCTGGGCGGTGACTTCATAGACACCCAAGCGCGTGCCTGGGGGCAGGGCCTGGCTGTTCATCTGTTCTGCCTAGCCCAGTTGAGAGGGACCGTGATGGGTGAAGTCACCGGATCATCGCAATCAATGACCGTCAGCTCGTCCGGAGACACCAAGTACGCCTATCGGGGAAAAGCTCTCGCCGCGCCACGCACTTGCGTGACGAACCGCGGAACGGGCACGCCCGACTAGCTGGCTGACCGTAGGAGGCGAACCGGACTGGAACGGTCACGAGCCAGTGCACCAGGTTGCGCACTGCCGCCGGCGGCGCTCCCGTCCATGCCCGCCGCTGGAGACGGCGCGAGCGACCCGGCTGCCACGGAGGCTGGGAACACCCAGTCTCCGCGCGCATCGCATTGCTGTGATCGGTCCTATTTCGCTGCCTGAGAGCTGTGGCCGGCGACCTGCTTCCATTCGCCGTTCCGCCGCATGAACGTGTCCGTGCTGATGATGGTCCTCGCGTAGTGCTGCCCCTTGATCATCGAGTCGTAGGTGCTCGTGTAGAGGGCAACCGCCGTGTCGCCGTAGACGTGGACTTTCAGATTGCGGATGCTCTCGCTCTTCGTCTTGTTGTTCTTCGTGTCCTTCATGTCGGCGACAAGTGATTGTTTGCTGTCCCACGTGCCCCGGCTCGTTCCTCCGGTCCAGTCATCCGCCAAGGAGCGATCGTAGAACGACGAATCCTGGGCGAGATCCGCCTTGACCGCGTCGTTTTCCAACTGGGTGATGGCCGCGACCGTCTCGGATTCCGAGGGGGTCGTACTCTGCGCGAACGCCAGCGCTGTCACCGATGCCACTGCTGTCAACACGAGAGAGAACGCGACAAACGATTTCTTCATGAACACTCCATTGGATCTGACGGAGACGGCGCCCACCAGAACGGCAGCGATCGCCCAGCCACGCAGCGAGAGTACGGCATCCACGCTGCGATGGCTGTCCAATAGCGCACTAGCGGATCGTCCGCCCGTGGCGCCGGCTATTCTGAGACGGACCTGATGAGCTACCGCGTAAGCTTCCCCGCGTGATGGACACTCGCAGTGACGTTGGCCCCAAAGTTGACGTTGGCCCCAAAGTGAGACGGTTCTTAGGTAGAAAATTCCACCGCTTCGACGGTCCGGTTGTCCTGACGCATCGCCAGCTTTTTCATCACGCTGAGAATCGTCTTCTTCAACAGATGTTGTGTCCTGCGCCATCATCGAGCAGCTGGTGAAGGCGAAGGGCCTCACGCGCGCGCGCGTGGGCGCGCGCCTGACCGCCATCGAGCATGAGGCGGTGGGTGGATGTGTCGGCGTGCTAGTCAGAGAACAGGTCGCCAACTTCGACGTCAAGTCCGCATGCCAGCCGCATCGACCTCACGATGAACGCGATCTCCCGTTCCAGGTGGACAGCGCGGTTGTCAACAGCGATCCGAACGCGGCACTCGGCTAATGGCGATTGTCTGTGCCCCTGGTCGGACCACCCCTCTCACGGAGAATCTGTTCCGCGCGCTGCACTCCCTCCGCCAGCTCGGGCTTGTTCTGCGCCCGTTTGATGAACTCCTCTAGCTTTTGCCGGAACACGGCATCGTCCCCGGCCTCCTCGTGCAGGAACGCCAGGTCGTACACAATCGTGACGTCGGACGGGTCGAACTCCTCCGCCGTTTCGTACTGCTTGATCGCGGCGCGCAACAGCCGCCACGACTCCTGCACATCCGCCCTGCCTTCCGCGCTCGCCGGATCCTTCTGCAGTGACTCGCGGGCGCCCGCCTGGAGTCGTTCGGCTTTTCTTCGGTAAAGCTGTCCGAGATCCCTTCGGCAGAACGCGCAGTCCGGCGCGAGCGCCACTGCTTTCTCCATCTCACCATCGGCTTCCTCCTCGCGGCCGAGCCGCAGGAGGGACTGCCCATAGTCGTGCCGCAAGTCCGCGAAATCCTCGTGCGCGTTCAGCGCCCGCTCGAATTCCTGCGCGGCTTTCTCGTCCTGCTCCGCGATCAGCCAGGACTTGCCGAGCATGTAGTGCGTCGGAAACCGGTGCGCGAAGGAAACGTCCGCGATCGGCGCGTTCACGAGCGCGGCAACAGCCAGGAGGCCGAGCAGCCCCTCCGCGAGCAGTTTCGCATTCCGGGCTTTCCACTGCTTCGCAACCCACAGCATGCCCGCGGCCGCAAACGGCAGCATCACCGGCACGATCGGCAGGCGATAGCGCGCACGGACGTGGAACAGCACCAGCGACGCCGTGTAGGCCGCGATGAATCCTAGAATCAGCCATGCGCCCGCGCTCGGTTTCCGCGTCACGGCGCCGAGAACGAACAACGGCACCACCAGTCCAAACGGGAACCACAGCGGCCCGAGACGGAAAATCAGCCCGCGCAGCAGCCACGATTCCCTGCGATACAGGTTGATGTCGTTATTCGGTTCGAGCTCCTCAGCATCGAAGACCAGCCAGGTTTTCTTGACCAGCTTCTTCACCCAGCCCCCCGGTGCGGCCGCAATGTCTCGGAATGCGCGCCGGAAGAACCACGCGTTGTAGGCTGTTGGCGAGGCATTCTCCCCCAAGTCGGTCTGCGGCGCCTTTCGCATGCGGTCCCACTCGATGCCGGGCTGAAGTCCCGTCAGTCGCTCGGAATCCGGCTATTGCCAATAAAGAAATTCACTCCGCTCTCAGAGGAAATGGGAACGAACGCGCCGCTGTTCAGGTAATTCCAGATGGTCACTGGGACCACCATCAGCACCGCCAAGAGGACGAACACCGCGGGCGCGAGCCATCGGCTCTGCGATCGACTTTCCGTCCGGAAGAACAACCAGGCGGCCGCGAACGGAAGGAAGAGGAATATGTTCTCCCGCGCGATGAGCGACAGCCCCATGAGGAACCCCGCCGCCGCGGCCCACTCGAGGCGTCCGCTCTCCTGCCAGCGCCACAGGCACAGGAGCAGCGCGAGCGCGAGGAAGATAACCACCACCTCTCGCAGCAGGTCCGTTTCGTAGAAAACCAGTGGGCCGTAGAGACCCGCGGCAAAGCCGGCGATCACGCCCGCGGTGCGGCCCGACAGCCGCGCGCCGAGACGCTGCACCATCACACAGCTTGCAGCAGCGACTAGACACTGGACGACGCGCGGCGCGAGATATCCGTGCCCAAAGAGAAAGTAGTTTGCCGCCAGAAACAGGGTGTAGAGCGGCGCCTGGTCGAACGGTCGAGCGGGGAGCCCCATTGTGATCAGTTCAACCGCCCGAGCGTCGTACCCCTGCGGATCGATAATCGGCGAGAAGAAGAACGGCAGCTCTCGTGAGTGCCAGACGAAAGTGAGGCGCGCCGCAAATGCCACGGCGAACACCGCGAGCCACCACCAGTCCCGCGGTGGTGAGTTAAGGACCGTTTTCGCCGAGGACGCTGGCGACTGGTTTGCTCGGTTCTTCTTTCTTGACATCGTATTCGCCGCGGATTGTCGCTATTGGCATCCGGCAGCGCAGATGAGCGTCATGGATGGACGTCTGCTTGACATTGAACAGCGTAATAGAAACGGCACGGTGAGCGACGTCATCCGACACTCGTCAGCCGCTGCCAATTCTACGAAATGCGGGTTGACGTGGCACGTCAGCATTGAGGACGCTTCCGACGGACACGACACCAGGGCGAAGGTTGCGCAACGCAACGAGAAGTGAATCCCGACTCGATTCGATGTCGTGGTCGACGCCGCGGCTGTGAAAACGTCGCGGCTGTGCTTGAAGCAGGGGGCGAGGAGCGTCGCGTTGAATCATCGTCCGTGGCGATTCGCCACGTCCCTCCATACGCTCGATCGCCGCGCGCGCATATCCCCGCAGGGCGCTCGTTCTGGACTTCGACGCGCACCGCCGTCGCGATCGCCCGATCGCGTAGAGATCCGCTCCTGACCGACGAGCATCGCCAACGCGTGCACCTCCAGCATCATGACGCCGGAGGGAATCCCGATGAGATCGCGCTGACGAACGACCATTCGGGCCGGGTAGCCGCCGGCCCCTGCGTAGAGCACCGGCACCTCCGTTTATGCTGAGAGCTAGATATCAGCCGGTCACCCGAAGCGACCGATGTCATCGTCTCTGCGCGCTCAGATCAAGTTGATAGGAGGCCGATCAGCACATCGCGCTCGGCCTACGACGCTCGCAGCATAACGCCAAACCCCCGGTACCCGGGACATGCGAAAGATTGACTGCTGGATACTTCTCCGAATTGCGAATTCCGGCGTCGATGATTAGGCCGACCTGCATGACGCGAAGTCAGCACGGAACGTACGCCGTTTGGTCGGTGTAGTCGCCAGGGGGAAGGCCGGCGAGCCTCCAATCTACATAGTTATGTAACCTCGTCGCAGACGAACAATTTGGATCCGAGTGGACTTGTTAAGACGACCAGCTAGATCTTCTGGACAGACTCGCGCGGCAGCGTGAACACCAGCAGTCCGGCGGCGACCTGGAGTGCCAGCAGCACGCCCATGCCGAACGCAAACGAGTGCGACACCGACTGCAGCCACCCCGTGACGAACGGGCCGACGAAGCCGCCCAGGTTGCCGAACGAATTGATCACGCCAACGGCGACCGCAGCCGCCACGCCGGTCAGGTGGCGGCCCGGCAGCGACCAGAACGCCGGAATATAGGTATAGACGCCGGCGCCCACGAGACAGAACCCGAGCATCAGCCATCTCAGCGTCGACACGTGCCAGATGCTCCCGATCGACAGACCCACGGCCATGACGAACAGCGGGATCGCCGTGTGCCAGATGCGCTCGCCCAGCCGATCGGACGTCCACGAACCGATCACGACGCACACGAGCGACACGACGTAGGGCAACGCTGCGAGCACGGCGATGCGCGAGTCCGACAATCCCGAAAACTGTTTCAGCATCGTCGGCAGCCACACGCCGAATCCGTACGATCCGCAGATGGCGAGGAAGTAGATCGCTGTGAGCGTGAGGACCGTGCGGTGTTTCAGATACGCGAGCACGGGGAGGCGTGCCGGCTTGCCGTGGCGCTCCGCGTCGATCGCCGACTGGAGGATCTCGCGGTCTCCCGGGTCGAGCCAATGCGCGTCGCGAGGCCAGTCGGTGAGCAGCCAGTAATTCAGCACACCGAGCACGACGGCGGGAATGCCCTCGCAGATGAAGATCCATCGCCACGGCGCCAGGCCCAGCCAATGGACGCGAAGGAAGATCCCCGAGATGGGCGCGCCGATCACGTACGAGAGCGGCACGGCGATGAAAAAGCCCGAGATGGCACGCGCGCGATCGCGTTCCGTGAACCAGTGGGTCAGATAGACGAGGATACCGGGGAAGAAGCCCGCTTCGCCGAGGCCGAGCAAGAAGCGCAGGATGTAGAACCCGCGCGCGGAGCTCACAAGCCCCATGGCCGACGCGATGAGGCCCCACGAAATCATGATCCGCGCGATCCACTTCCGCGCGCTCCATCGCTCGATGAAGACCGTGCTCGGAATCTCGAGCAGCATGTAGCCAACGAAGAAGATGCCGGCCCCGAAACCCAGGACGCGCGGGCCGAACCACGCCTCGTTCGCCATGCTGAGCGCGGCGTACGACACGTTGACGCGGTCGATGAACGCAACGATATACAGGAGGCACACGTACGGAAGCAGCCGAAGCGCGACGCGGCGCCGGATGCGGTCGGGAACCTCCGGGCGCTCGATCACGGCGCCATCATAACGAAGGAGCGTCGCTGCCGGACCGGCCAGAGCGACTTGTTGTAGGCTCTCCCGTATGGCTCCCCGGAAATCGCGTGCTGGCCGATCGTTTTCGGCGACGTTGCTTGCCGTCGCGATCTACGCGTGTGGAAATCTCGTGCCTCAGTTCAAGGAGCCGCCCGCCGGTTCCTTCGCGTCCGAGACGCATCAGGTGAAGATCGGAGAGAGCACCGCGCCGCTCGCAGGCGCGTCCGTCACGAAGGACTTCTTCCCTGGCACAAACGCGCAGCCGTTGCTCGGCCGTTTTTTTGTCGGCGCCGACTTCGCCCCTGCCGGAACGTCCACCGTGATCCTCAGCCACCAGCTGTGGAACGCGCGTCTCGGGGCATCGCCGGCCATCATCGGGCAGCAGATCGAGATCGAGGGCCGTCCGTACGTGGTCGTCGGCGTCGCGCCCAGGGGCTTCGAGTTTCCATCCGGCGCGCAGTTCTGGACGCCGCGAAAACCGTGAAAGGAAATAAATGGCGGGGTCGACGGGGCTCGAACCCGCGACCTCCGGCGTGACAGGGCCAGAGATCATTCTGGACTGTCGCGGATCAATCGGTACGCTCCCGTACTATCCGAGAATTCGGCCGAGCCATCAGGCCGCTCGATAATAGTAGCGAAGCAGCCCACCGAGCCGTGAGCGGCAGCGGATCGCCCCGTTTGGCGATCCAGGCGGCGGGGGTGCGATCAGGTGGTCGTGTAAGCCTTGGTGATTCCGTTCCTGGTGGTAGTGCGTCGCGAATTCGCGCAGCGCTCGCCGCAGGTGCGCCTCCCCGAGGATAATGAGGCGGTCGAGGCATTCTTCTTTGATCGAACGGACAAACCGTTCCGCGTATGCGTTGCAGTCGGGGGCGTGGTACGGCGTCTGGACGACGCGAATCCCCGCGGCCCCCAGCGTGTGCCGAAACGCCTCACTCCATTCGTGTCGCGATCGCAGATCAGGACGCGGTGGCCCACGAGCGCGCCGTCACCAGCCTGCGTCAGCGTGCGCGCGATCTGGACGACGAACGCGTCGTCGGGATGCGGAGTCGACCCCACCAAATGCACGCGGCGCGAGGCGAGTTCGATGACGAACACGGTGTAGTAGGTAACGAGTCCGCGCGCGGTCCAGACCTCGGTCGTGAAAAAATCGGCCGCCGCGATGGTGTCCCAATGCGCGGCCAGAAAGGTGGGCCAGGACATCGGCCGCTCGGGCACCGGACTGATGCCGTGGTCCCGCAAGATGGTGGCGATCGTGGTGCGGGCGACCC
The DNA here is from genome assembly GCA_035495955.1 of Vicinamibacterales bacterium. Classification (GTDB taxonomy): domain Bacteria; phylum Acidobacteriota; class Vicinamibacteria; order Vicinamibacterales; family 2-12-FULL-66-21; genus JAICSD01. The sequence continues at coordinate 2,499 of DATJFE010000047.1, read as the reverse complement.
GATGTCCGAGATTCTTCAACGCGCCTTGAATCCGCCGGTAGCCCCACGTCGGATTTTCCGTTGCCATCCGGACGGTCAGCTGGCGGATCTCGTTGAGGACGCCTGGCCGTCCGACGCCGCGTCGGGCCCTAGTCCATTTCCGCGCGATGAGTTGACGGTGCCATCGCAGAATCGTATCGGGCGTGACCAGCGTCGCCACCTGCACCAAGAGCGATCGTCCCAGCGCGTGGCCCCGGCTTGCCAGCCGGCGGCGCTGCGCGTCGGTGAGCCGCGGTCGTCGGCCCCCGAGTTGCTCCTTGAGCACGCGGTTCTCTTCCCGCAGATAGTCAATGACCTCCAGCTGGTGCCGATTCACCCATCCAGCCAGGGCGACGAGGAGGATCCGCCAGCGGACTGTTTCAATGATCATCCACCGAGTCTAGCGGCGGACTGACGGTCGCCCGTCGTCGAAAGCTCGGCTGAATTTTCGTATAGTACGGTTCTGGCAGCGCCTCGCCCAAACCACGGCCGGCTTCCTTCAGATTCTCGCCGGGGTCGATTCCCGACACCCTAAGGGCGGGCACGATCCCGAAGACGAGGCCGGTCGCAATGGACAGGCCGATACCGAGGGCGACAATCCCGCCGTCGAAGCGGAGCTCGGTGAGCCTCGGCAGATCCGGCGGCATGGCGGCGACGAGCGAGTCTTTCATCACTGCCAGCACGCCGAGCGCGGCCGCGGCCCCGGCGAGCGCCAGCAGCGTGCTTTCCGCGAGCAGCTGCCGCACGACTTGGCTACGCGTCGCTCCCAGCGCGCGGCGCACGGCAATCTCCGGGACACGGCTCGACGCACGCGCCAGCGTGAGGTTGGCCATGTTCACGCACGTGATGACCAACACCAGGACGACGGCGCCTATCAAAACGTTCAGGATGGGGCGGACGCGGCTGGTGAGCTCCCGTTGCGCGCTCTCCACACGCAGCGTTCCGCGATCTCCTCGGGCGCTACACACAAGTCGTCATCGCCCAAATGATGCAGACGACTGCCTGCAATGCCTTGCATCACGTCCAGCAGCGGTGCGCGCGCTGGCTACTCATGACGCACGATCGGATGCATGAACAGGATTTCCATTTGAGCCACGAGTTCCTCGCGGTCATGCTGGGCGTGCAGCGGCCGACGGTGACGACGGTCGCGGGAGGGCTGCAGCAGGCCGGACTCATCCGGTACACACACGGACGCGTGAGCGTGCTCGATCGACGCGGGCTCGAGGCCGCGTCATGTGAATGCTATGCCATCGTTCGGGCGCATTTTGATCGCTTCGCAAGACCGGGCGGTGACATCCAGGATGTCACCGCCTTTCGGCGTGACGGCCGCACGGCGCCGCCCCTCAGCGATCCCGCTGACGCGCGAGGTTCACTACGATTAGCGGCGGCCTGTGTTGCCGATCGCCGCGCGATGGAATTGTCCCTAAAATTGTCCCTGGCAGCTCCCAAAATGGGGCGAAAAGAGACAACACCAGCCAAGTCGCGCGATCGATGAAGTGATTGAAGCGCGAGGATTTGCGAGGAAAAACGAAGATGGCCGAAACGCTGATCGGCGTTTAGCAAACCGCCGCCTTCAGCCTCTCCGCCACTCACCGCACGGGAAGCTAAGTATGCGATGGCCATCGGCTTACGCGGAAGCGATTGTCCCCACTGTTGCGCCTGCGACGAAAATGATTGCGCTTCACCTTTTTGACCTTCGTTCCCGCTTCTTAAGACAGGAGGCGGCCGAAGATCATGAAGCGGACACGAAATGGAATCGCTCTTTTGATGATTTCCGTTGGACTGGCTGGCTGCAGCAACCCAGCCGCGCGCGCGCCGTCGGCACCCTTGGCACCATCCGGCGTTTCACAACCGGACAACGCGGCGCTGGTGGTGTTCAGGGATCCATTGACGGGTCTTTCCACATCGGACGTGCGCGACGCGCGGGGTCACATCGTGCAATTCACCACCGCCAACGAGCTCATCTGGATCGACGGCACCCATCTTTCCGGTCACCAGGTGGGCGGCCCCGGCTATACGCAAGGCAACGGTGTTCCAGAGGCTTCCTGCCAGTGCTGGTTAGCCGTACGGTTCGGAGCGGCCGATGGCGAGAGACGCGCGTACATGACCGCTGATCTCGGTCACTCCAATCCGGGGACGCTAGTCGATCTCGAGATCACGGGCGGCGCGCTGGTCGTGAGCTGGACCGACCTGTTTCCGCCGGGGACGTACACGCTGTCCGGATATGTCACCGAAGCGACGGCGACGGGACTGGTGCCGATCGAGAACGCTCACGTGGACCGCCTGGACGAAGAACAAGGGGGATGGGACCACACGACAACCGACAAGAATGGGTTCTACCAGCTTCACGGTCTGTCTGACGGCAGCCGGGAAGCCGTCTTCGGCAAGGACGGCTACCAGGAGATCCATCTGGGTGAAGTTCCGGTCCATGGCGACACGCGATTCGACGTCCAACTGGTGCGACGTTAGCGCTATCGGCCC
>DATJFE010000046.1:0-4493 GCA_035495955.1 Vicinamibacterales bacterium | reverse complement strand
GTGGATCCGCGTGATCCGCGCACTCCGCGGCCTGTGATCCACGTGGTCCGCGTACTCCGCGGCCTGTGATCCGCGTGGTCCGCGCACTCCGCGGCCTGCGATCCGCGTGGTCCGCGTACTCCGCGGCCTGTGATCCGCGTGATCCGCGCATCCGCGGCCTGTGATCCGCGTGGTCCGCGTACTCCGCGGCCTGCGATCCGCGTGGTCCGCGTACTCTGCGGCCTGTGATCCGCGTGATCCGCGCACTCCGCGGCCTGTGATCCGCATAGTCCGCGTAGTCCGCGGCGGCGCTGTGCTAACGTACCCGGCGCGCTTATGCAGACCGGCCTGACCATACCCGCGAAGGGCGCGCTGGATTTCCTCGCGCTCGGCGCGCTCGTCCATCGGCTCGATCCCGGCGTCGTCCCGTTCCGGAAGGCTTCCTCCTGCTCCGTCCATGTCAGCGGCGGCGAATTCAATTGCGCAGCGAATCTGGCGGACTGCTTCCGTATGCGCACGGGCGTCGCGACGGCGATGGTCGAGTACCCGATCGGCGATCTCATCGCGGGCCAGGTACGCGCGATGGGCGTCACGCCGCATTACAAGATGTTCGCGCACGACGGCGTACGCGGGCCGAACATGGCGGCCGTCTACAGCGATCGCGGCTTCGGTGTTCGCGGACCGATCGTCTATTACAACCGGTCCAACGAGGCGGCGTCGCTGCTCAAGCGCGGGGACTTCGACTGGAAGGCGATCTTCGGCGCGGGCGTGCGCTGGTTCCACAGCGGCGGCATCTTCGCGTCGCTCTCGGAGACGACGTCCGAGCTGATCGTCGAGGCGATGGAAGCCGCGCGGGCGCACGGCGCGATCGTGTCCTTCGATCTGAACTATCGCGAGAAGCTCTGGCGGGCGGCCGGCGGCGCCGACCGCGCGCGCGAGGTCCTGACCCGCATCGTCGGCCACGTCGACGTCCTGGTCGGCAACGAAGAAGACCTCCAGAAGGGTCTCGGCATGCCCGGACCGCAGGTCGCCGCCGCATCCAAGCTCGATCCGAGCGCCTTCTTTGGAATGATCGAGCAGGTCATCGCGCGCTTTCCGAACATGAAGGCGGTCGCGACGACGCTGCGGGAGGTGCATTCGACGAACCGCCACGCGTGGGGCGCCGTAGCGTGGGTCAACGGCCGTACGTACGTGTCGCCGACGTGCGATCTCGATGTGTACGACCGGGTCGGCGGCGGCGACGGCTTCGCGTCGGGGTTTTTCTACGGATTGCTGACCGGCGAGGATCCCGCGCAGGCGGTCAGGCTGGGATGGGCGCACGGCGCGCTGCTGACGACGTTTCCGGGCGACACGACGATGGCGACCGTCGAGGAAGTGCGTGCCTTCGCCACCGGCGGATCCGCCCGGATCCAGCGATAGATATCTCTTCCCTTGCGCTTCTACACGAGGCCGTGCCATACTCCTCGTGTAGAAGCACAAGGGGACAAGGCCGGATGGGAAACGCTCGCGTCGATCTGCCGCAGGGAACGCTCGACCTCCTCATCCTCAGGACGCTCGCGCTCGAGCCGCAGCATGGCTGGGCCATCTCCGAGCGCATCCAGCAGGTCTCGCGCGACGTTCTCCAGGTCCCGCAGGGATCGCTCTATCCGGCGCTGCACCGTCTCGAGCGGCGCGGCTGGATCGAAGCCGAATGGGGGATCTCCGACAACAACCGCCGCGCGAAGTACTACGTCCTGACCCGCAAGGGGCGGAAGCAGCTCGCCGCGGAAGCCGAAAGCTGGCGAAAGCTGATCGCGGCCGTCGGCCTCGTGATGGGCATGGACTAGGTGACGCGTGCTGACGGATCTGTTCCACCGCCTTCGCGCGCTGTTCCGCAGGACCGCCGTCGAGCGCGAGCTCGACGACGAGCTGCAGTTTCACGTAGACCGTCAGAAGCAGAAGTACCGCCAGGCGGGGGTGCGGCCGGACGAAATCGAGCGGCGCGTCCGGCTGGAGTTCGGCGGAATGGACCAGATCAAGGAACAATGCCGCGATGCCCGCGGCGTGAGCGCGGTGGACGAACTGGTCCGCAACCTCCGCTACGCCTGCCGGACGCTGGCGCGGCGTCCGGGCTTTGCTCTTGTCGCCATCGTGACGCTGGCGCTCGCCATCGGCGCCAACAGCGCCGTCTTTTCCGCGATCAACACGATCCTCCTGCGGCCGCTGTCCTTCCCTGACGCGGATCGGCTCGTGCTGGTCCAGCAGTACGAGCCGAAGACGGCGACGCCGCCGACATTCGTGGCGCCCGCCCGGCTGGATGACTGGCGGCGGATGAATGGCACCTTTCAGTCGTTGACCGGCTATTACTCCGACGACATGTCGGAGACCTCGGGCGAGCTGCCGGAACGGATCGAGTGCGCGTGGGTCGCGCCGAGTTTCTTTCAGGCCTGGGAAGTGCCGCCGGCGCTCGGCAGGATGTTCGCGCCGGAAGAGGAACGATTCGGCGGACCTCCGGCGGTCGTCATCAGCGATCGGCTGTGGAAGCGGCGCTTCGCGTCGGATCCAAACGTCATCGGCCGGCCGCTCCGGGTCGGACGCCAGTCGTTTTCGATCGTCGGCGTCATGCCGGCGTCGTTCCGGTTTCCGCTGACCGCGGTCGACGTCTGGAGCTCGAGTCCTCTGGATGCCCCCTACGCACGGAACCGCCAGTCCACATGGTTTACGGTGATCGGCCGCCTCAAGCCAGGCGTCACGGTGACCGACGCGCAGGCGGATCTGGACCGCGTGCAGGCGCGGCTTGGCAAACAGTACCCGGCGACGGACGCGACGCTGGCTGCGCGCGTCCGTCCGCTGAAGGACGTCACGATCGGCGGGATTGGCGGATCGCTGTGGATGCTGTTCGCGGCGGTCTCGCTGCTGCTGTTGATTGCGTGCACGAATATCGCCGCGCTGCTGCTCGCACGGACGGCAGACCGCCGGCGCGAGATCGCGATCCGCTATTCGCTCGGCGCCTCGCGCGCGTCCATCGTCAGGCAGCTTCTGAGCGAGGCAGTGATGCTGGCGGTGTGCGGCGCCCTTCTCGGGCTGTTTGTCGCGGCCGCGGGGTTTCGAACCTTTCGCATGCTCGCGGGCGGGTTGCCGCGCGTCGCGGAGCTGAAGCTGGACTGGACGCTGGTCGTCTATTCGCTGACCTGCGGCGTGGGCACGACGCTGCTGTTCGGCCTCCTGCCGGCCGCGCGCAATACGAGACGCGATCTCGGCGATTCGCTCGCGCAAGGCGGCCGCGCGTTGACGCCGTCGACTCATCGCCTTCAATGGCTGCTCGTGGGCGTTCAGATCGCGCTGGCCGTGACGCTGCTCTTTGGCGCGGGGCTCCTCCTGCGAAGTTTCCAGGCGCTGGTGCACGTCTCGCCGGGATTCGACCCCACGCGTGTCTTGACGTTTCGCATCACGGGCAACTGGGCGGAGACGGCCGACATCAACGCACTCTCCCGCCGCATCGAGGGGACGCTGGAGTCGCTGCGAGCGCTGCCCGGCGTCGAGGCGGCCGCGACGTCGCTGGCAGTGCCTGGCGCGCCGTTCCAGTTTCAGACCGAGCTTCGCGTTCTCGAGGGCGGCACGAATCCGACCGACAGGATCATGGCCAGCAACCGGATCGTCTCGGCAGGATATTTCACGACCATGCGTATCCCGGTGCTCGCGGGGGACGCCTGCGGCGAACACGCGGACGTCGCGACCGCCGTCGTGAACCGGAAATTCGCCGCGCTGTATCTGTCGCGGACGACGCCGGTCGGCAGTCACGTCGAACAGGTGCCGCGGAATTCGTTCCTCGGCGCCGCACGAATTCTCGGCGTCGTCGGCGACGCCAGGGAGCAAGGGCTGAATCAGGAACCGCCTCCGATCGTCTACTGGTGCAACGCCGCGCCGGTGCCCGCTCCCCTTTTTCTCGTTCGGACGCGGACGGATCCGATGGGCATGGCGGAGACGATCCGGCGGAAGATTCAGGAAATCGAGCCCCGCCGTTCCGTCTACGAGTTGATGCCGCTCGACCAGCATCTCGACGACACGTTCTCGGAGAATCGGCTGCGCACGGTCCTTCTCGCGGCCTTCGCGGGAACGGCCATCTCGCTCGCCGCGGTGGGCCTGTACGGGACGCTTGGGTACTTCGTCACGCTGCGGCGGCGGGAGATTGGCGTCAGGATCGCGATGGGCGCCCTGCGGCGCGAGATCGCCTCGTCGTTCCTGCGTCAAGGGCTGCGCGTCGCGCTGGCCGGCTGTGCGGCGGGTATTTGGCTCGCCGCGGCGCTCGGACGCGCGTTGTCCGGGATGCTATATGGCGTCTCCGCGCTCGATGTCCCAACGTTTGCAGGCGTCCTGTTGATGGTGCTGGGGATCGCCGGGGCGGCATCGCTGTGGCCCGCGATTCGCGCCGCGCGCATCGAGCCGATTCAGGTGCTCCGGGACGACTGAATCCTGTCATCCGCGGGGGACGGTCCCCTGCACCGGGGTCAGATCTTGATTTTCGACGCTGCGGA